>CACZER010000032.1:0-24663 GCA_902780195.1 uncultured Bacteroidia bacterium
GCAGCTTCGGCTTCGGCAGCCTTCTTGGCTTCCATTTCAGCGAGTCTCTTTTTGGCGAGCTCGGCGGCGCGGGCCTCGTTGACTTGCTTTTCAGCATCCAGACGGGTCTTCTTTTCGCCACGGGCCTTCTCTTCATTAGCCTTCACGATGCCAGCGATTCTGGCTTCCTTCTCCTTCATCCAGTTCTGGAACTTGATCTCGGCTTGTTCCTCAGTCATGGCGCCTTTCTGGACACCACGCATCAGGTGGTACTTCATCATGACGCCGGTCTTGCTGAGCAGTGAGCGGGCAGTGTCGGTGGGCTGAGCGCCAACGCTGTACCAATACAAGGCTCTGTCAAACTTGATGTTGATCTGAGCAGGGTTGGTGAGCGGGTTGTAGGTGCCTAATTTCTCAATGAATTTGCCATCACGTGGTGAACGAGAGTCGGCAACTACGATGTGATAGAAGGGTTGACCCTTCTTGCCATGTCTTTGCAATCTAATTTTTGCAGGCATAATTTAATGTTTTAAGTTGATTTTTAATGAATTAACTAAAACCTACCCGAGGTTTCGGCTGCAAAAGTACAACTTTTTATCTTTTTCCCGTTTCGTAAATCGCCCGACAATGCCTAATTTTGCGGCCGTTTTCAAAGAGCTCAGGTCCCTGAGCTAGTCGAAGGGCCGGTTTAAGACAGAAATAATGCAAAAGCAAAACAAACTTCATTGGGGTTATATAGCGGGCATCGTCTCGGGCATCACCTACGGCATGAACCCGCTCTTTGGCGTGCCTGTCATCAACAAGGGCTTGGACGTCAACTCTTTATTGTTCTATCGCTATGGTGTGGCCACATTGTTGATGCTGGCCTATATGCTCGTCGTGAAACGTCAGATTCGCATTACCTGGAAGCAGTTCGGACTAATGACCATCCTTGGCATGCTGTTTACCGGATGCAGCATCACCTTGTTTGAGGCATACAAGTATATCCCTTCGGGCATTGCCACAAGTATCCTTTATGTCTATCCCATTATGGTCGCGCTCATCATGATGTTTTTCGGTCAGTACCCGAGTTGGAAGACATGGATTTCCATTTTCGCAGGCGTAGCAGGCGCCATTTTGCTCTCGCTCAAGGGTGGTGGAGGATTCATCGACTGGCGTGGCATCGCTCTCGTGGTGGCCTCGGGACTATGCTATACCTTATTTATTGTCATCGTCAACCTGAGTAAGCAAGTCAAGGCCATCCCTAACCTCACTTTGACTTTCTATTGCTTCTTGATTGGCTCGGTGATGCTGTTTGCTTTGTCGGGCTTCGGCGTGCATCTCAATGCCGTTCCCGATGCGGTCAGTTGGCTGAATGTGTTGGGCTTGGCAATTTTGCCTACGGCAATTGCCACCATCACCTTGGCGGCTTCAAGCAAGGCGGTCGGTGCCACCAAGACCTCCATCCTTGGTATTCTTGAACCATTGACGGCCATCGTCATCGGGACGTTGGTCTTCCATGAAGCTTTTACGCTCAACGTTGCCCTCGGTGTCGCGTTGATTCTTTTTGCAATCTTGTTTATGATCTTGACGGATAAGAAGGCCTGACTTATTTGACTTGCACCTTGCTGATGCTCCAGCTTTGTCCGTTGTAGGCTTTCACCAGATAGAGCCCTGAAGCTAATTCGGATACATCGATGGTATGTCGTTTCCCGTTGGCTTGTCCTTGCACGACAGTCTGACCGTTCATGTCGATGATTTCATAGCGACGCAGGCCTTCAAGGCTGATGGTCATCTCGCCTTGGGCGGGGTTGGGGTAAACGGTCATCATGTCGGTGACGGTTGCTTCGTGTTGAGGTACGCCTTCGAAGGTACCGTATTCAAAGATGTAGTCACAGACATAAATGAGTTGCCCGCCATCATTGGCGGCCTCCCAAGCATAGCTGATTGGACGGTTGGCGAATGGATCCCAAGTGTAGTTGGGCTCTGGATGATAGGGCAGGAGCACATGGTTGATGGTGCAGGCGTCGTCATAAGCATATGTCACGCGTTCGGCGACTTGTCCGTTGGAGTGTTTTTCTCGTTGCTTGCAGTTGCCGTTGGCGTCGAAAATCCTATCGATACTGGAGTTGGGTACCCAGCCGTTGCTCCAATAGGCGTATGTCTCGTTGGTGCAGTTGCCCGTTTCGTCATAGGTATAGGTGGTCAGGGCAGAGTTGCTCCAACCCGTGCCACCCCAGGCGTCGTTGTATTCTTCGAGGATTTGTGTGCAGAGGCCGTTGTCGTAGGAATATGTGCCTCGCATGAGCAACGCGCCGCCAAGGGTCATCTCATAGCCGGTGAGTTGATCGCCATCATAAGAATAGGTGTAGATGCCTTGTAGTTCGAATCCACTGCCCCAGTCGTTGTAGTTGGTGCGGGTGAGGCGGTGGTTGTTGTCGTCATAGGTGTAAGTGATGTAACTCGGGTAGATCCACTCGTTGTTGTAATATTGGAAGAAGTCGATGCGGACTATATTGCCGCGCTCGTCATAATAGAGCGAGTCAATAAGGTCATCGATCTCGCCTTCCGCGTTGGATACCGAATGGTAGGATTCCAACAGGTTGTCGGCGTTGTAGTAGAATTGTATCTGGTCGACACCGTCGTCGGAATAGAAGCGGTCGAGGAAGTAATCCTGCGCTGTGGCTGCGCGGCAGGAGAACAAGGTGATGAGGATGAGGAATATGTGTTTGAGGTTTTGCATAATGGTTGTGTTTGATCGGTTATGATGAAGCAAAAATACGTAAAAACTTTTCGGTGCGCTTGCACCATTCTCGCAAAATTCTTATTTTTGAAACCCGAAAATTAGAGTAGAATCCTCTCGAACTCTACACTCTAAACTCTAAACTCTCAACTGATTATGTTTTTAATCTTCGATACAGAGACCACTGGTCTTCCCAAAAATGATAATGCTCCGCTGACCGACTTCGACAACTGGCCACGCATGGTGCAACTGGCTTGGCAGATCCATGACGAAAAGGGTCGATTTGTGGAGAACCATAACTATCTTGTTCAGCCTGATGGCTTTGTCATACCCATCGATGCCAAAGTGGTGCATGGCATCTCCACCGAACATGCCATGAAATACGGCAAACCGCTCAACGAGGTGCTCGATATGTTTATGATCTCCGCCGCCAAAGCCAAATACCTGGTGGGACACAATATCAACTTCGACCTCAACGTGTTGGGCTGCGAGTTTCTGCGTTGCGGCCGCGAGAATCCCTTGCGCCGTTGGCAAATCATTGACACCTGCACGGAGAAGACGGCCGAGTTTTGCCAGTTCCCCGGCGGCAAAGGCGGCAAGTTCAAGCTGCCGCGTCTGGGCGAGTTCCATCACCTGTTGTTTGGCGAGGACTTCGACTCTGCTCATAACGCCTCCGCCGACGTGGAAGCCACAGCACGCGTCTTCCTCGAACTGATCCGTCGCGGTGTGTTGGATGAGACCGATCTGCACGTTGATGCTCAGTTCATCGATGATTTCAAGGCTGCAAATCCCGATGTGATTCAGCCTGCAGGTATCAAAGTAGAAGCAAACTTTGACGAGGAGGAAAAGGTAGAGGAAGAACCCGGAATGGGCAACTATATTCCCCAACATTTCACTCATCTGCACGTCCACTCGCACTATTCCATGCTCGATGGCATGTCGAAGGTGCCCGACCTGGTGGCCAAATGCAAGAAATACGGCATGTATAGCCTCGCCCTCACCGACCATGGCAATATGTTCGGTATCAAGGATTTCGCCGATACCGTGAACAAGGAGAACGGCAAGGTGAAGGATGCCATCAAAGAACAACAAGCCATTATCGGGAAACCTGAGTCTACCGAAGAAGAAAAGATTGCTGCCCAACAGCAAATCGAAAAACTGAACAAGCAGTTCTTCAAACCGATTTTTGGCATTGAAACTTACTGCGCTCCCATCAGTATAGAAAAACGCGACGGTCGTCAGGACCGCGGCTGGCACCTTATTTTATTGGCCAAGAACAAGACTGGTTACCACAGTCTCTGTAAGCTGAGTTCCATCGCCTACACGGAGGGCTTTTACTACAATCCGCGTATCGACCACAGCCTACTCGAAAAATACCACGAAGGCCTAATATGTAGCTCGGCTTGTCTTGCGGGCGAAGTGCCGCAAAAGATTATGAACGGCGACATGAAGGGCGCTGAGGAGTCGATACGATGGTTCAAGAACCTCTTTGGAGATGACTATTACCTTGAAGTCCAGCGGCATAAGACCGACAAACCTGGTGGCGACACCGAGGTGTACGAACGCCAGAAGGAGGTGAACAAGATCATCTTCGACTTGGCGAAGAAGTATAATGTGAAGGTCATCGCCACCAACGACGTCCACTTTGTGGAAGAGGAACATGGCGAGGCACACGACCGCCTCATCTGCCTCAGCACGGGCAAAGACCTCGATGATCCTACACGCATGCACTATACCAAGCAGGAATGGCTGAAGACGCCGGAAGAAATGGGTCATATCTTCTCCGACCATCCCGAGGTGCTGGAGAACACGCAGGAGATCGTCGACAAGGTGGAGACCTACAGCATCGACTCCGACCCCATTATGCCTAAATTCCCCATCCCAGAGGACTTTGGCACGGAAGAGGATTATCGCAAGAAGTTTACCGAAGAAGACCTATTCAATGAGTTCACCCGCGACGAGCACGGCAACGTGGTGATGTCGCAGGAAGAGGCTGAGAAGAAGGTCAAGAAACTGGGCGGCTACGACCGCCTGTATCGTATCAAACTCGAGGCCGACTATCTCGCCAAGCTGACCTGGGAAGGCGCCAAAGAGCGCTATGGCGAGAATCTCACTGAGGATCAGATTGAACGTATCAAATTCGAGCTGCATGTGATGAAGACCATGGGCTTCCCAGGCTACTTCCTTATCGTGAGCGACTATATCCGTGCCGCAAGAGAGGAATTGGGTGTCTCTGTGGGCCCTGGTCGTGGCTCGGCTGCTGGCTCTGTTGTGGCTTATTGCTTGAAGATTACCGATCTTGACCCGCTGAAGTACGACTTGCTGTTTGAGCGTTTCCTCAACCCCGATCGTATCTCCTTGCCCGATATCGACGTCGACTTTGACGATGACGGTCGCGAGCGCGTTCTCGACTGGGTGACCAAGAAATACGGTAAGGAGAAAGTGGCGCACATCATCACCTACGGCACCATGGCGGCCAAGTCGGCCATCCAAGACGTAGGTCGTGTGCAGAAGGTGCCATTGCTCGAGGTCAATAAGATCAAGGGCTTTATCCCTGACCGTAACTTCGACGAAGCCGCAGTGAAAGCCGTGGAAGGCGAGGTTCCCAAGAAGATGCCCAAGGTCAACTTGAAGAACTGCTACAAGTATGTGCCCGAGCTGAAAGAGATGCTTAACGGTGGGGACAAGAACATCTCTTCCATGCTGACCTATGCCGAGGAGCTGGAGGACACCAACCGCCAAATCGGTATCCATGCTTGCGGTGTCATCATTGGCGCCGACGACTTGACTAACGTGGCCCCGGTTTGTACCGTTAGGGATAAAGATACCAAAGAGGATGTCGTGGTGACCCAATATGACGGCCATGTCATTGAGACGGTCGGCCTCATCAAGATGGATTTCTTGGGCTTGAAGACCTTGACCTTGATCAAGGATGCCTTGAAGAACATCAAGAAGACCCGTGGCATCGACATCGACATCGACCACATCCCGATTGACGATGAGGAAACCTATAAGTTATACTCGGCAGGAAACACCATCGGCACGTTCCAGTTCGAATCGCCCGGCATGCAGAAATATCTGCGTGAGTTGCAGCCTTCGGTCATCGGCGACATCATCGCTATGAACGCCCTCTATCGTCCCGGCCCGATGGACAACATCCCCGACTTCATCGCCCGTAAGCAAGGCCGACAGGAGATCAAGTACGACTTCGACTGCATGGAGAAGTACCTGAAGGACACCTACGGCATCTGTGTCTATCAGGAGCAGGTGATGTTGCTCTCGCGTGAGTTGGCCGATTTTACCCGTGGTGAGTCCGACACGCTGCGTAAGGCAATGGGTAAGAAGCAACTGGCCAAGATGGAGGAGTTGTACGAGAAGTTTATGAAACAAGGTGTGGCCAAACTGACGAAGACTGAGAACTTGCCTGAGGAAGAGGTGAAGAAACGTCTGGAGAAGATTTGGGAGGAATGGAAGAAGTTTGCTTCTTACGCCTTCAACAAGTCACATGCTGCTTGCTACAGCTGGGTTTCTTACCAGACGGCCTATCTCAAGGCGCACTATCCGGCAGAGTTCATGGCTGCTGTGCTCAACAATGAGTTGGGCGACATCAAGCAGGTGAACTTCATGACAGAGGAGTGTAAACGCATGAAGATTGCAGTTTTGGGACCTGATGTCAACGAGTCGGAATACGAGTTCTCCGTCAACGAGAAAGGAGAAATTCGTTATGGCATGGGTGGCATCAAGAATGTGGGCGAAGCGGCTGTTGCTGGCATCGTGGCCGAACGTGAGGCAAATGGTAAGTTCAAGGACTTCGGCGACTTTGTGATGCGAGTTGCGGATAAAGGTCTTAACGTTAGAGCCTTGGAGAGCATGGGAATGGCTGGTTGTTTCGATAGCTTCAAGGGTTTCCATCGCGCCATGTTGTTCTTTATCGCGCCCAACGAAACCTCTTCATTCTCTGAGAAAGCCATGCGTATGGTAGCTTCTTTCAACGAGCGTAAAAACTCGTCACAGATGGATCTCTTTGGATTTGATGGTGACGAAACGGAGGAGACCTTTACCATGCCCTTGCCCGTTTGTGAACCTTGGTCGAAGATGAAGGAATTGGAAATGGAAAAAGAGGCTTTGGGATTCTATATCTCCTCACATCCCATGGAGGTATATCATCTGCCGTTGCGCTATTTTGCCAATTGTAATGTAGAGACGTTGAAAGCAGCCATGAACGACCCTGAGAAAAACATACGACGAGCCGTCCATCTGGGTGGACAAATCACCAAAGCAGAGGAGTATACGGCCAAAAACGGTAATCCCTATGGTAGGTTTACCATTGAGGATCAGAGCGGCGCCTTGCAATTCAGCTTGTTCAGAGAGAATTATTTGAATTGCAGAAATCTGTTGACGGTCAATTCTTTTGTGTTGCTTAATGGAACTTTGGATAAGCCTTACCCGAGGGCGGGGCAAGACCCGAACCTAATGCCACAAACGCTTGAGGTGAGGTTTACCGAGGCACGATTGTTGGATTCTTTGTTGGAGACTACCTCCAAGACGGTTTATCTCAAACTGAATGTATCAGAGATGAACGAGTCCGATATGAATGAGTTTGTCAAGACCATGAAAGCAAATCCTGGAAAACAGAATTATAAAATCCATTTGTACGACCCTATCAACAAGAAGTCATGCAACCTGACGCCTTATAGAGGCACTGTCAACGCTCAAGAGTTACTTCCCCTGTTGGAGAAGATGAGCTTTGTTGAATTTGACTTGAAATAGCGATGTTGGAAAATATTATTATCTTTGCACGCTTTAAACAATAACCGAGTAAATTATTCATTCTAAACAATAAGACTATGGCAGTAATCCAAATGACTGACGACCGTTTTGAAGAAGTCGTCCTTAAATCTGAACTTCCTGTGATGGTGGACTTTGGCGCTACTTGGTGCGGTCCTTGCAAGAAGGTTGAACCTATTGTAGACGAGATCTCTGAAGAATATGCAGGCAAGATGATTGCCGTTAAATGCGACGTTGAGGAATGCCCCGACACCGCCGCCAAGTTTGGCATCATGAACATCCCCACGGTCCTTTTCTTCAAAGGCGGACAACCTGTAGACAAAAATGTCGGTGCTGCTCCCAAGAAAGTGTTTGTGGAGAAACTGGAAAAGCTGTTCTAATTGGACTTTTCAATCGATAGGAACCGGCTGACGCAATTCGGCAGCTTGGAGTTCTTGGCACGTCAAATCGTGGAGGGATTCATCACTGGTTTACACAAGAGTCCCTTCCACGGTTTTTCTGTTGAGTTTGCCGAACATCGCTTGTACAATACAGGCGAACCCATTCGCCATATCGATTGGAAGTTGTATGGCCGTACAGAGAAACTCTTCGTGAAACGCTACGAGGAGGAAACCAACCTGCGCTGCCAGTTGGTCATCGACCAAAGCTCAAGCATGTGTTTCCCTGTGAGGCAGAAGATTGACTTCGAGCATCCCAACAAGCTTTTTTTCTCTATCTATGCAGCCGCCTCGCTGATGGAACTGATGCGACGTCAACGCGATGCTGTAGGCTTGGACCTGTTTGACGAGACAATAGCGTTTCACGAGCCAGCTAAGTCGTCAAATGTGCACAATAAGTTGATTTATAGCGAGTTGGAAAAACTTATTGACACCTATGACAAAAATAATCGCAAGACAACCTCGACACCACAATGCTTGCACCAAATCGCAGAGATGACGCATCGTCGCAGTCTCGTGGTGATATTCACCGACATGCTCGACGGTCTTGATGACTATCAGCCAATGTTCGAGGCGTTGGAACATTTGAAATATAACAAACACGAGGTCATCCTGTTTCATGTCTTCGATAGCAATTTGGAACAGAATTTGGACTTTGAGAACCGCCCGTATCGTTTTGTCGATTTGGAGTCGGGCGATATGCTGAAACTCAATCCCATAGAGGTTCAGGAAACCTATAAAAAAATAATGGCCGAACGCAAGGAAGCCTTGTTGCATCACTGTTATCAGTATCAAATTGACTATGTGGAGGCCGATATTAATAAGGATTACAACCAGGTGCTGACGAGTTATCTTATCAAGAGAGCGAAGTTGCATTGATGGTTTTGAAAAAATAATCCAGATAAAAAGAAGTCGTTCATTTTTACTTATCTTTGCGCAATCAAAACGATTACGCTATGAAAGTTCATTTTATCGCTATAGGAGGCAGTGCTATGCACAACCTCGCCATCGCCTTACATCGCAAGGGTTATGAAGTCACGGGTTCAGATGATGAGATTTTCGAGCCTTCCAAGTCGCGTCTTGCCAATGAAGGCATTCTTCCACCGCAATGGGGCTGGTATCCTGATAAGCTTGACAAATCGTATGATGCTGTTATTCTTGGAATGCATGCACGTATCGACAATCCGGAGCTGGTCCGTGCCCAAGAGCTGGGACTAAAGGTGTATTCTTATCCTGAGTATCTCTATGAGCAGAGCAAGGACAAGACTCGTATTGTCATAGGCGGTAGCCATGGTAAGACGACCATCACTTCCATGATTCTGCATGTGCTTCAGAAAGTCGGCATCGAGACCGATTTCATGGTTGGAGCGCAGTTGGAGGGATTCGATGTGATGGTACGCCTCAGCGAGACAGCGAAATACATGGTCATGGAAGGCGACGAATATCTCACTTCACCTATAGACCGTGTTCCCAAGTTCCACCATTATCATCCTCATGTCGCCGTCATCAGCGGCATCGGTTGGGATCATGTCAACGTGTTTCCGACTTTCGACAATTATTTGGAGCAGTTTCGCATCTTCGTTCGCACCATTGAGCCTGGTGGATGCTTGATTTATGACCAGACTGACATGGAAGCTGAAAAGATTGCTCAAGGTGCTCAATGTCGGACCTTTGGCTATGGCGTGCATCCCTTCGAGAGCGATGGCATGAAGACCACGTTGTTGTTGCCCGATGGCAGTAGGAGGGAAGTGGGTGTGTTCGGCAGTCATAACATGAAAAACATCAATGCAGCACGCTTGGTGTGCCAGCAATTGGGTGTCAACGATGCCCAATTCTATGATGCCATCGCATCCTTTAAAGGCGCCGCGCGACGTTTGGAATTGCTGTTCGACAATGGTGATAACTTCATCTTCCGCGACTTCGCCCATGCGCCTTCAAAGGTGAATGCTAGCGTGAAGGCTCTGCGCGAGCAGTTCCCTAAAAAACATCTGATTGCGGTCTTTGAGCTACATACCTACAGCAGCCTCAGCGAGGTCTTCATCAATCATTACCATGATGCCTTGAAGCTTGCCGACACCGCCATAGTCTTCTATGACCCGCATGCCGTGGCCATTAAGAAGCTGGAGTTGATGCCCGATGAACGAATTATGGAAGGCTTTGGCCGTCCTGATTTGAAGGTTGTCCACAATAAGGCAGAGCTTGTTGCCTTATTGCAAATGGGCCAACAACACAATGTCATTGGCGCTTTTATGAGTTCGGGCGACTTCAATGGCCTTACGACCGATGACTTGAAGGCCCTGTATGCCTAAAACTGGAACGTTTTTTTGTCTATGGGCACGTTATACTTGACATTCGAGATGGTGTAGGTGTCCACATTGCCGCTATAACTGATTAGCGAGATCTCCTTGAGAAGCAAGTTGTCGGTATGGTATTTGAATATTACGGTTTTGTAGCCGATTCCAATCAGCATTTTTCTATTGGTTGTGCCTGTAACGATATGGTAGTTGGCGTCGGTCCTGGTGCTCAGGCTGTAATCGTTTTCTTTGGCTAAGTCTTGGATGCGGCCTTGGAATCCATAAAGGAAAATATTGCTCAGCGATTGCATCATGCCTCCATCTTTGATCTTAAAGGTGCCATTAAAGACGCCGATGTTCATCTTGAGGCTTTTCTCGTTGACGATCATGTGTTTCCCCGTGGTAAATTGCGCAGCGAATTCTTTAGGCGACACAAAATAGAGCTTCCCGTTTTGTGTGGTGGTTTTTGACGCTTTCCCTGAAGTGTTCGACAGGTCGGCTACAAATGATTCTATTTTACCGTTGGTGGCTTTGATGCGAGCGAGCAGTTCGACATCTTGTGCTTGCAGTTGCAAGACCAGCAGTATGGTGGTAAAAAGGATTAAGACTTTCCTCATGGGTCTGTTATAAAAACAAAAAAGTGGTCCAGCAAAAACCGCACCACTTTTTCATTTGAATTGATTATTTGTCGAGGCTCATCAAGAATTCTTCGTTGTTGATGGTCTTGGCTACTCTGTCTTTCAGGAATTCCATGGCTTCAACGGGCGTCATGTCGGCGAAGTGGTTGCGCAATGCCCAAACGCGTGCCAAGGTGCGTTCGTCAACGAGGAGGTCGTCGCGGCGCGTACCCGATGCCACGATGTCGATGGACGGGAAGATGCGCTTATTCGACAGACGGCGGTCGAGTTGCAGCTCCATGTTACCGGTGCCCTTGAATTCTTCGAAGATGACTTCGTCCATCTTGGAGCCAGTGTCGATGAGGGCGGTGGCTAAGATGGTGAGCGATCCGCCGTTTTCGATCTTACGGGCAGCACCGAAGAAGCGTTTCGGTTTCTGCAAAGCGTTGGCTTCCACGCCGCCAGTGAGCACCTTGCCAGAGGCAGGCGACACAGTGTTGTAGGCGCGAGCCAGACGGGTGATAGAGTCAAGAAGGATAACCACGTCATGTCCACATTCGGTGAGACGTTTGGCTTTTTCTAGGACGATATTAGCGATTTGAACATGCTTAGATGCAGGCTCGTCAAAGGTGGAGGCGATGACTTCCGCGTTGACGCTGCGTTGCATGTCGGTGACTTCTTCTGGACGCTCGTCGATGAGTAGGATGATGAGGTATACTTCGGGATGGTTGGCAGCGATGGCGTTGGCAACGTCTTTCAGCAGGACGGTCTTACCTGTCTTGGGTTGTGCAACAATCAAACCGCGCTGGCCCTTGCCGATGGGGGCGAAGAGGTCCATAATACGGGTCGAGATGGTGCAGCCTTTGTGTCCCGTGATGTTGAATTTTTCATTGGGGAACAATGGGGTGAGGAAGTCGAAAGGTATGCGGTCGCGTACTTCTTCGGGCTTACGTCCGTTGATGTAGTCGACTTTGACGAGAGGGAAGAATTTTTCGCCAATCTTGGGAGGCCTGATGGCGCCTAAAATGGTGTCGCCAGTCTTTAATCCTAATAATTTGATTTGAGACTGAGAGACGTAGATGTCGTCAGGGGAGGAGAGGTAATTGTAATCGGAAGAACGGAGAAATCCGAACCCTTCCGGCATGATTTCGAGTACGCCCTCGGCTTGAACGGTTGCGTCAAAGAGACCGAGGATTTCGTCTCTGCTTTTTTCATGCTTTTCGTTTTTGTCGTTTCGTTCGTTTCTGTCGCGTCTTTCCTTGAAAGGTCTTTCTTCGACATGGTTTTCTTCAGAAGCTGTCGATGATTCGGCATTGGACTCTTTTTCTGCCGGAGTGTCGTTAACGGTTTCGTTGTTGCGTTTCCGTTTTTTGCGGTTTTCGTATTTTTCGTTGCCTTGACGTTTTTTCTCTTCGCCACCTTTGTCGTGTTGATCGGTTTGAGACACGGTTTCTTCCTTGGGAGTCGGCTGGCTGTTCGTTTCCTCCTTGGTCATTTCGTTGACAAGCGGCATTGCGTCAATGACAGGTTCAACAGGGCTTTCGACGGTTGCTGATTCTTGGTTTTTGTTGATTCTTGGACGTTTGCCGCGTTTGGCAAGCGATTCTGATTGGTTATTTTCGGTTGTGATATCGTTTTTTGGCTGATTGTCGTCAGCTTTGTTTTTGTCTTTTTGTTCTGCGACGGGTCGGTCTTCCTTGGCAGCTTTTTCGTTTTTCTGGTTCTTGGTCTTTTTTGCTTTGGCTGCAGTGTTGGGAGCTTTCTTGATGTCGGGGTGGTCCACTTGATGGTCGATGATGTCATAAACCAACTGGGTTCTGTCCTTGTTCTCGTCATCAATTCCCATCTCAATGGCAATGAGTTTGAGGTCTTCTAATGATTTCTCATTAAGTTCAAAAATGTTATACATAGATTAAAAGATTGATCTGATTATTCCGAACGGAATACGAATCGTGAGACAATAAATTAATAGGAAACCTTTTACTAGAATAGTTCTGGTTGATTGGTAAAAGCGGTGCAAAGATATGAATTTTTTTTATTCCACCAAGTGTTTTACCAATAAAAGCATTATTTTTCCTTGTTATTCATGACATTAGTGCCAAAAACCCCGCCTATGTTTTGGTTTTGAAGTAAAATTGTATCTTTGCGGCAGGTTTTTAAAAAGTACTACTATGTCACAAAGATTGCAATCTGTATTCTTCTTCTTGTCGGCCGTATTGTTTGCCTTGTTGTTCTTTTTCCCGTTGGCAACCTATTTTGGAGAGACCGACATCTTCCGTTTCAATGTGTTTGGTGTAGAATCCATGCTTCCTGATGGGGAGACGCCATACAAGGATTTGTTCAGTCTTCCCGTGTTGATTTTGACTATCACTGCAGTGTTTTTGGGTCTTTATCTGGCGATAGGCCTGTTTCGTGCTGTTAAGTTGCATCAGTTTGTCAACTTGTATAAGGTGGCTCGCATCAACATTGTTATTATCGTGGCTTGGATCGCTGTGGTGTTTGCCTATTATATTCGCGTGATAGGAACGCCCATTGGCGCAATGCCTACTTTCAAAGTAGGTGCTTTCCTTCCGCTTGCTGCCTTGTTGCTGTCGGTTGCAGCTGCAATGGGGATGAAGAAGGATATCAAGAAAGTTAGGTCGATGGATCGTATCCGTTGATTCCTCAATTGAAATGAAAAACGAAAAGGCCGGCTCTTCAGAGTCGGCCTTTTCGTTTCAGATGGCTTTGTGACGGTCTAGCTCGAAGATTTCCAAATCCTTGAAGGTTTTGCCGTCAACAACCATGCGGATGAATGTGATTTGTTTGTGCGGTCCCGAATGGCCCGATGCTCCCGGGTTGATGTGGAGCAGGTCGAGTTTTTTGTCGTACATCACCTTTAAGATATGGGAATGACCACAAACGAAAAGGTCGGGCTTCCGTTCTTGCAGGATATGACGTACTTCGGGCATATAATGCCCTGGATAGCCGCCGATATGTGTCATGTAAACATGGGCATCTTCCACCTGAAAAAACAGGTCCTCGGGATACTGCAAACGTACGGTATGGTCGTCGACGTTACCATGTACAGCACGCAAAGGCTTGAATGCCGCCAAGGCGTCGGCAGTTTCGATATTGCCAATGTCGCCTGCATGCCACAATTCATCGACATCCTTGAAAAAGTCGAAGAGCTGCGGGATGAGGGTGCAATGGGTGTCAGATAGGATGCCGATTCTTTTCATGCTTATTTCAGGTTGACCATAAAACCGATGGCCAGCACTTCCTTGAACTGGACCTTGGAACCTTCGATTTTCACACCAGCTTCATCGTAGAACGGTATGTCGTAATCGTAGATGAGATGGGTGGCGATGTTGGCGTTGAGCCAGTCGTTGACCTTCAGCACAAGCATGTTCTGCCAGTCGACGTCGACGCGTTCGGGGTGGTTGAGGTAGTTGGAGAAGAGCTCCAGTTTCGAGTTGAAGTCGATGTTCTTCGCGAGTGGGTATTGGAACTTGGCCACGGCACGGGCACCAAATTCATAACGCACTTTGGCGTTCTTGGCATGTTGGGTGGTGTCGTTGGCATCCAAGGAGTTGACGCCGAAAGCACCGATAGAAGCCAAATAGTCGTCGTTGACGATGGTGACACGACCGGTGATGGGAGAGAAATAAAGCGAGAAGTGAGGATTGGGCACCCATTCAATACCAAGACCCAAGCTGATGTAAGCCGGGGCGAGGAATTTTGAGATGTAATGGGTGGAGTCATTGGCATAGTCGAAGCCGTATGCGAATTGGGAACGGAAGGCTAACTCAGCAGCATAGTTGAGATGTTCTGAGGCTTTCAAGCCAGCCAAGGAGGTGAACTCAATCTTGTCATCAGTCTTGATGGGCTTTTGCTTGAAGTTAAAATAACTATAGCCTAAGGCGGTAGTTAAGGTGTTATCCCACTTGAAATTACCATTGAGATAGTAGAGGCCGTAGTTGAATAGGCCTTGCCAGTTGATTGCGTTTTGACCACCTGCTGCCCAGTTGGTGTAAGAGCTTTGGCCGAAATTCAGGCCGATGTTGCCTTTATGGCTCCAGCCTTGGGGTTGTTCATCCTGTGCAAAAGAAACGAGGGCTATTGAGATAGCCAAAAAAGTGAATAGAACTTTTTTCATTTTTATGATTTATTTGTTGGTTTAATAACTATTCCCGTCTTGGAAGTTGCGTTTACCAATGCTGAAGGTGATGTCTTGCATGTTTGTGCTGCGCACGTATTTCCCGTTCTTTTCGGCAGGAATCCAAACGGTCTCTTGAAGAAGACGAATGGCTTCGTTGTCACAGCCGCCACCTACAGAGTTGACGATGACGATATTTGATACGCTACCATTGGTTTCCACCACGAAACTCAAGCGTACTGTGCCTTGTATTTCACGCTCTTTAGCCTCAGCAGGGTATTTCATGTTGTGGTAGATGAAGTTAGCCATATTGCCTCCATCGGTAAAATATGGTTTTGCGACTTCTTCCAGCTGACGGTATTCATAGATTTTATAGGAAGTATCGGCTTCCAAGGTCAATGGAGCCGTTAGCCGTTCGTGCCGTTTCCAATACCGTTTGTAGCTCTTGGCAAGGAAATCAACTTCATAGTCGATATCGTAATCCGATGGCAGGCCATTGATGATGGCAGGCTTCCAAAGGATGGTTTTTACCAGATGAAGAGCCATAGGGGTAGCCTCTTCACTGAAGCTTGACTTCACTGTGTATTGGCTGGCATTTCCCTTGGCATCCGTATGGAGCCCAATGACGACCTTGCCGCTGTTGCCTTGCTCAAGATCGACTTGCGGATAAACAAGGTTGTGTGTAATGTATTCCTTTGTCAACGTGTGGCCAGAGAGAGGTTCAGGCTCCACTGTTTGGGCTTGCAGTCGCATCCCGAAATAAAGCAGGGTCAGAGCAATGATGAGTTTTGCTTTCATGGTATTATGGTATATGATGATGCAAATATAGGTCTTTTGTCGGAAAAATCTCTATTTTTGCACAAAATTTAAGCCATGGAAGACAACTACAAAAACAATATGGTGTTTGGGATTCATCCCGTGTTGGAACTGATTCGCTCACAAAAGGAGATAGAGAAAGTGTATATTCAAGGAGGGACGCGCTCTCCTGAGATCTCGGAGATTGCCAACACATGCCGTGCCAACGGCGTTCCCGTACAATTCGTTCCTATCGAGAAGATGAACCGCCTGACGCGTAAGAACCACCAAGGTGTAGTGGCCTTCATTTGCCCCATCGAATACCAGCCTTTGGAGAAGGTGGTACAGATGGTGTTTGAGGATGGTCGCGACCCCTTCATTCTGATGCTTGACCGCGTGACCGATGTTCGCAACTTCGGTGCCATCGCCCGTACGGCATACGCCGCCGGTGTGGATGCCATTGTCATTCCGAACCATGGTTCCGCCCTCATCAATGGTGATGCAATGAAGACCTCGGCAGGCGCACTTTCCTTAATTAATGTGTGCCGTGTGGAAAACTTGAAAGACGCCATCGATTTCCTGAAGGCTAGTGGCCTGCGTGTGGTGGGCTTCACTGAGAAGGCACAAGAAAGCTTTTGGAAAGCCGACCTCACTGGTCCGCTCTGCGTTATGATGGGCTCGGAGGAGGACGGCATTAGCCCCGCATACCTTAAACGACTTGACGGCCACCTGATGATTCCCATGCCTGGCGATATTGATTCATTGAATGTCTCGGTGGCCACGGGCATCGTTTGCTTCGAAGTAGTGCGACAAAGACAATAAAAAAAGGCGGGACAAGCCCGCCTTTTTTACTATTTCAGGTATTTATCCAACCAGTTATAGAACCTCCGCTGCCACAAAACGCCGTTCTGCGGTTTCAGCACCCAGTGGTTCTCGTCGGGGAAATAGAGGAACTCGGCATCGAGGCCGCGCAAGATGGCGGCGTTATAGGCCTGCATGCCTTGCGTGAAGCAGATACGGTAGTCCAAGCCGCCGTGGATGACAAGGATGGGCGCGGTCCATTTGTCGACGAAGAGGTGGGGAGAGTTGGCGTAGGTCTTGCGCACGGTGGGGTTGGTCCAGTCCCAGAAGGGACCGCCAAGGTCCCAGTTGACGAACCACATCTCCTCGGTCTCGAGGTATTGTGCCTCTAAGTTGAACATGCCATCGTGGGCGATGAGGGCCTTGAAACGGCCATCGTGATGGCCAGCCAGCCAGTACACGCTGAAGCCACCAAAGCTAGCACCCACGGCACCGAGGCGGTTCTCGTCGATGTAAGGTTCTTTCTTCAGTTCGTCGATGGCACTTAGGTAGTCTTTCATGCACTGTCCGCCGTAGTCACCACTGATTTCCTCAAGCCATTCCTGGCCGAAGCCAGGCAAGCCGCGACGGTTGGGGGCAACGATGATGTAGTCGTTGGCAGCCATCATTTGGAAGTTCCAGCGGTACGACCAGAACTGGCTCACGGTGCTCTGCGGTCCGCCTTCGCAGTAGAGCAGGGCGGGGTATTGCTTGTTGGCATCGAAATGGGGTGGGTAGATGACCCACACAAGCATATCTTTGCCATCGGTGGTCTTCACCCAGCGTTCCTTCACGTCACCCATGGTGAGTTGTGCAAAGATTTTGTCGTTTACGGTGGTGATTTGTGTGGCTTCGCCCGTGGTGGGGTCGACGCTGAAGAGCTCCGTCGGGTGGCTCATCGACTGGCGACCAGCAATCAGCTTGTCACCATTGTATTGCACCGAGATGTAGTTGTGTTGGCCTTCTGTCAGTTTCTTGATCTCACCGCTCTCGATGTTGAGGGCGTAGAGTTGGTCGGTGGCGTAGGCATCGCTGATGAAATAGAGAGTCTTGCTGTCATCGGCCCAGCTGAAGCCCGTACAGCATTGGTCGAACTTGGCCGAGTAGTCGGTCTTCTCACCGGTCTCGAGGTTCATCACAAAGAGGCGTTGTTTGTCGCTCTCGTAGCCGTCGCGTTCCATGCTCTCCCAAGCCATGAATTTGCCGTCGGGTGAGATCACGGGGTTAAGGTCGTAGCCCATCATGCCTTCGGTGAGGTTCTTGCACTCGCCGCTCAGGATGATGTATTGGTAGATGTCGGTGTTGGTCGATAGGGCGTACTCCTTGCCGACCTTTTTACGGCAGCAGTAGACGAAGCTCTTGCCGTCGGGTAGCCATTGCACTTGTTCCATGCCGCCGAAGGGACGTACAGGAGCTTCCCATTGCTCGCCTTGCATTGCGTCAAACGAAGCCTCGATTTTGCCACTGCTGAAGTTGCCTACGAAGATGTGTCCGTAAGTGTCGACCCATTGGTCCCAGTGGCGGTACATCAAGTCGTGGTTGATGCGGCCCGATGACTTGTCGAGGTCGGGATAGATGTCGGCTACGGTCTCTTTCAGCTTCACTTCCTTGGTGAAGATGACTTGCTGGCAGTCGGGTGAATAGAGGAAACCGTTAATGTCGTCGCCCTCGTTGGAGACGCACTGGCGGCCTGTGCCGTCGGGGTTGATCTCCCAAAGCTGCATCACGCCGTCGCCGTTAGGGCAGAGGAAGCCGATCTTCTTGCCGTCGGGACGCCACTGCGGGCTGTATTCGCTTTGGTTCGAGTTCGAAAGGACGCGGTTGTCGCTGCCGTCGGCATTCATTATATACAAGGTGGAACCGCTGCGATTTTCAGGTACGCTGTAGTAGGTGACGTTGTAAACGATTTGCGAGTGGTCGGGCGAGAGGCTGTATTCGCCGATACGGCCCATGCTCCACAGCACTTCGGGCGTCATGATGTCCGACTGTAGTGTGACTTCGGTTGGGCCGATTTTGTCTTTGCCTTTTGGCTCAGTCTCAGGCTTTTGTGTGTTGCACGATACGATTGAACAGGTGATCATGGCTAACAGGAATAGATGTTGTTTTCTCATAATAAACAGTTTAGAATTTTGCGGTAAAATTACGTTTTTTTGTTGTTCAGTGTTCGTAAAAATATTTTTTTATATCTTTGCACCCTCAAAATCTGATATTTGAAGTATAAATCTATAAAAACGAACCTACTATGTTAAGTCAAGATGTAAAGATTGGAAGTGCTATCAGAATGGATGGAAAGATTTATTTCTGCATTGACTTCCAACATGTTAAGCCTGGTAAGGGCAACACTATCATGCGTATCAAACTGAAGGACGTTATGAGCGGTAACGTTTTGGAAAAGCGTTTCGACATCGGCGTGAAGCTGGAGGATGTCCGCGTTGAGCACCGTCCTTATCAGTACCTCTACAAAGAAGGTGAAGACTTTATCTTCATGCACACTGAGACCTACGACCAGATTCCGATCGCTGGTGAAAACATCACAGGTGTGAAGTTCATGAAGGAAAACGATATCGTTGATGTTATCGTCGACGCCAGCACTGAGACCATCCTCTTCGCCGAGATGCCGGTGAAGACTGTTCTCCAAGTGACCTACACCGAGCCTGGTGAGAAGGGTAACACCGCCACCAACGCTCTGAAGGAAGCCACCGTCGAGACAGGAGCCATGGTTCGCGTGCCGTTGTTCATCAACACTGACGACCTGATTCGCGTTGACA
The DNA here is from genome assembly GCA_902780195.1 of uncultured Bacteroidia bacterium. Classification (GTDB taxonomy): domain Bacteria; phylum Bacteroidota; class Bacteroidia; order Bacteroidales; family F082; genus Limimorpha. Next base: position 19,379 of record CACZER010000032.1, read on the forward strand.
CCCGCACGGGTGAGTATTGCGAACGCGTGAAGGCCTAAGCCAACGTATTGATTAAGAAAGCGCAGGAGCCCGTAAGGACGCTGCGCTTTTTTTGTTTTTCAGAATTATTTGTATTTTTGCTCCCGATATCATAAAACGTCTTTCCGATGAAAATACAGAAAACCACCCTTAAAACTATTGCAGAACTTATTGATGCCAAATATATTGGACCTGCCAATTTTCCTGTGACTGGTTTGAATGAAATTCACAAGGTGGAAATGGGCGACATCACTTTTGTCGACCACCCCAAATACTATGCAAAAGCTCTCAACTCTGCAGCTACTGTTGTGCTGATCAACAAAGAGGTGGAATGTCCCGAAGGCAAGGCCTTGCTGCTTCATGCCGATCCTTTCGATGCCTTTGTCCGTCTCATGCGGCATTTTCGTCCCTTCGAGCCTCAGACGCAGCCTATCAGCGACTCGGCCAAGATCGGAGAGGGTACGCTCATTATGCCGGGTAGTTTTGTCGGACATCATACCGTCATCGGGAAGAACTGCCTCATCCACCCCAACGTGACCATCTATGACCACTGTGTGATCGGCGACAATGTCATCATCCATTCTGGTAGCGTCATTGGGGCAGATGGCTATTATTTCCAGCGTCGCAACGAAGGCTTCAAGAAGTTCGAGTCCTTCGGTCGCGTGGTCATCGCCGACGATGTGGAAGTTGGTGCCCTTTGTAGTATCGACAGAGGTGTTACCTCCGACACTATCATCGAAAGCGGTACCAAATTGGATAACCACTGTCAGATTGGTCACGACAGTTATATCGGACACAATTGTCTCATCGGGGCTCATGCCGCCATCGCTGGCGTAACGCGCATTGAGGACGACGTGATTCTTTGGGGCCGTGTGTGTATCAACAAGGACTTGGTCATCGGTACGGGAGCTGTTGTATTGGCAACTTCTGCTGTTGACAAGAACATCGAGCCGGGCAAGGCTGTATTTGGTGTGCCTGCCCAAGAGGTACGGAAACAATGGAGGGAACAGGCTGCTGTGCGTCAGTTGCCAGACTTCCTAAAAGAGTATTATAAAACCCATCAATAATGAAAAGGATTTTTCTCCTGCTTTTGCTTTTTGTCATGGCTTGGGGTGGTTTCGCCCAGGACATGAAGACCTATCAATATGCTGAACGAGATACGCTTCAGCTTTATATGGATTTCTATACGCCTGAACGAGTCAATGACAGCACGATATGTGTGGTCTATGTCTTTGGCGGCGGTTTTATCGGTGGCAATCGTGACGGCAAGTTCGAAAAGGCCTATTTCAAGCAACTCGTTGACGAGGGATTCATGGTAGCTGCCATCGACTATCGTCTCGGTTTGAAAGGCGCCAAGAACCTTGGTGTTTTCAATACTGACCCCTTGGAAAATGCCATCAACATGGCAACGGAAGATGCCATATCGGCTATCGCCTATTTGTTGGAGCATTCCAATGAACTGAAGGTAAACAAGAATTTGATCATGATGGTCGGCTCCAGCGCTGGTGCCATCACCTCGTTGCAAACGGATTACGCTATGTGCAACGGGTTGTTGAATTCTAGTATCTTGCCTGAGGACTTCCACTTGGCAGGTGTGGTGTCGTATGCCGGTGCCATCTTCTCACGTGAAGGGAAAGTGAAATATAATAACCACGATCCGGCACCTACAATGTTGTATCACGGCATGGCAGATAGGCTGGTACCCTACAAGCAAATCAAATTCATGAATATAGGCTTCTTCGGCACCGATGCATTGGCGGATCGTTTTGTGAAGTTTGGTTATCCCTATTTTGCCCGCCGTTTTGAGGGCTATGGGCATAGCGTGGCTGCTGGCGGACCTTTAACCGTTGATGACCTCATGTGGTTTTGCCGCCATTATGTTCTCAAGAAGGAGAGAATACAGGTAGACGGTACCTATAAAAACCTAGATCCGACCACGATGCCACCATACGATGTGTATACGCCTGGCGACCTTTATAAATAAGCCGAGTTGCGCTTCTCATGAAGAAACTTGCTGTTATCCTTATTTGTTTTATGCCTCTCTTGTCATGGGCACAACTGTACTCGTGTCGAGGCCGCATCAGCAATGGATATGATTTTTGGCTCTATCTTCCTGACGATTATTCTAATGCCGATTCCACCGCCAAGCCTGTAATCATGTTCCTTCATGGCCGAAGCCTGAGTGGAAACGATTTGTCAATGGTACGCCGTTATGGTTGCGTCGATGCACTTGAAAAAGGATGCGACATCGATGCCATTGTCGTTGCTCCCCAGACTTCTAATGGGTGGAATCCCCAAAAGGTGATGGATGTTTATGGTTGGGTGAAACAGCATTATATTGTGGATACAAACCGTTTGTATGTGGTGGGCATGAGCATGGGCGGTTATGGCGTGCTTGATTTTGTAGCCACCTATCCCGAACAGGTGGCGGCAGCCATGGCGCTCTGTGGTGGCGCCACGGTCAAGGATTTGTGTGGACTGAACGAGGTGCCTTTGTGGATCATCCATGGTACGGCTGACTCGGCAGTGCCTGCCAGTTGCTCAACAAAGGTGGTGGAAAGCATGCGTGCCTGTGGACCTTCTCCGCTGCTGCTTTTTGACTTGTTGCCCAAGGTCAACCATACCCGATTGGCGCGTATCTTTTATCTCGATCAGACGTATGACTGGCTTTTTGCGCACACCTTGGATAACCGGGTGTTAAATACGGACTATACCATCGACAATGAGGCCATGCGAAACGCCTATAAAGACAACGGTAGGCGCCATAAGCTAAAGGTCATGAATTGGAAAAAGTGATACAAAAAATCCCTGACCTAACGATCAGGGATTTTTGTTTGGTGACCCGGCTGGGGCTCGAACCCAGGACCCCAACATTAAAAGTGTTGTGCTCTACCTGCTGAGCTACCGAGTCATCCTTTTTGCGGCTGCAAAAGTACTACTTTTTTCGTTATGATTTCCTTTCCGTAGGATTTTTTTTTCATTCATCGAGGATGCCTTTGCCTTGACGGATGATAACTATCTCATTGTCAGTACAATCTATGACAGTACTCTCCTCGTTCTCGCCCGCACCGCCATCGATGACGATGTCAACCAGGTCCTTGTAGCGGTCGTAGATCTCTTCAGGGTCGGTAAGGTAAGGGTTGATCTCGTCTTCCTCGTCAGACAATGAAGTGGTCATGATGGGTGAACCGAATTCCTTTACGATGTTTGTGATGATGGGTTGGTCGGGGATACGAATTCCGATGGTCTTCTTCTTGCTTTGGAAGATGCGGGGGATGTTGTTATTAGCCTCAAGAATGAAAGTGAAAGCACCTGGCAAGTTACGTTTCATCATCTTGAACACATCGTTGTTGATAGGCTTTGTGAACTCACTTAACATGCTGAGATCGTGAAAGATGAATGAGAAATTGGCTTTTTCTTTCTTGATTCCCTTAATCTGACAGATGCGTTCCAAGGTGCGTGGGTTGTTGATGCAGCCTCCGAGACCATACAAAGTGTCTGTCGGGAAGATGATGGTACCACCATCAGCCAAGCATTCCAGAATCATCTTGACGTAACGTGGATTAGGATTGGTAGGATAGAGTTTGAGTATCATATAATTACAAAAAAATCGTGCAAAAATACAAAAATGTTGTCGAACTAAAATGAAAAACTCTATATTTGCAGTCCATCTACGGGATGATTCCCGCAGATGTTTTTTGTTTTATAACCTTTTAATATAATAATTACAATGGGAGGCTTCTTCGGTACTGTACTAAAAAACTCTTGCGCTAGAGACTTGTTCTATGGCGTTGATTATCACTCACATCTCGGCACCAAGCGTGCTGGCTTGGTCACTCACGACAATGAACGTTTCTACCGTTCGATTCACGACATCGAAAATACGTATTTCCGCACCAAATTCAGTGATGAGTTGAATAAATTTGTAGGCAACATGGGTATTGGCGTCATCAGCGACACGGATGCTCAGCCCATCATTGTCAATTCTCACCTTGGTAGATTTGCCCTCTGCACAGTGGCTAAAATCAACAATCTGGATGAATTGGTCAATCATTGCCTTGACCAGCGTCAGCATTTCGCCGAGTTGAGCATGGGATTCACCAATCCTACAGAGTTGATGGCGCTGCTCATCACTCAAGGTGAAGACTTCGTAGATGGTATCAAGAACGTATATAGTAAGGTGAAGGGATCATGCTCGATGCTCATCCTTACGGAAGACGGTGTCATTGCGGCTCGCGACTATTACGGCCGCACTCCTATTGTTATTGGTAAGAGCGAAGAAGGATATGTGCTCGCATCAGAGAGCCATAGCTATATCAACCTCGATTATTCGACCTGCTATAATGTGGCGCCTGGTGAAATCGTCAAGGTTACGCTTGATGGCGTTCAACAACTTTTGGCACCAAGTCCCAAGAAACAGGTTTGTTCTTTCCTTTGGATCTATTACGGTTTCCCAGCCTCCGATTACGAGGGTGTCAACGTGGAGGAAGCCCGTTATAACGAAGGCCGTGAGATGGGCAAACAGGATTACATTGATATTGATTACGTCTCTGCCATTCCTGATTCAGGCATCGGCATGGCCTTGGGCTATTCCAATGTGCGCAAAATCCCATACCTTCGTGGTGTGGTGAAATACACGCCTACCTGGTCGAGGAGCTTCATGCCTGTCAACCAGAGCCAACGCGAGCATGTCGCTAAGATGAAGCTGATTCCGAATCGAGCCTTGCTGGAAGGGAAGAAGGTGGCATTCTGCGACGACTCCATCGTTCGTGGTACCCAGCTGCGCGACAATGTGAAGATGCTCTATGATTATGGTGCGAAGGAGGTGCACGTCCGCATCAGCTGCCCACCCTTGCTATATGGCTGCCCCTTCCTCAACTTCTCTGCTTCCAAGACGGTCATGGAACTCATCACACGCCGTTGCATCAAGGAATTGGAAGGCAACGATAACAAAAATGTTGAACGGTATTGCGATCCGACGACCCAAGAGTATGCCAACCTCATGGAGATGCTCCGCAAACATATAGGTGTGGATACTTTGAAATTCAACACGCTGGAAAGCGTGGTGAAAGCCATAGGCCTGCCGAAATGCGATCTTTGTACGCATTGCTTCGACGGGTCAAGCTACGGGCACGAGTAAAAATTTTTGGTTTTTGCTTGTCAATCCGAGAAAAGTCCGTACTTTTGCATCGGGTAAGTCTTATACGACCAGCTCCCTCTGAAATCCCCCAGGACAGGAATGTAGCAAGGGTAGGAGGTTGTAGCGG
>CACZER010000033.1:0-42813 GCA_902780195.1 uncultured Bacteroidia bacterium
GGCCATCTTTGTGCTTTTCCTTCAGGCCAAGTTCGGCTACAACGAAGCACAAGCGGGTAACATCTATGGCATCTTCCTCGGATGCGTCTATTTCATGCCTCTCATCGGTGGTATGCTTGCCGATCGTTTTGGCTACGGCAAGATGGTGAAGTCGGGCATCGTGGTGATGTTCTTAGGTTACTTGCTGTTGGCGGTGCCTATGGCAACGACTACGGCAAAGGTCACCATGTTCTCCGCCTTGGCACTCATCGCTATCGGCACAGGGCTTTTCAAGGGCAACCTGCAGGTGATGGTGGGCAACCTCTACGACGAAGCCAAATATAGCGCCTTCCGCGATAACGGCTTCAGCCTGTTCTATATGGCCATCAATATTGGCTCGATGTTCGCGCCCATGGCCGCCACCAAGGTTACGGATTTGTTCTTGGGTAAGGCGGGCTATAGCTACGTGCCGCAGATTCCTTCGCTGGCGCACCAGTTTCTGGATGGAACGATTTCTGACGAAGCATTATCTTCCTTCGAGGCTTTGGCAGTGCAGCAAGGTGGCAATGTCAGCGACTTGGCTGGCTTTGCCAATAACTACATCGATGCCTTGTCGGGTGCCTATAACTACGGCTTCGGCGTGGCATGCATCTCGTTGATTCTCTCGATGGCTATCTACCTGAGCTGCCGCAAGTGGTTCAAGCATGCTGATGTCAATACCAAGCAGGCCAAGGCGATGGAAAGCACCACCGTGAATGTGACGGAACTCTCGAAGGAACAGACACGCGAGCGCATCACTGCTTTGGTTATGGTCTTCGCCGTGGTCATCTTCTTCTGGATGTCATTCCAACAGGCCGGTCTCTGTCTGACTTACTTTGCCCGCGACTACACGCAAAGCTCTGCTACGGGCTTCACTCGCATCGGCTTCAATATTTGGTCTTTGACATTGATTGCTATCTCGGTATACACGCTGTTTGGCATCTTCCAGTCGGAGACGAAGCGCAACAAACTGATATGCAGCGTTGTAACGGTGTTGCTATGGGCAGGTGCCATTGCCTTGTATCTTGGCATGCCCGATCCGATTAACATCCTGCCGCAGCAGTTCCAGCAGTTCAACCCCTTCTTCGTGGTCGCCCTGACGCCCGTCTCGATGGCAGTCTTTGGCGCCTTGGCGAAGAAAGGTAAAGAGCCTTCTTCGCCGCGTAAGATTGGTCTTGGTATGATCGTCGCTGCGTTGGGCTTCCTTATCTTGGTCGTTTGTTCCTTCCCCTTGGCCAGTCCAGCCGAGCTGAAGGCTCAAGGTGGCGTGAGTAGCACTTTGGTCTCGCCCAACTGGCTCATCAGCACCTATTTCGTGCTGACTTTCGCCGAGCTGCTGTTGAGTCCCATCGGTATCTCCTTCGTTACGAAGGTGGCACCGCCCAAGTACAAGGGCATGATGATGGGCATGTGGTTCTGCGTGACCGCCATCGGCAACTACCTCACCAGCGTCATCGCCCGCATCTGGGGCACTGGTATGCCGTTATGGATGGTGTGGGGCGTGCTCGTCGTGCTTTGCCTGCTCTCCGCCGTGTTCATTTTCTCGATTATGAAACGACTGGAACGGGCGACCTCGGGTTGCTGATAATCAAAATAATAGGACTGTAGGGCTGCCATATTATGACAGCCCTACAAATTTTTATTATTTTTGCAGCCAAAATACAAACCCATGTCAAGAAACGAACAAGAACTGAAAGGTGTCACACTGTTGGGCAACCAAAACACGCAGTATAATTACGATTATACCCCCGAGGTGCTGGAGACATTTGAGAACAAACATCCTGAGAACGAATACCTTGTCACTTTGGATTGCCCCGAGTTTACTTCGCTGTGCCCCAAGACAGGCCAGCCCGATTTTGGACACCTGATCATCAACTACATCCCGCGCACATTGATGGTGGAGAGCAAGAGCCTGAAACTCTATCTCTTCAGCTTCCGCAACCACGGTGACTTCCACGAGGATTGCGTCAACATCATCATGAAGGATTTGGTCAAGCTGATGGATCCCAAGTATTTAGAGGTCATAGGCCTGTTCAATCCCCGTGGCGGCATCTCCATCAAGCCCTTCGCCAATTACGGCGACGCCGAGCATCAGGACATGGTGAAACAACGTTTAATGTCAGCATTCCACAACTCATGAAAGACGCGGTTATAATTATATCCGGAGGCATGGACTCCACCACGATGTTGTATGAATACAAGGACGAGATTGCCTTGGCCATCACTTTCGACTATGGCTCCACCCAGAACGGCCGCGAGCGCGTGTGTGCCGTGACACATTGTCAACGTCTTGGCATCAAACATATCATTGTCCCTTTGGAATTCATGCATCGCTATTTCAAGAGTGCCTTGCTGATGACCGCAGACGACATCCCTGAAGGCAACTACGATGACGAAAACATGAAGTCGACGGTGGTGCCTTTCCGTAATGGCATTATGCTGGCCATCGCGGCGGGTATTGCAGAGAGCAACGGCCTGAAACGCGTGATGATAGCCAACCATGCCGGTGATCACTCCATTTATCCCGACTGCCGTCCGGGCTTTGTCAATGCCATGTCGGAAGCCATGTCGGAGGGAACGTATGAGAACATCAAAGTCTATGCGCCGTACACCCACTTGAGCAAGAAGGAAATCGCCGAGCACGGCAAGGCTCTGGGTCTGGATTACGCCGAGACCTATTCCTGCTACAAAGGTGGCGAGAAGCATTGCGGCAAATGCGGCACCTGCCGCGAACGTCGTCAAGCCCTAAAAGATGCCGGCATAGAAGACCATACTGAATATGAATCCATTCTCTAAACTCTAAACTGAAAATGTATTACGTCAGAAAAACCCTAGAAATATCCGCCTGCCATCAGCTTTATCTCGACTATGAGAGCAAATGCGAGAACCTGCATGGTCACAACTGGAAGAGCAATGGCATGGTGTGCGACTTTACCGAAATCAAACGTTTGATTCACGGAAAGATTGACCATACCAACATCAACGAGGTGCTTGACTTCAACCCGACGGCTGAGAACTTGGCCAAATGGATTGTGGATACCGTCCCGAACTGCTACCGCGCTGATGTGTGGGAGTCGCGCGACAACAAGGCTTCCTACATCAAGGATGAAGCCCCACAATACTTTGATTAACACGCTTTGCGTCATTGACTACGTCGAATCTTCGATTTGCGAGGAGGAACGACGAAGCAATCCAGACATAATGTTCAAGATTAACGAAATATTCTACTCCCTGCAAGGTGAGGGCTTCCAAAGCGGAACGCCCGCTGTCTTCGTGCGTTTCAGCGGCTGCAACTTGCGTTGTGCGTTTTGTGATACGCAGCACCAAGCAGGGGAGATGATGTCATTGCAAGAGATTGTGGATGAAGTCAATAAATATCCTGTTGCATCCATGGTTGTGCTGACGGGTGGGGAGCCTTCTTTGTTCATTGACGAGGCTTTTGTGGCGGAACTGAAGCAAAAGACGGGCAAAAAGATCGCCATTGAGACGAACGGCACACGGCCTTTGCCGAGCAATTTGGATTGGGTGACGTTCTCTCCAAAAACAGCCTTTGAGGGCGGCGATTTTGAGCCTTGTGTGTTAAAGCGTTGTGATGAATTGAAGGTGGTTTATCTTGGTCAGGATTTGGCGCAATATGATGGCATCGAGGCCAAACATCGTTTCTTGCAGCCTTGTTTTTGTGAAGACGAGATGGAGCGTAAGGCCAACATGAAAGCCTGCGTCGAAGCCGTGATGCAGAACCCAGACTGGCGACTTTCCTTGCAGATACATAGGATTCTGAATATCCGATAATTGATTGCTTCGCCGTCCCTCCTCGCAATGACGTTACGAACACGCTTTGCGTTATTGCGAGGAACGAAGCAATCCAGATTACAAATCATTTATGGAATCTATAACTTCTCCTCGGCTCGCTGTAAACCAAAAACACAGCGGGTTTTTTGTTTAAGTCGCCTTTGTAGTTTTTCCATTCCCCGATGCTTTGGCTGATGATGAGTTCATCCTCGCAGGTGAGGTTGCAAGCCACACAAACTCTTGTAGCAGGGTGGAGGTTCTTGCATAAGTCCTGCAGCATGGTGTTGTTTCGGAAAGGCGTCTCAATGAACAGCTCCGTCTCGTTGTTGGCTGCTGACCTGCGCTCCAAGTCCTTGATAGCGTTTTGTCGTTCGGGGCTCTTGATGGGGAGGTAGCCATGGAAGGCAAATGACTGTCCGTTGAACCCCGAGGCCATTAAAGCCAGAATCATTGCGTTAGGACCGACCAAAGGAATCACTTGTATGCCAGCGGAATGAGCCAAGTCCACCACCAATGCACCTGGGTCGGCGACGCAGGGGGTGCCAGCCTCCGACATCAAGCCCATGTCCTCTCCTTGCATGCAGGCACCGAGATGCTCCATCAAATCGAGGTTGCGGGCGTTGTGCTTGTCGAGTTCGATGAATTCGATGTCATCGATGGCGTTGTCCATACCAATGCGACTCAGTACACGACGAGAGGTTCGGGTGTTCTCTACAACAAAATGTTTCAATCGTTTCACGATTTCAAGCGTTCCGGCGGGGATGACTTGTTCGGGCTTGGTGGCGCCAAGGAGGTTGGGCACCAAGAATAGTTTTCCGAAAGAGTTGGAGTTCATTGGTTAGAGGAGTTTACATCGAAATCTTTTTCTCAATGTCGGCAAGCATCACCTTGAATTGTTTGTCAGTCTCTAGACGGTCGGAGACAGTCTTGCAGGCATGGTGTACGGTAGCGTGGTCCTTGTTGCCACATTGTTTTCCAATTGATGACAGACTGGCATTGGAATATTTCTTGGAGAGATACATGGCAATCTGTCGGGCTTGGACGACTTGGTGCTTGCGTGTCTTTTGGGAAAGCTGCTCAATGGGAAGGTTAAAGTAGTCGCAAACGACGTTGATGATATACTCAACCGACACCTCTTTCACCGTGTTGCGCACAAAGCGTTCGATGATTTGTTGGGTGAGCTCAACGGTAATGGCTTTCTTGTTCAGCGATGATTGTGCAATGAGAGAAATCAAAACGCCTTCAAGCTCACGGATGTTGGTGCGGATATTGGTGGCAAGGAATTCGACAATGTTGTCGGGTAGGCTGATACCATTGTTGTAGAGCTTGTCTTTGATGATAGTAGTGCGAGTTGCAACATCGGGCATCTGTAAGTCGGTGGTCAGGCCCCATTTGAATCTTGACATCAGCCGAGGTTCCATGTCTTGAAGGTCTGCAGGGAACTTGTCGCAAGTAATGACGAGCTGCTTGTTGTTCTGGTGCAGATGGTTGAAGATATGGAAGAAGGTTTCTTGTGTCTTCGGCTTCTTGGCCAGGAACTGGATGTCGTCGATGATGAGCACGTCAATCATCTGATAGAAATGAACGAAATCGTTCAAATTCTTGTTTTTGGACGCGGTAACATATTGGGTGATGAACTGCTCGGCTTGGACGTATAACACCGTCTTTTGCGGGAAGCGTCGTTTCACCTCGTTACCGATGGCATGGCATAGATGGGTTTTGCCAAGGCCAGTATTACTGTATATTAACAAAGGGTTGAAGGCTGTGCCACCTGGATTTGCCGCCACAGTCATGCCACCTTGACGGGCAATGCGATTGCAATCGCCCTCAATGAAATTGTCAAAAGTATAATTCTCTTTTAATTGTGAGTCAATCTGCAGCTTTTTCAAGCCAGGGATGATAAAAGGGTTGATTACGCTTTGTGAAAGGCCTTCAGGTGCGGGACGACCAATCGGGTTTTTCGTGTCATTGCGGTTCGATCCGGGCACCACCATGGTGTATGACCTGTCGGAGCTATCCATGATGATGCTGTATTCCAGCTTCCCATCTTCACCGATAACTCTTTTGATGGTGGTGCGTAATAGATCAATGAAATGTTCCTCTAACCACTCATAAAAAAACTGACTGGGTACTTGAATTGTCAACACGCTGTTGTTAAGCGACAAGGGGACGATGGGCTCAAACCATGTGGCATAGCTCTGCTCTGAGGTGTTGTCTTTAATCACCTCTAGACACTTCTTCCATGTGGCAATATGATTCCCTTTCATCGGAATGCCCTTGAATTTTAATGCTTTACTGATTTATAACGGCTGAAACGCGTGTTGAAAGCGTCTTTTTCTGCCTTTTGACCGTGCAAAATTCGAATAATAAATGTTAATAAAAAAATTTTTTTTCTATTGATTTTGAATTTTGTTTTTTGTAAAATACGAAGATTTTATAAAAATAAATTAATAACTTAATCTAAGCAATTGATTTACATTGTATTGATATATGTTATTTTTACACCGTATAGATTTTGGAATTTGTCAACAATTCTATTCGCCTCATTTTGCCTTGTTGAAAACTCCATGTAACAATCAAGCTCGAAGCGTGGATTTAGCTGCTCTATGCCTTCTTCTTTCATGATGCGCATCACTTCATTCATTAAAGGATAAGCAAATTCGAGGCTGTATAAATTGTTAATTGTTTTTTGCATTATAGTGGAATTATCCAGCGCTTCGCGGGCTGCAGTCTTGTAAGCGTTGATTAGTCCACTGGTTCCCAGCTTGATACCACCGAAGTATCGTGTCACGACGATACATACGTTGGTGACATCCTTCGAAAGAATCTGATTAAGGATGGGCTTGCCTGCCGTTCCCGATGGCTCACCGTCGTCGCTTGATCGGAAGGTCTTCTTGTCGGGACCAATCATATAGGCGAAGCAATGATGCCTTGCATCGAAGTATTTCTTTTTTACCGATGCCACAGCAGCTTTGGCTTCCTCCTCGTTCATAACGATGAAAGTTTCGGCGATGAACTTGCTTCCTTTCTCCTTGTACAGGCCTTCACCGCAAGAGTCTAACATATAATAGGTGTCGTCGTTCATGGCTTAGTAGTGATAAGGATGACAGCGATGATGGCAATGGCCAAGCCAAGGTAGTTCTTCCAGGTGAGTTTTTCCTTGAAAAGCAGCCAACCCGTGAGTGCAGTGAGGCTGACCACACCGATGTTATAGACTGGAAAGAGCACCACGTTATCGAAACAACGCATGGCGTGATATACACAGAAGGTGGAGAAGAAATTGATGACACCTAAGCCGATGCCTCCGACGGCGCTTTTCCATTGCCATTTCGACTTGCCTCTTATGAGGTCGTAGACCACGAGGAGAATGCCGAAGAGCAAGGCGATGAAATAGATGAAGGCGATCATGAAGCTCATGTCGGGAGCAGCGTTTTTCTGCTCAGTGAGTTTCATCAAAATGTCACCGGTGCCTGTCCCGAAAAAGATGAGGATGGGTAGTAACCAATTGGTTTTGTTTGGTTTGTCATTTTCATTTTTTCCACCTAATACCAACGTCAAAGCCACCAAAGCCAGCACGATGCCAGTCGTGGCGACCCAATTCAGCTTCTCGCTAAACAGCACCACGCCCGCCAAAGTGGGCAGCACCACGGAGAGCTTGCTTGACAGCGAGGTGACCGTCACGCCCGAGCGTTGGGTGGAGGCTGTCATCAGCACGTAGGTGAAGATGAACCAAAAACCCGTGATGAGCGAGAGGCCGAACCAAGGCTCGCCGACCAACTGCGCGGGTGTGTCGAATTGCTTGCACATCAGGAAGCCCGTACAGGTGGCGAAGACATAGTTCCACATCAGCGCCTGGTGGTTGTCCAGGTTGAAGCGTTCAAAGAGCCTCATGGCCACGAAAACGCCCGTGGAGCATAATATGGCAAGAATCAAATAAACCATCGTGGTAGGGACGCATCGCGTGCGTCCGATAATATTGCGGCAAAATTATGGATTTTTGCCTAATTTTGCCCCATGATAGGTTTTAATTTGCAGAAAACGAAACGGCATTTCACCGCCCTGTTGGCCGAAAAGTATCCTCAACGCGAGGCGGAGCAGCTGATGCGCATCCTGTTGGAAGACCTCTTTGGCATCGATTGGAACCAGCAGCTGATGAACCCCAATCTGCGCATCGATGAGTTTCAGTATTATCAGTTGGGCGAAGCCGTCAAGCGTCTGCTTTCGGGTGAGCCAGTGCAGTATGTGACGGGTATGGCCCGTTTCAATGACCAAATATTAAAGGTATCGCCTGCCGTGCTCATCCCCCGTCCTGAAACGGAAGAGCTTGTGCAAAGAATTGGTACAAACTTGCCTGAAGAAAAACCAATCCGTATCTGGGACATCGGCACGGGTTCAGGCTGTATCGCCATCGCCTTGGCCAAGCAATTCTCCAATGCCGAAGTTATCGCCTTCGATGTCTCTGAAGAAGCCCTGCAAATCGCCATGGAGAATGCCGAAAGCAATGGTGCAAAAGTGACTTTCGTACAAGACGATGTCTTGCATCCCACATCCGACTATTTCAACCAGCCCGTTGATTTGGTAGTGAGCAATCCACCGTATGTCTGTGACAGCGAGCGCACAGCTATGGAAGCCAACGTCCTCGACTGGGAGCCTGAAAAAGCCTTGTTTGTCCCCGACGACGACCCGCTTCGGTTTTACCGCCAAATCTTGGCTCTGGCCAAAAACCAGTTGAATCCCGATGGCCAGATTTGGTTCGAAATCAACGAACGGATGGGCGAGGAGATGCTTTCGCTTAGCCGTGAGATGAGCTTCACAAATGCCGAGGTTTTTGAGGATTTTGCCGGAAGGCTCCGCTTTTGTCGTGTTTTTTTGTAATTTTGCAGCGCGATTCAGGCAGACTGTCGCGGGTCGGGAAAGCCGGCGCGAGGAAAGTCGGGACAGCACAGAGCACCATACTTCTTAACAGGAAGGTGTCCGCAAGGGCAACAGCAAGTGCCACAGAAACATACCGCCTTTAGGGGTAAGGGTGAAAACGCGAGGTAAGAGCTCACGCGTCGGGTGGCGACATTCCGATGAGGTAAACCTTATGGGCTGCAAGTCCAAGTATAGAGACAACGAAGCTTTCGGGCTTCAAGAGGGCTGCTCGTCCGTCGTCTCAGGGTAGGGCGCTTGAGCCTGTGGGCGACCGCAGGTCTAGAGAAATGACAGTCGCCCCGCAAGGGGAACAGAATCCCGCTTATTCGTCTGGGTCGTTATCTAACAGGAAGTTCCGCTTCGGTGGGACTTCTTTGTTTTTTGGTTGTTATGCCGAAAAAATGCCGGTGTCAGTCGAGGCCGACACCGGCGCAACAATATGAAAGAAAAAAAGTATCTTTATTCTTGGTTGAGGTGCCGATATATATTATTTCGGTACACTCGCAATAATCACGAGGATATTGTTTACAAACATATTCACTGCAATAGCTAGAAGGATGACGCCAAAGAATTTCCTCAAGATAAAGATCAAGTTCTCGCCCAAGAGCTTGTGGATGCGGTCCAGTTGGCTGATGACGATGTAGTCCAACAGGATGTTGAGCAACAAGGCGATGATGATGTTGATGACGGCATAGTCGGCACGCAACGAAAGCAAGGCAGTCAATGCGCCAGGGCCCGCAATCAATGGAAAAGCGATGGGGACGATGCTGGCGCCGCTTTTGCCCCCTTCGTTCTTGATGATTTCGCGGCCGAGGATCATCTCCACGGCAAGGATGAACAACACGAAAGCGCCTGCCACGGCAAATGAGGCTGCATCAATGCCGAAGAGTTTCAATAAGGCGTCGCCGGCAAAGAAGAAAGCCAAAAACAAGGCCAAGGCCGTCAAACAAGCTTGTCCCGCCTTGATGGTCTTGTTTTGCTCCTTCATGCTCATGAAGATGGGAATGGAGCCGAAGATGTCGATGATGGCGGCCATGACGATGAAGGCGCCAAAGATCTCTACGAAGTTGATTTGACTGAACATAGTTTCAATTATAGGATGTTATTCCACAAATAATGGAAATGTGGGCCAAAACGCTTGAAGGCGGCCTCGTCAAGCATTTCCTGGAACTGCGGATGTGCCACCGAGATGATGAGTTTGGCCCTCTCTTGCAATGAGCGTCCATATAAGTTCACGGCGCCATATTCGGTGACGAACCAGTGGATGTGGTTACGTGTGGTGACAGCACCTGAACCCAAGTCAAGGGTGGGCACGATTTTGTTGATGCCCTTACGTGTGGTGGAAGGCATGGCGATGATGGCCTTGCCGCCTTTGGAACGTGAGGCGCCATAGACGTAGTCAATCTGTCCGCCCACACCTGAATAGATACGTTCACCCAACGAGCGATCTGGATGCCCGAGTTGATGGAAGTCATCTTCGGCTGCTGAGCAATAATAAAGGGGTCGTTGGTGTATTCCACGTCCATCAGCAGCACCTCATGGTTGCCATCGATGAAGTCGTAGATTTTCTTCGAACCCATCACAAAGGTAGAAACGATTTTGCCCTTGTTGAGTTTCTTGTTATCGCCCGTGATGACCCCTTTCTTAACAAGTGGCAGAATGCCGTCGGAGAACATCTCTGTATGGATGCCGATGTTTTTATGGTTGTGGAGGCACGACAGGATGGCGTTGGGTATGGAGCCGATACCCATCTGCAGACAGGCACCGTCTTCGATCAATTCGGCGCAATAGCGACCGATGGTCTTCTCCACCTCGTTGGGCTCAGGCATGTCGACGGTGAGCAATGGCGAATCATCTTCAACAAAGATGTTGATCCTGCTGATGTGGACCAGTGCATCGCCGAAGGTACGTGGCACATGCTTGTTGACCACGGCGATAACGAATTCCGCACTCTCCATGGCAGCCAAAGTGGCATCAACGGAAGAGCCTAAAGACACGTAACCAAACTTATCGGGCGGGCACACCTGGATCATGGCCACATTGCACTTGATATAGCGTTCGCGATAGAGTTTCGAGGTCTCACCCAAGAAGACAGGAATATAGTCAGCTAGGCCTTTTTGCACGCTCTCGCGTACATTGGCACCCACGAAGAAAGCGTTGTGCTGAAAGATACCTTCAAACTCAGGGTTGACGTATGGCGCAGCGCCCTCGGTGTGTAGGTGATGGATGTATACGTTCTTGAGTTCACCGGCTCGGCCTCTGTCGCATAAGGCTTTGACTAAACATTGTGGAACGTTCGATACCGAACTGATGTGGACATGGTCGCCCGACTTGATGACTTTGACGGCCTCTTCGGCCGTAACTGCTTGATACTGTTTCTTCATAAACTTGTTCAACTTAAAAACAGCAGCAAGAGGACAAAATGGAAAGACAGGAAATTGTTGCGTTTCCTTTTGATTCCCAAGCTCTTGTTCCCGAAAGCTGCGAATATAATGGAAACGGGCAGGTCTTCTGGCTTGTCCAAGTCCGCGGCGTCTTCCCGATAACGAATATCAGTGACATGGTTGCTGCGGACCTTGATTGGACTTACAGCTACGGGCATAGCTCCTGATTCTCACAGGATTCCCTATTAATCTTCGGCTGAAAGAACCCGAATCCGACGGCAAAGATACGGTTTTTCCAATAATGGGCAACCCGGAATCAACATTCTTTATCACAGCATCCCTTGCTGTTTTCTATTTCAATGGTAGCATGTGTGATGCCGTGTGAGCGAAGAGCCTCTTTCAAGGCTTTGCGTACAGCAAAGGCTTCGTGTTCGTCATCGACGACCACATGTGCTGTCAAGGCGTTTTCGGTGGTGCTCATGGCCCAAATATGCATATGGTGGACGCCTGTGACGTGATCGGTATCGCGCATCATTTGTGCCACCTCTTCTATCTCAATGCCTTCAGGGACGCCATCCAAAGCCAGCCGCATACTGTCGCGCAGCAACTCCCATGTACTGATGAGGATCACAACAGCAATCAAGATACTGATAATCGGGTCGATGATGAACCATCCTGTGTGCTTGATTATGATGCCGCTTATCACCACGCCGATACTGACCAGTGTGTCGGCAGCCATGTGAAGAAACGCACCACGAATGTTGAGGTCGCCTTTTTGTCCGCGCATGAGCAACAAGGTCGTCAGACCGTTGATGAGTATGCCTACGCCAGCTGTCCAAGAGATGACGGAGCCATCGATGGGGGCAGGCTCGCGCAGTTTGTGAACGCTTTCGGCCACAATAACGCCCACAGCGACGAGTAATAACAGTGCATTGGCCAGTGAGATAAGGATGGTACTTTTCTTGTAGCCGTATGTGTAGTGCTCGTTGCTATGAATTTTTACCAGATGAAGTCCGACAACGACTAAAACCAACGAGAACACATCGCTCAGGTTGTGCCCTGCATCGCTTAGCAACGAGAGACTATTTTGCCATAAACCTACACCGGCCTCCACGCCAACGAATAGGAGATTCAAGATGATTGCTATCCATAAGATTTTACGCATCTGACCATTGTCGGTGGCCATGGAATGATGGTGGTGATGGTGGTGATGATGCTCGTGTTCGTGTTCGTAATGTTCGTGACTCATTTTTCTGATCTTTTAATATGCATGTACTCCGCCTAAAAGAAGGTTGACGCCGAAATAGGTAATCAAAACGCTTAGGAAGGCAAGGAAGCCATAGATATGGAAAAACAATGGCTTTTGGAATGATTTCCATAGCTTCTCGTGTAATGGTGCGGCATAGATAAGTAGGGTGATGAGCGCCCATACCTCTTTCGGGTCCCACGACCAGTAATTGCCCCAAGACACATTGGCCCAAATCGCTCCGATGAAGATGCCGAAGGCAAGCAATGCGACGGCAGGGTAGAGCATCGCCGTGCTTAGGCTTTTCAATCGCTCCATGCGAGCCAAGTCTTTCGGTTTGACAAGAGCAATGACACCGACCACTAAGATCCCGAGCAGTAAGGCGTAGGCAGTCACGATTGTCGAGATATGGATGCTGAAGAAGGGTGAACGCAACACTGGCAGCAAGGGATGGGTGAGCATCCTGATATAGAGAAACACCAGCAGAACGACGAGTACTCCCAACCATGACCAAGTGACGGCGCTGAAAGTCTTCCGTCGTTCGATAAGGATAGCTGCCAAGGCGACGAAGAGCAGCGCATAACCCGCGTAGGTCACACCGATGCCCCATGGGTCGCGAGCGACATCGAGGACGGAGTTACCTTGCTCGTCGTAATCGCTCTGGTAGAAACGGTAATGCTTGTGCCTCAAGATGTTGTTCATCGAGATGACAATGTCTTCTTGGGTTTCGCCATCGGTGAGTTGAAGGTAGCTCACATAGTCCTTCGGTTTCTCACTGTTGGGGTATTTCTCGATCTCAAAACGATCCAAAGTGAGGCTGAAGGGCAGCGCCACCTTTGTGATTTCGTCCTGTTCTTGGATGAAAAAATGGCTGTTGGGCCGGTTGGGTTCGAGTTTCATCCTGCCGTGTTGACCCGTGAGCATGGTGAGCAGAGCACCCAATAGGATGAGCAGGATGGACAGATGCAGTGCTCCGATGGACAGGCGTTTCCATAAACGGCATTTCGCCATCATGATGACGATCATAATTGCCACCAAAGCCCATAGCCCTACGAACCACCATGCAGAATAGACATGGGCAAGGGCGAAGTCCGAGCCGTGCAGTTTCTCGACGATGGTGCCAGCGGCAAGGACAGCGATGAGTATGATGATCAGCACTGATGTGATGTGACGAATGTATTTCATAGCTAGATTATTTCATATTACGCTGCAAATGTCCGAAAAAAATCATTTGCCCAACCTCCCCATGTTTGGCGATTTTTGCGTGTTGTTGTCCTCATTAATAAGGATGTAGGGCTGTCGTACCACGGCAGCCCTACAAACCTGTAGAGACGCGACGTACCGCGTCTCTACAACTATTGTTTCAATTAAATTGCATCAATAAATTTCACAACAGCATCGCGGTCTTTCTTGTCCAAGAGGCGGAATTTCTCCACCGTGCGACGGGCATCGCTTTGGGCGTTGCCGTGCCACATGATGGCCTCGATGACGGTTTGTGCGCGGCAGTCGTGCAAGCGGTCGCTGCGACCGGTGCATCTGGCACTCAAGCCACGACCCCAAAGCGGGGTGGTGCGGCACCAACCCGTGCGGATGTCGTTCTCCATGTGGAGCTTGTGTTGGATGTAGTCGCTGTAAGGCCAAATCTTTTGGTTGGGATAGCGAGGCAGACGGGCATCGCCATCAGCGAAGAAACCAGTCGGGTCGGTGAACATGTCGTCGCCAGTCTTCCACGACGGACGGTGGCAGTAGGCACAGCCCATTTGGTTGAAGAGCTCTTTGCCGCGTTGCACCTCGGGGTCGTCCATGTTACGGGCGGCAGGAACGGCCAAGCCACGGTGCCACACCATAAAGTTGACATAGTCCTCGTCCTTCATCTCGGGAACTTTCAAGGATTCGGGGATTTGGTCGTTCATCATCAGGTAGTTGTAGATGTCAGTCTCTACATCGCCCGTGAGGTTGTACTGCGGGAAGTAGTTGTAGAATTCAGCCTGCACGTCAGGGTCTTGTGAAGCCTTGGTGGCATAGGCTGCTGTCATGTAATGACCCATCTTGGTGCGGTGCGTCACGTTGGTGATGTTCCAGATGGCGTTGGCGCCGGGGGCATCCTGCAAGGGACCACGCGTGAGGGCATAGGTGTACTTCTTAGGATGGGTGGTGTTGCCATAATAGCCTGTCGGGGCGAAGTCGGAGCCAGCCCACATGGCGGGATTGAGGCCGTTCGGCATGTAGCCGTCATCGTATTCCTTTTGGTACTGTGCTCTCAGCGAATCATCGGGGATGGCATCGATCAAGCCGGTGCCGTAGATGCCGATGGTCGATTCGAGACGGCAGACGAAGTCGCTGTAGGGGATGGGCTGACCACCCACCTCGAGGGGTGCATAGAAAGCCTCTTCAGGGATGTAGACCTCAGGATAGGTGAGGTTGTAGGTCTCGCCGTCGGGGAACTGGTTGCCCCACTCGTCGGTGTAGCTCAACCAGTTGATTTGGATTTGGGTCTCGTCCAAGGGAGCCTTGAAGGGAGCGACGGCCTTGGTTTGAGGCATGCCTGTAAACGAACTCAGATAAGTGTCGTTCTTGTCAGTAAAAACGAGCAGGTAGCCATTGCCCCAATCGTCGGC
This sequence comes from uncultured Bacteroidia bacterium, assembly GCA_902780195.1. Taxonomy (GTDB): domain Bacteria; phylum Bacteroidota; class Bacteroidia; order Bacteroidales; family F082; genus Limimorpha. Next base: position 14,973 of record CACZER010000033.1, read on the forward strand.
GCGATAGCGGTTCATGCGCATGCCGTGGCCATAGCCAGGATGGCAAGCGATGCAGCTGCTGCGGATGTAAAGAGGACCTAAGCCGTTGAAAGGCTCGTTGTTTTGCGTATAGGTGCGCTCAAAGAAGTACTCTCCATACTTGAAAGCGGTGGTCAAGCCAGCTTGCCCGACGGCGGGGGTTGGATCTTCATAGGCGGATTGGGAAGTGTTGAAGGTGGTGCCTAGTTCACCGCCGGCGTAGGTCTCTTCGCTGATGACCTCTGGGATGGGGTCTTTGGGGTTACAGGAGGTGATGGCAAGGGCCAATAAGCCGCCTGTCATCAATAAGGCTAAATTTTTGTAATTGAACATATTGATAATGAGTTAGTTGGTTTGCTATTACTTTCTATCGATCTTTCCAAACTCAGCCTTCACCTCGGCCATTACGTCGGAGAGCTCTTGGCAGGCTTCCATGGCTTCGCCAGCGCTGGCGTCGGCATAGAACTGCACGAAAGGAGCCTTCATGGCTTGAATCTTAGTCATGGCGTTTTCGATGGCATTCATGGCCTTGTTGTCGAGCTCCTTGTTGTTGTCCTGGATGTACGCATGTAGCGAGAGGACTTCGTCTCTTTGGCTTTCCATGCCGCCCATATATGCGTTCTTGATGCTGGTGATGTTGTCGTAGAAGTCGGTGATGGACTTCTGGCTGTAGGGCGACTCCACATAGGTTACGTCTTCACCCGTGTGGCATTTGCCGATCTTGGAGGTACCCACCTCGTCGGCGATGTCGAGACATCCATCAGCGATGGCTTCGAGGGCGTTGGTGAAGGTGGCGAAGGTGCTACCCGCCTGACCGGCTTGGAGCATGTTTTCACCGTAGGTGTTGTCGCCGCCGTTGACGGTGGTGTTGAACTCCAGCTCTTCCATCAGGTCTTTGTGGGCTTGCGGTGCATCGGCGTTCCAGCTCACTTCGAGTTGGAAGCAGCGGTTGCGCAGGTCGCGCGACACGGCGACGATGTAGGTCATCATGTCATCGGTGATTTCGTTCACATTGCGGGGCTGACCTTCACGGAAGAGGATGAACTCGATGCCGTGGAAGCCGAGCAGAGCGTTGCCGAGCTGTTCGCCGGCTACCATGCCGTCTTCGTCGTTGGCCAGAGCACCAATCATGCTGTGGCTGCTCATCAGGTTGTTGAAGGCGTCTTCGTCGAGCGGCCAGGAATCGATGTGCGGGTCGATGCCGAAGTCGGAGGCGGCGCCGAAGAGGAAGGCCTCGCTCATTTCCCACCACTTGCGTGCTTCAAGGAAGGTGACGGTGGCGGCATTCACGTTGGCTTGGGTCTTGTTAGCCTTCAAAGCTTCAAGGTTCTCAACCAAGGCGTCTGTCTTTTCAGCCAGATTGGCATAGGTGGGATACACCGTGTGGTTGAGGTACTGTTTGACGATGGCCTCTTTTGTGGCCTTGTTGGCTTCCTCAGTATTGTCTTGAGGATCTTTGTTGCAGGAGCTGAAGTTCACTGCGAGCAGGAGGGATGCAGCAACTATGGCTGCGGATTTGAATAATTGCTTCATTGTATTGGTGTTTAATTGTGATTATTTCGTGAAAAACCCACTATATGCCACGCCTAACGAGAACATCGGTTCGTCGTTGTACTGCTCCTTCAGGAAGCGTTTGGCATATTCCGCTTTGATGACGACCTGTTTGATAGGGTAGTAGTTCACGCCAAGGGTCATCACATGACGGTCGGTCCATTGGTAGTCGGTGAGAGCATTGGCCGTGGGGATATAGGTGTCGTAATAGTCGTAGCGGCCAAAGAGGTAGAGCTTTTGGTCGCCAGTGTTGTGCATCGGGTGCATGATGTCGTAGGCGACTTCACCGCCATAGGCGATGGCTTTCTCTCCGACTAAGGAGCGTGGATAAGGCGAGAAACTTTGGTGGTTTTGGTTCTTGTTCCATGACGAGATGAGGTTGGCATCGCCGAGGTAACCATAGTCGAAGTTGCCGCGCACCACGAGACCGTGGCCTTTGTAGTCGAACTCGGCCGTGCCAATGACGACGGTGCCTTTCACATCTTTGTATTGGCTGGTCTCGCTGAACTCGTTGGTGACGATGTCATTATTAAAGGTGTTGCCGATGTAACCGCTTACACCGATGTGTAGATTTTTGATACTGTAATTGTCGATGCGCAGGGCGCTAGCCAGGTTGTTGGCCACGCGGAACTCATAGCCCGAGGCGGAGCCGTTCTTCACCCAGTTGGCGTTGTTGAACATGTTGGAGTTCAAAGCGGGGACGACCATGGCCTCATAGCGCCAGTCACCGAGCTTACCCCACAGGCTGATGCCCGTCTCGTGCCAGGTGCAGGGCATGATGTTGAACTCGCCTTCGGGGCGGTAGCAGGTGAAGAACTCGGTGGGCAGGTGGGCGTTGTTGGTCTGACCGACGGGCACCACGATGTGGCCCATGCGGATGTTGATGCCCTTGCCGAACGACTTCTGGATCCAGAATTGTTCGAGGGCTACTTCGCCGCCGCGTTCGATCTCATGCTCGAACTCGCCGGTCTCTTCGGCTTCGATCTCAACGGCCACTTCGCTGCCGCCGTGTTCAAACTCGATTTCGCTACCCATGCTCCAGCCTTTACCGAAGTCATAGCCCAGGTTGACGACAACATGGGGCAGGTCGATGCGACCGTGACCTTTGGCGTCGCGGTAACGCTCGGCATGGGAGTAGCGGAACATGTTGTCGCTATAGAAGTTGCGGGTATAGACGGCTTCGCCGTAACCGCCGATGGTGAGGCGAGGGGCTGGTTTGATAGAGTCTTGTGCTTGCAAGGTGCTGACACCTAGTGTCAAACTAAATGCTGCACATGTTACAATCGTTTTTAGTTTCATAGCAGAATACTATTAGTTCAATTTCGATTGCAAAATTCCAAATTTTGTCCTCGCAGTCCAATCCCAATCAATTGGGGTTTTTGAGAAATTGAATCATTATAAATGAGGATGCAAGGGTATTGTGGCTTTTTGTATTTTTGCCCCATCAAAACAAATCACCATGCCCAAAAAGAAAACTCCATTCTCGAAAGACACGAAATTCGCTGAGTTGATGACGGACGACCGTAGGTTATTGCAGTTGTTGCCCCGTTTCGGCATTAGAATAGGTTTTGGCGACCGCAGCGTAGATCAAGTTTGTCAGATGAACCAAGTCAACACGGATCTGTTCCTTATGATTTGTGAAATATATTCTGACAGCGGTTTTAAACCTGAAAAACACGAGCTTCAAAGCATCTACATGATTGACTTGCTTTCCTATTTGAAAGCCTCGCACCTTTATTATCTCGATGATCGTTTTCCACATATAGAAGAGCATCTGAACCGTATCATCGATGCCTGTGGACAGAAATACGGCCCGATGTTGAGCCATTTTTATGACGAATACAAACAGGAGGTGATACGGCATATCCAATACTATGAAGAAGAGGTGGTATTCCCTTATATCGAAGCCTTGCTCAAGGGGGAGCATACTGATTCCTACAAGATTGACGAGTTCGAGCATAACCATACCAACATCCAGGACACCCTCGATGACATGATGAACATCTTGCTTAAATATCTTCCTGGCGACATCCTGCCCAAGGAGCGCATGGAGATTTCATACGACATCATGGAGTTGAGCGACGATCTGAGCCGTCATTCCCTCATTGAGGAGCGTATTCTCATCCCATGTGTCGAATCTCTTGAAAACGTACAACCATGAGTAACCGTGTCATCATTTGCGAGGCCTCGGAGATTATCTCCATAGGGTTGGCCGAAATCATTGACGGTTTGGCACAGTTCGATGTGGTGTCTCGTCTCGACAACCCCGAGCATCTCTCCGAGAAGATTGTGGCCACTGATGCCAACCTGCTGGTTATCGACCCTGTGCTGTTGGGTTTCCACAATAGGGAATTCCTTTCGCAGCTGAGTAAAGAGCATCCGCAACTCACCATCATCGCCTTGACGACTTCCTGTCTTGACCGTTCCATGCTGACACCTTACCATGGTGTCATCGAGATCAGCGACACAAGGTCGAAGATCATCAGCAAGATGAATGAGTTTGCGCAGAGTGAAGCCACGAAGAATGCCGACGATGTGGAGCTTTCGAAACGTGAGACCGATGTGCTGGTGGCCGTCGCCAAAGGTATGATGAACAAGGAAATCGCAGAGCAGATGAATATCTCAATCCATACGGTCATTTCACACCGCAAAAACATCACCAGAAAGACGGGAATCAAGTCGGTTTCCGGGCTTACCGTTTATGCCTTGCTGAATAATCTTATCGATGAAAAGGATTTGATTTGAATAGCTACACCGCCATTAACACCAGTAATTGCGCTGTGAAAATACGCAAAAACATGGTCAGCGGATATACCGTTGCGTAACCCATGTTGGGCAGTTTGCAACCTTCGGGCGCCACGGTGTTGGCGAAGGCCAAAGTGGGCGGGTCGGTGTGTACACCACCAATGAAACCCATCAAGGTGTAGTAGTTCAATTTCAGGACCAGACGTGCGAAGAGCGTGACCAAAATGGGCGGCACCATGGTAATAATGACGCCGTAGACGACCCACATATAGTGCTCCTGTACAGTGGCGACAAATTGCCCTCCAGCGCTTAGTCCCACACCGGCAAGGAAGAGCGCGATGCCCACCTCGCGCAAGGCATGCACGCCTTGGCCCTCTGTGAAGTCGGTGCTGAACCAACCTTTCTTGACGCCAAGCCAGCCACCGATGATTGCGACCACCAAGGGACCGCCAGCCAAACCCAATTTGATGGGAGCTTTCATGCCCACAGGAATCGGGATGGAGCCAATAATAATGCCCAAGGCGATGATGACGAAGATCGGAATGAGCAGAAAACCACCTTTTTTTGAGTTTAGAGTTGAGGGTTTAGAGTTGAGCGTTGTTTCTGATAGGTCGGTGGGCTCTTTTGCCAAGTCGATGCGGCAGAGCGGACGCAACAAGATGCAGGTCACAATCATGCCGACCACCGCAAGGGGATAGGCCACGGCATAGCCTGCTGCCAAACGGTCGGCTGCACCTTCAATGCCGATGTCGGTTACGGCCTGCTGGGCTGCCGAGAGACCAGGCGTATTGGTGATGGCACCCGTATAGACGCCCGCCATGTCGGCAAGGTCTTGATGGGCGACTTTGGCGATGATATAGGTGATGAGTACGCCTAGTGCCACGTTGACTAGGGCCATCAAATTCATGGCCAAGCCGCCTTTTTTGAATGAACGGAAGAAGCCTGGGCCTACTTGCAGACCTACAGCCACCACAAAGAGGATCAGGCCGAACTCCTTGATGACATGCAACATCTCGGCATTGAGGCTGACGCCACACGCACTGAAAGCGATGCCCACAAAGAGCACCCAAGTGATGCCCAATGAAATCTTGGCAATCTTGATTTTGCCCAATAACAAGCCTGTGAAAATGGATAAGGCGAGATATAAAATGGTGGGACCTACACCCGAACCAGTGAAAAGATTCAACATGATGATCGTTGGTTTAAAAATGTATTCTTTTATCGTCTGTCTCTGCCAAACAACGCTCCTACCCACTGACGGTTGAGCCTTGAAATGTTTTGCCGCTTGATGAGTTTCGGACACTCGGCCTCGCAAGCATAGGTGTTGGTGCAGCTGCCAAAGCCCAGTTCGTCCATCTTGGCGACCATGTTTTTGACACGGTCGGCGGCTTCAATCTGGCCCTGAGGCAACAAGGCCAAATGGCTGATTTTGGCACCTACGAACAGCATCGCACTAGCGTTCTTGCAGGCAGCCACACAGGCACCACAACCAATGCAGGATGCAGCGTCCATGGCCATGTCCGCAGCGTGTTTAGGAATGGGGATGGCGTTGGCATCAGGCACACCGCCCGTGGTGGTGCTGATGTAGCCTCCCGCTTGGATGATCTTGTCGAAAGCCGAACGGTCAACCACGAGGTCGCGTATGACTGGGAACGGTTTGGCGCGCCAAGGTTCGATCCAAATGTCATCTCCATCATGGAACTTGCGCATGTGCAGTTGGCAGGTGGTGATGCCGTCGTCGTTGCCATGCGGGCGGCCGTTGATATAGAGTCCGCACATGCCGCAGATGCCCTCGCGGCAGTCGTTGTCGAAGCAAACAGGGTGTGCGATGCGGTCGTTGATGAGCTGCTCGTTCAGGATGTCAAGCATCTCAAGGAAAGAGCAGTCGGGCGAGATGCCTTCCAAAGGATAGGTCTCGAAATGACCTTTGGCGCGGGCGTTCTCCTGTCTCCAAATATGTAATATGAACTTCATGGCTTACTTGTAATTACGATTTGCGATTTGGATGTGTTCATAGACCAGCGGTTCTTTCTCCATGGTCTCGGGTTGACCGTGGCCTTGGTATTCCCATGCAGCCACATACATAAAGTGTTCGTCGTCGCGTAGGGTCTCACCATCTTCAGTCTGATGTTCGGTGCGGAAGTGTCCGCCGCACGATTCCTCGCGGTGCATGGCGTCGTCGATGACGAGTTGTGCCAACTCGAAATAGTCCTCCAGGCGGCAGGCTTTCTCCAACTCGGGGTTGAACTCATTGGCGTTGCCCGGGATGAAGACAGATTTCCAAAACTCGTCTTCCAATTCTGAGACCAGCTTCTTTGCTTTGGTAAGGCTCTCGGTGTTGCGCGCCATGCCACAATACTCCCACATGATCTTTCCTAAAGCCTTGTGGAAATGATCCACAGTCTTATCGCCTCCAATCGTTATCAATTTGTTGAGACGTTCGCGTACGGCCGCTTCCACTGCATCAAATTCAGGCGTTGTGGCCGAAATCTTCCCCACATATATTTGGTCGGCGAGATAGTTCTGCATGGTGTAGGGCAACACGAAATAGCCATCAGCCAGGCCCTGCATCAGGGCGGAGGCGCCGAGGCGGTTGGCGCCGTGGTCGCTGAAGTTGGCCTCGCCAGCGGCAAAGAGTCCCGGAATGGTGGTCTGCAGCTCGTAGTCGACCCAAAGTCCACCCATGGTGTAGTGGATGGCGGGATAGATCATCATCGGGGTTTCGTAAGGGTTCTCGTCCGTGATCTTTTGGTACATCTGGAATAAGTTGCCATATTTCTGCTCGACAGCATCCTTGCCTAAGCGATGGATGGCGTCGGCAAAGTCGAGGTAGACGGCATAGCCCGTGCCTACGCCATAGCCTGCGTCACAGCGTTCTTTGGCGGCACGGCTGGCCACATCGCGCGGTACGAGGTTGCCGAAGGCAGGATAACGACGCTCCAGGTAGTAGTCGCGGTTTTCTTCAGGTATCTCTGTAGGTTTCAACTTCCCAGCACGTATGGCTTCTGCATCTTCCTTTTTCTTGGGCACCCAGATGCGGCCGTCGTTGCGCAGGCTCTCGCTCATCAGTGTGAGTTTGCTTTGGTAGTCGCCGTGCACAGGGATGCAGGTCGGGTGAATCTGCACATAGCAGGGATTGGCAAAGGCAGCTCCTTTGCGGTGGCACACCCATGCCGCGCTACCGTTGCTGTTCATGGCATTGGTGGAGAGGTAATAAAGGTTGCCGTAGCCGCCAGTGGCCAACACCACGGCATGGGCTGCATAGCGCTCCAAGTCGCCGGTGACGAGGTTGCGGACGATGATGCCGCGGGCGCGGCCGTCGACCACCACCAAGTCCATCATCTCGCTGCGCGTGTGCAGTTTCACTGTGCCACGGGCAATTTCACGGCTTAAGGCACCGTATGCGCCGAGCAGCAGCTGTTGACCAGTCTGGCCTTTGGCGTAGAAGGTACGGCTCACTTGTGCGCCGCCGAAAGAGCGGTTGTCGAGCAGTCCGCCGTAGTCGCGAGCGAAAGGCACGCCTTGGGCCACACATTGGTCGATGATGGCACCGCTGACCTCAGCCAAGCGATAGACATTGGCCTCACGGGCACGGTAGTCGCCTCCCTTGATGGTGTCGCGGAAGAGGCGTTCCACGCTGTCGCCGTCATTTTGGTAGTTTTTGGCCGCATTGATGCCGCCTTGGGCAGCGATGCTATGGGCGCGGCGTGGTGAGTCTTGGATGCAGAAGATGTCGACGTTGAAGCCCATGGCGCCAAGTGAGGCTGCTGCAGAGGCACCAGCCAGGCCAGTGCCGACCACGATGATGTCGAGTTTGCGCTTGTTGGCTGGGTTGACCAGCTTCTGCGAGGCTTTATAGTTGGTCCATTTCTCAGCGAGCGGACCAGCGGGTATTTTAGAGTCAAGTTTCATAGTCAGTCATTTAAAGTCCGAAACACACCCCGATGACCACGACAGCGAACATCAGGCACACTACCCAGGTATAGATTTGTCCAAGCACCTCAATGGCTTTGCCGTATTTGTAGTTATACAACCCGAAGGTCTGGAACACGGCAGCAAAACCATGCCGCAAGTGGAACCATACGACGGTAAAGAACACCAAATAAGCAATGATGATGTGCAAGATCTTGAATTTCTCGCGGGCTTGGTGGTAGAAGTCAGGCTCGACTTCAAGCCCAGCAGCTTCAAGGACGGCCTTGTCTTCTTTGTCGAAGTTGGTGAGCCAATTCTCCTTGGCGGAGTATTCGCCGTGTTGTTCGGCATAGTTGAATGCGTCGGGTTGCGTTGTTTTCAGGACTACGACGTCTTCTGTTTTGGCCATATATTTCCCTTTCACCCAGCCGATCTTCACGAAATAGAAGTCAGTGAAGTGCATGATGAGGCAGGCGAAAATGAGGATGCCCGTCCACACTTGCAGTTTGGAACCGGTGTGTGTTTTGGAGCGTTGCGGCTTATGGTAGCCTTTGGGTCGGGCCATCTTGTTGGTCACGGCCAGCCCAATGGCCAACACCGCGTGCAGCAGCAATGCGGCAAATAGGCCTATCTCCAGAATCTTGACGATGACGTAGGTGCCCATAAAGTGGCAGAAAGCGTTATACCATTCGCCGCCGTCATGCCTCAGAATGAGCAGATTGGCGCTGGCGTGGAACAGCAGGAAGAAACTCAAGAAAGCGCCCAAGGCACCAACGAGGATCTTCTTAGAAATGGAGTGAATCTTTGGTATATTCATAATGATATGATATTGCAGTTGGTTATTTCTTAGGTGCCCCTCCACCAAAATCATCATACAGGATATTCTCGGGAGCAACCCCAAGATTGTCAAGCATATTGACCACAGCGGCGCTCATTGGGCCGGGGCCGCACATGTAGTATTCGATGTCCTCAGGGGCGCGATGGTTTTTCAAATAGGTATCGAACATCACGTTGTGGACAAAACCGGCAGTATACTTCACGCCCTGTGCATCGGCAGTGGGGTCGGGACGGTCCAAAGCCAAGTGGAAATGAAAGTTGGGGAAGTCTTTCTCGAGTTGCAGGAAGTCTTGCAGATAGAAGACCTCGTTCAAGGCACGAGCGCCATAGAAATAGTGCATCTCGCGGTTTCTGACATTCAAAGTGCGGGTCAAGTGCATGATTTGTGCGCGCAAAGGTGCCATACCAGCTCCGCCTCCAACCCAAATCATTTCTGGCAGCGAGGTCACTGAGCACGTCGAAGGGCCGCCCTCTGTCGTGTCGTGTTCTTTCACATGGAACTCCCCATAAGGTCCCGACATCAGCACCTTGTCGCCAGGTTTCAAAGAGAAGATATACGATGAGGCAATGCCTGGGTTGACATTCATGAAGCCAGAGCGGTCGGGTTTGAAGGGCGGCGTTGCGATGCGCACCGTTAGCATGAAGACGTCGCCTTCAGCGGGGTAGTTGGCCATGGAATAGGCGCGCACCGTTGGCTCGGTGTTGACGCACCGGAGGTCAAACATCTTGAACTTCTCCCATGACGGAATATATTCAGTGCCAATGAGTTCCTTGTCAAAATCGGCATAGTTGATTTTGAACTTCGGGATGCGGATTTGGGCGTAGGAACCAGGGATGAAGTCCATGTGCACGCTTTCGGGCAACTGCACCTTGAACTCCTTGATGAAGGTGGCCACATTGCGGTTGCTGACCACCGTACACTCATATTCCTTGACATCGAGCACCGACTGCGGCACTACGATTTTCAAGTCCTCTTTCACCTTGACCTGACAACCCAAACGCCAGTGGTCTTGGATCTGTTTGCGGGTGAAGAACCCCACCTCGGTAGGCAATATCGTACCGCCACCTTCCACCACGCGGCATTTGCATTGACCGCAGTTGCCTTTGCCACCGCAGGCCGAAGGTAGAAACACCTTATCTTCGGCCAAAGTGGTCATCAATGAGTTGCCAGGCTGAACCTCCAGCGTTTTGTCATCATTGATGGTGATCTTCACCTTGCCTTTGGGCATTAGTTTGTTGCGTACCCAAAGCAACAGGGCAACGAGCAACAAAACGATGCCGAGGAAAACGGCGATGCTTAATATCAAGGTGGAAGAGAAATTCATACGCTTACAGTTTTATGCCCATAAAAGCCATGAAGGCGATACCCATCAAACCAGTGATAATAAACGAGATACCCACGCCTTGCAGGCCTTTGGGAATCTTAGAATAACGCAGTTTTTCGCGGATGGCGGCAATGGCCACGATAGCCAGCAGCCAGCCTATGCCCGAACCGAGACCGAACACTGCCGCCTCGCCTACATTGCTGAAGGCGCGCTCCTGCATAAAGAGCGAGCAACCCAAGATGGCGCAATTCACCGCGATTAACGGGAGAAAGATGCCCAGGGCGGAATAGAGCGGTGGTGTGAAAGTTTCGATAATCATCTCCAAGATCTGCACGATGGCGGCAATGATGGCGATGAAGATGATATAGGTGAGGAAACTCAAATCAACCGTTGCCAACTTGGGACTTATCCATGCCAATGCTCCAGGAGCCAATAGGTATTTGTTAATCAGGTAATTGACGGGAACGGTTACGACCAAAACAAAAGTCACGGCAAGCCCTAAGCCCGCGCTGGTCTTGACGGTCTTCGACACAGCAAGGTAAGAGCACATGCCGAGAAAGTATGCGAAGATCATGTTGTCCACAAAGACCGATTTTATCAGCAGTTTAAACAGTTCCATGGTCGCTTAGTTTTTGTTGTTTTCCTGCATTTCGGGGTTTCGAGTTCGCTGAATCCATATAATAATACCTACCACGATGAGGGCCATGGGTGGCAGAATCATCAAGCCGTTGTTCTGATAGCCGGCTTCGTAGAACGACTGTGGAAACACTTGGAAACCGAGCAGTGTTCCCGAGCCCAACAACTCACGGAAGAAAGCCACGATGACAAGGATCAAACTGTAGCCCAATCCGTTGCCAAAGCCATCTAAGAACGACTCCCAAGGCCCGTGTGAGAGAGCAAAAGCTTCCAATCGCCCCATAATGATGCAGTTGGTGATGATAAGACCCACATAGACAGAAAGTTGCTTGCTGACATCGTAGGCGAAGGCCTTCAGGAATTGGTCAATGAGGATGACCAAGGTGGCCACGACGACCAGTTGCACGATGATGCGAATACGGTTGGGGATGCCCTTGCGCAACAGCGAGATGATGAAGTTCGACAAGGCTGTCACCACGGTCACGGAGGCACCCATCACCAAGGCGGGCTTGAGTTGGGCGGTCACGGCCAAGCACGAGCAGATGCCCAGCACCAACACGGTGACTGGGTTGGTCTTTCGCAGGGGTTCTATGATGAGTTTCTTTGCGTTGGCCATGGTTTATTCTCCTCTTTCGGCAAATTTCTTTAGATAGGCCGAATACTTCTCTAATGTATTGTCAATCATTTCTTTCACACCATTTGAAGTCTTGGTGGCTCCCGTGATGGCATCGAATTCTATGGGGACTACACTGCCATTGTTCATGATTTGTTTGCCGGCAAATTGACCTTGGAACTTCTCGGTGGTAATCTCTCCGCCTAAGCCTGGTGTTTCCGACTTATGTCCAAAGGTGGTGCCTACCACCGTTTTTCCATCGGAGGCAATGGCGAGGTAACCCCAGATGGGACCCCAAAGGCCGTTGCCCTGCATGGGGATGACACTGGTCTGACGGTCGATGACAAACACGGGCAGGCCTTCTTCTTCCGTTGGATTGCCGTTCTCGTCCAAAAGGAATGAAGCCGTGCAGTGTTTCTCAAAAAGCCATGCTGCATTTTTGGTGCTGACCTCAGAGATGCCTGCCGCTGTAAGGATGTTGATGCGTTTCTCGTTCTTTTTGTTGCGGTCTTGGAAAGGCTGCAGCCATAATGCCGTTGCCGCGAGCAACACCGCCACGACAACGATTAAGATGGTGGCATACAGGAAAATGTATCCGTTGCTGTTGATGTCTTTTTTCATAGAGCGGAGTTGTTTCGTTGGACAATGGCGCGCTTCTGCCGCATCTTGATGTTGTGCGCAACGACACAATGGTCGATGAGCGGGGCAAAGCAGTTCATGAGTAGGATGCTGAGCATCATACCCTCAGGATAAGCAGGATTGATGACGCGGAGCATCACGGCAAAGATACCGATGAGCAGACCGTAGATCCATTTGCCGGTGTTGGTCTGAGCCGCCGTGACAGGGTCTGTGGCCATGAAGACCGCACCGAACATGAAGCCGCCCATCAGGTAATGGTAGTAGAAAGGCACTTGCATATATTCGTTGGCGCCGATGGCATTGAATAACAAGCCCATGAGGCCACCACCGAGGACAACAGAGAACATGACACGCCAACTGGCGATACCTGTAATCAACAGTAGGATCGCACCGAGTGCGACCGCAATGACAGATGTTTCACAGGTAGAGCCAGGAATGGTTCCAATCAGCATATCCAAAGCAGAGGCCGAAGGGCGTATCCCAGCGGCAAGTTCAGCCAAAGGCGTGGCACTCGTGATGGCGTCGGTGCCCCAGAGGTCGGCGGCAATCCATACGTTGTCGCCTGACATACGGGTAGGATAGGCAAAGAACAAGAAGGCACGTGCCACCAAGGCAGGGTTGAGGAAGTTCATGCCTGTGCCTCCGAAGACCTCCTTGCCGCTGATGACGGCAAAGGCGGTGGCGAGGGCAAGTTGCCACAAAGGCGTGGTGACCGGAACAATCATCGGGATGATAAAGCCTGTGACGAGGAAGCCTTCGTTCACCTCGTGATGGCGTATCTGTGCAAAGGTGAATTCTATGCCTAAACCCACGATATACGACACCGCCAACATAGGCAGCATTCGCAAGAAACCAAACCAAAGGCAATACCACCAACTGGCAGCAGTGCCCAAAGCGTAAGGCCAATCCGTGGTATGGAGCGAGGTCTGGTAGCCGATGTTCCACATGCCGAAGAGCATGGCGGGGACAAGGGCGATGACCACCATAATCATGGCGCGTTTCAGGTCGATGGCGTCGCGAACATGGCAGCCGCGTTTCGTAACCCGATTGGGTGTAAAGGCAAAGGTTTCGAAGGCCTCAAAGGTGCTCTGAAGCCAAGCAAATCTGCCGCCTTCAACGAAGTTAGGCTTGATTCTATCAATGAAACGACGCAAATTGTTGAACATCACACAGCCTCCTTTCTCAGTTTCTCCAAGGCCTCACGGATGATGGCTTGTATGTCGGTTTTTGATGTGTCGATGAACTCGCAAAGGGCGAAGTCCTCGGGCTCAACCTCGTAGATGCCAAGGTTTTCCATCAGCTCGATGTCACCGATGATGCAGGCTTTGATGAGTTGGGTGGGGTAGATGCTGAAGGGGAAGACCCGCTCGAAGTTGCCCGTGAAGACCAAAGGACGCTCGTCGCCGTGGGTGTTGGTGTCGAATTTCCAAAGATTTTCGAAGCGCGGTAGTTCGATGCCCAAGGGCTTGAAGGTGCTTTTCGGCATGAAGCCGCTGAGGAAGGTTCGTGAGAAGCTGAACTTCCTGAAGCCCGGCATCAGCCAGCCCATGAAGTCGTAGTAGTCGCCCTCGGGAAGTATGCTCACCAAGTCGTCGTAAGCGCCTAGGAAGCCATCGGCGGCGATTTGTGTACCGCTCAAAACATCACCTGAGATGATGCGGTTTTTCTTTTCGACATTGTCAGCGTCCATCTTGGGGTAGTCATTATTAAGCAGCTGTGACTTAGTGATTTCCGCTAAACAAGCTCCCGACTTCACACGGTAATAATGAGCATTCTTGATGTTTGGTCCAGCCACGGCGATGACCTTCTCGGGTCTGTATACACCTGTGCTGACCAATTCGCCCAACACGGCAACATCTTGGATGTTCATCGTCCATACGACCTCGCCTTTATTGATGGGGTCGATATGCGCGATTTGCGTGCCGATGTTTCCTGCGGGATGCGGACCCTTCAAATGGTGAAATTCTAGTCGTCGCTTCGCATCATTGCGAGGAACGAAGCAATCTAGATTTGCAAGTTTCTGTCCCGACCTAAAACAAACATGCACCATACCATCCGTCAAATGCGTCAATGCCTCAATGCCTTTTTTAAGAGCCTCTTCTTTCCCTTGCATGACAAAATCATAATCAGGTGCAAGAGGCGCACTGCTGAAAGCACTGACGAAGATAGCCTTGGGCTTGTTGTCAGGGTTGGCAACAGTGCCGAAAGGCCGTTGACGCAGCATGGCCCATAGGCCGCATTGCAGCATGGCTGCTTTGATCTCATCGGCGTCCATTGGGATGGGCAAAGACTTGCCATCCGAGCCTGCGGATTTGAAATCAGCCTCAACAACCACCTCCATGAGTTTCCGTTTCTCGCCTCGCACAATGGCTTTCACCTGTCCGCTGACGGGCGAAGTGAAGCGGATGCGCTCGTCGTTTTTGTCGCAAAACAAGGTGTCACCGGCATTCACAATAGCGCCTTCCTCGACCAGTAACCGCGATGTGAGGCCCACAAAATCAGTGGGTTTTACAGCGTAAGTCGTAATGCTGCGCGCATCGGTGAGACGTAGTTCTGCCTTCCCGCCGATGGGGAGGTCGAGGCCTTTGCGTATGGTGATGGTGTCAGACATCCAGTCGTAGATTTGCTGCAAAGATATTGTTTTTTTACGCGTCAAAGGCCAAAAACCGATAATAAAAAAACTCGAATTCCGTTTTCTTGTCGTCGTTCGGCATGAATTTTGAACTTTTTTTGCTGAACCAATGGGAATAATCTTTATTTTCGTCAAAAATTTCGCCCTATGAAATCACGAAACCGATTCTGCTTGATATTGCTATTTTCCGTTTTATTAACCAGTTCTTTATCAGCGCAAAAGCATGTTGAGGCCTATGATCCTGAGGCGTTGTTCAACGAGGGCGTTCTTTTGTTCCAAAATCAGGAGTATGGCGCCGCACTTTCTGCTTTTAACCAATACCGAGCCCAATCCGTTGATGCCAAGTCACAGCGTTGTGTGGATGCACAATATTACGAGGCCGTCAGTTCGCTTTATCTCGGTCATGCCGATGGTCCGGCTAAAGTCATTCGTTTTGTGAACGACAACCCGGGAAGTACATGGGCTCGTCATGCTAACTTTTTGTATGCCAACAATTTGTTTCAAAACAAAAAATTCAAGGAAGCGCTTGAGATTTATGAGAAGACGAATTCAGCTTCTCTAACCGCCTTGGAGTCGCAACAGATGCAATTCAACAAGGCTTATGCTTATTTTCAGACTGGGAACCTTGACAAGGCAATGCCGCTATTTCATGGCTTGATGATGAACGAAGGAAAATATAAGGAACAATCTCGATACTATTATGCTCACATTCAATATGTCAAGGAGAAATATAATGAGGCTTTGCCACATTTTCGCCAATTACGAACGCATCCTGATTATGCGAAAGTAGTACCAGCCTATATCATGCAGATAGATTATCTTAACGGTGATTATCAGTCTGTCATCGAGGAAGGACGTGACGCTATTCAACAGGCGGACAAGAAACGTAAGTCGGAAATGGCGCAGATTGTGGCCGATGCTTATTTTCAACAAAAGGACTACGATAAGACTTTGGAGTATTACCAGATCTATAATAAGAACTTGTCTGGAAAGACCATTTCACGCGAGGCATGCTATCAGATGGGCGTCAGTAAGATGATGCTGGGGGATTACCAAGGTGCTATTGGCGATTTGCAGCGCATTGCCGGAGATACGGATATCATGGCGCAATACGCTTCCTATTATCTTGCCTCATGTTACGCTAAGATTGACGAGCCAAAGTATGCCCGAAGCGCTTTCTATACCGCTTATTCTGCCGGTTTTGATGAAGAGGTCAGCGAAGAGGCTCTGTTCGACTATGCTAAATTGAGCCTTATTCCTGGCGCCGACCCTTTTAACGAAGCGGTCGGGTTGCTCGACAATTTCGTTGCTGCACATCCCAAGTCGCCGCGAAAATCCGAAGCCCAGGAGATGGCTATCTACCTTTTGCTCAACGCCAAGGAAAACGATCAAGCATTGGAAAGACTCGAAGCCATGCGAAACAGAAGCACGGGACTGCAGAAAGTGTATAATGAGCTTTTGTATGATACGGGTATCAGTCATTTCCAACAAGGCAATTACGATAGAGCACAGGCGTGCTTCTCTAAGATCATGAACAGCAAGCAATCGGCCGCGAATAAGGCTGAAGCTTGCTTCTGGATGGGTGAATCGGCATATCAGTTGGGCGATCACAGCAAAGCAGCAAAATATCTGAATCAGTTCAAAGACATGGAAGCTGCATCCGGACTGCCAGAATATGCTTTGGCTGACTATGATTTGGGTTACATCCATTACCAGAAACCTGATTATGATGCTGCAGAAGCTTGTTTCAGACGTTTCATCCAGTCTGCAGATGATACCCAAAAAGACCTCAAAACGGATGCTTATATCCGTCTCGGTGACTGTTTCTACATGGACAGAAACTACAACAACGCCATCAATTATTACGACTTGGCCACGCGCATCAGCAAACGCAATGCCGATTATGCTTTGTTCCAGCAGGCACTTTGTTATGGCGCTAAGGGGGATGCAAATAAGAAAGTCGCCATGCTTAATGACTTGTTGGAAACTTATCCCAGTACACCTTATTATGAGCAGGCTTTGTTTGAAATTGGCAATACCTATCTTGTCCATGGCGACAAACGTGCTGCCATCGCCAATTTCAATCGTCTGATCAAGGACAGACCTCGTTCAAGTTATACGAGACAGGCGATGATGAAGGTCGGCATGGTTTATTATAACAACAATCAATATGACCAAGCTTTGGCAAACTTGAAGAATTTGGTCGCATCTTATCCCAATACCGACGAATCACGTGAGGCGTTGAGTATTATTCGAAACATCTATATGGAGCAGAACAAGTTGGATGAATACTTCGGTTATGTCAATGCTAATGGTGAACAGGTGAAGGTCACACAACAAGACTCTTTGGCCTTTGCTAACGCCGAAGGATTCTATCTCGATGGCCAATACCAAAAGGCACAGACCGCTTTGCAGTATTACTTCAACAACTTCAAGCGTGGTGCCTATCTGCTGAAAGCTCATTATTACGGCCTGGAATGTGCTGAAAGAGTGGGGACACAGGACCAAGTCGTCCAACACCTTAATTATATTTTATCGCAACCCGACAATGAATATACCGATAATGCCTTGTTGAAAATGGCACGTATTGAATATGAAAAAGGCAATTACAAGAAGGCGGGTGAGTATTATGAACGCTTGTCTCGTATTACGGACGAGCCTCTTAAGCGTCTGGAGGCACTCGAAGGCAGCATGAAGAGCAATTTCTTCTTGGGCAATTACGATAAAGCTGTTGAGATGGGAGAGAGTCTGCGCCAATCGCGCGACCTGACCGAAGAACAAGTTAACCAGATTAACCACATTATAGGTAAGTCGTATTTCGAGAAAGGCAACTACACTGCCGCTATCGAGAAACTTGACAAGAGCGCCCGTAACGACAAGTCAGTTTATGGTGCTGAGAGCGCCTATTATTCCGCTGTGGCTTCTATCAAGATGAAACAGTATGATGAGGCTGAGAACAAGGTGTTCAACATCGCCGACAATTTCTCGAAGTATGATTATTGGGTCGCTAAGTCATTTATCGCCTTAGCCGATGTGTATGTGGCAAAGGAGAATTTCTTCCAAGCCAAAGAGACGCTTCGAAGCGTCATCGACAACTATAAGGGCAACGACTTGAAACAAGAAGCCCGCGCCAAACTTGCCGAGGTGGAACGCAAAGAGCCCAAAGTGGGCAACAACAACGGTATTGAACCTATTGAGATGGAATAAGCTATGAAAAGATACATTCTGATAATGAGCATGGTCTTTGTGGCCATTAGCGTATTTGCTCAGCACGATGAACAAGTCACGGTTGAAGGCAAATACCGACCTAAGGTAAACAAGGTAGACAAGTTGTTGTTGCAACCTGAGACGCCAAAGCCATCCTATGACTTTCCCAGCACAGAGGTTAATCCGATGGAAGCCAAGCAGAAGTTTGCTCTCAATCTGGAGAAAATAGCTCCTACGGGCTATGCTGCCAAGAAAGACAAGCTGGTGGAACCGACCAAGAACTTTCTCATGGCAGGCATCGGCACGAGAGTCTCACCGCTGTTCCTCTATAAGCATAACTCCATGCTGACCAAGACCCTGGGCTTGGGCGTAGGCATTAAGCACAACTCCTCATGGCTCAACATCAAGGACTACGCACCCTCGGGATACATGAACAATGCGTTTGATATTAATCTGACAACCAGTAAGTTCGATGGATTTCAAGTGGATGGCGGCGTGTATTACAAGAACAATATGTACCATTATTATGGAGTCAACCTGGTGGAAACGCCTTTGACGGATGCCCAAATTGAGCAATATTGCCCCCGTCAAGCCTACAACACCATTGGCGCGCATGTCGGCATGGCTTCCACTTCGACGCGCGTGGGAGAGTTAAGTCATTCAAGCAGTTTGGATTATAATTACACATTCGACAGGTTTGAAGCCAGAGAGCATTTTGTTGGCTTGAATTACGGCCTTGGTTACACACAGAAATGGTGGGGCAACAAGAGCCAACCTCAAAAAGTAGGTGTGAATTTGGGCATCCAGTATGCTGGCTTTTTGTATGATGCCAACCACCAGGCCAACCATCGGACATTGTTGAAGGTCAACCCCTACTTCGAAATGAAAGATGAGTTTTATCGCCTGCATCTTGGAGCAAGTTTCGATTTCGGAATCATAGATGAGGACAAATATTTAGGCATCCGTCCCGATTTGAGTGGAAGTCTTTTTGTCTTGGACAAGAAACTGGAGTTCTATGCTGGTTTGAACGGTGGTCGTAAGTTGATGCGATTCAGCGAAATCGTCGGAGACAACCCCTTCGTCTTCATCACTTCACATGATGAGGTTCATGTGGTGAGAAACGAAAGGCTCTGTTTCGAAGGTGGTGTCTCGACAATGATGCCTTTTTTGTGATGGACGATATCGGTCCCGGCCAATTGTCAGACCTTTCCCATGACGACTATTCTTACCCACGACTGTATAACACTTACGGGATCGTTTATGATGAAACGAAGACCGTGTCTGTCTTGGCCGATGCCCGCGTCAAGATGCGCAATAGCCTCACGGCCGACCTTGGCCTGGCCTATCATAGCTGTTCGCCTGCCATTCAGGAATACGCCTGGTATCGTCCCGCGACGGAAGCCAAGCTGAAAGTGACCTACGATTACAACGACAAGCTGGCGTTTAACACCACTTTGCTTTATCAAGGTGGACGTTATGCCAAGGTCTCGGATGATGGTCCTTACTGGAAGTATCCCCCTCGGTTTTACGCTGAAAAACTTAAGAATGTTTTCGACCTCAGCCTCGGTGCCGATTATAAGGTGAATGACCAAATCACGACATTTGCACTGATTGATAATTTGGCGCACCAAAAATACCAGCTTTACTACAATTATCCCGTCACTGGCATCCAACTCTTTGCTGGCGTGAAGTTGAAATTCTGAAAGCGCCTCAAATGCCTTAAAAAGCCCCTTCCTGCGGATGGGGCTTTTTCTTTCCCGCGTGCGCGAGATAATAAGGTGTTTCAAAAAATTGCCCATTTTTAGCCTCATAGAGCCGTTTTGCGCCAAAAACAAATTTTTCAACTTTTTTGTCCATTGTCTCCGAAAAAACCGTATCTTTGCATCTTTAATTGAAAAACCCAAAGAATCAGAAAATGACTGAAGAAGAAAAAAGAGAATTGGCAAGTGAAGAATATGGTGCCAGTAAAATTCAAGTTCTTGAAGGCTTGGAGGCCGTACGCAAACGTCCGGCTATGTATATTGGCGACGTCCATTTCCGCGGCTTGCACCATCTGGTATATGAAGTAGTTGACAACTCCATCGACGAGGCTATGGCTGGCTACTGCGACAAAATCGATGTCCGCATCCTGCCTGGCAACGCCATCAGCGTGCTCGACAACGGCCGTGGTATCCCCACGGGAATGCACCCCAAAGAACACCGCTCGGCCCTTGAGGTCGTGTTGACTGTGCTGCACGCTGGCGGTAAGTTCGACAAAGGCTCCTATAAGGTTTCTGGAGGTTTGCACGGCGTGGGTGTCAGCTGCGTCAATGCCCTTTCAACTCACCTGACCGCTGAGGTTTATCGTGAGGGGCAGATTTTCAAACAGGAATATGAATGTGGAAAGCCGTTATATGACGTGAAAGTGGTGGGGACAACCGACAAGAACGGCACCCGCATTACTTTCCAACCTGATGCTTCGATTTTCCAAACTACGGAATACGACTATAGCACCCTCGCCAACCGCATGCGAGAGCTGGCTTACCTCAACCATGGCATCACGATCCAACTTACCGACGAGCGTGAGAAAATGGAGAACGGCGAATACCGCAGCGAGACCTTCTACTCCGAGAATGGCCTCATCGACTTCATCGCCTACCTCGACGCCAACCGCGAGAAACTCATCCCTGAACCGATTTCCATCTCTGGAGAGAGAAACGGCGTGCCAGTTGAGATCGCCCTTGAATACAACAACGAGTATAAGGAGAACTTGCACTCGTATGTCAATAACATCAACACCATTGAAGGTGGTACACACCTGCAAGGTTTCCGCTCGGGTCTGACGCGTTCGTTCAACTCATACGCTGAGAAGAGCGGCCTGTTGGAGAAGCTGGAGAAACTGAAGGTGAAGATTTCGCCTGATGACTTCCGCGAAGGCCTCACCGCCGTCATCTCAGTGAAGGTGCCGGAGCCTCAGTTCGAAGGCCAGACCAAGACCAAACTCGGCAACGACGAGGTGATGGGTATCGTCAACTCCATCGTGGGCCAGCAACTCTCCGATTATCTCGAAGAACATCCTAAAGAGGCCAAGACCATTTTCGACAAGGTGACTTTGGCAGCTCAGGCTCGTCAAGCAGCCCGCAATGCCCGCGAGAAGGTGCAGCGTAAAGGCGCCCTGTCTGGCTTTAGTTTGCCGGGCAAGTTGGCCGATTGTTCCGAGCGCGATCCCGCCAAGACAGAGCTTTACCTCGTCGAGGGTGACTCTGCAGGCGGTTCTGCAAAGCAAGGCCGCGACCGTAACTTCCAGGCCATCCTGCCACTGCGTGGTAAGATTCTGAACGTCGAGAAAGCTATGGAACATCGTGTGTTCGACAGTGAGGAGATTAAGAATATCTACACCGCCCTTGGCGTCACCATTGGAACAGAAGAGGACAGCAAAGCCTTGAACCTTGAGAAACTGCGTTATCATAAGGTCATCATCATGACCGATGCCGATGTCGACGGTAGCCACATCACCACACTGATCCTGACATTCTTCTTCCGCTATATGCGCGAACTGATCGAGAACGGCTATGTGTATTGCGCCACCCCGCCCTTGTACCTCATCAAGCGCGGCACCAAACCTGTGCGTTATTGCTGGACCGATGAGGAACGTTTCGCAAGCATGGCCGAGCTGACCAAGAACGGGACCGTTAGCGGTTATGACGTACAGCGTTACAAAGGTCTCGGTGAGATGAACCCCGAACAGCTTTGGGAGACCACCATGGATCCTGCTCACCGCACACTTCGCCAAGTGACTATCGAGAATGCCATGGAGGCCGACCACATCTTCTCCATGCTGATGGGTGACGAGGTGGCCCCACGCCGCGAGTTCATTGAGCAGAACGCCACCTACGCCAACATTGACGCATAAGAACGACGTGTTGTCCTTAATTTAAAAGGCCGCGAAAGCGGCCTTTTTTGTTGAAAAAATAATCTTTTCTCTCTTGCAGATTTCATTTTTTATCGTGACCTTTGCCCCCAATAAACGTCAATTATGGAAACATTAAAAAAAGGGGAAAAGATCGGCAAGTATGTCGTCAACTCGTTTATAAAAAAAGGACCGGTGGCTGAATCTTATACAGTGCTTGGCCCTGACGATTTGGTCTATTTCATGAAAATATTTGACTTTAACGGCATTCCCAAACCGATGCTGTTTGAGGGCAAAGAGATTTATGAAATCAAGTTGTGTAAGGAATTGAATACCGATAATAATGAGAATGTAATCCGTTATGTCGATAATGGTGAAGTCAAAAAGAACAATACGACTTACCATTATCTGGTCACGGAGTTTTATCGGGGTGAATTGCTCTCTGATGCCATCGCCAAAGAGGGACCATTCGATTTAGAAGATGCAGCCCAGATTACCCTTTGTGTTTTAAGTGGCCTTTCATTTATCCATTCAAGGGCTTTGCTCCATAATGACATTCATCCTTCCAATATCATGCTCCAAGAATTGGAAGACGGCATGCTGCTGCCTACAATCATCGACCTGGGACATATTTCCTTCATGGTGATGGGACGCCCGACATTTCCTGTTGAAGACCTGACGCCTTTCTTCAGAGCTCCAGAGACTTTCCGTGGTGTTTACACCATCAAGAGCGATATCTTTTCTACAGGAGCATTGTTGTATTATCTGATTTTCGGTAAAGCGCCTTGGGAAATTGACCTGACTCCCTGCAAGGGACTAAAGACTCAAATCAAAGATGCTGTTAAGAAAGCGCGTAAAGAGCCGTTGGAATTGGAGACGGAGACGGTCAAACTGCCCGACTATATGAAAGCCATCCTGCAAAAAGCTTTGTCAAAAAAGCCTGATGACAGATTTGAATCGGCATCAGAGTTTGCACAAGCTATTGCTGAGCAGTTGATGCCCGAACTGGCTCGTATGATGGAAGAGGGTGAGGCATCGCTGCCACCCGAGGTGCAGGAACCTGTTGAAAATGGCATGATGGTTACGGTACAAAAGGGCTCCGGAAATGGATTCGATAACGTAACGGGTCGTGATGAGTTGAAAGAACAGCTCCGGAAAGAAGTACTATTTGCGTTGCAGAATCCGGAAAAGGCAAAAAAATACCAACTCCCGGCAATCAATGGAGTGCTGCTTTATGGCCCTCCTGGTTGTGGAAAGAGTCTTGTCCTGAAGAGCTTTGCCGAAGAACTCGGTTTCAATTATTCCCTTATCAAGGCCGCCCAGTTCGGCAATATCTATCAGAAAGGCGTTATCGACAACCTACAACGGCTTTTTGATGCTGCCGAAATCAAAGCGCCGTTTGTACTATGTTTCGATGAATTGGAGTTCTTGGCGCCCAATCCAAACATGGATGGCAATCCAGTTGGCGTCACGCCCCAGATATCGGCTTTCTTTAGCATGATCAATGAATGCTCCAAGAAAGGTATCCTTGTGGTTGCCACCACTAACCGCCCCGATCTCATAGACCAAAGCATCATGCGCGTGGGTTGCTTCGATCGTGTGTTCTTTGTTCCGCAGCCCGATTTTGAGGCTCGAAAGGATATCTTCATGGAACATCTTAAAGACCGTCCTTGCGAGGAATTGGACTTCGATGAATTGGCAAGAATGTCGGACGACTTCAATGCAGGCGACATCGCAGAAACCGTGAATGAAGCCGCTATGACTGCCGCCTATAACGATGTTCCGATTTCTCAAAAGATTCTTGTTGATGTGTTGAAATACAAGAATCCTACCTATTCCACAAAGACTCGTATCGGTTTTAATAAGAAATGAGTGCGGTAAAAACTAAAACATTGGTATCTAGGTATTTGAAATCAATTGGGGTGGTTTCAAAAAAGAACGAGCTGGGATTGAATTTCAGCTATGAGGGATGGAACTTCCTTTTTTGGGACGATGCCGACGATCCCTTGTTTTTCCGCTTGATTCTTCCCGGTGTCTTTGACGTGACAGATGAAAACTTCGCTGAAGCCATCATGGCGTGCAACAATGTCAATTGGAACTACAAGGTGGTGAAGGCCGTGCTATACGAATTTGAGGATGAGCATGACAAAGGAACTTCCGTTTGGATGTGCTTCGAACAAGTACTTGATACCAAGCCACAAGTTGAGGAATTGATTCCACGTGCCGTCCACAGTCTCATCGCCGCCGCCGAGGCGTTTAATAAGGAAATGAATAACGAATGAGTCAGGGCTCCTGAGGACCATCGAAGGGTCCTGTTTAAAACTGTCAACCTATATGAAAACCAAACTCTTACTAATCTCAATGCTGCTAGCAAACATTGCCTTCGCCCAATATGCCCCCGCTGGCGATAAAATCAAAACCCGTTGGGCTGAACAGGTATCGCCCGAGAATGCCCTGCCCGAATATCCTCGTCCTATGATGGTGAGGCCTGAATGGAAGAACCTCAACGGCCTTTGGCAATATGCCATTACGACGAAAGAGGGGAAGGCTCCCAAACAATATGAGGGTGACATTTTAGTGCCCTTCTGCATTGAGTCTTCGTTGTCGGGCGTTC
Source organism: uncultured Bacteroidia bacterium (assembly GCA_902780195.1). Taxonomy (GTDB): domain Bacteria; phylum Bacteroidota; class Bacteroidia; order Bacteroidales; family F082; genus Limimorpha. The sequence continues at coordinate 39,591 of CACZER010000033.1, forward strand.
AGAAAGAAGTGGGCCCCGACAAGGCTTTATGGTATCAGAAGACTTTTTCAGTGCCAAACACTTGGAAAAGCGGTCGCATCTTGCTGCATTTTGGCGCTGTCGACTGGATGACGGATGTGTGGGTGAATGACATCAAGGTGGGCTCCCACACGGGTGGTTATACGCCTTTTACTTTCGACATCACCCAAGCGATTAAAGGGAAACAAAACTCGATGGTCATTCGGGTCTGGGACCCCACCAACGACAGTTATATTCCTCATGGCAAACAAGTCATCAAACCACATGGCATCTTCTATACTTCAGTAACTGGTATTTGGCAGACGGTATGGTTGGAGAATGTGCCTGAGGATTATATCCAGAATCTCGTCACTACACCTGATTTCGACAAGGCTACGGTTCATGTGGAAGTCGGTTTTTCTAACCCGACCAAAGAGGTCCTCTATCAAGTGGAAGTGTCGTACGAAGGCGAGCCAGTGGCTATGGCGAAGTCCATCAATGGCCAACCCGTTGAGGTGAACATGCCAGAGGACTTTTTGCGTTGGACGCCCGACCACCCATTCCTGTATGACATGAAAGTCAAGGTGCTGCAGAAGGGTAAAGTGATAGATGAAGTGGACAGCTATTTTGCCATGCGTAGCTTCGGCGCGAAGCGCGACGACAGCGGTATCGTGCGCCTCACGCTCAATGGTCTTCCCATCTTCCATTTTGGTCCGCTCGACCAAGGCTGGTGGCCTGATGGACTTTACACGGCGCCCACCGATGAGGCATTGGCATACGATGTCCAGAAAACAAAGGACTTGGGCTTCAATATGATTCGTAAGCACGTCAAGGTGGAGCCAGCACGATGGTACTATCATTGCGATCGTATCGGTTTGATAGTATGGCAGGACATGCCTAGCGGCGGTCGTGGCCCAGAGTGGCAAACAACGCAGTATTACCAAGGCCCTGAGAGTTTGCGTACGCTCGAATCAGAGGAATGCTATAAAAAGGAATGGGCGGAGATTATAAATAGTCTTAAGTCGGTGCCTTGCATTGGTGTTTGGGTTCCTTTCAACGAGTCGTGGGGACAGTTCAAGACCCCTGAGATTGTGGAAATGACCAAAAAACTCGACCCGACACGACTGGTGAATCCTGCTTCAGGTGGCAATTTCTACCAGTGTGGCGACATTCTCGACTTGCATCATTATCCGGAGCCAAAGATGGTGCTTTACGACCCCACCCGTGCCACCGTGTTGGGCGAGTATGGCGGCATCGGGCGTAAGGTGGAAGGCCATACCTGGGTGAAAGACCAAGGCTGGGGTTATGTGGAGTTTGACACGGAGGAAAAGGTGACGGATACTTATGTGGAGTATGCCAATCTGCTTTATAAGATGGCATTTCAAGGTTTTTCGGCAGCGGTTTATACGCAGACTACCGACTGTGAGACTGAACTCAACGGCTTGATGACCTACGATAGGGCGGTGGTGAAGTTGGATGAGAATCGTTTGCTGCAAATCAACCGAAAAATAAGTCACGCCTTGGCTGAATAAAAAAAGCAGCGCTCATTGAGCGCTGCTTTTTTTATGAAATCTTAGATTTCTTATTTAGCCTTACCAGTGATGGTGATACGAGTTCCTTCTGAAGGAGTGGTAATCACAGCACGGTTGATGTTGATTGCGTGAAGTTCACCCTCAGCATCATGAGTGATCAGCAGGTCATGATAGTTGGCGCTATTGTTGCAGTCAACCTTGTTATAGTCGTCGATAGGTCTGGCAGTCTCAAGCAGGATGGAGTAGTAGGCGAAAAGATCAACGTCGGTAACGATTTCGGCAAAGTCTTCGTCGCCATTCTCAACCAGGTAAAGGGTGCAACCTTCAGCGGGGACGATGTGGGTGAAAGGTGACTTGAAGTTGAGAGGATTCCATACGAGGCCGTATTCGGAAAGGTCTTCCACATTGTGGCCAGTCTTAACCCAGGTGATGTCTTCTTCAATCAGATCGACAGCGGTTTGGTCAAGTTTCATGGCGATGGTGGCAGTGTTGGTCTGGTTGTTGACATCGGTCACAACAGCCTTGATAGTGGCTTCAGCAATGATGTTTCTTTCTTCCTGATCGAAGATGAAATCGGAGAAGTCGAAAGAGGTCTTTCCAGAGAGGTCAATGGTGGTGTCATAAGTGAAAGTACCTTCTGAATAGATTTCTTCGACAGAAAGCTTCAGGCTGGCAAGCTCTTTCTTGGTTTGAGCATTGGATTCAACATGGAAACCGTACTTGAGGTTGATAGCGTCTGGATCGTTGATATCGATGATAGTAGGATTCTCAACGGTACCAGTGACGTAGTTTTCACCACTCATGACAGCGATAGTAGGTTCTGGATTTTCGGGTTGGCAGCTTGCAAAGAAAGCAACGCTGGCGAAGCACACAAGTGCTAAAGCTAATTTTTTCATTTTTTAAATTGTTTAGTTAAACTTGAGTTATTGTTTAATGTGATTTTGTTTCAAAGAACGTTGCAAAGATAGCAAATAGTTTGCCAAACTTTTCAAAAGCGACAAAAAAAATAGAAAAAGCCTGTTTGTGACAGGCTTTTTCTTCTTTAATGTGTTGTCATTTCTTTCAATTAGTCTTCAACGATTGCTTCGTTCGGGCAAGCGCCGGCGCAAGTGCCGCAACCAACGCAGGTATCAGGATCGATGACATAGATGTCGCCTTCCGAAATAGCGCCCACGGGGCATTCGTCAATGCAGGTGCCGCAAGCAACGCAGCTGTCTGTGATTTTGTAAGCCATAATGTTTTTAATTTAAAAGTTTTGTTTTTGAGTTTCGTGCCGCAAAAATACTACAACTTTCATTCCAATACGACCAAAATTGAAATTTTTAATCAGTCTAAATAAGAATTATATCCAAATCGTTGATTTTTAGAATGTTGTAAGTTTGTTTCTAAAAAGGAAAATAAAACTTGAATTTCTTTGGGTTTGCACCTTTTTATTATATAAATTTGCAGCAAAATTGAAGGTGTCAGAGCTTTCATGCTCTGTCTTGAGCCTTTTTTGTTTTAACCTGTTTATAATCATTATATTATAATAACTTAATCCAAGAATTATGACAGCAAAAAGTAAGGTTGTTGCCCTTGAACATGTCGTCATCCGCTTTTCGGGCGACTCGGGCGATGGTATGCAACTTACCGGAAATCTTTTTTCGGATTCAACAGCATTTGCCGGAAACGATTTCGCCACCTTCCCGGACTAT
>CACZER010000034.1:0-24095 GCA_902780195.1 uncultured Bacteroidia bacterium
GAAGTTCATCATGGGTGAGGTGCGTTACAACTCGCTCGTGAAGACCTTCCCCGAGGAAGCCAAGGAACTGTTCGCCAAGACCGAACAATTCGCCAAGCTCCGCTACGAAGGCTACAAGAAGCTGAGCGAAGGGAAATAATTCCTATTCGCTTATTTGAAAAACAGCGCATCCGATTGGGTGCGCTGTTTTTATATTCAAAAAAACAATATCTTTGCCCTAAATCTAATCCATTTTTATATGAAAAAAACTATCCGAATCCTTTGCTTTGCAGTGCTGCTGTCTTCTTGCACAAAACAACAACTCCCTGTCGCCAATTACGACATCATTCCACAACCCAAGGAGGTTCAACTTAATAATGAAGAGAAGCCATTCGAACTAGGCCCCAAGACCCTTATCTATTACGAATCGGGTCTCCAACGTGAGGCACAGTTTATGGTCGAATATGTGAACGATATCATGGGCTATGCCATGAAGATGGAGGAATACCAAAGCCAACCCGATGGTATTGTGCTGAAAGTGGTCCCCGAGGATTTCGACCAAGCCGAAGCCTACGAAATCAACATCACCTCCAAGCAAGTCACCATCAAAGGCGCCGACGCTGCCGGTGTGTTCTATGGCATCCAAACCCTCCGCAAGAGCTTACCCATCTTTCAGCTCTCAACTCTCAACTCTCAACTCCCTTGCGGAACAATACGCGACTACCCCAACTTCGCCTATCGAGGTATGCACCTCGATCCCTGCCGCCATTTCATCCCTTTGGACTCGGTGAAGGTTTACATCGACATGCTGGCCATGCACAACATGAACCAGTTCCATTTTCACCTCAGTGAGGACCAAGGCTGGCGCATAGAAATCAAGAAATACCCAGAATTGACGGAGATTGGCGCATACCGTAATGGCACGGTCATTGGGCATAACGGGAACCTCTACGATACCATCCGACATGGCGGTTTCTATACCCAAGACGAACTCCGTGACCTCATCGAATATGCCGCTGAGCGTCACATCAACATCATCCCTGAAATCGACCTGCCTGGCCACATGCAGGCGGCTTTGGCTTGCTATCCGCAATTAGGCTGCACGGGTGGTCCCTACGAGGTGTGGAAGCGCTGGGGCGTGTCGAAAGACGTGCTTTGTGCAGGCAACGAGGAGGCAATGCGATTTGCCGAGGACGTGCTTAACGAGGTGATGGACCTGTTTCCTTCGCCCTATATCCACATCGGTGGCGACGAATGTCCCAAGGTGCGCTGGGAGCAATGCCCGAAATGCCAAGCCAAAATCAAGGAACTGGGCATCAAGAAAGACGGCAAGTTCTCTGCCGAGGACTACCTGCAGAGCTATGTGATGAACCGCATGGCAAAGGTGGTGGAAGCTCGTGGGAGGCGTGTCATCGGTTGGGACGAGATCCTGGAAGGCAACGTCTCTGAGACGGCCATCATTATGAGCTGGCGTGGCACGGAAGGTGGCATCGAGGCAGCACGTAAAGGACATGACGTGATCATGGCACCATCGTCGCACCTGTATTTCGACTACTACCAGAGTGAGGACATCGCCAGCGAGCCCATGTGCATCGGCGGCTACCTGCCCGTGGAACGTGTGTATGAGTTCCAACCCCTGCCTGAGGAGCTGACACCCGAGCAGCAGAAACACATCATCGGTGTGCAAGCCAACATCTGGACGGAATACATCGCTCATTTCTGGCATGTACAATACATGGCCTTGCCGCGCATGGAGGCCTTGACGGAGATACAGTGGAACAATCCACAGGAGCGTGACTTTGATGCTTTTGTGGAGCGTTGCCGCCACATGGTGCAACTCTACGAACTCTATCATTACACCTATGCCGACCACATCTTTAACCCACAGGTCTGGGCCGACACGGTGGAAGCCAATCTGGCCACCCGCAAGCCCATCACCCTGCGCCAACAGCCTGCCGAGAAATACACCTACGAAGGGGCATCGTTGCTCAATGATGGCAACTTGGGTAGGGGAGCCTACAACTCGGGGCGTTGGCTGGGTTTCTGTGGCTATCCTCTCGATGCTGTTATCGACTTGGAGCAGCCGGCGGAGATGCAACATGTCCGCTTCCATGCCTTGGTGAACAAAGGCGCGTGGATCTACAACCCGAGCCAAGTCAAGGTGTTGGTTTCAGATGATGGCGAGAATTTCCGCGAGGTGGCGCAGAAAGACATCCCGATCTCCACTTGGGAAGACAGAGACGGCATCTTCGCCTACGAAGTGGACTTTGAGCCTGTCAAGGCAAAGTATGTTGAAGTCATCATTTCAGGCTACGACCTGCCCGAAGACCATAGCGGATTTGGCAATCCTGCTTGGATTTTCGTGGATGAAATAGAAATTGATTAAGCTTTTTTAAGCAAAATCACATACACCGGGAAGTGGTCACTATAACCACCCATCCAGACGCCGCTGCCGAAGGTGCGGAAGGGATAGCCGTTGTATTTGCCGCCGTGTTGTTTCAGGAATTCTTTATTGTGCACCTTCGCATTCTTGAATTGGTAACTGTCGTAGCCGTTGGGTAATAATGCAGGGGTGAGGATCATCTGATCGAGTACGCCAGGCGCATCACGGTAGAAGTTGGTCCCAAAGCCTTTCTTGTGCAAATCATACATGGAGTTGTAAAAATCACCCTCGCGCATGTCTTCTATCCTTCCTGAGGCACGCAGGTAATGCGTCACGCTTTTGCTGTCGGGATAGTCGTTAAAGTCACCCATCATGATGATTTTGGCGTTTGGGTCTTCATAAAGGATGGAGTCTGCTATGTGGCGGCAGAGGGTGGCTGCAGCAATGCGGCCAGGCATGGAGCGTTTTTCACCACCGGCACGTGAAGGCCAGTGCATGACGATGAAGTGCATCATCTCGCCGTCAAAGAGACCCGAGACGACCAGTTGGTCGCGGGTGATGAACTCAGGGTCTTCGGGGACAATGGTGCGATAGGATTTGCTGTTGGTCGGCTTGAAATATTTCGGATTGTAAATCAAACCCACATCCACGCCACGGCGGTCGGGAGAGTCGTAGTGTACCACTTGATAGTTTCTGTCCTTCAGTTCAGGTTGGGAAACAAGGTCTTCCAACACGGTGCGATTTTCCATCTCCGACATGCCAAGGACGGCCACACCATCGGGCGACCAGTCGATGCCAATGGTGGAGATGGCATAAGCCATGTTGTGGAGCTTTGACATGTATTTTTCAGTATTCCACTGGTTAACGCCTTGAGGCAGGAACTCCTCGTCGTTCTTGTTCGGATCGTTGATGGTGTCGAAGAGGTTTTCTAGGTTGTAGAACCCGACGATGCCGACTTTATAGGCCTGTTTTTCTTGTGCGGTAAGGCTTATAGAACCAAGGAAAAAGGCCAAAACAGCAAGTATGGTAGCAAAATGTTTGTTCATGGAGGGCGTGAAATTAGGGTTGATAACGCGGCAAAGGTAGCAAATTAATCCAATAAAAATGATAGTTACAAAAGAACTTTTTCCTATCTTTGTCCGTTTGATTCGCTCAATCCTTTTCGCAATTTATAATAAGTTAAATATGAAGAAATTCTTACTATTATTGGCGGTTCCTGTATTGATGGTGTCGCGGCTGGCAGCCCAAGTCATCGACTCCACCGACTTGAACCAAAACGACTTGCCGACGGTGATCTTGATGGATTCCGACTTTGAGGAGTCTTCCACCTCGGTCAACGATGCCTCCACTTTGCTCAACTCGTCACGCGATGTGTTCAACAGCATCGCGGCCTACAACTTCGGCTCGCTGCGTTACCGTGTGCGCGGCAACGACTCGAAATACAGCGACGTAATGATCAACGGCATCCTGATGAACGACCCTGAGACCGGGCGGCCCGTCTTCTCTAACTGGGGTGGACTCAATGACGCTTTCCGCAACTCGGTGCTTGTCGAAGGTCTTGGTAAGACGGATGCTGGTTTTGGCAATCTCGGCGGCTTGACAGCCTACTCGACGCGTGCCTCACAGTACCGCAAACAGATCTCGTTGAGTTATGCTTTCAGTAATCGTTCCTACAACCACCGCGCCATGGCTTCTATCGGCACCGGTGAGATGGGGAAAGGCTGGTATCTGATGGCTCATGCCAGTGGACGTTATGCGGGCAAGGGCTATACGGAAGGCACCTTCTATCAAGCTTATAGCTATTTTCTCTCCGTGGAGAAGAGGATCAACGACAAGCATAGCATCGACCTTACCGTCTTCGGCGCGCCGTCGCAGCGTGGCGGTTCTGCTCCTGTGGTGCAAGAAGCCTACGATCTTGTTGGATCCAACTATTACAACCCCAATTGGGGCTATCAAACCGTGGATGCTAATGGTAAGCAAATCATTCGTAACTCGCGAGTGAGCAATTACCACCAGCCTTTCACACAACTCACTTGGTATTGGACGCCCAACAGACGCACGGAGTTCAACACTTCGTTCTTCTATTTCGGCGGCCCTGGTGGACAGACTTCACTCGAATGGGGTGAAGCTCCCGACCCGCGTCCTGACTACTATAAGAACTTGCCGAGTTATTATCTCTCCCATGCCCATAGCACAGCAGAACTTGAAGCACAATTGGAAGCCTGGCGCAATCGTGACCCCAAGGTTACTCAAATTGATTGGGATGGCCTCTACAATGCCAACCGCAATCACTTGTTTACAGTTCAGAACGCCAATGGCATAGCCGGCAATGCTATTACAGGCAACGCCTCCAAATACATTCTTGCTGAGCGTCATTATGACAAGATGCAAACGGGCAACGCCACCTACTTCAAACACGAGTTCAAGCCCAACCTCATTATGACGGGCGGCTTTTCTGTTAGCGCATCAAGGACACACTATTATGAGAAGGTGAATGATCTGCTTGGCGGTGATTATTATTTCGATATTAATAAGTATGCCGAGAACCTTGAGAGCGATGAGTGCCAGACCAACCTGCTCACCCCCAACCATGTGGCCAAAGTTGGCGATATCATTGGATACAACTACTACGCCAACCGCAATTACGGCCGCATTTGGGACCAGATCAATTGGCTCGTTGGCAATTTCGACCTTTATTTGGGCTTCCAAGCCGAGTTTACGCAGATTTGGCGAGAAGGCCTCTGGAAGAGCGGCTCTTTCGCCGATAACTCATACGGCAAAGACCAGATGCACAATTTCTTCGACCCGAGTGTGAAGGCAGGTGTGACCTATGCCATCAACGGTCGCAACCACATCGTTGCCAACATGGCCTATATACTGCAAGCTCCGCAGTTCCGCGATATCTACGTGTCGCCCCGCACCCGTCACACAGTGGTGGAAGGCGACCTGAAGAGCGAGCGTATCAACGCATTCGACCTGAGTTATCTGTATCGCTCGCCTATCTTTAAGTTCCGCATGACAGGCTATTATTACACCTATCAAAATCTTATCTTGAACCGTAGCTTCTATTGCGAGAATGTGTTCCAGAACACACAAACCAGTGCCAACTCCTACACCAGCGAGTTCATTAACTTCATTATGACCGACATTAACCAGAAGAGTCTTGGCGTAGAAATGGGTGCTGAATATAACGTTTCACCCACCGTCACCTTGCAGGCTGTCGCTGCCAACGGCATCCATGTGTATCGCAACAACCCCATCTTCTCGGTGTATGACGACAACAATGCCACGGCCTATATCCAAAACAGTGTCGCCTACTTGAAAGACTATCACGTTTCCTCTGGCCCTGAGACAGTGGCTTCGTTGGGCGTCAAATACAACTCGCCAAAATACTGGTGGGTGAGCCTTAACGCCAACTATATGGCTAATATGTACTTCGACGTGAACCCCTATAACCACACTGAAGAAGGTATGCTTCACTACGCACAGGGCGATATTCGTATCGAGGATGTACTTAGACAGACCCCGATGAAAGATGCCTTTACGCTCGACTTCTACGGAGGCTTCTCGAAACGCTATAAAGGCTATTACTTCCTCGTGAACGTGAGTGTCAATAACTTGCTCAACAACAAGAATACCATCCTTTATGGCTACGAGCAGTTGCGCTTCAATGCCAATAACCCCGATATGTTCCCCGACAAATATTCGTATATGTACGGGTTGAATTATTTCATTAGCCTTACAGTTAGAAAATAAATAATAAAACACATAATAAAATGAAAAACAAACTATTCAATGCATTCCTTCTTCTTACTATGGTGGGTCTGATGTTCACCGCCTGCAAGAAAGAATATCCAGAACCACCTATCCAAGTCCTTCCAGTAGGAAAGGTTTACACTATCGAAGAAATCCTTGCCATGGAATCGGGCACTGTGTTCACCGAAGACGCCTCGGTGTATGGCATCATTACCGCCGACGAGCAGTCGGGCAACCTCTACAAGACCGCTTTCTTACAAGACCGTGCCACTGGTGCTGCCATTGAGCTGTTCCTTTCAGCCCCTAGCGGTGTCCGCATTGGCGACTCCATTCGTGTCTACTTGAAGGACGTCACTTATTCGAAATACTTCAACCTTCCACAGTTGACCAATTTTGAGGCAGACGGCCATATTGTCATTTTGGCCAACGACAAGCCTATCAAACCTGCCTTGACCACTATTGCCAATATCACAGCCGGTCAACATTTGGGAGGCTTGGTTCGATTGGAGAATGTGAAGTTTACGGAACAAAACACTTTTGCAGAGCCAAACACTTATGGCAATCGTACTTTGATTGATGTTATGAATCCTGCAAATAATGTGGTTGTGCGCACCAGTAACTATGCCAACTTCGCCAATGACTCATTGCCGCAAGGAGCAGGCAACTTGGTCGCCATCGCAACCGTATACAATAGCACTTGGCAGCTCTACATTCGTTCGGCAAAAGAACTGGAGTTTGACGGATATGTTCCCGGCGGAGAATCGGGCTTACCTTACTTCCAAGACTTTAGTTCTACATTTGGCACTTATACTACCTATAACGTCGCTGGTGAGCAAGAATGGGAGATTGACTACAATACAGCCAAAATGACGGGTCATGTCGACAATAGTAACTTTGCCAACGAAGACTGGCTGCTTTCGGCCCCCGTGTCTCTCGTTGGTGTCGACCATGTGAAAGTGGGCGTCAATTATGCGGCTCAATACCAAAACAGCAATACCGAAGACGTTACACTTCAGATCTCCAAGGATTATGTGGCAGGAACCGACCCGCTTACGGCCAATTGGACACAAATGGAAGTCACCTATCCGAATACTGCTAACTGGTCGGAATTCAAAACCATTGAGACCAGCTTGGACGATTTCCTCGGTGAGACCGTAACGGTGGCTATCAAGTTCCTTTCTTCTGAAACGCAATCCAGGACCTTTGAAATCAAATACATCCTCGTCGAAGAGGGCGTTCCTGGTGATGGTCCTACACCCCCCACGCCAGTTCCTGGTGGCGAGCTTCAAAGCATGCCTTACACACAGTCGTTTGCCGACAACTTTGGAACTTATATGACATACGATGCTTTGGGCCCTCAATCTTGGGAAATCGATTTCCATACGGCCAAGATGACCGGACATGTTGGAGGCAATCCTGGTGAGAACTATGCCAACGAAGACTGGCTCATCTCTTCGCCAGTGGCGATCACAGGCGTGGATGATGCCAAGATGACTATGGCTTATATCGGCCGTTATTTCACCGCCATCAACGAGGAAGTTACCATCTGGGCTTCAACCAACTACACTTGGGGTAGCGATCCGAGCATGGCCTCTTGGACTCAAATTCCCGCCACTTTGGTGGAAGGCAGCAACTGGAACGACTTCATCGCTGTTGAACTTTCACTGACGGATTATGTCGGCCAAACGATTACCGTAGCTGTGAAGTACACGTCCACCGACAGCAAGGCTGGCACGATGGAGATTCAAAGCATCACCATCGAAGAGGGTAGTGGCGAGACACCGCCTACACCTCCCACTCCGGGAACTCCTGAAGGTAGTGGCACCGCAGAAGACCCCTACAATGTGGCAGCTGGTATTGGCCAGCAGAGCAATGAACCTATTGCTTGGGTGCATGGCTATATCGTCGGTGCCGTGAAGTCGGGATTGAGCTCGGTCACCAGCAATGCCGATATCAACTGGAGTGCTCCGTTTGACTTGGCCACCAATGTGGTCATCGCCGATGACGCTGCTTGCCGTGAGATCAGCCAATGCATCATCGTCAACCTTCCTGCTGGTAAGCCTTTGCGTATTCAGGTCAACCTGATGGAAAACCCCGACAACTTGGGCAAGCATTTGGCTGTGAACGGTAAACTTCGCAAGTATTTCAACCAGGCTGGTCTGCGCGACAGCGGCGGTACTGAAGCCGACTTTGTGTTGGAGGGCGGCGTCACGCCTCCTCCGTCGGGCCAAGAGATTTTCTCAGAGTCCTTTGCTAACGGTCAAGGCGAGTTCACCATTGAGGATGTCATGCTGCCTCAAGAGTTGACCTATGTGTGGCAACATGACGCCAGTTATTCCTGCATGAAAGCCAGCGCCTTCGTCAATCAGGCCTACGCTGCGGAGAGCTGGCTGGTTTCGCCTGTCATCGACCTTTCAAACGTCAGCGCTGCTACGTTAAAGTTCGACCAAGCCGTCAATCACGCCTCACCCAATGGCGTTTTGTCGGTGATGATCTCTACCGATTATGATGGAAACGTTTTCCAAAGCACTTGGACTGAACTGAGCCTCAGCCAATGGCCTGCTGGCAATAACTGGACTTTCATCAACTCCACTGCAGATTTGACCCCGTATCTGGGTCAGAGGGTGACCATTGCGTTCAAGTACACGAGTAACTTCAGCGCCTCGGCTACTTGGGAGGTAAAGAACTTCGTTGTTGAAGAATAAAATAATCCCCTATCTTTGCACGTTGATAAGAAAACGAATTTGAAATGTCAGAGAATCTAGTCATCATCCCGACGTATAAGGAGAAAGAGAACATCGAGAAGATCATCCGCTATGTTTTTAACTTGCCCATGGCCTTCGATATTCTCATTATCGACGACAACAGCCCCGATGGCACCGCAGATATCGTTAAGACATTGATGACGGAGTTTGGTGATCGTCTGTTTATGATTCAGCGTGCGGGCAAGTTGGGCCTCGGCACAGCTTATATAACGGGTTTCAAGTGGGCATTGGAACGTGACTATCAGTATGTCTTTGAGATGGATGCCGACTTCTCGCACAATCCCGATGACCTATCTCGTTTGCATGATGCCTGCGCCAATGGTGCCGATCTCGCAATTGGCTCGCGCTACAAGACCGGTGTCAATGTGGTCAACTGGCCCATGGGTCGTGTGCTGATGTCGTATTACGCTTCTGCCTACGTCCGTTTCGTCACAAGGATGCAGGTGCGCGACACCACGGCAGGCTTTGTTTGTTATACGCGCAAAGTGCTTGAGGCCATCGACTTCGACAGGATCAAGTTCGTTGGCTATGCTTTCCAAATCGAGATGAAATATACCGCTTGGAAACTCGGTTTCAAGATAGAGGAAGTGCCAATCATCTTCACCGATCGCCGTGAGGGACAGTCGAAGATGAGCAAGGGCATCTTTAGGGAGGCCGTGTTTGGCGTCATCAATTTGCGCTGGAGAGGCATGACAGGTAGAATTAAACCCAGAAAAGTCTGATGAACTACTATATTAAGAATGCGACACTTGTCAACGAAGGTCAGACCTTTGTGGCAAGTGTTTTTGTTTCGGAAGGCAAGATTGCCAAGATTGTACGTGAGGGCCAGGTCCCTGAGCCCGTCGAAGGGCCGGTTGATCAAGTCATCGATGCCAAAGGCAAATACCTGATCCCAGGCATCATTGACGAGCATGTGCATTTCCGTGAGCCAGGTTTGACACATAAGGCTGATATCTACACTGAGAGTCGTGCTGCTGTGGCAGGCGGTGTGACCTCTTTTATGGATATGCCCAATACCAATCCGCAAACGACCACCCAAGAATTATTGCAGCAAAAGTTCGACCTTGCGGCCGAGAAGTCGCTGGCCAACTATTCTTTCTATTTGGGCGCAACCAACGACAACCTCTCGGAAGTCGTTAAAACCGATCCTAAAAAGGTATGCGGTATCAAGTTGTTTATGGGTTCCAGTACAGGCAATATGTTGGTTGACAAGAACGAAGTCTTGGTGCGCTTGTTTAAGGAATCACCTTGCCTTATTGCTGCGCATTGTGAAGACGAAATGACCATTCATGCCAATACGGTTCGCTGTAAGGACTTGGCTGCCAAGGGGGAGGTCATAGCTGATGCGAGTATTCATCCATTTGTCCGCACCATGGAGGCATGTTACAAATCTTCCGCCAAGGCTGTCGACATGGCCGAGAAATTCGGTGCCAGGCTTCATGTGATGCATATTTCGACCCAAAGGGAATTGTCGCTGTTTAGAAACGACATACCATTGAAAGACAAAAAGATAACGGCTGAAACTTGTCCGCATTACTTGTGGTTCGACAATCATGACTATGAGGAAAGGGGTTTTGCCATCAAGTGCAATCCCGCCATCAAGTCGCATCGCGACAAGGAAGCCCTGCTTCTTGCTTTACATGATGGCGTGATCGATACCATCGGCACTGACCATGCACCTCATCTGAAAGAGGAGAAATTTACGGGAGACTATTTTACGAGCAAATCGGGCTTTCCGTCTGTCCAACATTCCTTGGAGCTGATGACTAATGTATTGCCCAATGATCTGCCCCTATTGGTGCAACTTATGTGCCACAATCCCGCTATCTTATATCAGATTGACCGTCGAGGATTCATTCGCGAAGGCTATCATGCCGACTTGGCCTTGGTGGATATGGATGCAAATCACAGGATTGCAGATGAAAATGAATACTCCAAATGTGGTTGGACTCCATATAATGGCGTACAATCCCATTGTCGGGTGACGCATACCTTTGTGAATGGCGACATGGTGTTTGAAAATGGCATCTTCCATGAAGAGAACAGGGGCTTGCGGTTGTGTTTTAATAGGTAAATCAATTGAATAAAAATGATATGAAAAAAGCGTTGTTATTGTTTTCCATGGTGTTGGCCATGGTTGCTTGTACACCCCGTTTGGATGAGAAAGTGGTTGTGTCTTATCCTGACGGTACTACGCAGAAAGCCCAGTATTTCAACCGAAAAGGTGAATGTGTGAAAGAGGTTGAGTATTATGAGACCGGCCAGGTAAAAATGGAAGGTGCCATGAAAGACGAGAAGCGCGTTGGGGAATGGAAGGCATATTTTCCAGATGGACGTATGCAAAGTATCGGCACTTTTGTCGATGGATTGCGTACGGGTAAAGCCACGATATGGCAGGAAAACGGCAACCTCCTACAAGAAGGCTTCTATGAAGAAGGCAAACATGTAGGAAAATGGAAGTTCTACGATGAGCAAGGCAACCTGATGAAGGAAGTCGATTTCGGCAAATAAAGCCTATTTTTTATCCTTCCAGCTGAACAAGTTTATGCCGAAGGTGAACTCGGCGTAGTCAATGACGACTTCATGCACTTTCATGAAGCTGCCCACGAACATGTTGCGGTTTTCGCCAAGGTAATATTTAAAGCCTAAGCGGCCGTAGAAGGTGCGGTAGCAGGGTGGGAGGTAGGTGTCCTCAAAGTTGCTTTCCGATGACTCGGCCAAGCCCCAGGTCTTCTTCTGGTCGGTGCCATAGTAGATGCCATGCCAGAGGTAATAGGCACCGCCGAGGCAGAAAGCAAAGCGGTTGTAGTTAATCTCGAACATGGCCGATGGTGCGAAGTGCAGGCCGCGGGCGAAGCTGTATTCCATTAGCGGGATGGCGTCGTCACCGGAGAAGTATTCGTGACCGTCACCGTACATCTGATGCGCTTTCTCATACATGCGTTTGGTCTCGCCCGTCCAGCCAAAGTCCAACGCGAGGTCGTAACTGAATTTTGGGTGGAATTGACGGTGTATGCCGAGTTGGATGACGTCTGCGAAGTAATAGGGGCGTTCCTCGGGCAGGTCGCTGACCATGGTGCCATCGGCGGTTTGGTAGCTGCGCATCCATTCGTTGGTTTGCAACAGGCCAACCGATTCTGTGGCAAAGATGGAAGTGGTCTTTTGGAATTTTGGACGTGGACGCTCTTTAGGGACCATTTCTGGTCTTCCATTGGGATGATAACGCAAGCCAACCAACCAACTGAATACATTGATACCGCAGTTGGGAAGCCGAAGGGCTGCATTGGAAGAATGCGAAAACTGGTAGCGGACCAACAGGTCGAAATTGTCCTCAATCATGAAAGTCGGCCCAGCATCAATAGCGAGGTGTACATTGGCAACGGAACCTATAAACTCGTCACCATGCTTGGTCCAAAAAGATAAGCCCCCCATAATGTCGTAGTCGAACGACCAATGCTTTCCTTGGTACAGGTGTCCGTTGATAAAACCGCCTACTGAATAACAGTCGCCGAGCGGACGCCAAGAGGTTCGCTCATAACCATTTTCGTCTCTGTCGACAAACTTGATGCTGTCCACATGGTTTTTTTCCAATCTCAGAAAAGCTCCGAAAGATGGGTGGTTGAAGTCACGCTCCCATTTCATTCGTCCATCAGTCTGACGGCCGATGCGAAGGTCAAGACCATATTGAGGCAAGACTTTCATATAGGCATGGCGTTCTTCGAAAGGGTAATACTTTCCAAGACGGGCATCGGCTTCAAAATAAGTGCGGTTGTCGTAAGCGTAAAATGATGATTCTTGTGCTGTTATGGTTCCTGAAAAAACCACGGCAATCAAAAGGATTAAAATAAAAGGAGTTTTCCTTGTATGGTTCAAAAGCGCTTTTTTCATAAGTATTGGTTAATGGAAAGAGTAAAGGTTATTTATTTGCTTTTTCTTCGTCGTTGTTGTACCATTCAAGATAGGCTTGAGTGCAGGCCGTACCTGAATCTACAAGTTTCTGTTTGTTTTTATCCGAAATGTCGAAGTCAATGGGGCCAACGTCAAAGGTGTCGATGAAGACCGTACGCTGCCAGTCGTCGTTGTGCAGGTGCACGCTGTCCTGTGCGTCGAGGAGCGTGGTGATCAAGGCCTTTGTGTATGAGAACAAGGACTTGATTTCTTTCGCTGGGGGCTGGAACTCCGGATCAATGAACTTGGCAATCTCGTCTTTTCCATCCAAGCGGAAACCTAAGGTCTCTTTGTTGTAAACAAATAGGTTTTTGGATTGACCAGGTCGGGCAGTCCTGGGCGCAATGGTTGACAACTTATCATTGAGGACTTCGTAATAGTCGGTCCTTCTTGCGTTGTTTTGTTGGTCGTAAACAAGATTTTTGCGGTCGAAGACTTTGATGGCGTAGTTGTCGAGAAGTCCACCGTCGACATAAATATGATTGTCTTTGTTGACGCCTTTCACCGCGGCAAAGAACAGCGGGATGGACATGGAGATACGAGCGGCATCCGCCACTTTAACATCTGGGGTGTTTTTTGCATTGAACACCTTTGAACAGCCTGTCGAAAGGTCTGCACCGATCAAACTGATTTCCTTGCATTTTTGAGCCTTTGCTAGGCCGTTGAAAGTGATTTCTCCATCGCCGGTTTTTTGTTTGATGTAGTCAGCCATCAGGTTACGGAAGAAGTCGCCTTTATACCAACCGTAATCCGTGATGAAGCGTTTGGCGTCGCGAATATAACCCCAAGAGTCGTCAAGGAAGTTCTGGAAATTGAGATTCCAAAGGATGTCTCTCAGTTCGGCGGCAGAATAGCCCAATCCGACGAGAACGGCCACCATGGCGCCTGCAGAGGTGCCTGCCACGCGATTGATGTCTTTGAGAATGCCTTCTTGGTCAAGGACCTCAAGGGCGCCCACGTAGGCGATACCTTTTACGCCACCACCTTCGAAGACAAGGTTCTTGAAGTGATACTTGTTTGTGTCGTTGTTCTTGTTCATGGTATGTCGTTTTTTATCATCAATCAACCATCCAGGTGGTGCCTTCCTTACCATCCTTCAAAGTGATGTGCAACTTGGCAAGCTCGTCTCGGATCTTGTCGCTGGTGGCCCAATCCTTGTTGGCGCGGGCTTGTTTTCTGATGTCAATGATGGTCTGCATGAGGCCGTCGACAATGGCGCCACCGCCATCTGAGGCATTGCTTTCCACCAATCCTAGAATATCGAAGACAAAATCATTGAAGAGTTTGGTGAGCATCTCCAATTCATTTGCGTTGATTTGAGCCTTGCCGTCTTTGATTGTGTTGACGATGCGCACAGCCTCGAAGAGATTGGCGATAACGATGGGGCTATTGAAGTCGTCGTTCATGGCATCGTAGCAGGCATCAACAATCTTTTGGATGTCGAGGCTGTTAGCGCCTTCGGTGGCCTTTAACGTCTTAACCGCTTTCACGGCTTCCATCAGGCGGTTGTAGCCTTTCTCGGCGGCTTGCAGGGCTTCGTTGCTGAAGTCCAAGGTGCTACGATAATGGGCCTGCAGGATGAAAAAGCGGATGGTCATGGGGCTATATGGCTGCGCAATCATTTCTTCGCCCTTGGCGTTGATGTGGCTGCCGTTAAAGAACTCGTCGAGGGTGATGAAGTTGCCCAACGACTTGCCCATCTTCTGTCCACCAATGGTGATCATGTTGTTGTGCATCCAATAGGTGACGGGCTGTTTGCCGTTGGCGGCCACGCTCTGCGCAATCTCCGACTCGTGGTGAGGGAACATGAGGTCCATGCCGCCTCCGTGGATGTCGAAGGTCTCACCAAGGTACTTGCAGCCCATGGCGGAGCATTCCATGTGCCAGCCCGGGAAGCCATCGCTCCAAGGCGAAGGCCAACGCATGATATGCTTGGGCTCGGCTTTCTTCCAAAGGGCGAAGTCAACAGGGTTGTGCTTTTCTTCTTGACCACTCAGCTCGCGTGTGGTGTTGAGCATCTCCTCGAAGTTGCGTCCCGAGAGGATGCCGTAGGGATGCTCCTTGTTGTATTTTTCGATGTCGAAATACACCGAGCCGTTCTCCACGTAGGCATAGCCGTGGTCAAGGATCTTTTGGACCATGGCAATCTGCTCGATGATGTGACCCGAGGCGTGTGGTTCAATCGAAGGACGCAGCACATTCAGCTTGTCCATGGCGGCATGGTAGCGGTTGGTGTAATATTGTGCCACCTCCATGGGCTCGAGGTTCTCGAGGCGGGCTTTCTTGGCGATTTTGTCCTCGCCTTCGTCAGCATCGTGCTCCAAGTGGCCCACGTCGGTGATGTTACGAACATAGCGTACTTTATAGCCGAGGTGTTGCAAATACCTGAATACTAAGTCGAAAGTGATTGCCGGACGGGCGTGTCCCAAATGTGCATCGCCATAAACGGTGGGGCCGCAGACATACATTCCCACATGCGGGGCGTTCAAGGGTTTGAAAGGCTGTTTGCAGCGCGAGAGGCTGTTGTAAATATATAAGGTACCGTTCATTTTACTTGTGTTTTGTAGATTATGCGGCAAAAGTACAAAATAAAGCGGTAGCATGTGAATTTGTTCAAAAAAACTGTACAACCTATCAATGCTTTTCGTACCTTTGCGGCCAAAGAAATAACTTTAAATCTCTTATACAATGTACACAAACTTTCAAGAATATTTGAAGAAGGAATTGGCTCAGATCGAAGCCGATGGCCTTTACAAGCGTGAACGCATCATCGAGAGTGCCCAAGGCGCCGAAATCATGGTTGGTGGCAAGGTGTGCCTCAACTTCTGCGCTAACAACTACCTCGGCTTGGCCGACAACCCGGAATTGATCCAGGCCGCCAAGGAAGGCATGGATGCCCGTGGCTTCGGTATGGCTTCGGTCCGCTTCATCTGCGGCTGCCAAGACCTCCACAAGAAATTGGAAGCCAAGATCGCTGAGTTCTTTGGCACGGAAGACACCATCCTTTATGCTGCTTGCTTCGATGCCAACGGTGGTGTGTTCGAGCCGCTGCTCGGTCCCGACGATGCCATCATCTCCGATGCTTTGAACCATGCTTCTATCATCGACGGTGTGCGCCTCTGCAAAGCCCAGCGTTTCCGCTATGCCAATGCCGATATGGCCGACCTTGAGAAGCAACTCCAGGACGCTCAGGCTTGCCGTTTCCGTCTCATCGTCACCGACGGTGTGTTCTCGATGGACGGCAATGTCTGCCCGCTCGACAAGATCTATGAACTGGCGCAGAAATACAACGCCATGGTGATGGTCGACGAGAGCCACTCCGCTGGTGTGGTCGGTAGGACTGGCCGTGGTGTCACCGAACACTACAACCTCCGTGGCAAGATTGAGATCTTGACGGGTACCCTTGGCAAGGCCTTCGGCGGCGCCATGGGTGGCTTCACCACAGGTCGTAAGGAAATCATTGACATGTTGCGTCAACGTAGCCGTCCGTACCTCTTCTCCAACTCGATGGCTCCTGGCCTCGTGGCCGCTGGCATCCGCATGTTTGAGATGATGAGCGAGACCAATACCCTGCAGGACAAGTTGCATGAAAACACGGCTTATTTCATCAAGAAGATGACCGAGGCCGGCTTCGACTGCAAACCTTCGCAATCCGCCATCTGCGCTGTGATGCTCTACGATGCCCCGTTGTCGCAGAAGTTTGCCGCCAAGTTGCAGGAAGAAGGCATCTTCGTTACGGGATTCTACTATCCTGTGGTGCCGAAGGGACAAGCTCGTATCCGCGTGCAGGTGAGCGCTGCCCACGAACGTGAGCACCTCGACAAGTGCATCGCCGCCTTCGTGAAGATTGGTAAGGAATTAGGAATCTTGAAATAAGGAATCTTGAGATGAAAAAAATATTAATCGTTGGTTCCGGTGGACAAATCGGAACAGAATTGGTGAAGAAGCTCCGTGCTACCTATGGCAACGAAAACGTGGTGGCCTCGGATCTTCGCCCTTTGACTGGTGAGATCGCAGAGAGCGGTCCGTTTGAAAGAATTGATTCCACGCAGATCATGCAGATCGTTGATGTGGTGAAACGTTACAACATCGATACCATCTATAATCTTGCAGCCATCCTCTCAGCCACGGCTGAGAAGAACCCCATGCTGGGTTGGAATGTCGGTATCGGCTCATTGGTGAACTGCCTTGAGACAGCCCGTGTCTTCAACTGCGCTGTCTTCACACCTTCATCCATTGGTGCTTTCGGTGCCAGCACGCCACATGACAACACGCCTCAAGACACCATCCAGCGCCCGAATACCATCTATGGCGTGACCAAGGTCACGGGTGAATTGCTGAGCGATTACTACTACACCCGCTTTGGCGTCGATACCCGTAGCGTCCGTTTCCCCGGCTTGATTAGCAACCTGACTCTGCCTGGCGGTGGCACCACCGACTATGCCGTGGAGATTTACTACGCTGCCGTGAAGGGCGAGAAGTTCTACTGCCCCATCAGCAAAGGCACCTACATGGACATGATGTATATGCCCGACGCACTGGATGCCATGGTCGACATTATGGAGGCCGACCCGACCAAACTCGTGCACCGCAACTCGTTCAACGTCACAGCTATGAGCTTCGACCCGGAAATCATCTACAACGCCATCAAGAAGTACTATCCGAACTTCGAGATGGAGTACAAGTTCGACCCGATCCGTCAGGCCATCGCCGACAGCTGGCCGAACAAGATGGACGATAGCTGCGCCCGTAAGGAGTGGGGCTGGAACCCGAAGTACGACCTCGACAAGATGACGGTCGACATGATTGAAACATTGAAGAAGAAGTTGCTGTAATTGAAGAAAGACTTCTTGGTGAAAAAGAATAGCGGGGATGAATCTCCGCTATTCTTATTGTATCCTATAAACCAGCTCCAAACTTACATATCGGCTGTTCGCTTTGTGAGAGCTGTAAGAGATGTAATAAGGATTAAACGTGTAGTTGTCTTCTTTGTTCCAATTGAAAATGTCGTAGGCATTCAAAAGCACCGACAATCGTTTGTCTAGGAAGTCAGCGCGAAGGCCACAGTCGATGCCATAAGCGGTTTGTTGGGTGGCAAAGAGGGTTTGCGTCGGTGAGTTGTAATAAGCAGTGGCATGGACTTCCAGCATGTCCCAAAGCTTCGCCCAGGTGCTCAGACGCAAGTTGTAGGCCCATAGCTCGCTGCAGATGACGCTATCTTGGGTCTTGTCGTACAAGGTTTCAATATATGAATCAAAAACATTGGCTTCGAGTCGAACATTGAAAAATGCGCTGGGCCTGTACGTAAGATTGAATTCGCTTCCGGCTTCGTAGTATTTGTTCAAGTTGACAGGCTTGCTATATGGCACCACGCGACCGAAAAAGGCATCGTAAGCCACGTCACTCACCTGATTGATGGCATGGATGGAGTTGTTGTAATAGCCTTTGATGTGAACGGAGCCGAGGTTTTCCCAGTATTTTGCCCACGATAGTTCAAAAGCATCGATCAAGGTAGGTTTCAGCAGCGGGTTGCCAGTAATGAAACTCTCTTCTTCGTAGTTGATGCGCCGTGTGAAATAACGCATCCAAGGATAATCGGTCTTGCGAGTGTAGCCGAGACTGAAATTGTGTTGCGAATCGGTGCGGTAGGAGAGGTGCAGCGAAGGCAGCAAGTGGGTAAAACTCAGCAAGGTGTCGAATTCGGGTGTGTCGAAATAGCGTGCTTTCAAAAAGACAGTCTCAAAACCCAGTCCGGGCTTCACGGTCAGCTTCCCAAAATGATGTTGAATCATGACCACGCCTGATATGTAGTCGCGACTGAATTTTCGGTTTTCGGAACGCATCCAATCTGTGACATAGCCGTCAACGCCTAAGGTGTCGTATAAACCGATGTTGTTGTCAGGCTTAAAAGTGTTGCTCAAACTGGCATATAACTCGCCGTTATCATGATAGGGATAAGTGTATTCCAACTTGGTTTCGTTGCCAATATCAACGAAATCGTTGGTTTGCCGGATGTTGCGATTTAGCAAAGGCTGGTTCTTGAACGTGCGGATCTCTCTTGATGTGTTGCCTCCAAAGTCATAGTCTGAGTTGAGCTGCAACCCCAATGAATGTCCGGACTTTTGAAACCGGTGGTTCCAACTCATTCCCGCGGCGCCATATGTCATAAGTTGACGGTTGTTGTTGTAGACGCTGTATTCGTATTCTCCCACCTCGTGGATGTATTCTTTCCTATAAGTTTTGGATAGCGAAGCTGTTTTTTGAAGATTTGGGATGATGTTAAAATACACCATAAAATCGTTGTGTTCATTAGGATGGTATTCGCCTTTTAGGAAGACCTCCACACTGTAGTAACGTGACGTGTCGTCGTCTGAAACACGTTTGTAGCTGGCGGTATCCATCACACCAGCCCTTGTTTCCTGGTGGTCGACAAAGGCATAGCTGTAGCTGTTGTCGCGTGTTGTGACATTGGAGTAGGAACCTTTGAGGTTGGCGGTGAAAGCGTATTTTTCGTTGCTCCAGATATAAGATACCCATGGGGATAAAACAGGCTGGGTGTTAGATTGGATGCCCACACTCAAATGCCTTTCAGACTGTCCTTGGCTGTTGGTGATGATGTTGATGACACCAGTGTCTGTGGTAGTGGTGAAGCGTGCCGAAGGGTTGGTCATCACCTCGATACATTCGATGGATGCCGCCGACATCTGTTGCAGATAGCTCTTTCGACTTTCCTCGTCAAAATGGGAGGGCTTCCCATTGATGAAGACCGACACCTCACTCACACCACGCAAGCTAATGTTGCCCTCTGTGTCCACCTTGATGCCGGGTACGCTCTGCAAGGCATCCGACACAGTCCCCTTTTGCCCCTGTGGGTCGCGGCTGAGGTAATATACCACCGTTTCGCCTTCGTTGACAAAGACAGGACCTTCTTGGGCGCTTATGGTAAGTCCCCAAAGGCAAAGCGTTAAAACGATGATAAGGCGGCGGGACACAATCCAGAAACTTATTTCAGCAAAGATAGTGAAATTATGATTGGAAGTGAAATAATTCGTATTTTTGTGGCTTCAAAACATACTGTCATGAAGAACGAGAAACTGAAGCAGCAAATAATTTCATACGCCCTGCTGGTATTGGGCTCGGCTCTGTTCGCCATTGGCGATGTGATGTTCGTGAATCCTTATCACTTGGCGCCTGGTGGCGTGTATGGTCTCGCCAACGTGTTCAACGCCTTGTGGGGTTGGAAAATCTCTTTGGCGGGCATCTGCATGGACATTCCATTGCTTATCATCGGCACCATAATACTCGGCCCCAGGTTCGGCATCAAGACAGTTATTTCGGTCATCTTGATACCTGTGTTTACCTATATCCTTGAAACTTGGTGGGGCTATGCGCCTGTCATCCACGACGGTGCCTTCTTCGACACCGAATTGCAGTCATCGTTGTTCTTTATGGATGGTGAGGTGCAACGTTACTTCATGCCTGACTTCTTCCTGAACACGGTCGTTTCGGGTCTCATCTATGGTGTGGCCATCGGTGTCATCTTCCGTTCTGGCGCCACCTCGGGCGGCTCCGACATCATCGCCATGATTGCCCACAAATACACCAAGATCAGCCTTGGAACACTGGTGCTGATTGTTGATAGCATCATCTCTCTGACGACTCTCGTTGCTTTCGAGGATATCCGTCTGCCTATCTATTCCATCATTCTGATCTTCATAGAAAGCAAGATTATCGATCTTGTGGTGGAAGGTGTGAAGAGTTACAAGACGGCCTTCATCGTCACGGATAAGATCGACGAGGTGCGCAACTTCATCATCAATGATTTGGATCGTAGCGGTACCGTGTTCGCTGGTAGCGGACTCTATCAAGGTGCTGAGCGTAAGATGATTTATGTGACCCTCAACCGCAGCGATTTGGTCAAACTGAAGGCCAACCTCCGTTTCCTTGATCCGAATGCTTTTGTCAACGTGATAGAAAGCTCCGAAATTATGGGCAACGGCTTCAAGGCATTGCCTACTGAATAGCCTTTAGTACCTGCTCAATGGCAATAGGGAAATACGCCTGCTCCAGATGGTGGATTTTAGCCGCCAGGGAGTCAGGCGTTTCTTTTTCGTCCAAGCTGACACGGGCTTGCAGAATAATTTCGCCGCTGTCGTAAATCTCGTTGACATAGTGGACGGTGATGCCCGATTGTTCTTCCTTGGCTGCTACCACAGCTTCGTGAACGTGCTCACCATAAAAGCCTTTGCCTCCATATTTTGGCAATAAGGCAGGGTGGATGTTGACAATCTTTTTCGGGAAGGCTTTGACTAGGTTTTCCGGAATTTTCCAAAGGAAACCCGCCAACACGATGAGGTCGACATGCAGGTCTTGCAGTTCCTTGATGAAGGCTTCGCTCTTGAAGTCTTCTTTGGTGATCATGCGCAGGGGAATACCTAAATTCTTGGCTCGTTCAATGGAATAGGCCTTTGGATTGTTGCACACTACGTTGACGATTTCAACGTCTTTTTTGTCGGCAAAATATTCGGCAATGCGCTGCAGATTGGTGCCATTGCCGCTGACGAATATGGATAGTCTTTTCATTCTCTGTATCTTATAGTTACGGTTTCGTTTTTACCCAAATCGAACCACACCAAATAGCCTTCGTCCACCTTGCGGAAATCGATGGGCTTACCTTCCACCACAATGGGTTTGGTGCAAAGCAGGGTCAGACCTTTGATGGTTTCATTGGGGTTGAATAATTGTATGGATTTGTTGTCTAGAATCAGGTACTCGATGCTGTTGAGTTTCTCGTAATAGCTGAGGTATTGTTCAATGGTGGTGGGTAAGATTTTCTTTTCGTCGCGGAAATGGGCGAGTTGACTTAGAGCGAAGTTGAAGCCTGGCATGGCTACTGCGGTGCCGTTTTCATTGTACTGCCAGAAAGCGCGATAAGGATTGCTCCAAGCGGGATAGACATGGGTGATAAACACATTGTGTTGGTCTACAAGGCGTTGCAGACGGATGCTGTCGAAGTAGTAATACCATTCGCGGTCTTCGTTCACCTCTAAAGTGGAAGGCGTCGACCACAGCAGGAAGTCCTTGTCGCCATTGGGCAAAGTGGTGATTTGCCGGTTGGGCAGGGCATCGCCGAAGCCGTCGAAAGGTTGCACGAAATGACCGTCGAAGTTGTGGCTCTCCATTCGGTTTTCCTCGTAATAGGCGTTCCAAAGATATCGCACGCCGTTCTTTTTCCATAGTTCGGTGGCATATTGGGGCGAATCGGGTAGCAGGCCATCGCAAACCAAGTCCTCGCGGTTCTTGTCGGGGCCGTTGTTGTAGCCGTGGTCAATCCAACTCTTGGTGTCGAATTGCCGCTTCATGAAGCGCATGGCTTTTGGGAATTCGCTCGGAATGGTGGTATAGACTTCTGGCGTGTGGAGACAGATTTCAAATCCTTCTTTCTTTATGGTTTTCAGTAGCTTATAAAACTCTTTATCCGTCTTGATGGAAGCGACAAGTCCTTTGAAAAGTCCGTTGCTGGTCTTTTCGTTGGTCACATGGTCGGGGTTCCAATAGAACACACTCTTCGTGACAGGGATGTTGAAGTAACAGAAGCCGCCGACGGCATCTTCCGGTTTGGTGATGTTCTCGTTTCCAAAGAGTACGGCGCGATGGGTACGCAGGTCGGTCCAGTCAGCATGTTCGGTGAAGATGAAGGCTGATTGGTAGCCGTCCCAAACAGGCATGAGGCGAGGGAGGTCGTTAGGTGCGTTATGAAAAATGTGGAAATCGCTTTCAAAGATTTCGCCAGCTTTGACATAACGATAGGAAATGTCTTCGAAATAGTCGCTTGTGTCATTTCGCATAGGGTAACGCAACAAAGGATGGTCGCGCCAATAGTCGATGTTGAAGCAGACAGTGCGGTGTTCAACATCAAGTTGTAAGGACGAAATGTTTGTGTTGCGGTAAGTGCATGAACAAACAGTATCTTGCTTTACAATAAATCCTTCTCTGTCAAGATAATAGGATGATTGCAAATTAACACTGTCAATGTGCTGATTTCTACGATAAACGATGATTTCGCCTTCAGGCAAGTTTTGCATGATAGCTAATCTGAGTAGTTTGACATCTTTCTTAAACTGCGTTTGGGTTTTGAATGTGTAACCTATTAAGACATTGTTGTTCCACATCGGGATCATGTGATAATGGAATTCTGCAATTGAAGGATCATTGATGGTGTCGCCTTGAGTGTTGATGTATTCCACGATCGGGAAAAAGTTACCATGCTGTATTGTTGAATCTTGAATGGTTATGATTTCAGGTTGGTAGCTTCGCAAGACATCGGCTTTGACTTCCAATTGTGCGTCATCAAAA
The DNA here is from genome assembly GCA_902780195.1 of uncultured Bacteroidia bacterium. GTDB lineage: Bacteria > Bacteroidota > Bacteroidia > Bacteroidales > F082 > Limimorpha. The sequence goes on from CACZER010000034.1 coordinate 23,188, forward strand.
TACAACCTTTCTTTCGCTTTATTCCAAACATAAACCTTAATCTCGCTGCCTTGTGTATAACTGGCAGGGAAGTTGAGGTCAAGCTGTACTCGCGACCATTCAGCCGTGTCGTTAACATAATTCGATAGGTGATAGGCGGTCCAGTATCGGTTACGGATGGTGTCGTCGATGCTCACCACAATGTCGGCTTTGGTATGGGTGTCGGCTTTAAACAAGAATTCAAACTTGCAATTGACATTCTGATTTGGGAAATACTCGCTTGCTTTAATGACGAAGCCTAAACCATATTCGTGGATGGTGTCGCAAATGGAGACGTGGTTGCCTTCTTTTGCGCTGCTGTCGGCCTCGATGTGAAGGTTGAGCCAAGGCGCATTCATTTCTTGGCGGCTCTCAAAGTCGTTGGTATATATCTGTGCCTTGGCCATGAATGCGATAAACGTAGCCACGACAAGCAGTATGGTTCTGGCGTAAAACCTCATCGGTGTTTTATTTTCGGCAAAAATAACGTTTTTGTAGTGAATGCGGGTTTGCTTTCGGCAAAAAATTCCATGGTTCTTATTTTATTAATAAGGTGTGCTCCGAAATCGGGTTTGTTTGTCAAAGAATAAAGCCTTTGTTTACCTCGAAATTGTGTTAATTCTTCAAAAATTCTTGGTCAAAATATGCCTTTTGGGGATGAAATAGATGGCTGTATGTCCTGTATTATTTGTTTTTCTGAAAAAATGACACTTTTTAAATTTGTGATAATCAGTATTATATAAAAAAGTTTCAAAAAAAATAAAAAAAATGTTGCACGTATTGTAAAAAGCAGTACTTTTGCACCCGCTTTCGGAAGGAACGAGGGGGAGGAACGAAGTGCGGAAGCGAAGAGATCTTTGAAAGTCTGAGGCCAGCACAAGACCAGCGCG
>CACZER010000035.1:0-47199 GCA_902780195.1 uncultured Bacteroidia bacterium
GCCTTCATCTGCCTCGGCTTCGTTATCGCTATCGTCAACAAACTCAAAAAAGAAAGTCACTAAGCCATGAAATACCTCATCATTATCTTATCGACCATCCTGGTCAACAACGTGATCTTCTCCCAGTTCCTGGGCATCTGCCCCTTCTTGGGCACCTCTAAGAAGACCTCAACTGCTGTAGGTATGAGTGCCGCCGTCATCTTCGTGCTGACCCTGGCCACTTTGGTGACTTGGCTGACGAACCGGTACATACTAATACCCTTGAATCTGACCTTCCTACAGACCATTGCCTTCATCCTCATCATCGCCGCCTTGGTGCAGATGGTGGAGATTATCCTGAAGAAAATCAGTCCGTCGCTGTACACCGCCCTCGGCGTGTTCCTGCCACTGATTACGACCAACTGCGCCGTCCTCGGCGTGTCGCTGACCGTAGTCACCAAGGAATTCAACTATGGCGGCGTGGCCCACATGCTGAGCCTCGGCGAATCGGTGGTGTATGCCGTCGGCATCGCCCTCGGTTTTTCCATGGCATTGATTATCTTCGCAGGCATCCGTGAGCATATCGACCTGATGGAGCCTCCCAAGGGCATGAAAGGCACTCCTATCGCCCTCATCACCGCCGGCATCCTTGCCTTGGCGTTCATGGGCTTCACAGGAATTGTTTGATTTTTTGGACATTTTTCCTTGCATTTTATGAAGAAAGCCGTAATTTTACGGCTTTCTTTTTTTGTCAAAAAAAACACTCGAACATGAAACGCTCTACTATCGCTCTCTTCCTACTGGTGGCATTCCCCTTGTTTTCCGTTGGCCAAACCTTCACCATCACGGCCTCCGACGGCAACCATATCAGTCTGCACTTTGAGCTCGAAGACTTCAGCATCGACACCATTCGTTGTGAAGGCGAATTGATGCACACCATCACCACCAAAGGCATCGTTGTTCCTAATGACTACGGCCTTCCCGCCCTGCCCACTTTCAACCGTTTCATTGCCATTCCGCAAGGTGCAAAAGCCATCGTAGAAGTAAGCACAAATCGTGACGAACACATGGATGGCATCAACATCGCTCCATCCATCGGAAGTCAAGGCGAAAATGAGCCTGAACGACCTTTCTACAAGGAGTCCAAGGTATATGCCAACAACAGCTTTTATCCCTCCGAGGCCTACTGTGTCACTGAACCTCAGCAACTGCGAGGCGTCGACGTCATCCACCTTGGTCTCTGTCCTATACAATTCAACCCCATAGAGAAGACACTTGCCATCCATCGTGTGATGGACATCAACATCCGCTTTGAAGGTGGCAACGGGCATTTTGGCGACGATCGCTTGCGTTCCCGTTATTGGGATCCCATTCTCAGAAACAACATCCTGAACTATGACTGTTTGAAATCCATCGACTATGACGCAAGAACGCAGCAATGGTCACAATCCCGGCCCACCGGCTGCGAATACCTTATTCTCACGCCCGACAACGATGCCTATTTTTCGGCAGCGGAAGAACTTGCCTTCTATCGCACTAAGCAAGGCATCCTCACCAAGGTGATGAGAATCACCGAAACGGGAGCCACCGACTATCAAACAATTAGGCAATGGTTCAGAAGCATCTATGCCAGCTGGGACATCCCGCCTGCGGCTGTTTGCATCATCGGCGAGAGCGGCACCAATTTACAGCAATACGTGCCAGGCTATCAAACGCGACACCCTCTAGACGGCTTCATCACTTCCGACAACCCCTATGCCGACGTCAACGACGACGACCTGCCCGACATATGCTTCACTCGCCTCATCGCACAAAACGCCTCTGAATTGCCGCTTTTCATTGGCAAGCAGATTGAATATGAATACACCAATCCCGTTGACGACCTATACTATTATGAACATCCGCTGACGGCAGCGGGATGGCAGGACAACAAATGGTTTCAGATTACCATTGCAACTATCAGCGGTTACCTGAGTCAACATGGGAAAACACCGATTCGTGTCAATGAGATATACTCAGGAACTCAAGGACCGAACTGGTCGACAGCTCCCAACACCTCCGCCATTGTCAGCTACTTCGGTCCCGACGGCGTTGGATACATCCCTGCCACGCCGGGTGAGTTGGGCGGTTGGACAGGCGGAACCGCCGACGAAGTCATCCACGCCATCAACGACGGAGCTTATTTGGTTCAACATCGCGACCACGGATGGAACACGAAATGGTACCAACCCGAGATCTACACAAGTGACTTCGAGGCCATTGACAATCCGAACAAGATGCCCTATCTCATCTCTGTCAACTGCAGGACGGGCATGTACGATAATGCGACCACATGTTTTGTAGAGTCCCTTCTGCGCATGACCCGCAACGGACAAAAGGCTGGCATCGTAGGCGCTATCGCCCCGACAGGGCAAAGCTATTCCTATGCCAACGACATCTTCCTTTGGGGTGTTTGGGACCTTTTCGACGCCTCTTTCCTACCCGACTATGGCCCATTCGCCAGCCACCCCGACACATGGATGCCATCTTTCGCCTGCGTGTCGGGCAAGTATTTCCTTGACACCCATGTGTTTCCCAGCGCCAACCAAGGCATGATTACCACCACCTGTAATGTTTACCACACTCACGGCGATGCTTTCCTGAAAATCTTCACAGAGGTTCCACAACCTGTTAACACGACACATGACGAGAGCATACGTTGTTTTGAACCCTTCCACATCACAGCTCCTGAAGGCTCGCAAATCGCACTGACAGCACAATTCGGGAGACAATGGCACATTGTAGCCACAGCCACCGGCACCGGAGAAGACCAAACAATCACCATTTTGGAGAATGTACCTACCAGTCAAGTCCTACTTACCATCACAGGCGACAACCTACTGCGCTGGGAAGAAAGCATCACACTGGAACCTTTTGAAAGGCCCTTCGTTGTCGTTGACAGTATCGCCATGAATGGCAACGGGCTCTCGCTGCACTACAACCAGTCGGTCAACGCTGACATCCACGTTACCAACGTGGGATTGGAAGGCTGCAACGGCGGATCCGTCGCTTTATCAATCGATTCGGAATATGTGACCGTCACACAAGACGAAGTTTCTTTTGGGGCTCTCCCGTCGAACGGAAGCTTGTTTTTCGATGATGCTTTCCATCTCATGCTCAGCGACGACATCCCTGACAGAACCTTGATTCCGTTCACCATCACCACCCAATTCGGCGACGAAACCTACACCCAAGAATATGAAATCGGTGTGCTAGCCCCCAATATCATCGCCGAACTCGTTGGCATCGACGACGCCACAGGCAACAACAACGGCAGACTCGACCCAGGCGAATTTGCCAACTTGACCTTCCGTGTCACCAACAACGGCCATTACCTTGCCGACCATCCTTGCTTCTCCTTGAGCGCTGACAACGATTACCTCCGTATTATCACCCCCGAGATAACGATTCACAGCTTGGAAGAGAGTGCCTCAACCGACCTATCCTTCAATGTATATGCTGAATACATCGCAGGCGAAGTACCCTATGTCGGCCTCACACTTCATTCGGTCATCAATGGCCTTAGGATTGATCAAGACCTACTGTGCCCGATAGGTTTCGTGATAGACGGGTTTGAAAAAGGCATCTTTGAACCAGGGTATTGGACCAACGATTCACAACACCCGTGGACCGTTGTCACCAACACTCCACATGAAGGCGCCTATTGCGCAAAGTCGGGCATAATCACCCACGACGAGACTTCTGAATTGGCCTTGAGTTTCAACTCTACCGAACCTGGGCAAATCGCTTTCTTCTGCAGGATATCAAGTGAGGCCAACTACGACTTCCTCGTTTTCTACATCGATGGCGAAGAACAGCAACGCTGGTCGGGCGAACACTGGTGGCACGAATACAGCTTTGACGCTCCTGCCGGCCAACACAGCTACATGTGGGCATACATCAAGGACTACTCCGTTGACTCTGGCTCAGACTGTGCATGGATCGACTACATCACGCTTCCGCCCTATTTAGATGATGTAAACGAGCAGGCCCTCCTCCCGTTGACACTTCATCCCAATCCCACCACCGATCAAATCACCATTGGATTGGAACAAGAGGGAGATTTCGTCATCAGCGTCTTTGACACCAGAGGAACACTCCTACTTAAGGAACGCAACACTACCATCCTGTCTTTCAAAGACTTTTCTTCTGGCACCTACCTCATTGAGGTTGAGCAAAACGGGCAACGTTCAAGCCGAAAAATCATCAAGATGTAGCAGACATTATTTTGCTTTCACTTGACAATTAGACAATTTTGGTGTTTTTTTTTCGTTATTTGACGGAAAATAATGCCTTATTCATGGAAAAAAACTATATTTGCCCGTTTATAAGCAACCCTTTTTATCCATCATATGCAAAAAAGTTAATACCATGAATAGATTCGCAAAAGCCTTATTGATCGCCGTAGTTTTGATTGCCATGCCTCTGAAGCATTGGGGGCAGACTGTCAGAAACAATGTCATCGAAATCGAACTTGCTTCCATCAGCAACCCCGATTATCGCTATTGCTTATTATCCAGAATTGCTAACGATAACAATATTTCATACATCATCGATGAAGAGACAAGCAGCGTATTGCTTTCCTCAAGAGACGATTGGGATGAAGCACAATTCCAATACTATTTCGATCATTTGAGAGCGAATGCCGAATCAGAGTTTGGCCTTTACACCCACGCAGAAAAAGAATTGCAAGGTACCTCTTTCCTTTCATGGAAAGAAAGCCTTCCTCAAGATCTTTTTGTGCTTCTCTTCAGGCAGATGCTTATCGAAAATCCATCTTCACGCGATGGAGACGGCAACCAAACTTGTGCCACCTCCGATCCTTTTTGCACCACCGATGTGGTGACATTCCATGTAGACGCTAACCCTTCGGGATCATGTGAATCAGGCCCTTCTTATGGTTGTCTTTCATCATATATTGCTCGTAGGCCTTATTGGTTTCATATGAAAATTGGTGTTGCAGGCAACTTCCAAATTAAAATGACAAACAGTGCCAATGTTGATATCGACTATTGCTGCTGGGGCCCCTTTAACGATCCTGTTACACCATGTCCTAATCAATTAACTAACATCATTGACTGTGGTTCATCTAGTGCAGCAACAGAATACTGCAACATTCCCAGTACCTCTCAAGTTGGGCAATACTACATCATGGTAATTACCAAATGGAATACAGGAACTGCAACTGATATTACTTTCCAAAAAGTTCCCAATAGCGGCCCCGGCGAAACTGACTGCGACATTCTTCCTGGCATTGCTGACAACGATGGTCCCTATTGCGTTGGAGAAACCATCCATTTAACAGTTAACCAACAATCAGGCGCCACTTATAGTTGGACTGGACCTGGAGGCTTTACCTCCACTTTGCCCAACCCAACCCGCCCTAACTGCACCATGGCCATGGCCGGCACCTACACCTGCGTCACTACTGTTGACACTCATACCACCACAGCCACTACCGATGTCGTCGTCTATCCCAAACCTACTGCCAACTTCACAGCCACTACGGTGTGTAAAGGCAACCCCACCCAGTTCACCAGCACCTCCACCACCAACCCCTCTGGCCAACAAATCACCAGCTACCAGTGGAACTTCGGAGACAACACTCCTAATTCTTCACAACAAAACCCGACCCATACCTATGCCAATGCCGGCAACTATCAGGTGACTCTCACAGTAGGATGTGGCAACGGCCATTGCACCAGCACCAAGACCCAAACCGTCACCGTCTATGCAGCGCCCATTGCCAACGCAGGCCCCGACCAAACCATCCCCTACGGTGGCACGGCCCAACTCAGCGGCAGCGGCGGCGCCGGCCAGTTCAACTACCAATGGTCGCCCGCCAACATGGTTGTCAACCCCAATGCGCAGAACACACAAACCGTGCCCCTCACTTCCGACCAAACATACACGCTGACAGTCAGCAACCCACAAGGGCAATGCACCAGCAGCGACCAGGTGACCATCCATATCAGCGGTAGTGCCATGACGGTTTCGGCAGGTCCCAACATCAGCATCTGCCAAGGTGGCAGCGGACAGATCTACGTGAACGCAGGTGGCGGCACTGGCAACATCACCTACTCGTGGACGCCAACCACAGGCCTTAGCAACCCCAACATCTCCAATCCTATCGCGTCGCCTTCGCAAACCACTACCTACACCTGCCATGTCAGCGACGGAACCACCTCGCAAAACGTCAGTGTCACCGTCACGGTAAACGACGTCATCGAAGAACATGAATATGAATCCATTTGCCCCGATGCGGTTTACACTTGGCACGGCACCCCATACACCAATCCTGGAACCTACCAGTTTGACACTGTTACTTCCCAAGGTTGCGACAAGACCATCTACTTGCACCTCGACCAATATCCTTCTTACGACGAGACCACCATCACCGTTGAAAGATGCTACGGCGAGAGTTACACGTTCTATGGAACCCCCTACACCGCACCCGGCCACTATGAGGTTCAACACACCGACCACACCGTCCTCCACGGCTGCGATAGCATCGTCAGGCTTGACCTGACCATATGGCCTGAAAACCAAATCGAAGAGATACCCGTCACCTTGTGCCCCGATCAATTACCCTATTACTATGAAGAAGACCCCAACCAGATCCCTCTTTATGCAGGATTGCATATTTTCCATCCTGAAGACGAACATGGTTGCGAAAGAACTGTTTGGGTTGACATTGAGGTAAGCGAGTACTACATTCCGCCCACTCAGGTTGAATATGTGTGCTACCAAGACACCCCGTCTTTCACATGGGAGATAAACGGACAGACCTATCATGAAGACATCTTCGTTCAAGACACCTTACCCACCGAAGCCTGCGAAGGCATCTTCAAACTCGACCTCCATTTCCAACAGATTCCTGAAGTGGAGCACACCTACGATACCGTTTGCGACTCCTATTATTGGCCTGTCAATGGACAGCATTACGGCAATGGACTGCTCGGCACCCAAGTCATCGAAGACGAATACAGGATTCCAATGAATCCTTTTCCCTGCGACCGTGTCTACCAACTGCATCTTACCATCAACAAGTCTGACAATACGGCTCATCAGGAATATGACAACGAATGCGACTCCATCCCATTTGAATGGTTTGGAAATACTATCTATTTCAAAGAAGACGGAATATACACATTCCCCAACGAAGAATACCCAGATGGGCAAACCGCTCTTCGTTGCGACACTACCATGACGGTGACCGTAACGAATATGAAGTACACGCCTAAACCCGTCATCGATTGCAGCGACCAAAACGTGGAAAATCCGCATTGGCCCATTACAGCCACGGAATTCAACGTCAACCGTTACACCTATTTCGCCAGCGACCCGAAGTCCGACGCGACATGGATCAATGAACAATGTGAATGGAGTATCAGTAAGGAAAGCTGGCGCATCGTCCCCTCCGACGACAATCGCAGCTGCACCGTATATGCCATGGATTGGGTGCCCGATTCCATCTGCCTCAGCTTCAAGGCGGTGAACCGTTGCTCGGAAAGCGAAATTGCCGAGTACTGGCTCCATCCCTCTTTCTATGGTATCGAAGAGCAGGAAGCCTACCCTGCCACAGTCAACATCATCCCCAACCCCAATAACGGACAGATGCAGCTGCGCTTCGAAAACATGGAAGGCAAACTCAACATCAAAGTATACACCATGTCGGGCGCCTTGGTCGACAGCTTCGAGCTGAAAACCATTGGCGTCGGCGAAACATATGACTATTCCATGAAACGACTCGTCAACGGCGTCTACTTCTTCACCATCACGGATGGCAAGAGAAGCGTCACCAAGAAAGTCGTCATTATACATTGATAAAACATGCTTGCCATGAATAAACTATTTAAAACCTTATTACTATTACTCGTGCTGATCGCAATGCCTATGAAGCATTGGGCACAAACACCGTACAGACAATATTCAGACGAAGGTGTTGTCCTGAACTTCCACTCCATCAACAATGTCTACTTTAGGTCTTTTCTGCTCTATAGCATTAGCAATGATGATCGTTTCGCGCTGATTCCCGAGGAGACTTATGGCCAATTCATCATCACCTCAAAAGACGACGACAACCACTTCATGGATGAGTTCGAAAACTTCTATGCGGATGTTGAAACAGACTTTTCCATGTTGAGCAAGATCGATGTCACTAACCTGATGGGTGTGTGGAAAAGCTCCGTTGAAGCCACTGACTACCTCTCAATTATGATGGATGTGAACACATCTAATCTGAGGGCTGACAATGACCATTGTTTGACTTCCATGCCTTTCTGCACTTCAGAAGTGATAGAGTTTGAGGCCGCTTACCAAGGTGGTGCATCTGGAGAACCCGGTCCTGAATACGGTTGCCTCAGCAGTCAGCCTTATCCTTCATGGTATCACATGAGAATACATACTGCGGGTCAGTTTATCATCCACATGGAAGCCCACGATAATTATGGCCAAGGCCATGACATTGACTACTGCATCTGGGGGCCTTTCAGCGACCCTTATGAGCCTTGTGTCAACGACTTGACTTGTGACAAGTTGGTTGACTGCAGTTACTCTACAGCAAGCGTTGAAGACGTGTACCTCGGCTATAACATAAATCAGCACCACCATACGAATCTCTCTGATGGCACTTGCGTTGAAAATAACAACAACCCAGCGCATGTGCCAGAAGTGGGTGAGTATTACATCCTGGTGATTACCAATTATGCCCAAGTGCATCAAACCATCTCCTTCACCAAGGCTCCCAACTCAGGTCCTGGTGAGACCGACTGCGACATTCTGCCCGGCATCGTTAGTAACGACGGACCCTATTGTGAAGGTGAGACCATCCATCTGACCGTGAACGATCAGCCCAATGCCACCTACTTGTGGGAAGGTCCAGACGGTTGGACCTCTGATTTACAGAATCCTATCCGCACAAACTGCACCATGGAAATGGCTGGAGAATACAGATGCACCACCACCGTTGGCACACAGCACGTCGACGCTTCCACTAATGTTCAGATATACCAGCAAGCCACGCCTAGCTTCACCGCCAATACCGTTTGCCAAGGCGAACCCACCCAATTCAACGGTCAATCCACTGCCAACGATGTTGTTTTTGAATGGGACTTTGGCGATGACCAAACTGGGACAGGGCAAAACCCAAGCCACACTTATGCACAAGCCGGCACCTATGATGTGACCCTCCATATTGAGGCCGAAGATGGCTCCTGCCCGGCCGAAATCATCCAAACCGTCGTCGTCGACGCCATGCCCGATGCGGGTGAGGATGAGACTATCACCATCGACTATGGCGGTTCAGCCCAACTCAACGGGGCTGGAGGCGATGATTTCACATACCATTGGGAGCCAGAAGACATGGTCGCAAATCCTGATGCTCAAAACACACAAACCGTTGTGCTGACCCAAAGCCTCGTCTACACTTTGACCATTACCAACCCCATACATCCTGAATGCACCGACAGCAAGCAGGTCTCTGTTTTCGTTGAAGGCGGTGCCTTGTTTGCCGACATTGAAGCTGATCCCGACACTATCTGTAAAGGCGAGACCACGCAAATAACCGTTATCGCACACGCTGGCACCCATAACTACACCTATCAATGGGAGCACGACAACTCGAACACCGCCACAATTTCGGTCTCTCCAGAAGAAACCACCGAATACAGATGTAAAGTCATGGATGGGCAAACAGAGTTTTGGACCTCAAGAAAGAAGATTATCGTCAACCAACCTGACTATATGGATGACATTCTCGTTACCGACAGTTGCAACAGCGTACATATCTCGTGGCAAGGACAAGATACGGTGTTTTACACAAACACCACCTATAAGTTCATAGGCGAGACCGAAGAAGGCTGCTACCGTGAGCAAACCTACCACATCGAAGATATGCAATACACGCCAGAACCTGAGATCGTAAGCCTGGACGAAGGCGTCGACCCACATTATGTCATCACCGCCACCGAATTCAACGTCAATCAATACACCTACAGCGTGGAAGATCTTGTTTCCGACATTGCCACGTGGCACAACAGCCAATGCAGATGGGATATTTCCAAGAAATCATGGCGTATCGCACCCTCTGAGGACAACCTGAGCTGTTTGGTTTATCCCATGGATTGGTCGGAAGACACCGTATGGCTCTCTTTCAAGGCTGTAAACGATTGTACAGGGGAAGATGGAGTGATCGCCAGTTTCTGGCTCAAACCCTCCTACTACGGTGTTGAAGAAAACGAGACCAACTCTGCTTGGGTCAACGTCATCCCCAATCCCAACAACGGACAAATGGAACTGCGCCTTGAAAACATGGAAGGTCGTGTGGACGTGAAAGTATACAACGCTGTGGGCACACCCATCGACCATTTCGAAATCAAAGCCCAACAAGGTCCGAGTACCTATTTTTATACCATGAAACAACTTTCCAATGGCGTTTATTTCTTCGTCTTCACTAACGGAAAGAAGAGCACTACCAAGAAAGTCGTTATCATCCAATAATCTAATATGCATTTTATGACTAAGACATTGCGCCTTTTGTTGCTTGTCAGCTTCGCGGTCTTCCTTTGTTATTCTTGTACAAAGGAGAAGTACGAGGCAAAAGTACCTATTCTCTACACGGCATCGCCCGAATATGCCTCCGATTCCTTAGTGCTTTACAAAGTGATTCACATCGGAGACTCCATCCATCTGGAACAGCTCGATACCACGGCAGCCCTTAGATTTGAGGTAGGCGACTCTCTCTTATTACTTGCGACCGCAAAAGCGGGCTACACTTTTATCAACTGGGTACGCGACGGGATAGAAGTCTCTACCGACCCTTCCTACTACTTTGTCTTGGAAGGAGACGACGTGGATGCCGACAAGCATTATGTGAAGCATCATTATGAAGCCCGGTTCGGCCTCGACTATGCCTTGCAGGTGATTCCTGAAATCCACAAGGTGATGCCTCTAGACCTATTATACTATATGGATTCGATACCCAAGGCGGTTTCAAATCCCGACGGGTCAAACGACACCATTATCATAAGTGCCCTCCATTTTGGCGACAATCCCCCTTTGTTGTTTAAAGACACTTTGGGCGTATCAGGGTCCCCTATCACAGCGTTGGAACACATCAAATCGGATCCTTTCTCCTCTCACTCTATCACCGTGAACGAGCCTACCCCCTATACGGATTATTTCCATTTTTACGACCAACACCGCGGCGTGGTTAAATATGACTACAAGAAAGTGTATTTGGATCAAAGTGCAGGCAATATGCATAACTATTACATCGAATATGCCAACGTTACAGACTCTGTTTTCGTGATGGGCGAGGCTCCCTATTTTACTGTTTACCTGACACAAAGAAGACACAAAGAATCCTCCATACCCACCATTGTTGACTATGGGTCCTATGAGTATCTCATCATCTCCGGGGAAGTCACCAGCACTGGCTTCAAGGACTTATACTATGGCATGAAAATCAAGAAGTACGAAAATCCCGCTGATGCTGGCATACAATGTTTTAACATTGATGACATCATCATCTACCATATCGATTTCTTACCATTCACGTACTGGGATCCTAGCATTCATTACAACTAATTCAGGCTAACACTTATGAAAAAGCTGCATATTCTTCTGTGCTTTATTTTGTTAACGAGCGTTACTGCAACCGCCCAATTCCGCAAAGCGCTGCCCAACACCAGGATGCCTTTCAACGACGCCCGACTCAATGTTGGACTTGTGGGAGGTGCCAACTTCACGACCTGGTTCCATTTCAACAGCGAGGAGAGCGCACAATGGTATCTGGTCAGATACGCCCCTCATTTCGACACCTCAAACTATTTCAGCAACTTTGGCTATTTCGGCGGCATCGCCCTCGAATACATGCTGGGCAAAAACATCTCCATAGGCTTCAACGCCGTTTATGCACAAAACAACCTTAACATGACTTATGTCAACGACAGTTTCCCCAATGGATACCAACAATACGTCCATAAGGAGTACCAACTGAAAGCTAACTACAAATCCGTGGAAGCCTATGCTCCCTTTACCTATTACATCAACTTGAGCGCCAACAAGAACATCAAACCCTATGTTTACATCGCACCAAGGGTCTCCTATATCTTCAAAGGCGACATGGTTTACAACACATTAACGACTGACAGCATTGCTGTTTCCCAAGGTCGTCCCCAGCAATTAATACTTGACACACTTTCGTTCCTCACCGACACCATGCCTTTCAACGGTTCCAACTTCCGAAGGCTGAACGTTGGAGCCACAGTGGGCATCGGTTCTCTCTTCAGAATCAATACCAGCAACTATTATATGCTCGTCAAATTTGACGTATCTGCCAACATGAATGCCATTTCGACCTATCACACAGGTGAAGTCGTCAACAACGAGTTCAACCACAAGCGTTATACTGCCACTGCCCAAGCCTCATTGACTTTCATGTTGCCCGTCAAGAAGCGCTTGAAGGACGCTTGCGTGAAATGGGGAAGGTATAATTGAGTGAGGAGTGAAAAGTGAGGATTGAGGAGTGAAAAGTGAGGAGTTGAATTAAATAATAGTTTAGTTAGTATGAAACGCTTTGCATTGACAGTCATAGGGGTTATGATGGTTCTTATGGGTTTTGCCCAGGGTGGCTCCACCCAAGGCAAGGACTTTTGGCTGTCGTATATGCACAACGGCTATTACGACCGCCCCAACAAACAGGGCGGAACCATGCAGGTCATACTCAGTGCAAAACGCGCCACCTCTGGCACCATCAGCAATCCTCGCAACAATTACACACAAAACTTCAGCTTACAGCCCAACACGCCACAAACCATTACCATCGGTAACAACTATTGCTACCACGACAGCAACAATTACGAGACGCCTTCCGACAAAGGCATCCATATCGTTGCCAACGACACCATCTCGGTGTATTGCGCCAACATCGCCATCTATTCTTTCGATGCCTCCTTTGTGCTTCCCACCGAAAGCCTCGGCAGCGACTACATCATCCAATGCGCGCAACAGTCAAGCATGGATGACCTCAGTGACCAGTATAAAGTTAATAACCAGACGAGCGCCTTCCTCATCGTGGCCACCGAGGACAACACTACTGTCAACATCACGCCTACCGTTCCCTTGCTGTCGGGCAACCATCCTGCCGGGCAGACCTTCTCCATACAACTGAATGCTGGACAGACCTATCATGTCAGGTCGCACCGAACAGGCAGCAACCGTGATTTGAGCGGAACTCGAGTTACCGCCAACGACTGTAAGAAAATCGCCGTCTTCAACGGCAACACGCTGACCCGTTTGCCCAACAGCCTTGATGGCACATCGGGATTTGAGTTCGTCTTTGAACAGGCCATGCCCCTGCGGTCGTGGGGTAAGCATTTCGTCGTCACGCAATCGATGACCCGTAACCGCGACATCGTCAAGATCGTTTCTTCCAAAAACAACAACGAGATCTACAAGAACGGTATACGCATCGCCACCCTTAATGCCAACACCAGTTACGAGTTCTTCCTTAATAATTCAGAGAAGTCGTGCTACATCGAAGCTTCAGAGCCCTGTGCCGTATACCTCTACAACACCTCAGCCAGTGACGATGGATACAGCAGCTCAAATGGCGACCCTTCCATGGTATGGATTGCCCCAGCGGAACAAAAAATCAACGAAGTCACTTTTGCCACCTTTTCTGGTACTGGCGAGGCTGAAATACCCAGGCATTACGTCAACATCATCGTCGACAAGGACGATGTCAATAATGTTTACCTTGACGGGACCCTCATCAACGGCAACAGCTTCGAAAACGTCAACGGCAATCCGAATTACAAATTCACCAGAACACAAATAAGCCATGGCTCGCACCGCTTGGTATGCAACAACGGGTTCAATGCCCATATCTATGGATTCGGAACCTCACGAGGCTATGCCTACCTGGCAGGCTCGAAGGCCGTCGACCTCAGCACCCAACTCACCATCGACGACCTCATCATTGGTGACGGCGACCACTTGGACTATTGCACCGACGCCGCCATCAACTTCGACGTGGAGATCAACTACGACGATGCCCAAGTGACTTGGAACTTCGGTGACGGAAGCGCACCTAGCCATGCCTTTCATGCCGAGCACAGCTTCTCGGAAGAAGGCGAATACACCATCACCCTTACCGTCGAAGCCGATGATGTCTGTGCAGGCAGTTCTGCCTTGACGACCACTTTCACCATCAGCATCCACAATGCCTACCACGAAGTTCTTCCCATCGAGACTGTTTGCTGGCCTGGCGGCGACAACCCTCAAGTATATAATGAAAACGGCTTCTGGATTGAATACAACGGCCCTGGCAGTTATCCAAGCACAATCAACTGTGAGCCAACTGAATATGGCTGCGAACACACTAAAACCATGACGCTTATCGTCATGGAACCTGGCACCACAACAGACTTCGGCACCGTCAAACTATGCCGCGACAATGATCCGTATTATGTTTGGGAAGTGAATGGGCAACATTATTCGGACAGTGGCCCTCAGGTTTACGAAGACAACATAGGTCCTTGTCCGCAGACCTACCTGATCAACATCGAGTTTTACGACAAGCCTGACGACTCCATTACCTACATTCCCCCACGATGCAGCCCATACTATTGGGAAGTCACCGACGAGACCTACTCAGAGCCAGGATCATACATCATTCATCACTATGAAGAAAGCACTGAAGTGGAAGGTTGCGGACAAGACTACTATCTCCACCTCACCATCTACGAGCCGGAGACCTCTATGGTATTCCTTCCAGACAGTTGTGACATGGCCCATTACCAATGGCAGGAGTTCGACACCATTTTCGTTGCCAACACCACCTATACTTTCTCAGGTCTTACCGAAGATGGCTGTCTGAGCGAACAGACCGTTATCGTAGATGGCATGGACTACACGCCGCAACCTGAAATCAAATGTATGAACTCAGGCGTCGACCCACATTATGTCATCACCGCCACCGAGTTCAATGTCAACAGATATACTTATCAAATTAGCGACACCTTGTCACACATCGAAGCTTGGTACCATGACCAATGCGAATGGACCATCTCGAAACCCAGTTGGCGCATCGTTCCATCCGACGACAACCTTACCTGTAGCGTCTATCCCATGGAATGGGTAGAAGATACGGTATGGCTCACCTTCAAGGCTGTCAACCGCTGCTCCGGTGAAAATGGCGTAGTTGAAAGGTTTTACCTCATCCCCTCTTTCTATGGCCTTGACGAGCCCCCCTCCATTGCCGATTTCACGGTCACACCCAACCCCAACCAAGGAGGAATGACCCTACAGTTTGGACGAATCATTGGTAAGACCGACATCAAAGTGTACAACATGAACGGTGCACTCATCGACCGCTTCGAGCACTTTTCCGATGGCAACCCCTTCCCTTACCAAATCGCGCACGATGTCCCCGGAATCTATTTCTTCGTCGTTACGGCACACGACAGCTGCATCGCACGAAAAGTAATTGTCACTCAATGAAATAATTTCATTAGCGACAGTTATTTTTCATTATTTTTAGCACCTAACAAGAAAAATATATTGTCACTATGAAAAAACTATTCACGCTATTTTTGCTCCTTTCCTCTACGCTGGTTCCTTTCACCAATACAGTAACGGCACAAGAAGTCACCACTGAAGGCACCGAGTTTTGGGTGTCGTTTATGGGAAATGGGTTTGAACACAACGACTATGGTGGTTCCCCCTACCTTATTACACAACTGTTAATCAGCGCCAAACAAGATTGCAGCGGAACCATCACCAATCCAAACGACCCAAGTTGGTCATACGATTTCAGCGTCAGCGCAAACAACATTACTTTCATAGACATTCCGAGATCACAGGGCTACGTGGAACTCAACGAATACACCACGCCTGTCAACAAAGGGCTCTTCATTCAGAGCACGGCACCCATTTCCGTCTTTTGTGCCAACGCAGCCCGATATTCGTTCGATGCCTCTTATGTGCTACCTACTCAAGCCTTAGCCGACGACTACATTATTCAATCCTATAAGCCAAATTCTAGTCTTCTTGAAGATTTAACGAGTGCTTTTCTCATCATTGCCACAGAGGAAGGAGAAACCCTTGTCGACATCACCCCAAAAACAAAAACACTTGACAACAGGCCAGCAAATGTAGAGTTCACCATTTCTTTGCAACAAGGCCAAGTCTATCAGGTCCGTTCCAATAACAGTTGGGATTCTTCTCGTGATTTGAGCGGGTCACGTGTCACTGCCCGCGATTGCAAGAAGATCGCCATATTCAATGGAGACAACCTGACCAGTGTTCCTTCTCATGAAGACGAATATGACTGCATCTTTGAACAAGCCATGCCTATAAAAGCTTGGGGAAAGAAATTTGTCGCAACAGCTTCAATGGGCAGACAAGAAAATGACCGCATCATAATAACCTCTGCTTATGATGACAATGAAATCATAATAAACGGCCAACCCATTTTCACCTTGAACACCGGTCAATCCGAACAAATCGAATTGTTAAGTGCTTCCTGTTTCATCGAAGCCATGCATAGTTGTGCTGTGTATTTGTACAATCATTCGACGGAGGGCAGTTTCTTTAATAGAATCGGTGCACCAAGCATGGTATGGATAGCCCCAATAGAACAACGCATCAATAGTCTCACCTTCTCGACCTTTAACGATAATACGCCAGGTCATGTCAACGTAAACAACCACTATGTAAACATAATTATCAAATCCGAAGATTCAGGCAACGTGACCTTTGATGACGAGTTGATCGATCCCCTTTTGTTTGAAGATGTTATAGGCACAAATGAATACAAGTTTTGCAGAAAAAGCATCAGCCATGGCGTACACAGTCTTTCATGCCCAAACGGCTTCAATGCTCATGTATATGGATTCGGAGAAGCGACAGGCTACGCCTACATGGCAGGCTCGAAAGCCACCGACCTAACCACCAAGGTGTTTATCGACGGCATCGAAATCCTCGAAGGCGACACCGTCACCAACTGCTCTTTGGACCCAATCGCCTTTAGCGCTGAAATCAACGCCAACTACGATGAAGTGACATGGGACTTCGGAGACGGGACTCCCCACAACCACGATGCCAATATCGAACACACTTACGAGAACAACGGCTTATACGAAGCATCGCTTAACGTCCTCATCAACGGTACAGCCTGCCAAGCCTCCTCCGAACAGACCATCCATTTCTATATCGATTCCAGCATAGAATCCCCAGACGAATACTTCGAGGAAATCTGCCAAGGCGAGCTATACGATGATCATGACTTGGAACCTTTCATCGCTGAGCGTGACACCATCATCTCAAGCGAAATCATCGACTGCAGAGGCCTTATCGTCAACCTTACCGTACATCCCCGAGTGTTCGACACCATCTTCGACACGATTTGCTTCAAAGGCCCAGGCATCTATGAGGACTACGGCTTCCACCTTGAATATGATGCCCCCAACCATTACGAAGACCAAATCGCTACCACCAGCGAATTCGGCTGCGAGAAACAAGTCGACCTTCGTTTGGTCGTTTCCGAACTCGTCGAAATGGAACCCGACACCATCACGGGCGTGTGCGACAGCTACACCTGGCCGTGGAACCAAGTCACCTATTACAACGACACCATTGTTGCCGACACCATTCCTAACCCCGAAGGATGCTACACCATCGCCCACCTAGTGCTTGACGTCGACCATAGCGCGAGACCAAAAGAAATACAACCCGTGCATTGGCAAGAAGCTTCCCATTGGGTCATTCCAGCCAACAACCTCCAAATCAGATCCTATGAATATATTCTTGAAGACAATATCCCTGATGCCATATACGATGAAATAATCTGGGAATTGGAAGGCAACTGCAACTGGAGAATCATCCCGAATGAAAACAATCCCAAACGCTGCAAGGTGGTGGTCATCAATCACACGGAAGACACCATTTGGCTCCATGCCACCGTCAATGGCCCTTGTTTCGAGGAAGGCGTCACCCGTTCCTATTGGCTCGTTTGCTCCTTCTACGGCACAGAAGAGAATGAAAGCTCGCGGAAAGTGGACGTCGTCCCCAATCCCAACCAAGGCAACATGAACCTATGCTTCCATAAAATGGAAGGCAACGTGAACGTCCAAATATACGACATGAAGGGTCTACTCGTCGACCGTTTCGACCTATATAATGACGAGGAAAGCCGACACAACTACACTCTCAAAACGCCTTCCAAAGGGCTTTTCCTATTTGTTTTTAAGCAAGATGACATCCAATTTATCCGAAAAGTTTTAATAACCGATTGATTTAAAGTGTTTTATATTAAATTGAAAAGTTTTTAAACAAATTCAGATAAAAGATAATAAATTCCTACCTTTGCAAGTTGTTATAAGCAATAGCAATTGCTGCATTCATCATGATGAAACCGAGACATAAAATAACCCTAATCCTATGCGCAGGATTGCTGTTTTTGGCCTCCTGCCTGAAAGACGATCCAGAAAGCGACCCAATCACCACCATCTACGGTCACCAGAACACGCCGAACATCAATCTCTACATGCCACAAGAGCTGTTGGAGGCCTTTGGCGGAGAGAATCTACATTATGGCCAAAGTCCGGCTTTTGGCGTGTATCCGCCCCGTTTGTTGGATACAGTCTATGCTGACTCCAACTCCATGTTTCGCATCAGTGTGGTGACCACACCCGATAGCCATTGGGAGATGCAAAACGCCACTTTCCCCAGTGTCATAGCTGACCAGGAGTTTTATTTCGAGTTTCACGACCATTACCTTGGCTTTTCAGGCATGAACTACTACAAGCCGATGCCGGGTTACTACACCGAAAAGTCGTCAACGGAAACCACCTTTGAAACCCTTAGCAAAGACAAGGACAAGTTGATGAAAAAATTTGTCAACGACACCTTGTCACCCTTCGTGCCCCGTTTCTTCAAGGACAGCACTGCCTACACCTCCGATGTGTTTCGCCACGTCTACGTCATGGGCTACGATTCGGTTTTCACTGCCTACTATTATGAAGTACTCGACACGAAAGAAGGCTACAAGCCTTTGAATGCCGTCATCCTTTCAGGCGTAGTAATTGAAGAAGCACCAGCCTCAATCGACACCAGCATTACGGGACATCCCTATATAGATCCTGCAGGTGTCGAAACCGACTCCACCGTCTATGACACCGTCATCAGTCATCATGAAGCCACCAAGGCGGCTATCACCCATGTCAGATGGGGCATCGAAACCATGAAATACCTCAACCCGTCGGATGCACTGACACAACAACAGGAAAACGGCGAATTGCCTTATCCTGGCGATATCATCATCATGAGATGCGACACCCTGCGTCCAGGCAAGTATCACCCAACAGCAAATACAGGAGGAGGACAACAATGAAAAGACCCGTCATCATAATGCTCCTGTCGCTACTCCTCGTGAGCGGTAGCGTCAATGCCCAGTTTGCCAGACCACTGCCTTCCAAAAAAGATGCAGCCCAATGGGATGCAGACTATAGTGTAGGCATTTTTGGCGGCCTCTCCGCCACGCGTTGGTTCCATATCAACAATGCCCATATGGACTATGGATACCAGCCCTACTCCACCATCCATCTCGCTTTCGACACCACAGGACTCCAAAGTGTGCTCAACAATGCGTTGGCAGGCATCTCCGTCGAGAGAAAGCTGGGCGACTATCATGCCGTAGGTCTCGATGTGGCCTTTGCCAACCGTAATACCCGACTGAGCTATCACTATTCAAGACCCGACACGCTCGGCGTCAACAGCAAGGTGTTTGCCGACAACAACATCCAATACAGTGAGTTGTTCATTCAGGTTCCCTTTACGCAATACATGACCAGCGCAAGCAAAGCGGTAAGACCCTTTATTTTCGTTGCGCCACGCGTCACCATTCCTCTGTTTGGCAACTTCCAAACGGCAAGCACAACCTATCCCGAAACCAGCCCAGGCTATCTGATCGACATGCACGACAACCGAGTGCCCAACCAGGATGAGGCTGTGCAGACCCCTGTCGACAACATAGAATTCAACGGGAAGAACATGCGCCGGTGGAACATCGGTGCCGTGCTGGGTGCAGGCGTACAATGGCGCATCCCATTTGGCGAGTACTATCACATGACGATGAAGCTCGACGCCTCATGCTATCTAGGCTTGCTCAACACCTTCTCGAAATACGAGCGGGGCAAGGCTTTCAAGAAAGACGAAAACGGAGATTATATCTTGGATGCTGAAGGCAACAGGATTCCTGACCCGGCCATCAATGCGGTTACAGGGCAGCCCATCGATCCCAATGTGTTGGGCAAACGTTACATCAGCAATGCCACTGTTAAGCTCACGCTGATGTTCCCCATCAAGAGAGTGCCTAAAGACGCTTGCGTTAGTTGGGGAGAATATGATTGATAGTGAGGAGTGAGGAGTGAAGAGTGAGAAGTGAGAAGTGAAATAATGAAGCGGCAGACTGAAAGTCTGCCGCTTTGCGTTTGCAGCGCTTTGCGTATGCGTCGCTTCGCTCGCGGTTGCGGGAAAGGTGGGCTTGGGTAGATGGAGATTCCCACCTACGGGGAACCTCAACTGGATATGACAAACCGTCCCCTTTAGTCGTCATTGCGGACGGTTGGTGAGCCCGTCGAACCATGATCCGCAATCTCCTGATCGGGAGGGTGTCCCTATAGCATAGGAGATTGCGGGTCTTCGCCCGCAATGACTCCTATAGCATGAGAGCAAGAGGTTGAGATTCCCTTCGGGAATGGAGCAATTGTATTAGTTATTCCGCGGCGGCTTGAAGCCGTTACTGACCAGATGCCGCTTCGGCCGCCGCATGATTAATACGACATCAACTCCATTCCCGAAGGGAATCTCCCCCTGTTATAAAACAGAAATGGCCGTGTCATCACAACAGGGCCATTCCGAAATAAGAATACAAATGAATAGGTGCCCCTGGCGGGGCACTAGTTACAATCCAAGTAATTGAATTATTCTTCCTTGCGGCGCTTGCCTACGAGGTAGGCGCCAGCCAAACCGGCCAGCACGAAGATGCCTTCGCCGACGGGCGTGAACCAGTCCTCACCAGAGTTGTAGACGCCAGGCAGGTCAACGTCGAAGCTTGTCGTGCCCGTACGGTTGCCGTTGTAGTCGTCCTCGTCCATAATGAACACCTGGGCCATGGCCGGTGCGGTGGCCATCATCAGTGCGGCTGCTATTGCGATTATTCTTTTCTTCATCGTATGTTGGGTTTATTTGATTATTATCTTCTGAACATTCACATTCTGACCGTTGGCCATACGCATGAGGTAGACGCCATTGGCGATGCCGTTGAGGCTGACGCGGTTCTGGTCGTTGGTGAGGTTGCTGGTGTAGACCGTGCGGCCCGTCATGTCGGTGACGGTGAGCTGGCCTTGGCCGTTGACATAGTCAGTCATGCTACCTTGGAAGGTGTAGCTGTCGTTGGCGAGCATGTCGTACTTCACGCCGGTGAGGTTGTCGACCAGGGTGAGGCTGCTGAAGTTGGCGTTGGCCGTGTTCCAGCTGAGGGTGAAGGTGCCGTCTTCCTTGGCTTCGAAGTAGAGGGGTTGGCTGCCGCTCTGCATGTCGCGGAAGAGGATAGCGAAGTCTTCATTGTCGTGGCGCAGGGAGAGGCGACCCTTGGAGGTGCTGACGAAGATCTTCTTGGCACCGTCGTTTTCGGGACGGCTCACCTCGAGGACGGCGATGTCCTTGTTGCCCTCGTCGTCGGTAAGGGTGAAGTTGACCAGCGGATAGTGGTTTTCATTACCGCGGAAGCCGTTGCCCTTGGTGTTCGTACGCATAGTGTTGGTGAAGGTGGCGTTGACATTGTTTTTGCTCGTTTGGATGAAGAAGCCTTGGTGCATGTTGATGTATTGGGAGGCAGCTAAAGCTTCAGCCGATGCATTATTGCCATATTGCAGCCATGCGTCCTTTTCAGGATCGTACACGGCATAGGTCTCTGCATAAGTGTCGCCAACGTTCCAAAGGCCGCTGTTGCCTTCAATGAATTTCTCAAAGTCCAAATAGCTCTGGTAGGGGTTGCCGAGCAGGTTGTAGCCCTGACGACCCGTCCAGCCGATACCATCGGTGCAGGTGACATTGATTAGTACATTGCCATTATTCAGCGTGCCGCGGTTCTGAACGAACTGGGCTTCTCTGCCATAGCCCGACCAATAGGTGGACATGTCAATCGTTACAAGATAACCCTTGCCAGGGATGAAGTGATCTTCCTGATCAGGATAAGGAATATTGAGTTCAGGGTTATCCATATGCCAGTGGCTTTGGCTATTGCGGCGGAAGTTGAGCCAATGGTACTGCGGTTCATAGAAGCAGTAGAAGTCACCACGTTGCCAAGAGTTCAAATCAATAGGATAGAAAGCGTGATCCTCATCATAGTTATTGAGAATCCATCCGCAAGGATTGGGTTCCTCATTATGCTCAACTTGTTCATTGTTTGAGTAATTCCAACCGAACATGCTATTCGACAAGGAAGAACTTATGTTGTGCCAACGTTCACCTGCTTGAGTTTCTGTATTGTTATACGCTTGCAGGGTTTGGCCCGTATAGGCTTCGATGCTTGAAGGAGTAGTAGTAGCATCGGTGGGTTGCAACAATGAGATGTTTTCATCGATATAAACCACCACGTTGGCATCCGTGTTATAATAACTGGCATCCAAATCAGCCTTTGCACCACTATTGCTATTACTAGGATTCATGTCTTCGTTGACGAAGAGGTTGATAGTTCCGCCATTGATGGCAGGATGATCGGTGGGTTTGTACTTGTCACCATCCAAACTGGTGTACTCGTTCAAGGCGCCGCTGTTATGGCGGTGCAGCATGTCGGAGAGATTCTTGGCGTAGTCGATGGTGATACCGTCGGTGGAAGCCAAACAAGTATAACCAGGAAGTTGCAATACCGGGAAGTCATCGTTGATGTCACCAGCGGTAAGAGAATACTTGCCAGCAGTAGTACGCTTCCACTCAGCGCCAGTGCCTCTATTGGCATTCAACTTGTCCACCAAAGGTGTTCCGCTTTCATACACATTGAATGATCCTAATGTACCCCACTCACCTCCCGTACTATTGTCGTTGGTGAACATGTTATAGAAGGTCCTGTTGACGGAGAGTGTGTAGGAATCCTCGTCATTGTCAGCAGGATGCAAAACAGTGTTCGGAACAGTAGGATTCGTGTTGGTTTCGGTAGTAATACTTTGGGCGCTAGGACGCGACCAAGTCACCAATTGTTGGGTATAGCTATTAGTGGCAGTGCCATTAGCGACAAGCTGGTTGAATGTAGCTTTACTAAGATTCTCATTGTAACGCTCAAAACGCACATAGCAGTTGTCAATGATAGCAGTGTTGGTGGCAGCAAGACCGCCAACTTTCTTGGCATTGGCACCGCTTTCGCCAATATAGTGATATTCGCCATTGGTGAAGCCGTTCTTGAAGCTGCCACTGCGGTTCTCACCGACAGCACCACCCATGGTGTAACCAGTGAGGTTGGCCATGGCCATGGCGTTATAGATGGTACCACCGGCGTTGAGACCGACCAAGCCACCATAAACCAACTCAGAGTCACCGGCGGCATCGTTGTTGCAGGTCATGCGACCAGCAGCCTCGCAGTTGTAGATGGTGCCACCCGTCAAAGTGTCGGCCAATATGCCGTGATGCACGAAGTGAGTATTATGTCTCTTGCCACGGAAGTCGGCATCGAGGATAAATACGTCATGCACCTTGCCATTAGCTCCAACGTTGGAGAACATGCCCGGGTAGACCACCACTTCACCTTCTTCATAGCCTTCAGTCGTCTTGTACCATTTGTCGGCATTGTTCTTCAAGCCTGTGATCACATGGCCATTGCCGTCAAATTCGCCTTCGTAGGCCAATTTGATTTTATTACCATTTTCATAGATGAAATTGTTGTTGGCATCACACTTGTAACCAGCGCCAATTGGCACCCAGTTGTGGGCGCTCATGTCGATGTCGGCTGTAAGCTTACCATTGAGGTCAGGTTGTGAAGCTACGTTATTGGTTTCGCCGTTGTAGTGGATACGACCGTTCACGCGGCTAATAAACCAAGCCAAGTCTTCAGGAGAGTCAATGTTCATGGGGTCGAAGTTCGCAGGCGGAGTTGTCACCACTTCTGTCCATACGCTACCCATCACGTTGGCGGTAAGGTTGTTGAAGGGACCATAGTACACGTCGCCAACCTGAACGTATGATTCTTCAGGGTTGTTGGTCGCGATGCCATCGCCCCACAAGCCACCTTCAACTTCAACGGGAATCTTGATGACAATCTTACGTCCGTGAGGAGTGTCAACACCATGATCATCCGTAACGTTACCACACCAATGCTCTGAGAAGTTAAATTTAGTAAGCTGGATTGTTTTGCCGCTAACGGTGACAAAGTCAGCAGGCAACTTGTTTTCATTATTAGGATTCGTACTGGTCACAACGCCTTCACTGTTTACCGTCAACGTACCATTGTCATTGAGCGGTTCAAAAATATATACACCATTTTCAATTCTCAAGAATTTCGGCGCGTAGGCAGTTATAGGGGCGCTAGGCGTTACGTTCAAGTTGAAGTTGGGCGATACCATGTCTTGCACGATGGTGCTGGCCGGCAGCGCCATGGCACCACTGGCACCAGCGATGGATTCGAAGATATCGCTCAAACCATCAGCCGATTCAGCCGTGAAGTAATAATCGCTACTTGCTTGGGTGCCTCCTTGGTTAGTACCCATACCCGTTGCATTCGGGTAGTTGGAGGAGACACGGTTCATATAGGTATTGATTTGAGTGGTTTCATTGTCGAACACACCAACCGAGAACACGTCTGCATCGAATTGGTAAGTATTGTTGTTGTAGGTCCAGCTATGCTTCAAGTCGTAAGCATTACTGATGGTATTGGTGGCAACATTTTCCTGGAAACTGTTTGCATAGGTTGGTGCACCATCCGTAAACATCACAACCACCTTGTTACGCTCTTCAAACTCGGCAGCAGGAATGCTGGCCAACAAGTAGCGTGCCTTGCTCATTCCATAGTCAGCAGCGGTGGCACCAGCAGCCCGCATCCCATTTACGGCGTTTTTAATGTTGGTAGCCTCGCTTTTCGGGTCTCTACGATTAATGACGACCTCTGTGTAATTATAGTTATTATTGTCAAAATGGTTTCCTTCTGTGATGCTTGCTTCGCTACCATAGTAGCTGTTCATGGCGTACTTCACGATACTGATACGATGTTCCACATTATAAGTCGTGGCGTCCTCAGCAATGATATCCACGAACAAGCCAACGGATGTTTTCAAAGCATCCATTTTAGTTTGTTGATGCCTTTCGTAAAGAACGCCTGTCCAAATTGTGGTGCCGCCACCATTTACGTTCGGGTTGGTTGTCTGTACTCCAGTCCCGTACAAATAATAGGTCGTGTTGCCAACATTAAAATGAAGGTTGTATCTATAGCCACTATTGAACCCATCCCACACCCAATTTTGTTCTCTTGCTACTTGATAATATTGGCCTTCATAATAATAGTAATAATTAGGATTATTATTATTACCATTGGGATAGTTATTATAAGTATAAGCTTGTGAGGCTCTTGGAGTGTAAGTGTACGAATTTAAATTCTCATCCATAGAACCCGAGACGTCCAAAACGAGAACAATGTCGGTGGGCACGTGTTGGGCAACCGAGTGTCCCGTCACGTAGGTTTCCACAAGGATGTTCCCTTGGGTTCCATCGTCATTCGTGGGTTCCCATTTCTTTTCCATCTTCAAGCCCTCGGGTATGGGGGTGAAGTTTTGCGCAAACGCGCCCATGCTCACCAAAAGCATCCCTATTAATAATAAGGTGTGCCCGAGGGCGCTTTTCCATTTGCCGTGGCCGAGCTGGGCCAGGCTTTTCTTGTTAGTGTAATGATTCATTTGCATTGTTTGTTTAACTGAATTATTATTTTTTTTATCAAATTTTCAATCCTTTCGGAGTACACTTTTTTACGGGTGCAAAAATACGCTATCTCCTTATTATATAAGGAGTTATAATGTAACAAAAGGGTTATGGATTTGTAACAATTATGTTACTGGTTTTCGATGGGGTTTTCCTGCTCCTGTTTGAGGGCTTCAGAATAGAGCGTAAAGAAGTCTCGGCCCAATAAAACCGAGATACGAAGCAGCATTTGGGTGTCGATACTGAAGCTGTTGAAGATGCGGTAGCAGGCCATGCGGTTGGTGCCGAGCTGCCGGCTCAGCCAGGTCACCGTACGCCCTGTGCGGTCCATCTCCTCACGTATCGTTTGCCCTATGTTTACTTTTTCTGCCATCTATATAAAATAGTGGTTATTAGTGCTTTATAGTTTATCTTGGAGCCTTTTGCGTTTGCCATTGGCGACCTTTTGGAAGGACGGCCGAGGCTCGTTCAAAGGCTTCTTGAAAAGGCAAAAGTAGTTTTTTTTGGAAAAACAAGAAGACCTGGGGGTGAGTGGAATAATTGGGTAAAACTCGGATAACGAATGGCAAAGGATAGGATAATGAGGGACGCGCGAAGCGACGACGAGGGGTGGGGCCCTCTGGAGGTGTAAGGGATGGCGGATCCTTGTCCGCCATGAGGGTTTGGAGCGGAAGGGTGTCACTATAGCGTAGTAGATTCCGGATCAAGTCCGGAATGACGGTAAAGGGCGGGAACCTCTTCGTTCGCATTCAAACAGAAAACGGCTGACCCAGGGGTCAGCCGTTTCTCATTACAAAGGTATGAAAAAGAGATTTACTTTCAGTGTTTTAGCGCGAAGGGGCTTCGATGCGGTTAAGGGCGCCGCTGCCGGCGACTTTCCCACTGACCTTGGCGTCACCATAATAATAGATGTCGCCTGATCCTACAACGTGATAATCCAAGGTGCCACTCACGTTGGTGGTGATATCGCCCGAGCCCATCACGGAGGCTTCCACCTCTTGGGCCTCGGCATGCGCGACGATGTCGCCCGACCCCGCGATGTCGGCCTCAAGCTTACGAATCGTGCCCTTGTCGACCAGGATGTCGCCCGAGCCCGCCACACTCAGCTCCAGATGCTGTATGTCGACGTCCTCCTTGAAGGCAACATCGCCCGAACCAGCAACGGTGACCTCCAGCTGCCTAGCCTCCATAGGACTGAGGATGTTGATGTCGCCACTGCCAGCAAGCGTGATCTCGTTCAGGCTCGGCGCAGTGACGTTGATAACGAACTCGGTGGCATTGAAGCCGAGGTAAATGCCGTTCTTCGTCGGCTTTGGCTGACTTAAGGACAGCTCGCCGTCCTTCACCTTGATGTCGATGTATTCGAGCAAGTTACTGTCCACGCGAACAGAGCAGGTGTAGGCGTCGGCAACGGTATAGTTGACCGTGGCAGGCAAGGCGCAAACGATTTCGTCGAAACGCGTGACGTCGTAGTCACGGATGACGACATTGCCGTTGCCTTTCACGGTTTCGCCATTGATGCTAATGACGCATGAGGAGAGCGTCAGGCCGATAATGACGGCAGCGAGGATGATGTGTTGTCTTTTCATTGTTTGTTTGTTTTAAGTGATTTGTAGTAAGACGGAGAATTGGTGAAAAAGTTACAGTTTAGTGTGAATTTAGGTTCCTGCAGGGAATCTCCTACAGTTTTATCTCATCCAGACCAATGCCGAGCAACTTCATCTTCTTGACCACCTCGGGCAGCTCCTTCTCGAGGAACTCCTCGCGCATCTGTTTGAGGACGATGTCCTTGGCCTCGGCGGAGATGAAATAGCCGATGCCGCGTTTGTTGTAGATGATGCCCGCAGCGGTCATGGTCTCGTAGGAGCGCATGATGGTGTTGGGGTTCACGCCGAGTTGTATGCCGTAGTCACGCACCGACAGGATACGGTCGTCGGCCTTCAGCTCGCCGCGCAGGATCTGCTCGTAGATCTGCGAACAAATCTGCAAGTATATGGGTTTGTGTGCGTTGAATTCCATGGCTTAGTATTTTTGGGTCTTGATTTTACGATAGGTGAAGAAGAACAGCAGGGCGGTGACGAGGATGCCGATAATCATGCCCCAGATGGACGCATTATGGGCAATACGAAACATCTCACTCTTCGGGAGTCCCTCTATGGTTTCCATCCAGTGTTGTAGACGCCCACTCGTGATGAAGAGCAGTCCGAAAACCGTGGAAAGCACGTAACCAATGCCAAGATAGCAGGCAAAGGTCTTGCCGGCCTTGTGTTTCTTGAAGAGCATGTTGCCCAACATGAAGATGGCGGCCCACTGAAGGATGGTGACATAGAGCGAGGTGCGCATCATGCCCACGGAGAATACGTCAGTAAAGTTAAACGTTGCCTCGCCAACCCGAACTGCGCCAGAGTGGTCGTTCATCATACGGCCAATCTCACCAATGCTATAAAGATGGATAGGCTTCTCGAAACCACCGAAGGGGAAAATCGACAAGAAGGCGTCGACCAAGTAGCCGCCGAAGAAGACGATGATAGGCGTCGCCACGGCGCAGTAGAGGAACATGCTGAGGAACTTCTCCAAGGAGGAGGCGGGCATCATGGCGAAGCTCACACCCTCACGCGAGAGATTGGCCTTACCGTAGACTTTCTCCGGCACAAGCATCATGGCCAAAGCCGTCCAGACACATAACATTCCAAATCGAACTGGCGACATGGTTTCGGAACCGAAGAGCAGGTTGAAGATCCAATAGATGGCATTCAGGCAGCAGAACACGATGAGTGCGGTGCCGAAGTTGCGGAAGTATTTCTTGCCGTCGTTGACCAAAAGGTTCTTGAAGCGGTTGAATTCAAATGTGTTATTCATGTCTTGTCCTCCTATTAGCTAAAAAGTTGTTTGATGGTTTCCTTGTTTTTCATGACGGTGTTGAAAAGCACCTCGATGCTGACCTTGCTGTCGAGGCCTTCGGGGTTGCGGGTCACGTTGACATAGCCGCCGGGAATCATCTCGCTGTAGAGCGCGGTGTCGTCCTTCTCCATGCCGTAGTCGAAATAGAGGCGGTCGGTGATGTCGCGGAACGAGGCCTTGAGCAGCACCTCGTCGTGGTCGAGGATGATGATGGGGTCGATGAGGTTTTCCACATCCTTCACCTGGTGGGTGGAGATGATGATGGTGCGGTCGTCGTTGGCGTGCTTGGCGATGACCTGACGGAAGAGGGTCTTCGAGGGGATGTCGAGGCCGTTGGTAGGCTCGTCGAGGAGCAGGTAGTCGGTGTTGAGCGACAAGGCCGAGGCGATGAGGCACTTCTTCTGCTGGCCAAACGACATCTCGGCGTACTTGCGCGTCGGGTCCACATCCAACTCCTTGCAGAGTTCGAGGAAGAGGCTCTCGTCGAATTTGGGATAGAACTTGCCGAGTTCCTTTATATTATTAATAGGTGTGCCCTCCGGGATGGCAAAGTCCTCAGAGATGAAGTAGATCTTCTGGAGGGTTTCGGGCAGGCGGTTGAAGGGAGCTATGCCGTCAACCTCGCAAGCGCCGGCAGTGGGCTTTTGCAAGCCGCTGATGAGTTTCAGCAGGGAGGTCTTCCCCACTCCGTTTTCGCCCAGCAGCCCGTAGATGTTACCCTTTTCGAAGCCGAGGCTGATGTTTTTGAAGACTGGCTGATTCTTGTAGCCGAAGTCTAAGTTACTGATTGTAATCATATTGTTGTATTTTGTGTTAGTGTATTAGTTGAATAGAACACTGCAAAAGTACAACAATTTTTATTACTGTCAAGAAAAAAGTGATTTTTTTTGAAAAAATTTTCTTTGGGCAAAAAAAAGGAGCCTTTACAAAGGCTCCCCTGTAGGTAATTCGATAGGCAGTTCTTGTGGCAGTTCCGCGTTGTTGATCGACAGCACGCTGTCGACCACATACTTGCTCATGCCCCTCCATGGCAAGGCGCCGAGATACTCCTTGTAGTGGAGTTCCACGAACTTGCCAGCGCTGCGTTCCAGCTGTCGGGCCACGTTCTCGTCCTTCACCGAGAAGTTGAACTCGTTCGACTGGATGGTCGCATTGCTGTTCTTGGAGTTGTAGCCAGCCTGGATGAGACGTCCCTCATAGGTCTTAAAGACATAGCCTTTGTAGACAAACAGGTTCAGCTCGCCGGCCTTCACGCCGCTACCGAACACAAAATAGAACTTGAAAAAGACAAAGCCTGCCGCTGCCAAGAGTAGGATGAAACCTATGATAGCAAAGATCCGGCAACCCGTTCTTTTCTTTTTGGGTTTTTCTGAGTATTCTTCCATAGTGTGTATTCTTTATTATTGATGTTTCTTCTGATAATAGTCGCAAATCGTAGTGATGCCACATTCTTCGCATTTGGGCTTTCGGGCCAGGCACACGTAGCGCCCATGCAGGATAAGCCAATGGTGTGCCTTTGCCATCACGGCCTTGGGCAGGTGTGCCACCAAGGTCTTTTCCGTTTCCAACACGTTTTTCGAGTTACGGGTCAGACCGATGCGGTTCGACACCCTGAATACGTGCGTGTCGACAGGCATGGCGGGTTGTTTGAATGCCACCGCCATCATCACATTGGCGGTCTTACGGCCTACGCCAGGCAGTTTTTGCAAGTCTTCCAAGTTGTCGGGCACGATGCCATCAAAATCCTTCACCAACGTTTGCGCCATCCCAAGCAGGTTCTTCGCCTTGTTGTTGGGATAGGAGATGCTTTTGATATAGGAGTAGATCTCCGCTGCCGACGATTGCGCCATCTCCTGTGCTGTAGGGAAACGCTGGAACAAGGTGGGCGTTGTCATGTTGACGCGTTTGTCGGTGCATTGTGCCGAAAGGATGACCGCCACCAACAGCTGATAGGGGTTCTCATACCTCAGCTCCGATTCTGCCACAGGCATGTGTTCCTCGAAATACGCCACAAAGGCGTCATACTTCTGTTGGATTTTCGTAACGCTCATCAAATGATATCTCCCTGTTCGTCAACAAGCACGCCCCAGCTGACCGCCGTCATCGCGCCGTCTTCAAAAAAGAAGTCGATCAAGGCATCCTCGAACGAAACGCGCAACTCGCCGTCCTCGGTTTCCTCTTCCAAATCCTTGAAGCCGTTGTCTTTCATCAGCTTGACGACTTCGTCCTTCTTCAATTCAAAGACCTTCTTTCCAAACAATGTAGCCTCCTTGTTTTCGGTCTCGAAGCAAGCCACCACCGATTTGGTGATGCCTTCAAAATAGATATTGGTTTGGATGCCATCGTATTCATAATAGATGGAGCGGTTGCCCGTCTCCTCCATATCACTCAGTTCCTCATAAAAATCGGGCATTTCCAGGATCTTTACGGTGTCGTCGAGTGTCATTCCGAAAGGTATCTCTCCGTAGCCTTTCAGGGGATTAATGGTAAAGTCTTTCATCATAATTATTGGGATTGGGCTGCTAAGATAAGTATTTTATCAGAACACCGGGCAAAAAAGTCATTTTTTTCGCTCATTCGAAGCGAATCGACTTGGTGGGGCTGATGCGGTTGATGACGGAGGTCGGGATGAGCAGCATCAAGACCCAAAGCAGGAAAGTGCCCAGGTTGATAAGCAGCACCGTCCAAAAATGCAATTCGATAGGCACTGCAGACAGATAATAGGTCTCGGCCGGCAGCTTGATCAAACCCGTGTATTTTTGCAGGAAACAAAAGCCTAGACCGATAGCATTGCCGATGAGCATCCCGATGAGCAGGATGCGCAACGACCGGCGCAAAAACACCTCGCGAACGAACTTGTTGCTGGCACCCATCGCCTTCAGCAGGCCGATAGTCGAAGTACGTTCTATGATGATGATGAGCAACATGCTGACGACCGTAATACCAGCGACCAAGAGCATCAGGGCCATAATTAACCAGACGTTGGTATCCAACAAATCAAGCCAATCATATACTTGTGGATTGCTGTCGCGGGCGGTATAGGAGGCCAACTCTGAGGGCAAGGCATAATACAGTTTCCCGTTGACTTGGTCGGCATCAGAGCCTGGTTCCAGACAGATCTCGACCAGTCCCGCCTCGTCGTCGGCCCAGCCGTTCAATTTCCGGATTTGGTTCAGGTCGGCAAAGACATAGCGTTCGTCAAACTCGTACAGGCCCGTCTCGAAGATGCCCGAAACAACGAACTTGCGGCCCCTGGCTTGGTTGTCCTTGTCGATAAACCACACGCGCACGTCATCGCCCACATCAAGCAGCATCTTGTCGGCAACCACCTTGGAGACGAGCACCTCGGTGGAACGTTCACCCGCCTTGTATTCTGGCGTCTGCCCTTCCAAAAGACAGCTACGGAAATATGTCCAGTCGTAGTTCTCATCGACGCCTTTCAAGATAACGCCCTGTATCTCATCGTCGGTCTTGATCATGCCCGCCTTGTCGGCCACCATCTGGTAATGGCTGATACCCTCCACCGAATTCAACCTGCTGACCAGCAACGAATCCAGCTTGAACGGTGTCTCCTCCACCGACTCATTCTTGTCAAGCGACTGCACATGGATGGGTGCCACAAAGCCCACCACCTTGTCGCGAATCTGGTTCTTAAAGCCCACCACGACAGCCCAGGCGATGAGCATCACGATGATGGCCAAGGCCACACTCGCCACTGCCAATCGCATCACCGTCGAAGACAAATTTTCCTTCGAAAGCGAAAAAATCCGGTCTGCTATGAATTTTGGGCCCGACATTTGCAGGTTTTTCAATAATTTTGCAAAAGTAAAAATAAAACCCGATGAAACGACATTTCTTTGCCATCACTTTGCTGTTTTGCGTGTTTCTCTCGCAATGTCACGCCCAAGTCAGCCAAAACCATAACGAACCAACAAGCATCATTACGACAGAGCAAGAGCCTTTATTGGCTTTTGTCGACAAGGCGCATTACATCTCTGCCGCAATGCAGATGGACGACTATCTCACGCTCCTTCAGGGAAAACGTGTCGGCGTGGTCGGCAACCAGACGAGCATCGTTGGGGATAGGCATCTAGTGGACACCTTGCTCTCGCTGGGCGTTGACATCCGTAAGATCTACACGCCTGAGCACGGCTTCCGCGGCACTGCCGACGCCGGTGCCAAGGTAAACAGCGGCAAAGACGAAAAGACGGGTATCGCCATCGCTTCATTATACGGCAAAAACAAGAAGCCCACTCCTGAAATGCTGCAAGGGATCGACATCATCCTTTTTGACTTACAAGACGTCGGGGTTCGTTTCTACACTTATATTTCCACCATGAGCTACGTGATGGAGGCCGCTGCCGAAAACGGCATCCCCGTTGTCGTCCTCGACCGGCCCAACCCAAACGGCTTCTACGTCGACGGCCCTGTCCTGAAGCCCGAAAACCATTCCTTTGTGGGCATGCATCAGGTGCCTGTCGTCTACGGCATGACCATCGGCGAATACGCCCTGATGGTAAACGGCGAAGGCTGGCTTAAAGACGGCATCGCCTGCGACCTGACCGTGATTCCTATCAAGGGTTACATCCGCAACGCCATCTATGAATTGCCCGTGAAGCCCTCTCCCAACCTACCCAACTGGGAGTCGGTGTACCTCTATCCTACCCTTTGCTTCTTCGAAGGCAGCAGCGTCAGCGTGGGACGCGGCACAGAGACGCCTTTCCAGGTTTATGGCCACCCCGACATGCGAGGGAGCTACACTTTCACGCCCCAAAGCACCAGCGGCGCCTCGAAGCCACTACTCGAAGGCCAACGTTGCCGCGGCGAGAACCTCGTGGAGTTTGCGCATGACTATTCCCACAACGAAAGCCAGATCCACTTAGAGTGGATCATCGATGCCTACCAACAGTTGAAAGACAAAGGCTTCTTCAAGGATTATTTCCGTTTGCTGGCCGGCGACAAGCAACTGCAGCGCGACATAGAAAACGGAAAAAGCGCGGACGAAATCCGCGCTTCATGGAGCGATGACCTTGCATCGTTTTTGGCCATCCGGCAGAGATACCTGCTCTACTGATTACATAAAACTGCTGCCACCGATAAACTGGCGCAACATAGATGTGGCCGGAATCTCCTTGTCGGAGACAGGCGTGAAATAATGCAGGAAACGCAACAGACGGTGCGCTTCGGTGTATTCGCGGCAGTTGTTTGGCACCGTAGCCAAGATACTCTCGGCATGGTTGCGCATGACGGCAAACTCCAAAAGATAAGCCGAGTTGAACATCACGTCGGCATTCTCCTGATAGGGATAGATCCACTTCTCCTCAGCGGCACGCACACTGGCCCACTGGCTGATGGTTTGACGCGCTGTAAACGCACCTTTATTGTAGTCGCGCACGATGCGGCGCAGCAGCCTGTTGTCGTCAGTCGGGATGGTGTTGTGGTCATCCAATGCCGTGCTGGTCAAGGTGGAAATGAAGATGCGGAACTTCGTCGACTCGGGAATCTCGTCCGTCAGCATGGGGTTTAAGGCGTGTATGCCTTCCAGCAACAAGACAGAGCCCGGCTTCAGCTGCAGTTTCTTGCCGTTGTATTCGCGCATACCCGTGACAAAGTTGTATTCAGGCACTTCTATCTCCTCGCCTTTCAGCAAGGCGATCAGGTCGCGTTCAAGGGCTGCATGGTCGACGGTCTCGAAGTTGTCGAAGTCATAGGTGCCATCTGGCAGCTTGGGGGTGTCCACACGGTTGACGAAATAATCGTCGGTGGAAAACGAAATGGGCTTCAGACCACAGGCTTTCAGCTGGATGCTGACGCGGCTACAGAAGGTGGTCTTGCCGCTGCTGCTCGGTCCGGTGATGAGCACCAGACGGACGGGGTTTTCACTATGATAACGTCTGTTGATCTCCTCGGCGATCTGCACGATTTTCTTTTCTTGCAAGGCCTCAGCCACCTGCACCAACTCGCGCGCCATCCCATTTTGGCAGGCATGGTTGACATCGCCCACCGTGCTCAAGCCCATGATGTCGTTCCACTTCAGGCTTTCCGAAAACACCTCAAAGGTCTTAGGCTGGTCATGCATCTCGGCCAGCTGGTCGGGATGGTCACGGTCAGGAACACGGACCAGAATGCCATCGCGATAGGAATCGATGTCCCAGATATTAAGATAGCCAGTGGATGGGACCAAGCGGCCGTAATAATAGTCGGTAGTGCCATCCAAAGTGTAATAATCGGTATAAGCTTCTCCGCTGGTTTCCAAAAGCTTCACCTTGTCTTCGAGCCCCAGGCCTCTGAACATGTTGATGGCATCCTCGATGCGGGCTTCATGGCGACGAAATTGGATGTCGTCGGCCACGATGGTCCTCATCCGCACTCTAAGGGCAGCAATGTCGTTTCCATCGAGGTTTCTCCCGTCGCTTTTCTTGATACGGTAATAGAAACCTTTAGAGATAGGATGCTCCATGCTCAGCTTACTGCCTGGAAACAGGTCCTGTGCGGCCTTATAAAGCAGGAAGCCCAACGACCGGAAATAAACCAGACGTGCGGTATGGTGCGTGAGATCGAGAAACTCGACATCGCGGCTGTTGTAGACACGAAATTTCAGCCCCTGCGACACATTGTTGACCATGGCGGAGACGATGGGATAAGGCCTGTCGAAGTCAAACTCAGGCAACATCTCGAGCAAGGTCGTCCCCTCCTTGAACTCCTTTGTGGTTTGGTTGTTGATGCAATAGACTTGAAGCATAGTGACTTAAGGGATGGAAATAAAACTTATTCCGTAACTTGGTTTTGTATTCTATTGACGCCATCAATGGCAAGGCGATAATCAGGCTGCGTACTCAGCACCTGTTTATAGATATCCAACGCCTCCGAATAGCGTCCCATCTGTTCCAAGACCCTTCCTTTGTTGTAACGGGCGTCAAGATAATTGGGATTCACTTCCAATGCCTTGTCAAAATACTCCAGGGCCACCTCGTTGTTTTCCATATAGACGAAGTTGACATAGGCGATGTTATACAACAGGATGTAATTGTCAGGTTGTTGCATCAGCAGCGTATCGTAATGGTGCAAGGCCTCCTCGGGCTCGCCATGGCTTTGCTGGTACAAAGCCAACTCATAGCGCGCATTGGTTTGATCGGGGAATTGTTGCTGCGCCTTTTTGATGTAATCCAATGCATAAGGTGGTTGCTGTACGGCATAAATCCTGCAAATCTGTTCTACAGGGTCATAGAACTGCTCATCTTGTTCGGCAGCATATTGGAAATTCTTCAATGCATTCACCGTATCATGCTGAGCCACGATAAAGTACATACCTTTCACAAAATAGGCTCTTGGATTGTAAGGCGCCAACTTCAAGGCCTTGTCGACATAGGCAGCGGCAAGGTTATAGTTCTGTTGCAATAGGTTGAGCTCGCCCAGCTTGACGACTGGACGGGGATCCATGGGGTCGATCTCGCAGGCCTTGTTAAGGGTAGTGCTGATATTGCCATCATCGCCCAAGCCATAATACACATCCGCCAATAGCAGATAGGTGTCGATACTATTGGGATCGAACTGCAGCGACTTGTTGATGTCGATCATAGCCTGTCCGATTTGCTCGTTGGCAAAATACGCCTGTGCCCTTCTACGATATAGGCCGGCATTGGTGCTGTCCATGGCGATAGAGTCGCTCAGCAGTTGAATGGCCTCGTTCACGGTGACGGAAGCTGTTGGCTCCTGTACTGTATTGTCGGTTTCAGGTTTCGGCTTGTTGTTGCAGGCTACAAAAGCGAGCAGCAAGCCGAGGAAAAGGATGAATTTTTTCATTGTCAACTGAATTGTCTTTGTTATTACCGCTTTGCGTCACTGCTTCGTTCCTCGCAATGACGACAAGGATTATTCTTCACTCTTCTCGAGTGCCTCGAAGATCTTGGCGGTCAGTTCGTCGGCGAGTTCGGGGTTGTCCTCGATGAGTTTCTTGACCGAATCGCGACCTTGGGCCAGCTTGGAGTCGCCATAGCTGAACCATGAGCCACTCTTCTTGATGATGCCCATCTCAACGCCGAGGTCGATGATTTCGCCCGAGCGGGAGATGCCTTCACCATAGAGGATGTCGAATTCGGCCTTACGGAACGGCGGAGCCACCTTGTTCTTGACGACCTTCACCTTGACGCGGCTACCCTGAACGTTCTCGCCATCTTTGATCTGGCTGATCTTACGGATGTCGATGCGCACTGAGCTATAGAACTTCAAGGCATTGCCGCCCGTGGTGGTCTCTGGATTGCCGAACATCACGCCGATCTTCTCACGCAGTTGGTTGATGAAGATGCATACGCAGCCCGTCTTGTTGATGGTGGCGGTAAGCTTACGCATGGCTTGGCTCATCAATCGGGCTTGGAGGCCCATCTTGCTGTCGCCCATCTCACCTTCGATCTCGCTCTTGGGTGTCAAGGCAGCCACGGAGTCGACGACGATGACGTCGATGGCACCGGAACGGATGAGGTTCTCTGCGATTTCGAGAGCCTGCTCGCCGTAGTCGGGTTGTGAGATAAGGAGATTCTCCACGTCCACGCCAAGTTTGGCGGCATAGAAGCGGTCGAAAGCATGCTCCGCGTCGATGAAGGCTGCGATGCCACCTTTCTTCTGTGCCTCGGCCACCACATGTAAGGCCAGTGTGGTCTTACCCGAACTCTCAGGGCCATATATCTCGATGATGCGGCCCTTCGGCAGACCGCCTACGCCAAGGGCATAGTCAAGGCCGATGGAACCGGTAGAGATGCTCTCCATCTTCTCGGCCTCGGCACCCAGGCGCATGATGCTTCCCTTGCCGAAGCTCTTCTCAATGTTTCCCAATGTGGCTTCCAAAGCCTTCAGTTTCTCCTGCCTCAGTTTCGCAGCTTCTTCTTGTGTTTTCTCTGTAGTCATAGTTTTGTGGGTTTTTTAATTAGTTAGTATTTAATGATTTAAAATTTAAAGATTCAAAATTCAAAAATTGATTTGTACGAATCAATTAAAAGGACAAAGATAGTGATTTTTGACATGGCGATAGCGATTTGCGGTGAATTATTTTTTTCGCTGCAAAGTAACTGTGTTTGTCAAGAAAAAGCCGTTGATTAAACGTTTGTAGTCGACAGCAGTCGTTTGTTGTCGTTTGTTGTCGGATATATTATTGGTTTACAAAAAGATGATAGAAATACAATTCTCTGTTATTTCAGCACCTTCCCTACCGCTTCTTCAATCTGGGCGCCTCTCAATCCAGCAGCGACGACGCTGCCGTCGGGAGCAAAGAGAATGATGTACGGTATGCCTACGATGTTAAACCTTTCGGCCAGTGCCTGCGACGGGTCAAGCACTTGAGGATAATGGATGCCTAAATCACGCATGGCCTTCTCGGTGGCTTCCTGCTTGTCGTTCACCGGCACACCAATGACGACCAAACCCTTGTCGCGATACTTCTCGTAAACAGCAATCACGTTGGGTGCCTCGGCCTTGCAGGGGCCGCACCATGAAGCCCAGAAGTCAACGAGGGTGTAGTTACCAGCTCCCACATAATCTTCAAAAGTACCCTGCTCTTTTACCACCTCACCATTTTCGAGCAACGTGATCACAGCTTCTTCGGGCATGGACTTCAAGTGTTCGTAATAGCCCCCCAAAGAGGCATCGGCTTTGACGGCTTTTCCGCCTTGCTCATACAAGGCGATGAATTCATCCTCGTCAGCAAATTCCATTAGAAGGCCCAAAGCCTGTGCACCGATGGCATCGTTCTTATGGGCCTGATAGACTTCACGGCAGCGAGTAGCCATCTTATTGGCCAACTCTTCACTTTTTTTCATGATTCCAATCGAATCGCCAACTTGCTCTAAAGCACTAATCGTTTCAACGTCACTTAAATAGGTATCCATTGCCCAATGCTGGAAATCTTGGTATTCTTGAGACACCGGGCTGCCTTTTATCTCCGCCTGGCCATCAGCAATGGTGACCTTAATCCTCTTTGTATCCGGGATGAGCGGAATGGGGTCATACTGAACAGCATCCTCAGAATAATACAGTTCTTCCGAAGGCATTGCACCCCTAATGATGCTGACACCCGTTTCCGGATCGATGGCACATTTCAATGTAAAGGAGCCATTATTAACAGTCGCGACGTCCAACACATCGCCCGACATGCTCACCAAGCGCACCGAATCCACCGGATCCGTCAAGGTGCCGCTGATAGTACATACATTTTCATTGCAAGCATAAAGCATTGCCAAAGCCACTAAAGCAAAGAGAATACGTTTCATAGGATATTTGTTTTAAAGTGTTGGGCAAAGATAGTGTTTTTCTTCGAACAAGTTGTTCATTTACGGTTTTTGTCTTGCAATAATTGAAACCGTCCGATGTGATCCGGAGCGTGACTTGCTGGGAGTTTCCTTCTTTAGTCTTTAGTCTTCGGAGGTTAAAACCGTCCGATATATTCGGGTCGTCCCTTCGGGACTCTGTGAAATGCCGAAAGCAGGAAGGAAACTTTTTTCAGCAAGGATCTGCTTCATTCAACGAGTTTTCCTACTTTTGTACTCTGAAGTCGAGGCAGAGTCCCAAAGGGACGACCCGACATCAATGGGGATTATCCCCATGCCCCCACAAACTCAACCATCATGGGAAGCTCTCTCGCAAGAAACGACATCCACCTCGTATTCCATATCAAGTATCATAGCATGGAGATACGCGACGAGGATCTTGGACAAGTGTTCGCCTACATCGGAGGTGTCATCCGCAACATGGGTGGTGTTGCCATAGAGGTCGGTGGCATCGGCAACCACATTCACATCCTGACTTCCTTACCCAAGACCATCACTTTGTCCGACTTCGTGAAACGCATCAAAGCCTACAGCAGCAAG
Source organism: uncultured Bacteroidia bacterium (assembly GCA_902780195.1). Taxonomy (GTDB): domain Bacteria; phylum Bacteroidota; class Bacteroidia; order Bacteroidales; family F082; genus Limimorpha. The sequence goes on from CACZER010000035.1 coordinate 39,744, forward strand.
TGGATCAAGACTTTGGACGAACAGTATTACGAAGGATTCTGCTGGCAAGCAGGCTATGGCGCTTTCTCAGTAAGCTACAACGCCCTTGACAATGTGATTCATTACATCCGCAACCAAGCAGCGCACCACCACCGCACCGACTGGAGAGATGAATACAAGCACCTCCTTGACGAGGCTGGCATTGAGTATGATGAGCGGTGGGCGTTTGAGACGGATTGAGAGAGAGACCCATGAGCCTCCATTCAAGTCCCGAAGGGACGGCCCTACCACATCGGAGGTTTCAACCTCCGTCTATCAAAAGCGTCAGCGCAACCTCACCACATCGGAGGCTTCAACCTCCGTAACCTCAAATCCTCTTCCTTCCCCAGTCAGCCTTCCAAATGTAAACCAGCGAAATCAGGCCGATGGAGATGTTGTAGACCCACTCGGCGGTCCACACGCCAGCGATGGTGGAAGTCTTCGACATCAGGAAGACATAGATGATATAGATGATGAGGATGCCAAACTCCAAGGCCATGGCAGCCGTGGTGTTGCCCGTGCCCGAGACAGCCTCGAAGAAGGTCATGGAGAAAGCGCCCAACAAAGTGGCGACACAAATCACATACACCGAAGGGATAGCTGCCTGCGCCAAGGCAGGGTCATCCGTGTAAATCTGAAGGACGAGATGCGGGATGATCGCAACAATGACGACCAACACCAACGAGCATAAGAAACTGTTCTTCACAACTTTCCAGACGCTCGACATTACCTCGTTGCTCTTGCCTTCGCCGATGATGCGGCTCGTCAGGGTGTTCGCCGTCGAGGCAAAGGCGATACCCGGGATGATAAGGATCATATAGGTGCTGCGGACCACCGACGAAACACCGATGGCGGTCTCTCCCATCTTCTCGATCATGACGAAGAAGATGAACCAGGCACCGAACGAGAACAGGCGCTGTATCATGCTCGGGAAGGCCACTTTGAGGATGTCGCCCATCAAGGCGGGCTGCCACTTGTGCCAACGAAACATGCCATATTCCTCATGCGGTATCTTGATGTAGGTGTAAATCCAGAAGAAGAAAAACGCCGTGATTTCTGCCAACAGCGAAGCCAAAGCCGCACCGCCGATGCCCATCTCGGGCAGACCCACGTGCCCGAAGATCAACGCCCAGTCGAAGAAAATGTTGACCACCGCCATGATGATGGTTGAGAAGGTAATGACCTGGGTGCTGCTGATGCCGACATAGAAGGAGCGGAACAGGAAGTTAAACACCACGAACATGATGCCGAACTGCCTGAATCTCAAATACTCGCTCGCCGCCGAGTAAATGTTCTCGGACTCAATGATGACATGCAACAGCCTATGGCTGAAGAAGAATAGGATACTGAACAGCAAGATGCCCAAACCCAGCACAAACACTGCTCCATGCTGGAACACCACACCGATTTTGCTGAAGTTGCCCTCGCCATAACGTCGCGCGATGAAGATCTGTATGCCCACGGCAAAACCCATCGCCAAGGTGGTGAAGACGAAGTAATACAAACCCGCCATCATGGAGGCACTCAGCTCGATGGTGCCGAGGTGGCCCAAGAAAGCGGTGTCAGTGAAGGTGATGATGGTCTGCGCCAGGTTACCCAACATGATGGGATAAGCGATGCGCCAGATCTCGCGGTTCGATATAGTGGTTTTAATCATGCTGCAAAGATAGGAATATATTGGCATATTAACATCGCTTTGCGTCAGTGCGAGGAACGAAGCAGTCCAGACATCAAGCTCTTTATCTGGATTGCTTCGTCGTTCCTCCTCGCAATGACGCGAAGCGGCTCAAATTCACTTTGAGCGAAGCGAAAAGAAAGCCTTCCCCAGATGCTCAGTGATATCAGAAGCAATCAAAGCCTCCTGCCCTATCTCGTCGGCGGCGAGGTCGCCAGCAAGACCGTGAAGATACACACCCAACACGGCGGCTTCCTCGGGCGAATAGCGCTGCGCCAAAAGCGATAGGATGATGCCCGTCAGCACATCGCCACTACCTGCCGTGGCCATGCCAGGGTTGCCTGTGGTGTTGAAGAAGATGGTGCCGTTAGGCATCGCGACGGTGGTATGCGCGCCTTTCACGATGACAACGAGGTTGTATTTGGTGGCCAGTTCCCTTTGCTTCTCAAGGCGTTCAAACGAGGTCGAGGTCTTTCCCACCAAACGTTCAAACTCCTTCGGATGCGGTGTCAGTATCGTTTTGGCAGGCAGGAAGGGCAGCCAGGTCAGGTTGTCGGAGAGGATGTTCAAGGCGTCGGCATCCATGACGAGAGGCACTTGCACCTCTTGAATCAGGCGTTTCAAGGCGCGGACGGTGTCATCCGCCTTGCCTAAGCCTGGACCAACGCCAACAGCAGTATATGCATCCAAATGCCCGAATGTCGAGAAGCAGGTTTCGGAATCGTCGCCATCAATCATCGCCTCTGGAATGGCAGTCTGCATAGGCAGTTGGGCCACCTTGGGCAGGTGAACACTCAGCAAGCCCACACCTGAGCGCAGACAGGCTTTTGCGCCCAGCAATGCCGCGCCCGTCTTACCTTCGGAGCCAGCAATGAGCAGTGCGTGGCCATAAGTGCCTTTGTGGGAGTATTTCGTGCGGTTGTGCAATATCGGCTTCACCATCGACTTGACGGTCAGCAGGTTGTTGGTCTCCACCTCTTCCAAATAGCGAGGGTGCAAACCGATGTCCAAGACCTCGAAGCGACCCACATATGGGTCGTTTTCGGGCAGCAGGAAAGCCAACTTGGGGTTTTGGAAAGTCAGCGTGTAGTCGGCCTTGAAGATGAAACCCAAGGCGCTAGGCTCATCGGCGAAGAGGCCCGAAGGGATGTCGATGGCCACACGGATGGCCTTGCTTTGGTTGAGGTAGGCAATCAGGTCGGCGGTCACGCCCTGCGGCGGACGGTTGAGGCCCGAGCCGAAGATGGCGTCGACCACCACATCGTTGGCATCGACTTTCGGGAAGTCGTCCTCGGAGAGGATGTCGAACATCGGCACCTTGGTCTCGTTCATCAGGCGGTAGTAGTTCACCTCGCAGTCGTGGCTCGTCTTATCCGAGTAGCGCACCATAAACACCTGTGGGACAATCTCTTGCTCGTTGAGCAGTCGGGCCACCACGAGGCCGTCGCCACCGTTGTTGCCCATGCCGCAAAAGATCTTGATGGTCTTGTCGCGCGGCGCCCGGCGATAGAGCCATTCGAAGACCTTCGTGGCAGCGCGTTCCATCAAGTCGACGGACTCGATGGGTTCGTTTTCTATCGTGTATTTGTCCGCTTCGCGGATTTGATTGACTGAGAGGATTTTCATATTGATTGTTCTATGGAATACACTTCGTGTAGAAATGCTTTGCATTCGGCGAAGCCAAATCTTTCAAAAATCATTCAAAAATACAAGTTTACTCGTAATACTCATACCTAAACACCTCAAAATAATATTCATAGTTCTGTGTCTCTGGCATCCATTGTATGTGCGCTATGCAATTGCCTTGGTCGTCAAAAAAGAACAGGCTTTCGTGTCCGAAATCAAAATTCTCGCCCCAATAGGTTGCATAATATGAATTGAATTGTGTGTCTTTATAATACCTCCACACCATTTTGCAAGTCCCAGGATAAGAATCACCTATATGTTCTTTTTCAACCAACCTACCCAATTCGTCGTATTTTTTCCTTAACACGGAACGAGGTTTTAGCCCATTTTCATCAAACACCTCGTAGAATTCCTCAATAGGCTCCCCTTTGGCATTTCGGGTAATTCTTCTTTCAGACTTCGACTTCGTTTTGTACTCATTGTATGCCACAATATAGTTTGAGTAATCAATCCATTGACCCGTTGAATCCATCTCTTGCCAAACCTCATCCTTATATTTGGGCATTTTGTACCACTTGGTTCTTCGACAAGTCTCTTTCACAATGCTGTCATTCTTATCGTACTTATATTTTGTTTTTGCTTTGACAATATCTCCAGAGCCGTTTTCCGTCCGTTCAAAAACGACATTCCCTTTTGAATCATATTCGCAATAAATCTTACTGTCGTTCCTTGGAAAGCCAAATCTCTCACTTTTACGCAAAACGCCTTTTTTATCGTATTTTTTCCTAAAATAAGAATATACAGAATCATTTTCAACTCTATTTTCTTCCAACAAACGACCTTCTGAATCATATATCCATTGCATTGTTCTATTATATCCTGTCACATGGCTCCAATATCTTTCTTCCGTAAGTCTGCCAAGATCATCGTATGTAAAAAAAACCGAATCTTGAGGAACATCATCTATCGCTCTAACGCTTCTCAATACTCTACTTTGGTTATCGTATTCATTGTGATACTTTATCTCATTTTTTATCCCACTGCTAAGCAATATCTTAACCAAATACCCCAAAGAGTCATACTCATGCACATAAATTCCCTTTCTATCATTATCTTTCACCGTCATGATGCTATCGGCAAAGCGAATCATCCTATCCACATCAAAATCGCATTGATAGAAGCGTTTCATAAAATCCTCATGGTTGATGGAATCGCTAATGTCAAAATCATAAGCGTACATATCGTATGTTTTCACTTTGCCTACTAAACAATCTTTTTCCCAATCCGTTTTTTGGGCGAAGGCATTCCCAGCCAAGGCAACTAGGAATAAAGAAAGGATAATGTATTTCACAGCAAGATTTCTCATATTAAAAGATTTAAATTATGATTTTTTCAAGATTTAACTGCGTTGAATACTGTGTATTTCTTGCGAAGCAATCCCATCAGCACTTCCTCTAACTTTTCTTTTCCCTCAAACAATATCCCAGTGATTCCCAAAGCATTCGCGGCAGCAACATTATTCGGGTTATCATCAATAAACACAGTCTCCTCAGCCTTGATGCCGAAGCGTTGCAAGGCCAGTTGGAAAATCCTTGGGTCAGGCTTCATCACCCGCTCGATGCCAGAAATCACCATGTCCTCCATGAGGTCGAGGACGGGATAAACAGGCCTAACCAAGGCAAAAGTCTCCTCCGACCAGTTGGACAGCCCGAACACACGGAAACCTTTGGCTTTCAATTCCTTGACATATTCCTCCATGCCTGGAATCTGTCCGCCCATCATCTTCATGAAGTCGCCGTAATATAGCTCGATTTCCTTCTTCCACTCGGGATACTCGGCGATGAGTTCCGCCGTGCCTTCTGCCACAGGACGACCATTGTCGTGTTGGGCGTTCCATTCGTAGGTGCAGATGTGGGTGAGGAACCATTCTGCCTTGTCCACATCGCCGAAATAAGGGTCGTAAAGGTAATGCGGGTTCCAGTCGTTACGAAGGACATAACCGAGCCCTTTTACCGTCATTGCGGGCTTGACCCGCAATCTCCTATACGTAAGGGTGTCGTCTCCGCACGTAGGAGATGGCGGATCCTTGTCCGCCATGACGGGCATAGGCTAAGTGTTGTTTTACCCGGTACAATGTCCACACTCGTCTATATTTTGCCGCAAAGTTAACGAAAAACTCAAAGAAAACCGTATTTTTGCATCTTTAAACCAGAAAACATGCCCATCACCATAGACTTCGCTGCGCAAATCGCACAGGAACTCAACCTCGCCACGCATCATGTGGCCAACGTCATTCGCCTCTTCGACGAAGGCGCCACCATCCCCTTCATCGCCCGCTACCGCAAGGAAATGACCGGCACGATGAATGAAGAGAATGTGGCCGCCGTGCAGAAACGCCTGGAGCAACTCTTTGAACTCCAAAAACGCAAGGAAAGCGTCATCGCCTCCATCCGCGAGCAAGAGAAACTCACACCCGAATTGGAGCAGAAGATACTGAACGCCAAGACCTTGCAAGAGGTGGAAGACCTCTACCTCCCCTACAAACCCAAACGTCGCACCCGCGCCGCCATTGCCCGCGAGAAAGGGCTGGAGCCGCTGGCCGCACAAATCATGGCGCAGAATGTGGACATGGTAGACCGCCTCGCCGCTCGTTATGTCAACGCAGGCAAAGGCGTCAACGACATCGAGGAAGCCCTGCAAGGTGCCAAGGACATTATGGCCGAGTGGGTCTCGGAGAACATCAACGGGCGCAACCGCATCCGCAAAATCTTCCATATGCAGGGCGACATCAGCTCCGCCGTGGTCAAAGGCAAGGAAGAGGAAGGCAAGACCTACCAGCAGTATTTCGACTTCCGCGAGCCGATTTCAGAGGCACCCTCCCACCGCCTCCTCGCCCTGTTCCGCGCCGAGGAAGAAGGCATGGTGAAGCTGAAAATCAAAGTCGATGACGACTTTGTGCTGAACTCGTTGGAGAGCATCTTCCTGAAGAACGACAACGAATCGTCGGAACTCGTACGCGAAGCCATCGCCGACTCGTGGAAACGCCTCTTGGAGCCTTCCATTGAGACCGAGATCCGCAATTATTATAAGGAGAAGGCCGACGAGACCGCCATCCGCGTCTTCGCCGAGAACCTCAAGCAACTGCTCCTCGCCGCCCCTATGGGACAGAAGCGCGTCCTTGCCATCGACCCGGGTTTCCGCACAGGCTGCAAAGTGGTGGTTTTGAGCGAAACAGGCGCCTTGCTCCACAATGAAACGATTTATCCCCATCCACCCAAGTCGGACACGGTGGGTGCCATGCGCAAGATCAAGAGCCTCGTGGATGCCTACCGTATCAAGGTCATCGCCATCGGCAACGGCACGGCGGGACGCGAGACCGAGGACTTCATCCGCTCCATCAAATTCGACCGCGACCTGATGGCCGTGATGGTGAGCGAGAGCGGCGCCTCAGTGTATTCCGCTTCCAAAATCGCCCGCGACGAGTTTCCGGACTACGACATCACCGTGCGCGGCGTGGTCAGCATCGGTCGCCGACTGATGGACCCGCTGGCCGAGTTGGTGAAAATCGACCCAAAGAGCATCGGTGTGGGACAGTACCAGCACGACGTGGACCAGAAGAAACTCAGCGAGAGCCTCGACCAGACCGTGGAGAGTTGCGTCAACGCCGTCGGCGTGGAACTCAACACCGCCAGCCAACAACTGCTGTCGTACGTCAGCGGCGTCGGTCCGACCTTGGCCTACAACATCGTCCACTACCGCGATGAAATCGGAGGCTTCAAGACGCGTCAACAGCTCTATGGCGTGCCGCGCCTCGGCGACAAGGCCTTCGAGCAATGCGCCGGCTTCCTGCGCATCCATAACGGCGACAACCCCTTGGACCAGAGTGCCGTCCACCCCGAGAGCTATCATATCGTGGAGAAGATGGCCAAGAAGCTGGGCGTGAAAGTGAAAGACCTCATCGGCAACAAGGAACTCATCGCGAGAATCAACCCGAAGGAGTTTGTGGAGGAGCATTTCGGCTTGGAGACCATCAACGATATCCTCACCGAGTTGGACAAGCCCGGCCGCGACCCGCGTAAGACCTTCGAGGCCTTTGAGTTCGACAAGAACATCCGCGAAGTCAAGGATTTGCGCGTT
>CACZER010000036.1:0-28682 GCA_902780195.1 uncultured Bacteroidia bacterium
TCGCTGGCACTACGTAATTTCATCGGAGCTTCGTAAACATAATCCCTCTCGTCGGGAAGGTCGGGAAGCCATCCAAATTTATGCATTTTGAGAGCGGTTTCTTTGGGTTCTAGATTTTTGTTGGTCATGATATGCTATTTTATGGTGATATAGATTCTACAAGTGTTTAATGGTTTAATGTCTTTTTCCCAAGGCCTTTTTTCTTCGAGAACGACGATGGCTTGTCCTTCGGAAAGGGCTTTGATCTCAACCAAAACAGGAAAACTCTTCCCGAGAGGTTGCTTCTCGTTGTCTTTCGATGGCGTCTTTTTGGAGAGCTGCACTTTGACGCACTCGTCATTTGAGACGACCGACCATAGATATCCGCCTCCTTCATGACTTTCCAACTCAAAAGTACGAGTATCTCCGGCTTTTAGTTTGAATCTCTTTCTCATAGAAGTAGTGTTGTCGTGAATGGAACACATGATTTGGCACAAAGATAGGCTTTTTCTGAATCGAAGAGGCTTTTTACGACTTCTTTTTACAGTAGGATGCCATGATAGCACCGTCCTTGCCAAGTCTGACGCTCTTCCATCCGCTTTTCGATTTTAGCCAACACCTCATCATATCTGAGCTTCATCCAAGGCTCTGAAACCAAATAGCGCGGTGGCACCTCACCAGCGAAACGCTCGATGACGATTTTTGGGCTGAGCCGTTCGGCAAAGTCGATGACGAAGTCGATGTATTCCTCCAGGTTGAAGAGATGGAAATGCTCGGGGTGCTCAAGGTATTCTTCAGCCATCGTGGTGCTTTTGAAGATTTGCAGTTGGTGGAACTTGACTGTGGTCAGGGGCAGTTGTGAAATGATGTCGGCGGCATCAAGCATTATAGCCTTGGTTTCTCCAGGCAAACCAAAGATGAAATGCGCTCCACAAGGGATGCCATAGTCGGCCGTCATGCGGATGGCCTTCTCAGCCGTAGCGAAGTCGTGCCCTCGGTTGACGCGTTTCAGAGTCTCGTCGTAAATGCTCTCCACGCCGTATTCCAGCATGACATAGTGCGTTCTCTGTATCTCATTGAGGTATTGCAAAAGAGCTTCGTCAATCAAATCTGGCCTCGTGCCAATGACGATGCCTGTGATCTCGGGTGATTCCAAAGCTTGGGCATAGATGTCTTTTAGCTCTTCAAGCGGTTTGTAAGTATTTGAAAACGGCTGAAAATAAGCCAAATACTTATTCGCTCTGCGATAACGCCTTTGGTGAAAAGCAATGCCTTCCTCGATTTGTTGCTTGATGGGCTTCTCGGGCCGACAATACGATGGGTTGAAAGCCTCGTTGCTGCAAAAAGTACAGCCCCCCATGCTGATTATTCCGTCTCGGTTGGGGCAACTGAAACCTGCGTCGATGCTGATTTTCTGCACTCGACCTCCGAACTGCTTCGAGAAGTAGTTGCTGTAGCTGTTGAATCTTCGGTTGTCGCCCCAAGGATAGGTCATGGCATGGAATAATCTGGATTGTTTAAAAATGTCTCGTCCGTCAACGTGTTCAAGAAGGCTTTCAGCTGGGCTTTCTCCAAATCGGAGAGCCGTACGCCTCCTTGCATCACATGGTGCATCAACGGACTAATGATGGCCGAGTTTTTGACGCTGTCGGAATAGAAATCGATGACTTCGTCTAAGGTTGTGAAGCGTCCGTCGTGCATATAAGGTGTAGAAACGGCGATGTTGCGTAGGGTGGGGGCTTTGTAACAACCTTGATCCATGCTATTCCCTGTTATTGAAGCACGGTCTTCCGGGTCGTTGGATTCGGCATCCAAGCCGTTGTTGTAAAACAGGTTTGTCGTCATCAGTGCGTTACCGCCGCCACCATGGCAGTGAAAGCAGTCGGCGCCGTCTTCGGTGACAAAGAGAAGGTAGCCCTCAAGTTCGTCTTGGTTCAACTGCTCCTCGCCGCGAAGATAACGGTCGAATTTGCTGTTGGAAGACACCAGGCTCCGCACAAACTGCGCGATGGCACGTTCGATGTTGACAAAGGTGATTTCGCGGCTGCCAAAGGCTTTCTCAAACAAAGGAGGGTAGTCCTTTGTGTTCTGTAAAAACCTGACCACCTGGTTGGTGTCTGCATCTATTTCCAATGGACTAGTGACTGCGGCCAACACCATGTCTTCCAAAGTGGCTACGCCGCCATTCCATCCCAATCCTGTGGTGTTCCATGCCAAGTTAACCAAGGGCAGCATGGCATGATGGGTGCCCGTCGGCGCACCGTATTCAAAGTTCTTCTCCTGATGGTGGCACGAGGAGCAGCTGCGAATGCCGTCCGTGCCGTCACGGCCAGAGAGGCGCGGGTCGTAAAACAGTTTCCTCCCCAAGGCGACGCCTTCTTCGGTCATGGGATTGTCGGATGGTATGTTGGTGAGGGTAGGGAAGAAGTAGGGCTGAGGCATGTCATAGGGTGTTGTCTGATGTGATGGCTTGTGCTCTGGTGTGCATGCCATCAACGCCAGTAAAAGGAAAGGCAATATGAATCCTAGATGCCTCATGAGCGGTTTTTATTGCTTCCCTTGATTTGCTCGAGGGTGGCTTCTACGTTTTCCAAGGTCCAGAAATGAGGTTTTGGAGCCGCCTTCTGCATGAAGGCTCGAAACCGCTTCTCGATTTGTGCTCCTTTTTTCATGGCAATATCGTTGTTGGTTTGGGTTTCTTCGTTTTGAAAGACTTTGAAGACATTGCTTCCGTTGATCTTGAGCATGCGTTGCGCTTCTTGGTTTTGCATGATGGCTCCACCCCATACGTTGAAGTCGTAGGTGTGAGGCTGGCGGAACCAGTTGTCGATGATCATCGTCAGATTGATATGGTTCTCTGTATTGGCTTTCAGGTCGATGTCAACAGGCAATTCGACAGTGAAAAAATTATGATAAAACTGGCTGAGGTCTTCGTTTTGTCCAATGCCGAGATGGACGTTCAAGGGCGAGAGGTTGCCTTCTGCGTTAAGGTATTTCCCGTTGAGTTTCATGTAATGGTATCCTCCTCCAAGGGGCTCAGGCCAGAACATGTTGCTTTCCGGCGGGTTGTTGAACAGCCCTGTCTTGTTGTCATAGTTGTCCAAACCGAAGGTGAATCGAGCAGCCGTGTAGCTACCTGCCTGCACGGGCTGGATATGCAGCGACTGCGATTCTGGGATGTTGGTGTCGATATAAAAGACGCGGCTAATGTCCATGGTGTCCGACATGTTGCGCTGATGGAGTGTAATCCAGTCGCCGGAAGTGCTTTTCAGCTCTATGTTCGACAGGAACCACTGTACTTCTGTAATGAGAAAAGTATTGCCCGCCTCGTTGGTGTAACAAAGCGTGTCGCACAGTAATGGCTTATCATTGATTTGATAATCAACGATAATGTCGAGGTCGGCATTGCCTGACGTTTTGTTGCATGAGACAACCGCTGCCAATACAAGTAATATGATAAACCACCGTGATGTCTTCATCTTTGCCGTTTTGGGTTGCAATGATACAAAAAATCTGCCAAAAATGTGTATTTTTGCGCTTTAATTTGAAATGCAATGGCAGAATTTAAGATTGGCGACAAAGTGAATTTCCTCAGCACGGTGGGCGGTGGAAAGGTTACGAAAATCATAGACTCACGCATGGTAATGGTCGAGGTGGACGATGGTTTCGAGATCCCGACCTTGATAACGGACTTGGTGCTTGACTATCGCTCTCAACCTGCCCAAACCAAGCAGCAACAGACGGTGGACAAAGTTCAAAAAGAGGTCCAAGGCCAGCAGCTTCTTGAGCAGGAACAGGCGGAGGAAGCCCGTAAGGGCGAATTGCGTCGCCATGCCAAAGGCGTGGAGAAAGAAGGCGTTTACATGGCTTTTGTACCCCACGAGCAGCAATGGCTTCTCACGGGACCACTCGACGTGGTGCTCGTTAATCATACGCCATACGAGATGTTATACACCTTCACTATCAAGGAGGAAGATAAGTTCGTCAATGTGGACTACGGACAAGTCGACAAGTATGAGAAAATCGTCATCGAAACCATCTCACGTGATGATTTGGAGTACTGGCTCAACGGCGTGGTGCAAGCCCTCCTGACAGCGGAAACGTTGGATTGTATGCTGCTTCCGGTGAATGTGCCGTTTTCATTACGTCCTGGACGTTTCTTTAAGGAAGGAAGCTATGTGCTATCAGGTGTGTTGGGTGAGAAGTCGGTGATGGTATGCCTCTCTGAACTTGTCGCTTTGAGGCACAACGATGGCGATTTTTCCAAAATTATGAAAGAAGGTGTTGGTGCTCAAGCTCCTGCCAAATCATTGGTGAAGCAGGATGCGCCCATCGACAAGCATAAGGTGGGTCCAGGTGAGGCCGTCGTCGATTTGCACATAGGTGAGCTGGTCGACAATATCTTAGGGTTGTCGAGTCATGACATGTTCAAGATCCAGACCGACTATTTTAAAAAGATGCTCGACAGTGCCATTGCCGCCGAATACAACAAGGTGACTTTTATCCATGGTGTGGGCAATGGCGTGCTGAAAAACGCCATCATCGAAGAACTGAAAAACTATAAGAACACCGAGAATCGTATGGCCAGCATTGCTAAGTTCGGCGTGGGTGCCATCGACGTAATCATCACTGAGAAGAAATAAAAAAAGCCAAACATAAGCCTGGCTTTTTTGTGAACCCGCTGGGAATCGAACCCAGAGCGAAGGAACCGGAATCCTTTATTTTATCCATTAAACTACGGGTCCGAAAAGTGGAGATGGAGGGAGTCGAACCCTCGTCCAAACAAGGAACCCCCATGCTTTCTACATGCTTATTCCGCTATTGGTTTTCGTGCCGTGTAAGGGAGCGAACGCCCTAAACGCGACCTTATCCCCTAAGTTTCGCCTTGCTGTCGGGGCTCCGACAAGACTATCCCGAAATTGATTAGCACCTCGTTCTCAGGCCGGAATCAGGAATCTCCACCTGCGAGATGTTTCGTCCACCCACCTTGTGAGCGGATTAAGCCAGTGATCTACTGTACTTCGATCAGGCAGCGAAAGCGTAGTTATTCTCGCCAATTAATTTTTTGCAGTCAAGATTAACGAGCGTCACTGCGAGGCTCGACATGCTTACATGACAATTCATCTTGCTGTCAAAACCATACATCCCCTTTTTTAGTTGAGAGTTTAGAGTTGAGAGTTTAGAGTCGTTGTCTTCAAAGAAACCGAAACGCACGACATCGTCTTTCGTTATGGTCTCACCGCAAAGGATGATGAGGCGTTCCACGATGTTGTGGAGTTCGCGGATGTTGCCTGTCCATTGGTATTGCTTAAGTGCTTCAAGGGCATCAGCCTCGTAGGTAGGTGCAGCCTTTCCCATGTTCTGCGCGATGTATGCAGTAAAGTTCTCTACCAACAGAGGTATGTCATCTTTGCGTTCACGCAAAGGTGGCACGTTGATGACGATGACGCTGAGCCTATGATATAGGTCCTCCCTGAAGTTGCCTTTTTCAATCTCTTCCTTGAGGTTTTTGTTGGTGGCTGCCAGGATGCGTACGTTTACGGGGATTTCCTTCTCACCGCCTACGCGCACAATCTTGTTTTCTTGCAGGGCGCGGAGCACCTTGGCTTGGGCCGATAGGCTCATGTCGCCGATTTCGTCCAAGAAAAGGGTGCCGCCATCAGCTAGTTCGAAGTCGCCTTTGCGCTGTTTGATGGCGGATGTAAACGAGCCTTTTTCGTGACCGAACAATTGACTCTCGATAAGTTCTGAAGGGATGGCGGCGCAGTTGACCTCGATGAAAGGTCCAAAGCTGCGTGTACTGAGTTCATGCAACTGCCGCGCTACAAGTTCCTTGCCGGTCCCGTTTTCGCCCGTAATGAGTACCCTCGCGTTGGTGGGTGCCACCTTCTCGATCATCTCCTTGACTTCCATCATGGGCGCCGACTGGCCTATCATTTCGTTCTGACGCTTCACGGCTTTCTTGAGCACCTTGTTTTCGGTTGCCAGATTCTTCTTGTCCAAGGCGTTGCGCAAGGTGATGAGCAGCCGGTTTAGATCGGGCGGTTTCTGTATGAAGTCGAAAGCTCCTTTCTTGATGGCATCGACAGCGGTGTCAATGGTGCCGTGACCCGAAATCATGATGACGGGTGTGTCAGAGTCCTTCTTGATGGCTTCCAAGACTTCTATGCCGTCCATGTCGGGCATCTTGATGTCGCAAAAGACAGCGTCGAAATCTTGTTCTTTGATGATTTGCAAGGCTTCAGGCCCCGAGCCGACGTCTTCCACTTGGTATTTTTCATTTTCCAAGATGTCGCGCAGGACACGGCGGATGGGGGCCTGATCGTCGATGATGAGTATCTTAGACATAAGGTCAATATTTGACCGCAAAGATAAAACTTTTTCTTATTTTTGCCTATCAAAAAGGAGAAGACATGAAGAAAATAATAGTATTAGCCACCTTGCTGTTTTCATTGCAGACTTGCCTGTTGGCTCAAGACTCCATTCCGGCGCCGACTACCTATCAGGTCAATGGAGTAGCTTTCAATATGGTGAGGGTTGAAAAGGGTGGCTATTGGATGGGTGCGCAACGTCTGGATACTTTGGAATTCAACTATGACCGCATGGCACAGACCGACGAGGTGCCTGTTCATCATGTAGCCATTCGTGAGGATTTCTATCTCGGCCAAACCGAGGTGACGCAGAAACTATGGAAGGCGGTGATGGGTTATAACCCCAGCGCAAAGAAATGCTCGAAGCGTCCCGTGACCAATGTGAATTATTATGAGGTGCAGGAATTCCTGAAACGCATCGATAGCCTCACGGGCATGCATTTCCGCTTGCCTACCGAAGAGGAATGGGAATATGCCGCTCGTGGCGGTGCCAACGGGAAGCCTACGCTTTATAGCGGTGGCGACGAGGCCAAGAAAGTGGCTTGGCATAATGGGAATGCTAGACGCCTAAAAAAATGTGGTAAGAAAAACCCCAACGAATTGGGTCTTTACGACATGTCGGGTAATGTGTGGGAATGGTGCTCGTCGAAGTATCGTTACTATGACAAGGAACGTACAGCCGCCATGGGGAAAGATGCCGATATGTACATCATCCGTGGTGGTGCCTACCAACTCCCTGAAACGTCGTGTCGCGTGTCATGGCGTGGAAAACGCTTGCCAGGCCAAAAGATTTCATGCGGTGGCTTCCGCCTTTGCCTCGATGCCAAATATGTGAAAGAGGATAAGCCTGAAAGTGCAAAGGAATGAAAAATCCTCTCGGCATAGTAGCCCTTGTGTTGTTGTTATCGTTGGCCGGAATAGGGCAAGAAAAAGCAGCTATTCAGGTTAAAAATACTGATAATGTATTGTCATCCCCTTGGGCAGGTGGCCTCAACGCCTGCCAGTTCGGACGTGTGGATCTTAATAGCGACGGTGTGAAAGATCTTGTCGTGTTCGACCGACAGGGAAATCGCTTGTCATGCTTTCTGAATAAAGGTGGTCACGGCGAGATCAACTATGTTTTTGCGCCTTCCTATGTCCGGTTTTTCCCTCACCTGACCGATTGGGTTGTCTTTGCCGATTATGATGGTGACGGACGAGAGGATCTCTTTACCTTTTCGAAAGGTTGGGCGGGGATGAAAGTGTACCGTAATGTTACTGATGAAGAAGTCGGCTTCGAATTGGTCGCCTATCCCTACTTGACTTCTTGGCAGGGTGGAGGCGAGGTGAACATCATCGCCACCAATGCTGACTATCCCGCCATTGTTGATCTTGATGGCGACGGCGACCTCGACATCCTTACTTTTGGCGTGTTGGGCACCTTCATCGAAAAACATCTCAATCTCTCGATGGAACGCTACGGTCACCGCGATTCCTTGGTTTTCGAAAAGACCGACTATTGTTGGGGACGTGTCGCAGAGAGTGAGGAAAACAATGAGATGTATTTAGATACCTGTCTTTTCGGTAAGTCGTTGATAGTTAAAGATGATAATCGTCATAGGGGTGCCACTTTCGCTGTTCGCGACCTGACGGGAAACGGCTTGCCCGACTTGCTCCTTGCCGACGTGGATTATCCAAGTTTGGTTTTCCTGAAAAATGGCGGCACCCCCGAAAACGCCTTGATGGTGAGCCAAGAGACAGAGTTCCCTCACAACGATCCGGTCCGTCTTTACTCAATGCCTGTGCCATTTTTCACCGATGTCGACAACGATGGTATGGATGACTTGTTGGTTTCGCCTTTCGATCCCAACCCAATGGCTTGCGAGGGACTGAATTCGGTATGGCTTTATTTGAACCATGGCACGAATCAAAGCCCCGATTATCAGCTTTATTCGAAGTCGTTTCTGCAAGATCAGATGATTGATGTGGGCACGGGAGCATATCCTGTCATTATCGATGTGGACGGTGATGGACTGAAGGATTTGGTCGTTGGCAACATTGGGAACATCGATTCCACTTATTATGTCTATGGTAGCCTGCAAACACGTCGCTCATCACAATTGTCTTTGTATAAAAACATTGGTACGAAGCATAATCCTGTATTTCAACTGGCTGACGATGATTACGGAAAACTAAAAGCGCTACAAAGAATGGGTTTGGTACCCACGTTTGGCGACTTGGACGGCGATGGGCAATGGGAAATGCTGACGGGAACGGCAGAAGGAAAGTTGCTGCTATTCGATGCCGATTTCAATCTTCTTGACGACGATTTCCTGCATTTTGAAGGCGCTTGGTCGACGCCATGCCTTTTCGATGTGGACCATGACGGAATCCTTGACTTGGTTGTCGGTGAAGCGAGCGGCAAACTAACCTATTATCAAGGCTCTAAACAAGGAAATGAAACATTGTTTTCGTTGGTCACCGGTTTTTGGGGCAAAGTAGACGTTCGCGACCATACGGCTTCCTATTTCGGTTACAGCATCCCGACCTTGTTCCGAAAAGGCGAAGAGACGTTACTTTCGGTCGGTTCCGAACAAGGCAAACTATTCTTGTTTAAGGATTTGGATGTATATGCCGATGCAACGTTTACTGATGTCACCGATCATTGGGACGAGTATGTCTGTGATTTCGAGAATCGCTTCGGGATGCGCTCCTCTTCATCAATAGCTGACCTTGATGATGACGGCTCACTGGAGATGGTTGTAGGAAATATTTGCGGTGGCTTGGAACTGCTGAATGGAGACATTGCTGTGCATCATGATGTTGAAGAGAACGGCCCTTCGACAAGCTCAGAGACTTTGGCGGTGTATCCCAATCCAGCCAAAGGTTGTGTCACGGTTGAAGGAAAAGGTGTGCTGACAGTGATGAACCTTTTGGGTCAGACGATTTTCAAAAAGGAAATCGATGGGCGGACGATCGTCTCTTTGCCGCCAGGCATTTGGTTGGTGAGGTTGGGTGGTATTACCAGAAAAGTCGTGGTGGAATGATCCAAAGTCTCATCTTCTTGGCCTTGTAGTTGATCACAGCCTTATGGTGTCTCAGCAAGTCGCCACCGATGATGCCGTCGATATGAGGGA
This sequence comes from uncultured Bacteroidia bacterium, assembly GCA_902780195.1. Classification (GTDB taxonomy): domain Bacteria; phylum Bacteroidota; class Bacteroidia; order Bacteroidales; family F082; genus Limimorpha. Next base: position 9,467 of record CACZER010000036.1, read on the forward strand.
GGTCTAGTTTTCCATACATCTCGTGGATGTTTTCCAGATCAAGGGCGACGGCTTCATAATCTCGAATTTCCAGCGTCCCGATGGATAATTGGTCGATGTGGAAGGTGGCACTTTCCAGGTCGGAACTGCCCACACCTGCTGTCATGCCTTCTTTTTTCTCGAAATGAAGGTCCTCAATGAAAGTGGAGATGGTCTTGGTGTCGAAGACGGAGCGTGAGGCACCCGTGTCGACAAGGAAAGAGGCTTCCTTACCATGAATCGTTCCTTTGACCATGATATGGAAGCCTTCTCCTTCGATGTCAAGAAGCTGCAGCGGAACTTCGATATAGCGTCGCATATCAGAAGTTCGGCTTGATGGCGTATTTCTTGTAGAAGTCCTTGATGATTCTCACAGCTTCGTCGGCGGTATCGACGACGTGGAAGATCTCGAAGTCTTCTTCCTTGATCATGTGATTGGTGAGCAAGGTGTTCCTGAACCAGTCGATCAGGCCCTTCCAGTATTCGCTTCCGACGAGGACAACGGGGAATTCCACCATCTTGTTGGTTTGGATAAGCGTGATGGCTTCCGACAACTCGTCCAAGGTCCCGAAACCACCTGGCATGGCAATATAGCCTTGTGCGTATCGCATGAAGATGGTTTTGCGGACAAAGAAATAGTCGAAGTTGATGTTCTTGTCAGAATCGATGTAAGGGTTGAAGTGCTGCTCGAAGGGCAGGTTGATGTTGAGTCCTACGCTTGTGCCGCCACCCTGGTGCGCGCCCTTGTTGCCGGCTTCCATGATGCCTGGTCCACCGCCAGTGATGATGCCGAAGCCATAGTCGGTGAGCTTCTCGGCAATCTCAACGGACATATCATAGTATTTGTCACCGGGTTGGGTGCGCGCCGAACCGAAGATGGCTACGCAGGGACCTGCTTTCGATAGTTTGTCCATTCCCTCCACAAACTCGGCCATGATCTTGAATACCGACCAGGAGTCGTGGCTTTTGATTTCGCTCCATGATTTGGGATGAAAACTCTCGTGGATGATTCTTTCGTCTTTTTCTGATATTGGCATAAAAAATTCAAAATTTGAGATTCAAGATTTAAAAATTGTGTACTTTTGCATCCGATAACGCGAATGTAGCTCAGTTGGTAGAGCATCAGCTTCCCAAGCTGAGGGTCGCGGGTTCGAACCCCGTTATTCGCTCAAAACGTAGAGACGCAGCGCGTCTCTACGTTTTTTATGGGATTATTCAACGGCCGTTCCGCATTCGGGGCAGAACTTGCCTGTCACCTCAGCTCCGCATTTCGGGCATTTCTTGGCGGTTGCCGCTACCAATGCCGTTCCACAGTTGGGACAGAAATTGCCTTCGCTTTCCATGCCACATTTCGGGCATTTCTTGAGGTCTTTTTTAGGAGCGGGAGTGCCGCAGTTGGAGCAGAAGTTGCCCGTGATGATGGCGCCGCACTTCGGGCAGACGACCCCTTTCTGTTGGTTGTAAGGGTCGTAACTGGTTTGCTGCCCCTGACCGTTCCACGCGTTTGTCATGGCACCGCCTGTGATGCCGCCCGAGCCGGCATTGGCCATGCCAACGCCCATAAAGCCGCCAACGGCGCCGTTTTCGTTGCCAGCAGCGGTTTCCAGTACGTCGATGACCTTACCTTGCTGCATCATGCTGTTGCTGCTGTATTCATAGCGGTCGATCTTCTTCTGACTTTCGTCGTCGAGTGAGACGGATTCGATGGTGAAGCTGACCAAACGCACGCCTCTGGCACGGATGGGCTCGTCGAACACCTTTTCGTCCATGGTCTTCTTGATTTCTTCGGTGTAGCTAGGCAGCTCCAGCACGGGTACGCGGTGGTTGCTGTTGCCCATCTCGTTGAGCACATTTTGGAAGGTAGCCATCACTTCGCTGCGCATCTGCTCGGTGATGTCGTCCTTACGGATGACGTTGGCAGTGCCAGCATGGTTGCGCATGAAAACGCCCATGTCATCCAAACGGAAGGTGTATTTGCCATAGCAACGCACGTTGACGCCCATGGGCATCAGCGAGTTGGTCATCTGATTCGGGATGGCATGCGACCAGTCCTGGAAGGGAACGGGGGTGGCGGTGCCGAACTTGTTGTCTAATATTTCCTTGGCGTTGAAGTAAAAGATTGCCTGCTCCTTGGCGGGGGTGCCACCATAGGTGAAACGCTGCCACATTTCCTTGAAGACGGGACCGAATTGGCCGCCGAAGAACGAAGGTGATGAGGATTTGTCGAAGGTGTAGACGCCTTCTTCAGCAGTAGCATCGAGCACAGCGCCGCTGTCGTAAACGACGGCTACCTGGCCGGGAGCCACAATGATGCGGCTGCCTTTAGAAATTTGCCCCGACTCGGTGGTTTTTTTCACCATTAGGGTTTCCATGCCCATGTTGTCACATTTGATGAGGTCCAACCATTGGTCGCGCATGGTGCTGCCGATGGCTTCTCCTATTGCTTTGATAAGTCCCATAATAAATGTATTTAATTGATTTGTATTTATTTACGTGAATGAATATCTGTCAACACCCAATCGTGTTCGCCCGTGGTGATGACACTGCCGCAATAGACGCATTGTCCCGCAGAGGTGATTTCGGTAGGTGCACCGCAATTGGGGCAGTTGGTGATTTTGATCTCACTGTCGCCAGCTTGGGTTTTGAGGCCCGCCTTGCGGTTGAAGACCATCTCATATTTCATGTACCAGTCGCGGTTGGGGTCACTCTCAAGCACCTTCTTCGTCTCAGCATCTACGACATAGTCGCGCATGATGGCATTGAGCCAAACGGTGAGCACCTCCTTGTCGCCGTCTTGTTGGAACGAGTGCAGCGAACAGTGTTTGATGGTGATTTTTTCCACCACGTTAATCCTGTTGTTGCGGATGTAATCCTCAAGTTGTGCCTTGTGTTGCGCGAAGAGGTCTTCACTTTCAAAGGGACGGATGATCTTCCAGTCGCGTTTGGTCCAAGCGTCTTGAATCTTCATGAACACTTCGCGGGCAAAGCCGATGAACTTGTCGGACGAGAACTCGGGGTCGATCTCGCGGATGTTATTGGCCACATACGCCGTATAGTCGGTGACGATATCGTTGTTGGCTTGTTGGTTGACGGTTTGGTTGACATAGGTGGTGTCTTTCGTCTTGCGTTTCATCATGTAGAGCATGAGCACAAGGAAAGCGATGATGATCAATCCGAGCATCGGGTTTTCTGTAAGCAGCCCCATGATATAATAAAGGATATAGCCGATGTCACCAATGTCACCACCGCCGCCACCTCCCGTGTTGTAACGGTTGTAGTTACCCACATCGGTGGTTACCCTTTTGCAGCAGCAAAGGGCTAAAATGGCCAAAATGAATGGGATATAGATGAGGAAACGCTTCCAGATGAGTCTTTTTTTCATGGCGTTGTATTCGTTGAACAGGCAAAGATATAAATTTCCGTGAAATGTTGCCGCGTTGGTGCTTTTTTTGAAAAAAGAGCAAAGAGATTAAAAAAAGCTTTGTAATTCCATAAAAATTTGTATTTTTGCAGCCGCAAAATCAAAGTAGGGAGCTTAGCTCAGTTGGTTCAGAGCACCTGCCTTACAAGCAGGGGGTCGCTGGTTCGAATCCAACAGTTCCCACAAGGAAAGAAGACGCTAAGTGCAGCGTCTTTTCTTTTTTAATGACGATCGTTATGCTGTCCAATCTCGAGAAATATCAAGTCGTATTGGCTTCAAAATCGCCCCGTAGGCAGGAGCTGTTGCGAGGGATGGGGGTGATTTTTACCATTCAAACCAAGGAGACCCCTGAGGACTATCCGCTTGAAATGCCTTTGGACGAAGTGCCGAAGTATCTCAGCTTGCAAAAGTCGCTTGCTTTTACGGAAGAGGAATTGCCAGCCGATTACTTGCTGATCACTTCCGACACGGTGGTGATATGTGAAGACGAGATTCTGGGCAAGCCGAAAGATAGAGACGATGCCATGCGCATGCTGGGCATGCTGTCGGGCAAGACCCACCATGTGGTTACGGGTGTCACCGTGCGCTCGGCGGCGCGTACCGAGTCGTTCGCAGTGCGGTCGGATGTGACCTTCGCGCCGCTCGACGAGGAAGAAATCGACTATTACATTGAGCATTGCAGGCCTTACGACAAGGCAGGCGCTTATGGCATCCAGGAATGGATCGGCTATGTGGGCATCAGCGGTCTGGAAGGCTCATTCTATAACGTGATGGGTCTGCCCACGCGAAAATTGTATCAATGCTTGAAGGGCTTTTGATACTTTTTCTTATCTTTGCAGGACAATAATAGCCAAATGAGCGAAGATCACCCCCTTATCCTAATCACCAACGACGATGGCCATGCGGCCAAAGGCCTCAAGAAACTGATAGGCTTGATGCGTACCATCGGTGATGTGGTTGTAGTCACGACGGATGAGGTGATGTCGGCAAAGAGCCACTCCTGTACCATCCGTGAAAGGCTGTACGTGCGCCTTGTCCACGAGGAGGACGGTTTCAAGGAATACCGCTGCAATGGCACTCCCGTCGATTGTGTGAAGTTGGGTTACCAGAAACTAATGGAACGTAGGCCCGACTTGGTGGTATCGGGCATCAACCATGGTATGAACGCTGCCTCCACGGTGGTGTATTCAGGCACGATAGGCGCCGTCATAGAGGCTTGCATGAACGGCCTTCCCGCCATAGGCTACAGTCTCTTCAGTCTCGACCCAGAAGCCGATTTCGACCATCTCGATACAGCCGTCATCGAGATCGCCAAAAAAGTGCTGAAAGAAGGCCTGCCAAAAGGCGTGTGCCTGAATGTGAACTTCCCAAAACGCTGCGAGGAACCGATGCAAGGCATCCGCCTTTGCCGTCAGGCCAGCTGTCGCTGGGTGGAATATTTCAAGGACCAGTACGACGAAAACGGACAACAGTTCTATGACTTGGAGGGCACTTTCGAGAGCGACGACATCACTCCCGATACCGACCTCTGGGCTTTGCAACACAACTATGCTTCGGTGGTGCCGACATGCTTTGATTGGACCGCCAAGTCTTGTTTGTCAACCATGAAAGATTACGAATCAATACCCATTGCATATGAAAATCAAAGATAGTTTTTGGCTTGGATTATTGGTGGGGGCAGCCTCATTCGGACTGTTTTTCCTGTTGCTGAGCTTGATCCCCTGGGGAGCCCAATACGGCAGGGCACCTTATCTGTTGGCATTCATCCCAGGCATCATCCTCTTTAGGATGCTGTTGGTGAAGTGGAACATGGACCGCATGGGAAGAGGTATCCTCCTTGTGACGGTGGTTGGGATGCTACTGGTGTTTTTCCTTTATAAAAGCATAATCCTATGAGGTATTATATCATTGCAGGTGAAGCCTCGGGCGATCTGCATGCCTCCAATTTGGTCGCTGAGATCAAAAAAAAGGATCCCAAGGCGGAATTTCGGGGTTGGGGCGGCGACTTGATGAAGAGACAAGGCGTCGACTTAGTGAAACATTATCGCTCCACGGCCTATATGGGCTTTGTGGAAGTGGCGGTTAATATCCGCAAGGTGATGGGCAACATCTCCTTGTGCAAACATGACCTGCTCGAGTACCAGCCCGATGTCGTGGTTTTGGTGGACTATCCGGGTTTTAACTTGCGCATTGCACAATTTGCCCACGACAAAGGCATGAAGGTGTTTTATTATGTCTCACCCCAAGTGTGGGCTTGGAAGCGCCGTCGCGTGAAAAAGATCAAACGCTCAGTCGACCAGATGATAGTCGTTTTGCCCTTCGAGGAAGCCTTCTATCGTCGCTATGGCGTCAATGTGAATTATGTGGGCCATCCTTTGCTCGACGAGTTGGCCAAGCTCGACACAAGCAACCGTTCCGTGTTCTTGCGCCGCAACAACTTGGGTGAGAAGCGTGAGGTTATCGCCCTGCTGCCGGGTAGCCGCAGCCAAGAGGTGAAGAGGATGCTGGGTATCATGCTGAAAGTGGTGCCGCATTTCCCCAACTATCAATTTGTGGTGGCAGGCGTTTCATCGCTCGATAAAAAGATGTACAAAAGCATTATCGGCAATGCCGATGTCACCTTGGTCGAGAACCAAACCTACGAACTGCTGCAAAACTCAAGCGCCGCCGTGGTTGCTTCAGGCACCGCCACCCTTGAGACGGCCCTGCTGGCCGTGCCAGAGGTGGTGTGCTATAAGGCCAACGGCCTTTCCTACCGTATCGCAAAGGGTCTGGTGAAAGTCAACTACATTTCCTTGGTGAACCTGGTGATGGAGAAGGAAGTTGTCAAGGAACTCATCCAGAATGAGCTGAAGGAGGAGAACATCGTGAAGGAGTTGGAGCGCCTGCTGTATGACGGCAAGCGCCAGCGCCGCCTCCTGGAGGATTATGACGAGCTGCGCGACCGTTTGGGCAATGTGGGCGCTTCGGAAAGGGCAGCGGAACTGATATGCAATGGCATCAGAAAAATGAGATAACTTGGACAGGATTGGCATGATGACCGACTGGAGCAAATATCCCTTTGTCAGAATGCTGGTCCCTTTGGCCTTGGGCATCTGGATTTCCGTCTTTTTCTCTTTTGTTAGAATCTCCAATGGGATTTTGATCATTGGGATGTTGGCGCTTTTTGCCATGGCTCTTGTGGCGGCGCTTACCTTGAAACGCATCCGCTTGCATTGGCTGTTTGGCGCCATCATGGGCGTTTATCTCATTGCGGCTGGCTTTGCCTTGACACGTTGCCATGAGGCTGCATCGCAAAAGGATTACTTCCGATTGGCTGAATCTAAGGCCAAATATTATGTGGCTAGGGTGTATGATTATCCTACCGAGCGCGACCGCAGCGTGAGGATGGTGTTGCAGCTCGAACACCAGTTCGGCGACACCACTCCTTCCTGTGAAGTCAACGGCAAGGTGATGGCCTATTTCGAAAAGACCGATGCGGCCCTGGCCTTGCAATATGGCGATATTGTCGCTTTCCCTGCTCCTATTGGAGAGGTGACGCCTCCTAAGAATCCCGAGGAGTTCGACTATAAGTCCTATCTTGAACACAAGGGAGTCACTGGTCAGGTATATCTGAAAGAGGAAGATTGGCTTGATCTCCAACAAAACAACGCCAATCCGGTTTATGCTTTTTCCTATCGTTTTCGCGATGTTTTAATGGCTTCGTTGCAGCGTTGTGGCGTAAAGGACAAGGAATTTGGCGTGGCTGCTGCCATCCTTTTGGGGTATGATGAGTATCTTGCAGACGAGGTGCGCAAAGATTATGTCGCTGCAGGTTCCATGCACATCCTTTGTGTTTCAGGACTGCATGTCGGCATCATCTATCTTTTGGCTTCATTCTTGTTGGGTTTTCTCAAACGCAAGAAATGGCAAAAAGACTTGAAACAAGTATTGTTGCTTTTCTTGATTTGGTTTTATGCGCTTATTGCAGGCCTTTCACCGTCCATCCTTCGTGCCACTTTGATGATTAGTTTCGTCATCGTTGGTGAGTTGATCCGACGTAAGGGCTTTGCCATCAACTCGATTGCGGCATCGGCTTTCATCCTGTTGTGCGTTAACCCCTATAACCTCTTCGAAATTGGATTCCAGCTGTCGTATGCAGCCGTCATAGGTATTGTGGTACTTCAGAAGCCTATCTATGGCTTGCTATATTTGAAGAACAAACTACTCGATAGGGCGTGGGAGATAACTTCCGTGGCGCTTGCAGCACAGTTGGCGACAATTCCGTTCACCGTCTTCTACTTCCATCAGTTTACATCTTATTTCTGGCTTAGCAATTTGTTCCTTACTCCCATCTCCTTTGTCGTGGTTATGGGCGGAATGTTATTATTGCTGGTTTCATGGATTCCTTATGTCAACGTGTTTTTCGGCTATCTTGTCTGGGGTGCTATTTTTGTAATGAATGCCGTGGTGTCGTGGGTAGAAAGCCTGCCGTTTTCGATCATCAAAGGATTGTTTGTCAGTCCGTTTGAATTCTTCCTTTTGCTGACCGCCTTTTTGCTATTGCTACTATGTGTGGCCATGCGACGTCGCAGATTGTTCATCGCCATGTTGTCGGTGTTGTTGGTGTTTATGGTTTCAGTGACGCTGCGGCTGTATCGCGATAAGGATTATCGGGCGATGACATTTTATAGTTTGCGGCAGCATACCGCCGTTGACTTTATCAAGGACGGGCAACATGTCCTGTTGGCTGATTCTGCATTGATGCATGATCCTTCAACGGTCGACTATAGCTTAAGTGGTAACTGGACTAAAAGACATTTGTCGCAAAAACCCGAAGTGATGGATTTGGATGCCGATTTTGAGGGAACCTATGTAAGGAAGAAGTCGAATCTGGTTTCTTTTGGCGGCAAGCTGTTGGCCTTGTGGGATGGTGAAACGAATGCAAATCAGATGCTCTCATATCGCATCCCGGTTGATTATATGTTGGTCAGAGGGCGACAGCGTCCCGATTTGCAGTCAGTGATGAACAGTTATGAAGTTGGGATGTTGCTTATTGATGCTACGGTGCCGCATTATCTGACGGAAAAATGGGAAACTCAGGCGAGAAGTTTGGACCTGCCTTACTATTCGGTTGCTGAAGGTGCTTATGAAACTGACTTGACGGAAAGATAGGATGTGAGTTGTAGTAATATTTTGAAAATCAATTATATAGAATAATACTTAGAAAAAAGTTTAAAAAATTCTGAAAAAAATATTGTTAGTTTCAGAAAAGGTTGTACTTTTGCACCCGCAAAGCAAAGCAATAGAGTTCTTTTTCAGGCTGGTCCGGTAGTTCAGCTTGGTTAGAATGCCTGCCTGTCACGCAGGAGGTCGCGAGTTCGAGTCTCGTCCGGACCGCAAGAGCGCAAGTCAAAAAGACCTGCGCTTTTGTTTTTTAAGCATCTTATCGAAACCATAGTTTTATGTCATTCATCGATGAAATCAACAGGCGTAGAACCTTCGCCATTGTCAGCCATCCCGATGCGGGTAAAACCACTTTGACCGAGAAACTGCTGCTATATGGTGGCGCCATTCAGGTGGCCGGTGCCGTTAAGTCGAACAAAATCAAGAAGACTGCTACCTCCGACTGGATGGAGATCGAGCGTCAGCGTGGCATTTCGGTGGCCACATCCGTTATGGGTTTTGACTATAAGAATATCAAAATCAACATTCTGGATACTCCTGGCCACAAGGATTTCGCTGAAGATACGTTCCGCACTTTGACGGCCGTCGACAGCGTCATCGTGGTCATTGATGCGGCTAAGGGCGTCGAGTCGCAGACGGAGAAATTGGTGGAAGTGTGCCGCATGCGTAATACGCCTATTATCGTGTTCATCAATAAGATGGACCGTCCCGGTAAGGATGCTTTTGAACTATTGGATGAAATTGAACAGAAACTGAACATACGCTTAACCCCGCTGAGCTGGCCTATCAACATGGGACCGAAGTTCAAGGGCGTGTACAGCATTTATGACAAGAGCCTTTATCTTTTCAATTCCGACAAGCAACATATCACCGAAGGTATCGCCTTCGATGATCTCAGCAATCCCGAACTAGATAAGATGATCGGTGAGGATGCCGAGACCTTGCGCAATGAGACGGAGTTGGTGCAAGGTGTTTACGACGACTTCTCACGTGAAGCCTATCTGAATGGTGACATCTGCCCCGTGTTCTTCGGTTCTGCCTTGAACAACTTCGGTGTGAAGGAACTGCTGGATTGCTTTATTGAGATTGCGCCTACGCCTATCGGTCGCGACACGGTGGAACGCCGCATTGAGCCTACCGAGGAGAAGTTTACTGGTTTCGTTTTCAAGATCCACGCCAATATGGACCCCAACCATCGCGACCGAATTGCATTCGTGCGCGTGGTGTCGGGCCGTTTTGAGCGTAACAAGAACTACTTCCATGTGCGTCAACGCCGCGAGCTGAAATTCTCTAATCCAACGGCTTTCATGGCTCAAAAGAAATCGGTCCTCGATGAGGCTTATCCCGGTGATATCGTGGGTTTATACGATGCTGGCAACTTCAAGATTGGAGACACCTTGACTGAAGGTGAAATCCTCAACTACAAGGGCATCCCAAGCTTCTCACCTGAACAGTTCCGTTATGTGGAGAATGCCGACCCGATGAAGTCGAAACAACTAGCCAAAGGCTTGGAGCAGCTGACGGATGAGGGCGTTGCACAACTCTTTACGGGTAAGATGACGGGTCGCAAAATCATCGGAACGGTGGGCGAGTTGCAGTTTGAGGTCATCCAATACCGCTTGCTGCACGAATACAACGCCTCTTGTCGTTACGAGCCTATCTCGCTCTATAAGACTGCTTGGATAACGAGTGACAATGAGGAGCAACTTGCCGACTTCAAGATGCGCAAGGCCTTGAATCTGGCTTCCGATAAGGATGGTCGTGATGTGTTCTTGGCTGAATCGCCTTATGCACTGCAGATGGCAATGGAGAAGTATCCCGACATCGAGTTCCATTTCACTTCGGAATTCTAATTTTTCATCTTTTTTCTTGCACCGATTTATTTTATCCTTACCTTTGCGTCAATGTTAAACCTTTAAAAACATTGTACAATGGGATTATTTAAAGAATTCAAAGAGTTTGCCGTTAAAGGCAACGTGATGGACATGGCTATTGGTGTTGTCATTGGCGGCGCCTTTGGCAAAATTGTTACTTCCTTGGTATCCGACATCATCATGCCACTCATCAGCGCGGCCACAGGTGGTCTCAGCTTCACCGATTGGAAATGGGTCATCCGTGAAGCCGTCATGGAAGGCGAGAATGTTGTGAAACCCGAGCTGGCTCTCACTTGGGGTAACTTCATCCAGGTCATCTTCGACTTTATCATCATCGCATTCTGCATTTTCTTGGTGGTGAAAGGCCTCAATTCGCTGAAGAAGAAAGAGGAACCTGCTCCCGCAGCTCCTGCTGGTCCGACCCAAGAGGAACTCCTCACCGAAATCCGCGACTTGCTGAAAAACAAGTAAGCTGCAGACTTGACTAATTATGAAAAAGCATCCGCAAATACGGATGCTTTTTTATTTGAAAAATTGCTACATTTGCAATCTCAAAAGTTATTGCAATGAAGCGTAAGCTGTTGTTCATTTTTGTATGTCTCTTTTGCCTCGTTTTTTCAGCGAAGGCGACGCACCAGCGTGCGGCCGAGATTACCTATACGTGGCTGGGCGGCAATGCCTATGAGTTTACGCTCACTTGTTATACCTATACGCCTAGTCCGGCAGGCCTCCAACGCGATTCGTTACCCGTGAAATGGGGCGACGGCACGGAAGAATACATCCCCCGTGTGGTGCTTCAAAATCTAGGTGATGACTATTCGTTGAATGTGTATAGGCAAATTCATAACTTTTCTTCTTCAGGAACCTACGTTATCAGTATGGAGGATCCGAACCGCAACTATGGTGTTGTTAACGTGCCCAATTCGGTAATGGTGCCTATGTATATTGAGACTGAGCTAGTCATCAATCCGTTTTTGGGTTACAACAACTCGGTTCAGTTGCTCAATGCTCCAGTTGACAAAGGTTGTGTTGGTAAGTTGTATCTCCATAACCCCTCAGCCTACGATCCCGATGGTGATAGTTTGAGTTATCGACTGGTGAATTGTAAGGGCATGGGCGGATTGGATATTCCAGGCTATTCTTTTCCGCAACACTCTGAGTCATTTGATATCGATCCAGTTACAGGCGAATTACGTTGGGATACCCCCGTGTTGCAAGGCGAATACAATGTCGCTTTCATCATTGAGGAATGGCGACATGGGGTGAAGATAGGATCCGTTATTCGTGACATGCAGATTTTGATTTCTGCCTGCGACAACGATTTGCCTCAAATTCAATGCGATGACCAATATTGCCTTGTGGCAGGTGAGCAACTCGATTTCGTCATCTCTGCCTCTGATCCCAATGGCGACAATGTCTCGCTAACCGTTTCAGGAGCTCCATTGGAGTTGTCGGTGAGTCCTGCAATACTCGTTCCGCCAACTGCTTTTGGAATGCATCCTGAAATGGAATTCATATGGAACACCAATTACGCCCATATCCGCAACTTGCCTTATCAATTGGTTATTCATGCCAAAGACGATGACACCCCTGTTAGCTTGACTAATGTCAAGACCGTGAGCATAAATGTTATGGCGCCCAAGGTACTTGGCTTTTCTGCAGAGGTGCAAGGTCATGATGTTACTCTGACGTGGATGCCCTATCCTTGCTCCAACGCGTCGGCTCTCCTTGTTTATAGAAAGGCGGGCTGTGATGGATATGAACCGGATTTCTGTGAGACAGGCATCCGTGAAGGTTACCAGCTTATTGCTACGTTGTCTGAAACAACGGCGGTCACCTATTTCGACTCCAATCTTCCTCAGGGCGTCGAATATGAGTATCGTATTGTCGCGCAATTCCCTGATGGGGCTTTGAGCATTGTAAGTGAAGCGGCTTGTGTGACACTGAAAAACGACAGCCCGCTGATGACGCATGTCACCAACGACAACATCGATCTCGTTTCGGGACATGTCGTCACTTGTTGGGCAAAACCAAAGGAAATCGAAAACCAGTATGTCGCACCTTTTTCTTATTCGTTGACTCGAATCCTTGATGGCGAAACGTCTGTTGTATACGAAGGCGCCGACACCTGTTTTTTGGATGCGACCCTCAATTTGGCAGAAGTCTCTTCCTTGAATTATAAGGTGGAGATGCATGATGCCTTGCAACACCTAATCGGTTCGAGCACGTTGGCTTCGGCTGTGATGCTTTCTGTCAATGGAAGCAACGAAGCTGCAAACCTTGCATGGACAGAAGCGGTTCCTTGGATTGTTGACAGTACGGAAGTCTTTAAGGAAGTGGACAATCGTTTTGTGCATCAAGCCATAGTGTCGGGCATGAACTATACAGATGTCGATGTGGAAAGCGATGGGATTTATCGCTATTATGTACGTACTTTTGGCCATTATACCATGGAAGGCATTATGCGCCCCTTGGTCAACTACTCTGCCATCAAGACGGTGCACATCGGTCATGAAGAGCCTGTGGAGGAATTCTCTTACACATTGCCCAATGTCATTACGCCTAATGGAGACGGTTATAATGATATCTTCGAGCCTAAGGTAACGGGCCTTTCACTCATAACTAGTGCCAAAACAGTGATTTTTAATCGTTGGGGCAACATCCTTCATGATACTGATGACCCGCTCATCCAATGGGACGGCAAAAGCAAGCAAACCAAGATGGACTGCCCGTCCGGTACCTATTTCTATATCACGGATATTACCTATCAAGGTGAGACAGGGGAAGAGACCTTGCATCTGCAGGGCTCAATCACAATAGTAAAATAAAAAAACGAGCGGCATGCCGCCCGTTTTTTTATTCATATGGTTTGAAAAATCAATACTTCATCATTTCGATGAGGTCGACCATGCGGTTGGAATAACCCCATTCGTTGTCGTACCACGACATGATCTTCACCATCTTGCCCATCACCATGGTGCTTTGGGCATCGAAGATGCTGCTGTGTGGGTTGTGGATGACGTCGCAGCTCACGATCGGGTCCTCGGTGTATTCGAGCACACCCTTCATCGGGCCTTCGGCGGCTTCCTTCATGGCAGCATTGATCTCTTCCTTCGTTGCTTCGGTTTTCAGCGTGCAGACGAGGTCGACGAGTGAACCGGTCGGCGTAGGGACGCGGACGGCGATGCCGTCGAGCTTGCCATTCAGTTCGGGAATGACGATACCCACGGCTTTGGCAGCGCCAGTAGTGGTCGGGATTTGCGACATGGCAGCTGAACGGGCACGGCGAAGGTCGCTGTGAGGACCGTCAAGGATCACCTGGTCGTTGGTGTAGCTGTGGATGGTGGTGATGTAACCTTGCTCGATGCCGAAACGGTCATTTAAGACTTTGGCAACAGGAGCCAGGCAGTTGGTGGTGCAGGAGGCGTTGCTGACGCATTCCACATCATCGGTCAGATCGTTGTTGTTCACGCCGACCACGACAGTAGCGTCAATGGCGTCCTTTGAAGGGGCCGAGAGGATGACTTTCTTGGCACCATTCTTCAGGTGGTCGCCATAGCCACCTTTGCTGCTTTCCTTTGAGCGGAACACGCCAGTCGATTCAACGACGACATCGGGAGTCTTGCCCCACTTAATGTTCAGCGGTGAGCGTTCGGCCGTGACAGGAATACGCACGCCGTTGACAATCAAGGCGGTCTCATCATATTCCACTGTGCCAGGGAACTTGCCCTGTGTAGAGTCATATTTCAATAAGTGGGCCAACACCTTGGTGCTTGTCAGGTCATTGACGCCCACAATTTCCAGATTAGGACGTTCGCAGATGATGCGGAACACGTTGCGGCCGATACGGCCGAAACCATTGATACCTACTTTAATTTTTTCCATGTTAAATTATTTAGTATGTTGTTTGTCCAAATGAAGCTGCAAAAATACGATTTCCACGGAAAACTTCGCCGTTTTTTCTCTATTTTTGCAAATTCAATTTGTGAAAAATGTCAGAAACGTTCAAATCAAAAGCCCTTGAGGCCAACCTGGAACAAACCAGATATAAAGATATCTTCATCCCAGAAGAACATCAGCGTTTTATTGATTTGTCAGCCAAGTATTTTGGTATCAACAAACGAGCGAAGGAATGCATTACCGAGTATTATCATCCTTTATCGAACCATACTTTTGTGACGGAAGAACTGAGAAAGATGTTGATGGATGATTTCTGGTTCTATACCCGAGACGACATCCCTTCTGATGCATTCATTATTCCTTTAGAGATGATGCATAGCCTGCTGAAACCCGAAGTGGCGGCTAAGCTACGGCTCAATATCATCATCACTCTGATGGAATTTGCTAATAAGGTGATATCAGAATCGCCAAAACACGACGGACTGATCACAACGATTTTCAGTATATTGAACGACGCTTTTGAAGGCAATAAGGATGTCTACATCTTGGCAACGAAGCATGCTGGGCGTTATCTTGGCAAGGTGGCTCAGGACGAACGTTTTAGGGATTCGGCTTGTGAACTGCTTCGAATGATGCTTAAAGAAGACTATCGTTATTGGCAACATACTTCGCAGGTGGAAGACTGGATTGGGAATAAACGGCAGATGCTGACAGAAGATGAAATCCAAAAGGTTTGTGATGAGATCGGTCATCCTTATTTTGACCGTCTAAATGCCAAGCTGAACTCTGCTGATACTTGGGAGAAGTTGACGGATTTGCCCCATTTTGAGCAGATTGCCAAGCGTTTCTCCGAATCAGAACAAGCTTTCCCGCATTTCATCACCAAGTTCCATTATGTCTTCTTCTTATTGCATCTGCCTGGCATGGAGAATCAGCGTGAACGTCTTATTTGGAACATGGACCGTATGATGCGCGACGCCATCGACGAGATGCCGCAAGACGAGCTGATCCCATTCATTGACACGATATTCGATCTCGCTGAAGAGTTGAAGAAGGATTATATGTCGGCAGTGCTTGATTTCCAACAGACACTGGGTTTGAAAATCATTGATGTGGACCAAACCGAGCAAAAGGAAATTGTCAATTACTTCGAGAAGAAACTCATCGCCTTTGGATTTGTCACCCCTGGTAATGTGTTTGTCGGTGAGGACTGGCAGCTCTCTGTGGATGAGAACCATATCAAGAATATCAGGGTGTGGCTCGAACTGATTGAACATTCCAAGACGCCGATGGAAAAA
This sequence comes from uncultured Bacteroidia bacterium, assembly GCA_902780195.1. GTDB lineage: Bacteria > Bacteroidota > Bacteroidia > Bacteroidales > F082 > Limimorpha. The sequence continues at coordinate 25,144 of CACZER010000036.1, forward strand.
TTATTGTCGGCTTTGATTGTCAACCTAAAACTGGGCGGCATCTTCCTCAGCGACACCGACCTTTTCCAGCGCGAAATCACCAAGGTGCTCAACTCCAATATCACTCCATATTATAAGATGGTGAAGCAGTTAACGCGCATTTTCCCCGTCTATTTCAATGAAATTGGCGCTGAGGGCGAAATCCGTAATGTCACCACCAACATGGATGAAATTTCAGGTCGACAGGACAAGCTTGTGCATTTCCTTCGCAAACAGGTGCACACCGAGAGCAACAACACGCTTATCGCCTTGACTTTTGACGTGTTCAAATTCTGGAGCGACGGCAATCTCGATCTTTTGAAGCCCATATTGCCCAATAATGTATTCGAAAGCATTGACAAGGGAAGCACTTGGTTTGTGCATATTCATAATCTTGTTCAGGCCATGTGCGAGATTTCTTGCCTCAACCCTGAAGATGTACTGATGCTTTCACGTGATGACTATGAGAACCTTATCGGCTCGGCCGCACGACGGATTGAACTTGAAGAAGATCTGTATCAGCGTGAGCGTGCCCGATTGATGGACATCCGTGACCTGTATGCCTATCTTCGTGAAAAATACAGTTTCGAGTCGGTCAATATTTTTAACTCGCTACGTAGTTTCCCTTTCATTCCCGACGAAGAAATCGACAAGTTCGAGAAGGTGTATAAAGCCAAGAACTTCGGCAAGTCGCTGACCATGATTTATGCCTTCATGGACAAACTCAAGAGCGTGATCTTTAGTCCCGAACAAAGTGAAGGATGGGAGAACATCTACCACAAACGCCATATCGCCATAGGCATCCCCTCTATGTATGGCACCTATCGTGAGAACAAGTTTGAAGCCATGGGTCTGACCTTCCGCTTGGAACGTGTAGCTACCCAACTGATGGAAAAGGTGGTGCAGAGCATCAACTTAGAGTATATTTCTGAGCGCACTCTGAACCAGATCTATACCATTCTCGAGTACTTCCGCAACGGCCTCGAACTCGACGGAGTCACCAACCAGAGTTTCAACTCGAAGTTGGACATGCTGCGTTATAGCTTGACTTCGCGAAGTTTTTCTTTCGGGCAATACATCAACATCTTCCAGTTCATCGCTGAAGACGTTCGCCGCATCATCATCAAATACTTCCTCAAGTCATACGAATATCCGTTGAAGATTGTCATCCCCCAACTCTTTGACCCGGAAGGCAAACTCAGTGAGCGTGAAACGGCTGCTTTGATCAGCAAGAAGTCGGAGGAGTTCCACCGTGACCTCCTTTCCGATGCCTTCCTGATGCAGCCTCTTGACAATTTCATTGGCCGCATTCTCAACTCGTTGCGTACGATGGAAGCCACCTTGAATGAGAAACTAATCAGCGATATCATGACCTACAATTCCGAGATGTTGATCAGCCCCTTCTGGAAAGCGACTCCGAAGATGGATAACCAGGTTTTCATCGGAAACAAGGCCAACAATTTGAAGAACCTGTATTTGCACGGTATGCCCGTGCCTCCTGGATTCGTCATCACCACAGAGACGTTCCGTCGCAACGAGACCATCAACACCATTCCTGAGCTGCGCACCGAGATTCATGGGATGATACGAAAACACATCGAGGAGTTGGAAAACGTGTCGGGCCGAAAGTTTGGTAACCCAGAGGCTCCTTTGTTGGTTTCGGTGCGTTCAGGCACTGCCATTTCCATGCCTGGAGCCATGGACACCTTCCTCAACGTGGGCTTGAACGATGAACTTGTTGAGGCTATTGCTTCCGATCCCACCAAGGCATGGGCAATTTGGGATTCCTACCGCCGTTTCCTGCAAAGCTGGGGTATGGCCAAGGGCATCCATCGCGATGTCTTCGATGAAGAGATTAACAGCTTTAAAACCAAGTACAATGTTAAGCAGAAGATGGAGTTCAAGGCCTCTGAGATGCGTGAGCTAGCCTATTCTTACAAACACATCTTGGAGGAAAAAGGCGTTGAGTTGGAGCAAGATCCTTTCAAGCAGATCATAGGTTGTGTCAATATGGTCTTTGAATCTTGGAACTCAGAGCGTGCCTTGGCCTATCGCAGGCATCTTGGTATCTCTGAGAATTGGGGTACTGCTGTCATCGTGCAGCAGATGATCTTTGGTAACTTGAGTGAGGTTTCGGGCACGGGAGTGGTCTTCACGCAGAACCCTCATCGAGAACGCCCAGGCGTGCATCTCTATGGCGATTTCACCATGCGCAGTCAGGGTGAAGATATTGTCGGCGGACTCGTCAAGCCGTTGCCGATAGGAGAGACACAGCGCAAGGCAGCCAATTTGGAAGGGCCTTCGATGCAGACGGCATTGCCTGAGATATATAAGAAGATCTATGCAATAGCGAAAGAGCTGACTGAGGATCTCGGATATAGTCCCCAAGAGATGGAATTCACCTTCGAATCTGACAAGCCTGAGGACTTCCATATCCTGCAGATTCGCGACCAAGACTTGAAACTGGAAGATGAGATGAATGCCTTCGTCCAGGCACCAGACGAAATGAACCAGATCGGAAGAGGTATGGGCATTGGAGGAGGAGCCATGAATGGCCTCGTAGCCTTTAACGAGGACGATATCAAGACCCTACGTGAGCAACATCCTGACCAACAGGTGATTCTGGTCCGCCCTGACACTGTCCCCGACGACATCGGCATGATCTTCGATTGTGATGGCTTGCTTACGGCACGTGGTGGTGCCACTTCACATGCTGCCGTGACCGCAGTGCGTCTCGGAAAAGTGTGTGTGGTGAGCTGCATTGAGTTGGAGGTCAACGATGAGAAGCATTGCGGAGAGTTGAATGGCCACAAGTTGCAGGCAGGTACCGAGATTGCCATTGATGGCAACCTTGGACTCGTTTATCTTGGACATTATCAGATGGAAAAGATGAAGATGGGTAAGGGCTATAATTATTAAAGGTCATGGCCAAGCATAACGAATTAGGGAAACTCGGAGAGGAGATAGCCGTACATTATCTCATAAGGGAAGGCTACCAGATCGTGGAGCGTAACTGGCACAATATCCATAAGGAGATTGACATCATTGCCAAGAAGGGCAAGGAATTGGTTATTGTCGAGGTTAAGACACGACAATCTGATGAATATGGAGAGCCTGATGCTGCTGTCACGCGGCAGAAACAGTCTCGTTTGATATCTGCCGCCAATGCCTATCTTTTCGAAAAAAAACTGGATCTTGGCACGCGTTTCGACATTATTTCGATAGTTTTTCAGGAAGAAGACCCCATTATCAACCATATTCAGGACGCCTTTTTGCCTTGACTCCTCCTTTTCGTTATATTAATAAGGTGCTAATAAGTGCTTGTTTTTATTAATTCACCAACTTTTTCTTGCTAATATTCAATTACATACGAATAGTTTTGAAAAAAGTTGAAAAAACTGCTTGCCAATTCGGAAAAAGGTAGTACTTTTGCACCCGCTTTCGGAAGGAACGAGGGGGAGGAACGAAGTGCGGAAGCGAAGAGATCTTTGAAAGTCTGAGGCCAGCACAAGACCAGCGCG
>CACZER010000037.1:0-30733 GCA_902780195.1 uncultured Bacteroidia bacterium
TCTTGCATGCACTGGACGAGGGCTTCGACGGCCTCAATCGGGCAGGCGTTGTAGAGGCTGGCGCGGAAACCACCGACGCTGCGGTGACCCTTGATGCCGACCATGCCACGCTCCTTGGCGAAAGCCATGAAAGCGTCTTGCTTGTCCTCGTAACCGGGAGCCATGACCCAGCAGTGGTTCATGATGGAACGGTCTTCCTTCACTGCGGTGCCGACGAACATGCTGTTGCGGTCGATTTCTTCGTAGAGCATGTTGGACTTCTTGGTGTTGATTCTGTTCATAGCCTCGACGCCACCGATGGTGTCCTTCAGCCACACGAGGGTCTCGTGCATCATGAAGATAGGCAGTACAGGCGGTGTGTTGAACATGCTGATGTTCTTGGCTTCTTCAGCGGCGTGGGTGCGGAAGTCGACCATCGTCGGCAGCGGGTTCATGTAGGCGCGGTCGCCGATGTTGCCGAGGATGTCCTTCTTCACGATGACGAAGGTGACGCCAGCAGGGCCGACGTTCTTTTGGGCACCACCGTAGATGAGGCCGTATTTCTTCACGTCGACGGGACGGCTCATGATGTCGGAGCTCATGTCAGCGACAAGCATGACGGGGCAGTTCATGTCGTACTTGATCTCAGTACCATAGATGGTGTTGTTGGTGGTGATGTGGAAGTAATCTGCATCACGAGGGATTTGATAGTCCTTAGGAATGTAAGTGTAGGTCTTGTCTTCGCTGCTGGCGACGATGTCGACCGTACCGAACAACTTGGCTTCTTTGGCAGCCTTCTTGGCCCAAACGCCAGTCTGCAAATAAGCAGCCTTCTTCTTCATGAGGTTGGCGGGGACTGTGAAGAACTGGGTGCTGGCACCGCCACCGAGGAAAAGAACTTCATACTCGGCAGGGATGTGGAGGAGGTCACGCCACAGTTGACGCGTTTCTTCCATGATGCGCTCCCAACCTGGGGTGCGGTGTGAAATTTCAGCAATACCGATGCCGGTGTTGTCGAAATCATAGAGCGCCTTAACGGTGCTTTCGATAGCTTGCTTGGGCAGGACGCAGGGACCTGCGTTGAAATTAAAAGCCTGTTTCATTACAATTTAATGTTTAATTTGTTGGTTTATAATTTGTTGATTGAGTTTAATCGCTTTATTTTGCTGCAAAGATAAGAAATAAAAGTGTGCGTCAAGCCTTTTGGCCTTTATTTATTTTTATTAAGGTGTAGAATTCTTTGGAACAAGTTCCGTTAATCGTTTTTATCGGTTATAATGTTGTAAAACAGAATGATAGCATTTTATTGATAAAAAAACGAGAAAAAGTATTGCCAGTTCAAGAAAATGTAGTAATTTTGCGCACTCAAAATCAAAAGGAAAAGTAGCGATGAAAAAAGACATTCACCCCAAGAATTATCGTCTGGTTGTTTTCAAAGATATGTCAAATGATGCGACTTTCTTGTCGCGTTCGACCATCAACACCAAGGAAACCATCAAGTGGGAAGACGGAAATGAATATCCTCTGGTGAAACTTGAAATCTCCAGCGCATCACATCCCTTCTACACTGGTAAGATGAAACTTGTTGACTCTGCCGGTCGTGTTGATAAGTTCAACAACAAGTACAAGAAGTTCTTGGAAAAGAAGGAAGCCAAATAAGTTTGATGCAAAAAAACGAAAAGAAGCTCTTGCCTATCGCGAGGGCTTTTTTTGTCTCTTGGCATTATTCTTGAACGTATATTATTCTTGTTGTTTTATCAGCTTTATGGGACGCAAATACTGACAAAATGTCGTTCCCGTGAAGCGGAATTACTTGAATATGAATATGAAATTAGACGAAATGTTATTGGATGCCTTGGACTCCAACAGCGAGTTTATCCCTGTGCTTACCATCGAAGACGATCGATTGGGTCAAGACGAAGGAGTACCGGAAGAACTACCCATACTTCCACTTCGCAACTCGGTGCTGTTTCCTGGCGTGGTGATACCGATTACCGTGGGAAGAGACAAGTCGGTGCGGTTGGTGAAGGAATACTATAGGAAAAGGAAGGCAATCGGCGTTGTGGCACAACGCGATTCTGACGTTGAGGAACCGACATTCGAAGATTTGTATAAGATTGGCACCGTAGCCCAAATCATCAAGACCCTCCAGATGCCCGACGGCAACCTGACAGTCATCATACAAGGAAAACGTCGCTTCGAATTGGATCAGATGACGCAGTCGGAGCCGTTCATCAAAGCGACAGTGTTGCCTTATTTGGTCTCTGACGAGGTGCCCAAGACACGGAAATTCAACGCTTTGGTTCAGTCGGTTAAAGAACTGGCCATTCAAATCATCGCCAAGTCGCAACGGCTTCCCGAAGAGGCTAGCTTCGCCATCAAGAATATCGACAGCCCCATCTTTTTGATGAATTTCGTTGCAAGCAACGTGGAGATGGACTTGCCTACCAAGCAAATGCTCCTGGAATCCACAGATATCAATCAGATGGCTACCGATTTGTTGGGGGTGCTGACCACCGAACAGCAGATGCTGGAACTGAAACAGCAAATCCAAAGCAAGGTGCGTGTCGACATCGACAAGCAGCAGCGTGAGTATTTCTTGAACCAACAGCTGAGGACCATCCAGGAAGAATTGGGAGGAACTCCGAACGAGCAGGATGTCAAAGAGCTGATGGAGAAAGCCAAGAATAAGAAATGGAGCGAAGAGGTGGCAACGGTGTTTGACCGCGAGCTGAAGAAACTGGAACGTACCAACCCTCAAGCGGCTGAATACGGCATACAGCTCAATTATCTGCAGTATCTCGTCGACCTGCCATGGAACGAATACACGAAGGACAACTTCGACTTGAAACGTGCCCAGCGCATCCTCGATGCGGATCATTACGGTCTGGAGAAAGTCAAGGATAGAATCGTTGAGCATCTGGCTGTTCTGAGACTTAGAAAAGACATGAAGTCGCCCATCCTATGTCTGGTAGGACCTCCTGGTGTGGGTAAGACTTCGTTGGGCAAATCCATCGCCCGCGCATTGAACAGAAAATATGTCAGAATGTCATTGGGTGGCGTGCGCGACGAATCGGAGTTGCGAGGTCACAGAAAGACTTATATCGGTGCCATGCCGGGCCGTATCATACAAAACCTGCGGAAGGTGAAGTCGGGTAACCCCGTCTTCGTCCTCGATGAAATCGACAAGGTGAGCGGCAACAACATCAGCGGCGACCCCCAGGCTGCCTTGCTTGAAATCCTCGATCCAGAACAGAACAATGCCTTTTACGATAATTTCATCGAATTGGATTATGACCTGTCGAAGGTACTGTTCATCGCTACGGCCAACAATCTCGCGACCATCCATCCAGCCTTGCGCGACCGTATGGAAATCATCGATTTGAGCGGTTACCTGCGTGAGGAAAAGTATGAAATCGCCAAGCGTCACTTGATTCCAAAGCAGATGACGGAACACGGTTTGGACGCCAAACAAATCAGCCTTTCGAAAGACATTATAATGCACATCATCGACGACTATACTCGTGAGGCTGGCGTGCGTAACTTGGAACGCCGTATCGGCGACTTGATGCGCTATCGTGCCAAGCAGGTGGTGGCTGGGGATAGCTATGTGAAGAGGATCACTTCCGAAGATTTGCGCGAAGTGCTCGGTGTGCCTATGCACCATGATGAAGATGAGGTGAAGCATACCATGCCAGGCGTCGCCACTGGTTTGGCATGGACGCAGGTGGGCGGCGAGATCCTATCCATCGAAGTGAGTCTGAGCCGTGGCGGCGGACATCTCTCGCTGACGGGTAACCTTGGCGAGGTGATGAAGGAATCTGCCACCATTGCTTACGAGTTCATCAAGGCGCACGCTTCTCTACTCAATATCAACCCTGACGTGTTTGACGCTTGGAACGTGCATGTCCATATCCCAGAGGGCGCCACGCCTAAGGACGGCCCCTCGGCCGGCATCACCATGCTCACCGCTTTGACCTCCGCCTTCACACAACGTAAGGTGAAGAGCCAGCTGGCCATGACGGGCGAGATCACGCTGCGTGGCAGGGTGCTGCCTGTGGGTGGCGTGAAAGAAAAGATACTAGCTGCCAAACGCAATGGCGTCACCGACTTGATTCTTTCTGTCGACAACGAACACGACATCAAGGACATCAAGGAGGACTATGTAGAAGGATTGAAATTCCACTATGTGGAAAACATGATGGAAGTGCTTGATCTGGCTCTTGAAAAGGAACAAGACACCAACGACCTCGATTACAACAAGTATCTGAACAACTTGCATTCTGAGGTGATCGGTTTCAAAGTCAAGTGATTATGCGGAAATTATTCCTTGGGATATTGACCTTGCTGTTGCTTGTTTCTTGCGGCAAACGCCAAGATTCCGAGGAAGGTCTCGCCATTTTCAAATACAACGAATCCGCCGGCATCCTCACCCTCGACCCGATTTATGCCAAGGACCTGCCCCATATCTGGGCATGCAACCAGGTGTTCAACAGCCTTGTGGCCTTCGACGACAAGATGAACCTTGTCCCGATGGTGGCCAAGTCGTGGGACATCAGTGAGGATGGCAAGACGTATACTTTCCATTTGAGAGATGATGTGCGGTTTCATGAGGATACTTGCTTCTATCAGTCGGCCCTTCGACAGGCCCAGGGACCTTCACAACACGAAGAAGCTAAGGCCGTTGAGCCTGTCGAAATCGAGATTCGACGTAGTCAAACGCCGACCGACAAGTCTCGTTTTGTCACCGCTCAAGACTTCGTTTATTCTTTCAACCGTGTTGTCGACAAAACTTTGAACTCACCTGGCTTGTGGATTTTTTCTTCCGTAAAGCATGACGACGACCATTATGCGTTCACTGCCATCGATGATACCACCTTCCAGATTGAATTGTCGAAGCCTTTCCCACCATTCTTAGGTATCCTTTCCATGACCTATGCTTCGGTGGTGCCACATGAAGCCGTTGAGTATTACGGCGACGATTTCCGCAGTCATCCAGTGGGGACGGGGCCGTTCAGGTTCCAGTACTGGAAGGAAGGCGTGAAACTTGTTTTTAGGAAGAATCCAGACTATTTCGAGCGTGATGAAGCAGGGGAGAGGTTGCCGTATATCGATGCCGTATCTATCAGCTTCCTCATCGACAAGCAGGTGGCATTCCTGGAGTTCATCAAGGGCAAGTTCGACTTTATGTCGGGCATTGACGCGCGTTACAAGGACGAGTTGTTGACCTATGATGGTTATTTGCGCAAGAAATATGAGGACAAGATAGAACTCATCACCGAACCGTATCTGAATACCGAGTATTTCTCTTTTTTCATCGACCCGAACGACCCGTTGGGCCCCGACCGTTCCCGTGCGCTGCGTCAGGCGGTCAACCTCTGCATCGATCGTGAGAAGATGCTGCGCTATTTGCGCAACGGTATCGGCGAACCGGGTACGGGTGGCATGATTCCCGTGGGTCTGCCCGGACATAGCAGCACCATAGGCTATGGCTATGACTTGAAACGCGCCCAGAAGCTGGTGGCTGAGAATCATTTGGAAGGCTACCTGTTGCAGCTTTCCACCGTGGCAGACTATGCTGACATAGGTAAGTTTGTGCAGAGTCAAGTGGAGCAAATAGGCTTACAATGTAAGATGGAGGTGATGCCGCCTGCCACGATGCGCAGCATGAGAAGCAACGGAAGCTTACCGTTTTTCCGTTCCTCGTGGGTGGCCGACTATCCAGATGCTGAGAATTATCTTTCCTTGTTTACCACCTCGAACTTTGCCCCATCGGGCCCGAATTACACGCATTATACCAACCCTAAATACGACAAGTTGTACAATAAAGCATTGCTTTGCAATGACCTGCAAAGACGTGCCGAATACTACACGGAGATGGACAGCTTGATGATGCAGGACGCTCCCGTGGTAGTGCTATTCTACGACGAGGTGCTCCGTTTCGTTAGCAAACGCGTGAAGGACATGGGCAGTAACCCTACGAATCTTCTGGATTTACGTAGGGTTAAGATAGCGACGGAATAAGTTTATTCCTTCAAAACTTTATGGACGGCACTCTTCCCTAATACGTCGATGATTCTGATGAAGTAGACGCCGTTTTTGAATTGGCTCAAATCCAATTCGTCGGATGCGCCACATTGCAGCATGCTTTGTCCCATGAGGTTGTAAACCTCGATGGTTTGGACGTCGTCTGCTTCTAGATGCAGGATTCCCGTCGTCGGATTGGGCCATGGCGCCAATACGGCATTGTTGTGTTCTTCGTTGCTCAGCAGGATATAAAGTGTCAAGCCGATGACGCTGTCGCAGTCGGGGCCAGCCAGGGCTGTAGTGTAATAGCCAGGCTCGGTCAGGTGCCTGCCGTGGAACCAATAGCCGTCGCTCTCATAGACTTCATCTTCGATACGGGTGAGCGATGCGCAACTTTCATAGGCGCCGATTTCCACACGACCTTTCTGGATGCGTTGGTTGCCGGCGATGTCGGTGGCGCCCAAACCAGCTGTGTTGGGTTTGCCGGCGTTGAGGCAGATGCTGCGGGGCTTCAGGCTCCAGTCTTCATTGTGGTAGCCGGCGCCTGCTCCTTGTGCGGGGTGGTTGAAACGGACGAACCATCCTGGCTCTTGCCCGCTGTTGTCGGCTGGCAGGTCGATGTTCCCGGTTCCTTCCATGCCGCCTTGAACGGCGCAATACTCAAAGTCGCTCTTTCCACTGAACTGGTCGGGCATTCCGTTGGCCACGTTGCCCCAGACGATGCAATTGTAGTATTTGTTATGGCTGTTTTCGTGGTACAGTCCGCCCATGCTCTCGGTGGCGAGGTTCATCACGAAGTCGCAGTTGTAGGCCGTGAACTTGCCGCGTGCATACATGCCGCCACCGTTTTTGGCGGTGTTGTTGCTGATGATGCAGTTTTTGAAGACAGGCTCGGTGTTGTTGTAAAGATAGATGCCGCCGCCTTTGGTCGTTGCCGTGTTGTTGCTGATTCGGCAATTGTTGTAGTTGGCGCCGAGGCGGTCACAAACGCCGCCTCCCATCGAAGCGCTGTTGTCGGCGATGACACAGTTGTTGAGCGTCACGCGTGACGTGCCGCCAGTGGAGTTGACGTACAAGCCCCCACCGAACGTGATGGCGGCATTGTTGATGAATTTGCAATTGTTGAGCGTGACGTAATTGTTAAGGTAGGCGCCTGCGCCGCTGCCATTGGCGCCGTTTTGGATAGTGAAGCCGTCCCAGATGGGCATCGTGCCTGCATTGAAGGCTTGCTCTTGGTTCAGCACGCGCCTTTGTCCTTGTCCGTCAAGGATGGTGGCGTCGTTGACGAAATCACGCTGGGAGAGGTCGAAATCGGGGGCTTCGTTGCCATGGAAGCCACCATAAATCCTGTTGTTGCTGGTGATATGGAAAGCACCCTCGGTGTCGGATGTGTCACCATAATAAGTACCTCGTTTCACCCATACTTTGGTGGTGCCGCCGCTTGTCAAGGCCGAGGCAAACTCCAGTTTGTTGGTGGCGTTGCTCCAGGAAGAGCCGTTGCCATTGCCGTCCTCAGTGACGTAAATGATGCCGTTGGCATCGGCTTGTATTTCGATGGGGAACAGGTTCATCACGGCGGCTTGCCCTTGATTGTATCCATTTACGTCATAGATGGAATAATAGGAGTCGCCCGCACCGCTCCAACCGAAGTTGAAATGCATGTAATCGTTGCCGTCGTAGCCGTCGCAAACGAAGGCATGGCCATTCTCACCGTCGTGGCCGGAATAATAAATGGGGCGGGAGAGGTCGAGTTCGGCTTTCAGCATGGCAATCCATGCCTCATCGCTGTATTTGCTCTTTTCTCGATATTTGGCCCCGCAGTAGCCAAAGTAGGAACGCATGGCGGTTTCCACGTCTTTGGATTGCGCGCCACTGCCTGAGGCGGAATAGTTCATGTCGACGCTGACGCCACAATGATACATCAGCGTGGCAACGGCATCGTTGGAATCCCATAACTCGTTGGGCATTTGATCCCAATGGTAGGTGGTCGCACCGAAGTTGGCACTTTGCTCGCCATATACGCTATGTACGTAACTATGTGATCCGAATCCTGTTGCGGGATAATCCCAATATTTCATCACTTGGGCCATGGCGCAGGCAACGCAGCCGGCATAGACATGTCCGCAGGGACCGCCCCACCACCCGCCACCCGATGTGGCTGGACAGTATTCGTTGTAATAGCAGTCCTGATTCCAGTGTGTACTTATCAAAGGGGCTACTGTTTTTGCATTACGTGAGCCGAATACACCTTGTGCAGCATCGTCCCATTGGCGTTGAATCTTGGCTTCAGGTTCAATTCCATTCGAGATGGCGTATACAATCATCTCGTCATAATGTCGGATCCAAGATGCGAAGTTTTCCGGCGCATTTCCCAAATCCGGGAAATTGCCTTGGTCAGAGTAAGCCAGCACAGGCGGCAAAACCGTGTTGCCCGAAATGATGACGAAACCTTGGCCACCGATGTTATAAATATAGTTTCCTTCTGATGAAACCAAATCCAGCTTTTGTCCTTTAAGCGCATGACGAGTAGTCGTGAAAGCCTGGGCGGTTTTGTAAGCTGTCGCCTCATCGATGGCGGTTTGTGAGAAAGTGTTGTAAACCGTTGCAAATAGTAGCGTTAGTATGATTGACAGTTTTTTCATAGGTGATATTTGTTATTATTTTATTACCTCTCTAATGGCTTTTAAAACAAGGTCTTCCATCGTGAAATAGGTGTCGGGGTCAGGATGGCAGCCGTCCTCGCTGAGTGTCTTAGGGAATCCAAGGTTCTCATCGGCGAGGGCTGAATGATAGTCGACATAAACGAGCCCGTTCTCTTCGGCGTAAGTCTTCAGAACACGGTTGATTTCCACGATGGTCTGGCCGACGTTTTCGATTTCTTTTCTCCAGACGAATTCTGAGCAGGGTGGGATGGAGCTGATGATTGGAACGATGTCGTGGGCTAAAGCCAAGTCGCACATGGCGACAATGTTTTCAACAACCCTTTCGGGCTCAACCCAATATTCGTTGTGTGCCACGTCGTTGGTACCTGCCATGATGACAACTGCCTTGGGATGGAGGTTGACGACGTCGGCTGTGAAACGCACCAGCATCTGCGCCGATGTTTGCCCACTGATGCCTCTTCCACAATAGTTGTTACTGTTGAAAAAGTCCGGATGGTAGATGGCCCAGATTTCAGTGATGGAGTTGCCCATAAAGACCACTTCAGGGTAGTCGCCGCTGGCGATGATGCGTTCGTTATCGGCTTGATAGCGGTTGAAGCCGAACCAGTCTTGTGAATAGCCGAAAAACGACATAGTTGCTAAGATAATGAGGATAATGTATTTCTTCATGGAAAGATATTATGGCGCAAATGTAGCATTTTTATAAATAAGGAGAAAAAAATCTTCTCAAAGACTGAAAATCTGTTCTTTCGTAAGGAAATTTTTTGTACTTTTGCAGCCGCTTTCAAAAAGACCTATTCTTATGATTAACATAACCTTCCCTGACAATAGTGTCAGACAATTTGAAGCCGGTGTCACGCCGCTGGATATCGCCAAGAGCCTGAGCGAGGGTTTGGCACGTAACGTGCTGTCCGCCAAGGTAAACGGTAAGATGTGGGATGCCATGCGCCCTGTCAACGAAGACGCTACCATCCAGCTCTTCACCTGGGACGACCCCGAAGGTAAGGCTACCTTCTGGCACTCGTCGGCACACCTCATGGCCGAAGCCATCGAGGCCCTTTACAAAGGCGTGAAGTTCGGCATCGGCCCCGCTGTGGACGCTGGTTTCTACTACGACATCGACACGGGCGACATCACCCTGACCGAAGCCGACCTCGTAGCCATCGAGAAGAAGATGCTGGAACTGGCTCGCGAGAAGCAGACCTTCGAGCGCGTCGACGTGAGCAAGGCCGAAGCCATGAAGTACTTCACCGAGAAAGGTGACGAATACAAGGAAGAACTGATCAGCGAATTGGAAGACGGTACCATTACCTATTATAAATGTGGTAATTTCACCGACCTCTGCCGCGGTCCCCATATCCCCAACACGGGCTTCATCAAGGCTGTGAAGCTGACCTCGCTGGCTGGCGCCTACTGGCGTGGCGACGAGAAGCGCAAGCAGCTGACCCGCGTCTATGGCATCACCTTCCCGAAGCAGAAGGAACTCGAAGAGTATCTCGTGCTGCTCGAAGAAGCCAAGAAGCGCGACCACCGCAAGCTGGGTCGTGAGCTCGAGCTCTTCATGTTCAGCGACACTGTGGGTAAGGGTCTGCCGATCTGGCTGCCCAAAGGCACCGAGCTGCGCCTCCGCCTGCAGGAGTATCTGACCAAGATCCAGAAGGAATATGGTTATGAACAAGTCATCACGCCCCATATCGGTGGCAAGCAACTCTATGTCACCTCTGGTCACTGGGATCACTACGGCGAAGACAGCTTCCGCCCGATCACCACACCCGAAGAAGGCGAGGAATACCTGCTGAAGCCGATGAACTGCCCTCACCACTGCATGATCTTCAAGTGGAAACCGCGTTCCTATAAAGACCTGCCTTTCCGCTGCGCTGAGTTCGGCACGGTGTACCGTTACGAGCAGAGCGGTGAGCTCCACGGCTTGACCCGTGTGCGTTCGTTCACCCAAGACGATGCCCACATCTTCTGCCGTCCCGACCAGGTGAAGGAAGAGTTCATCCGCGTGATGGAAATCATCGAAATCATCTTCAAGGCTCTTGACTTCAAGAACTTTGAAGCACAGATATCGCTCCGCGACCCCAACGATCATGAGAAGTATGTGGGTACGGACGAGAACTGGGCCAAGGCTGAGGCCGCCATCCAGGAGGCCTGCGCTGAGAAGGGCTTGCCCGCTCATGTGGAATACGGCGAAGCCGCTTTCTATGGTCCCAAGCTCGACTTCATGGTGAAGGATGCCCTCGGCCGCAAGTGGCAGCTGGGTACCATTCAGGTGGACTACAACCTGCCTGAGCGTTTCGACCTGACTTATATCGGTGCCGACAACGAGAAGCATCGTCCTGTGATGGTGCACCGCGCTCCCTTCGGCTCCATGGAGCGTTTCGTGGCCGTGTTGCTCGAACACTGTGCCGGTGAATTCCCGCTTTGGCTGGCTCCCGACCAGGTGATTATCCTCCCCGTGAGCGAAAAATACATCGATTTTGCGAAAAATTTGCAATCGTATCTGAAAAAATCCGATATTCGCGCCCTCATTGACGAGCGTAACGAGAAGATCGGTCGTAAGATCCGCGATGCCGAAATGAAGAAATATCCTTACATGCTCATCGTGGGTGAGAAGGAAGCGGCTGAGAATCAGGTGTCGGTGCGTAAGCACGGTCAAGTTGACCTCGGCACCATGCCGACGGATGCCTTCGCCGAGATGATCAGAAAGCAAGTCGAAGAGGAACAGAACAAGAGATAAACAACTTACTGAATATAAACTAAATATAGGAGATTAAAACCATAGCACAGATTCCACAAAAAGGGAAGCCTGGTCAAAGACCGAACAAAGACAAGGGCGAGTTCAACCATCGCGTCAACGAGGAGATCAAAGCTCCTATGGTGCGCTTGGTAGGTGAAGGTGTCGAAACCAATATCTATCCGTTGAAAGAAGCGCTCAGGATCGTAGAAGAGCTGGGCGTCGATTTGGTCGAGATTTCACCTGATGTCAACCCGCCGGTTTGCAAGGCCATGGATTACAAGAAATACGTTTTCGACCAGAAGAAGCGTATGAAGGAACAAAAAGCCAAGGCCACGAAGGTGGTCGTCAAGGAAATCCGTCTTGGACCCCAAACCGATGACCACGACTTCGAGTTCAAGCTGAACCACGCCAAGCGCTTCCTTCAGGAAGGTTCCAAGGTGAAAGTTGAGGTTTTCTTCAGAGGACGTTCCATCGTCTATAAAGATCAAGGCGAGATCATGCTGCTGAAGTTTGCCCAAGAACTGGAAGAATTCGGAAAGGTGGAGTCGATGCCAAAGCTGGAAGGAAAACGTATGATGATGATGGTGGCTCCTAAATCGACAAAGAAATAACTCATTTTTAAACCTAAAATAAAATTTTCACAAAATGCCAAAAATGAAGTCAAAATCCGGCGCCAAGAAGCGTTTCCAATTAACGGGCTCCGGTAAACTGAAGAGGAAGCATGCTTATCATGGCCACATCCTGACCAAGAAAAGCCAGAAGAGAAAACGTAACCTTGACCACACCGCCATCGTTGAGAAGGCTGACGAAAAGGTCGTTAAACAAATGCTTCAACTGTAATTAATTCAATGTTTAACTTTGTCTCAGCAGAGAAGTTCTCGAAAGGAGCGAGGCGCTGGACGAAAAATGATTAAGAAATGACAAGATCAGTCAATGCAGTGGCTTCAAGAGCCAGACGCAAGAAAATCCTGAAGAAGACCAAAGGTCAGTTCCGCACCAGGAAAAACGTGTGGACTGTGGCGAAGAACTCTTACGAAAAGGGTCAACAGTACGCTTATCGCGACAGAAGAAACAAGAAACGCGAATTCCGCAGCTTGTGGATTGTCCGTATCAACGCTGCCGTGCGCGAGTATGGCATGAACTACAGCCAATTCATCAACAAGCTCACCAACGCCGGTATCGAAATCAACCGCAAGGTCCTCGCCGACCTCGCCTTGAACGATCCGCAGGCCTTCAAAGCCATCGTCGACCAGGTGAAGTAAATCGCGTTATTGTTACGATAACAATGGAGTCCCAACCCTTGTGGTTGGGACTTTTTTCGTATCTTTGCCATCACTATGGATTTCAAACTTGTCTCGGATTTTCAGCCTACCGGCGACCAGCCTGAAGCCATCAAACAATTGGTGGATGGACTGGAGCGTGGCGACCATGCCCAAACGCTGCTCGGTGTGACGGGCTCAGGCAAGACTTTTACCATCGCCAATGTGTTGGCCCAGCTGAATCGCCCCGCCTTGGTGCTGAGTCATAACAAAACCCTAGCAGCACAGCTTTATGGCGAGTTCAAGCAGTTCTTTCCTGAGAACGCAGTGAATTATTTCGTCTCTTATTACGACTACTACCAGCCAGAGGCTTTCATCCCCGCTACCAATACCTATATAGAAAAGGACCTCGCCATCAACTCGGAGATCGACAAGATGCGGTTGGCCACGATATCGGCATTGTTGTCGGGACGGCGTGATATCATCGTGGTGTCTTCTGTTTCATGTCTCTACGGCATCGGCAACCCGGATGACTTCGGGAAGAATGTCATCTATTTGGAACGTGGCATGAAGATCAGCCGCGACGATGTGGCCAAGGCCTTGGTAGGAGCTTTGTATGTGCGCAATGAGATAGAATTCACCCAAGGCAAGTTCCGCGTGAAAGGGGAGACAATGGATGTGTTTCCTGCCTACGCTGACTATGCCTACCGCATCGTGTTCTGGGACGATGAGATCGATAGCTTGGAGATGCTCAATCCCGTGACAGGTCGCCGCATGGAAGAGATGTCGGAGGTGACCATCTTTCCTGCCAACATCTTCGTGACCTCACAAGCCAAATTGAACTCCGCCGTTGTGGAGATTCAGGACGACATGTTCAAGCAGGCCGAGTATTTCCGTGAGATAGGGAAGAACATTGAAGCCAAACGTTTGGAAGACCGCGTGAACTACGATATTGAGATGATGAAGGAGTTGGGCTATTGCTCGGGCATCGAGAACTATTCGCGCTACTTCGACGGACGCAGCCCAGGCACGAGGCCGTTCTGCCTGCTCGACTACTTCCCCGACGATTTCATCACCATCATCGATGAGAGTCATGTCACCATCCCCCAGATTCGCGGCATGCACGGCGGCGACCGCTCCCGCAAGCAGACCTTGGTGGAATATGGTTTCCGTCTGCCTTCGGCCTTGGATAACCGTCCCTTGCAGTTCGATGAGTTTGAGGCACTCACAGGACAGACCATTTACGTAAGCGCCACGCCTGCCGACTTCGAGTTGCAGCAGAGTGAAGGCGTGTATGTGGAGCAGGTGATTCGCCCTACGGGATTGCTCGATCCAGTGATCGAAGTGAGACCTAGCTTGAACCAGGTTGATGATCTCATCGACGAGGTTCATAAGGTGGTGGAGAAGAACCAGCGTGTGTTGGTCACCACCCTGACAAAACGCATGGCCGAAGAACTGAACACCTATTTGAATAACCTGAAAATCAAGACACGTTATATCCATTCCGATGTCGACACCATGGAGCGTGTGGAGATCCTGCAAGGCCTTCGCATGGGCGACTTCGACGTGTTGGTCGGCGTCAACCTCTTACGTGAGGGCTTGGACCTGCCCGAGGTGAGCCTGGTGGCCATCCTCGATGCCGACAAGGAAGGATTCCTCCGCTCGGAGCGTTCTTTGACACAGACGGCAGGCCGTGCCGCCCGTAACGCAGAGAGCAAGGTCATCATGTATGCCGATACAATCACAGATTCCATGCGTAAGACCATCGACGAGACCGCGCGTCGTCGCGCCAAACAGATGGCTTACAACGAAGCCCATGGCATCGTGCCGAAGACCATCGTTAAGGCCATCGACAACTCATTGGGCACCCTGAAAGGCCAGCCTGCGCCGGTGGCATATTCGCAATCGGATGGCTCGACGATGGCTGCCGAAGGCCACACCGGGTATATGTCGAAAGATCAGCTTCAGAAAGCCATTGCACAAGCCAAGAAAAACATGGAGAAGGCCGTCAAGGAGATGGACTTCATGTCGGCGGCGAGATATAGGGACGAGATGCTGGCGCTGCAGGAACAAATGGAGAATTTGAATTGAAGCTATGTCAGCCCAAACCCGTGCCATACTACAACAATATTGGGGCTATCCCAGCTTCCGTCCCCTCCAGGAGGACATCGTCGACTCGGTGATGGCAGGGAAGGACACGCTTGCGTTGCTTCCCACGGGTGGCGGCAAGAGCATTTGCTTTCAAGTGCCGGCTATGGCAATGGATGGGCTCTGTCTCGTCATCACACCGCTCATCGCGTTGATGAAGGATCAGGTGGCACACCTTGTTGACAAAGGCATCCCTGCAGCGGCCATCTACTCGGGCATGCATCCCGATGCCTTGGAGCTAGCCTATAACCAGGCCGCATACGGGCGGCTGAAGTTCCTGTATGTTTCGCCTGAACGTTTACAGACCAACCAATTTATTGAGGCTTTGCGACGTATGAAGGTCTGCTTGTTGGCCGTCGATGAGTCGCACTGCATTTCCCAATGGGGATATGACTTCCGTCCGCCCTATCTGAAGATTGCAGATATTAGACCCTATATGCCCAAGACGCCCGTTTTGGCATTGACCGCCACCGCAACGGCTAAGGTCGTCGATGATATACAGCTGCGTCTCGGATTTAAGGAGAAGAATGTCTTCCAAAGCAGTTTCGAGCGTAAGAACGTGACCTATAATGTGTATCATGAGGCCGATAAGTATGGCGTGTTGCGCCGTAAGCTGGAGGCTATGAGCGAAGGTAGTGCCATCGTGTATGTGCGTAACCGCAAGCGCACGCAGGTTATTGCCGATTGGCTCAACTCAGTGGGCATCAGCGCCACCTTCTATCACGCTGGATTGGATGCCAAGACACGCGACGAGCGCCAAGACCAGTGGATGAAAGGCAAGGTGAAGGTCATTGCGGCCACCAACGCCTTCGGCATGGGCATCGACAAACCCGACGTACGTCTCGTCATCCACATGGACTTGCCCGACAGCATTGAGGCTTACTTCCAGGAGGCTGGCCGTGCGGGTCGTGACCTTAAGCCCTCTGAGGCTTTTCTGCTGGTGTCACCTGCCGACATCAAGAAATTGCAGGAAAACGTGATGCAGTCGTTTCCAGAACTTGACCGCATCAAATTGATTTATAACGCATTGGGAAACTACTTCAACATACCTGTTGGAGCAGGGGAGAATGTGTCGTATCCTTTTGTCATTACGGATTTTGTCAACCGTTATGGCTTCAATATTGTAGAGGTGTTCCACACCTTGAAGATCCTTGAAAAAGAAGGTTTCCTGGTTTTATCCGATAGCTTTGACGAGCCCTCTAAGGTGATGATTAAGGCCTCGCGTGATGACATCTACGGCTTCCAAGTCAACAATCCGCAATACAGTGAGTTGGTCAAGTATATGCTTAGAAGCTTACCTGGCGTGTTGACGGATTTCGTGAAGATCAACGAAGAGGTGATGGCGAAGAGAATCGGGATGCCGGTTGAAAAAGTCGTGGAGCAATTGAAGAAGTTGGAGGCATACAATTTTCTGTCGTATGCACAGCGCAACGACAAGCCTCAAGTGCTCTTTTTGTCTGAATTTGTAGACACAAAGCATTTTGGTCTCTCCAAAGAGAATTATTACGACCGTAAGAAAGATGCTGAAGAACGGGTGAAGGCAGTCGTAGATTTTGTGAACAACGATGAAGAGTGCCGTAGTGTGCAGCTGTTGCGTTATTTCAATGAGAAGGCAAAGAAGCGTTGTGGACACTGTGACGTTTGTTTGAAACGAAACAGGCAGCATGTGTCATATGGTGAAATTGAAGAGAAGATAGTAAGCATCATGAACGGCAGCACTATGTCGTTGAAAGAAGTATTGTCGCAATGCAAGGATTATGATGAGTCGAAGGTGCTTGATACTATCCGTTCTCTTGTCGATAATGACGTGCTCCAGTTGGACAAGGAGGGCAACTTGAAACGGAAATAAAAAAAGCCGTCCAATTGGACGGCTTTTTCGTACTTGTTAATCTCAAATTATTTCTTCAAGATATTAGCAGCGGGTTTGAATTTCACAACCTTCTTAGCGGCGATCTTGATGTTCTTGCCAGTTCTGGGGTTACGGCCTTGTCTGGCGGGACGATTCACGACAGCCATGGTACCAAAACCTACGAGGCCAATCTTACCACCTTTTTTCAGTTCGCCTTTGGTGACATCGAGGATGGCATCAATAGCTTTTCTTGCGTCAACTTTGGTCATGCCAGCTTTTGCAGCAACGGCATCGATTAATTCAACTTTATTCATGTTAGTGTAATTAGAGGTTAAACATTTACAGCACAAAAGTAATGTATTTTTGAATTATGCAAGCCTTTTTTTGAAAAAAACACGTTTTTTTTTCAAAAAAGCAGAAAAAACTTAAAAATTTCCAACTGGAAGGACTATCCAATTCCCTTCAAATCGGACACCTCTTAAAAAATCATCGATAGGCATGCTTTTTTTGCCAGCCTGTTGCACTTTTTTGAAGTGGATAAAACCGTCTTTCAAGGCCACCTTGAGGTATTTCTTGTTATCGGTGACAACAGTGCCAACGGGTTGCTCATGCTGGCAGATCTCGACTTCAGATTCGAATACTTTTAATTCGAGTGTTTGGTTGTCCTCGGAACGTAAGGTGGCATGTGCGGCAGGGTAGGGAGAAAGCCCTCGGATGTGGTTGTATGTCTTTTCGCATGGAAGATCCAATGGGATGTTGCAAAAGGCTTTGGTGATTTTTGGGGCAGCCTTGAGCGTGATGCCTTCTGACAGGGTGTCTTGTGTCACGGTAGAGGCTTCGTTTTTCTCTATCTTTTGAAGTGTTTCCACCACCACTTTGTTGCCCAAAGCCATCAGCTTGTCATGCAGTTCGCCAGCGGTCTCGTCGGGGCGGATGGCGACTTTCTCTTGCAAGATAATGGCACCCTTGTCGATTTCCTCGTTGAGGAAGAAGGTGGTGAGTCCCGTCTCGTTTTCTCCATTGATGATGGCGAAGTTGATGGGCGCCGCGCCACGGTATTGTGGCAGGAGGGAAGCATGTAGGTTGAAGGTACCATATTGGGGCATCTCCCAAACTACAGCAGGCAACATGCGGAAGGCCACAACCACAAACAGGTTGGCGTTTAGGTCGCGAAGAGCCTGGATGAAGGCGGGGTCTTTGAGTTTTTCAGGTTGCAGCAGCGGTAGTTCATGGGCCATGGCGCATTTCTTGACCTCGGAATACTGTATCTTTTTGCCACGTCCTGCTGGTTTGTCGGGCATGGTGACCACGGCAGCCACTTCATAGCCGGCGGCAAGGATGGCCTCGAGCTGTGAGGCGGCAAATTCAGGGGTGCCGAAATAGACGATTCTCAGTTTTTCCATGGCGTAAAGGTATAAAAAAATCCTGACCCGAGGGCCAGGATTTCAAACTATGAAAAAGTCATTATTGGTTGTTCAACTTCTCTTCGAGATAAGCGATGTTTTTGCTGATTTCAAACGCTTCGTTGCTCAAGGGGAAGTCTTTCTTCAGGGTCTTGTAAGCATCCAATGCTTTTGCGTAGTCGCCAAGGATCTCATAGGTCATGCCTTCTTTTACGAGGAACATGGGCGAGGTGAAGTCGTTGGGGTTTTTGGCTGCAGCCTTGCCATAATAGGTGGCGGCGTTTTGGTTGTCGCCCTTTTCCATATAGCAGTCGCCGATGGCGCCAAGAGCCATAGGAGCCAACACTTTATCGTTGATGCTGTATTTCTTCAGATAATTGATAGCTTCGTCGTAGTTGCCTTGCTTCAGGTAGCTGATGCCAGCATAGTAGGCGGCAAGCTTACCGGTCTTGGTTGAACCATATTCGCTTACGATGTCAAGGAAACCGAGGTTGTTGCCATCGCCATTGAGGGCAACGTCATATTGACTCTTCTCGAAATACTCTTGAGCCTTGAAGATTTGGGCGCTGGCGGTTTCGTTGCGCTTTTGCTTGTACTTTGTGATGCCAAAGATGGCGAAAGCGATAACCAACAAGGCGACGAGGATGATCCACAACGTTTTCTGATTGTTTTCAATCCACAATTCGGTTTTACTTAAAGCTTCTTCTACGTTTTCGAGTCTCTGCTCTTCTTTTTCTTGTTTTGCCATATCTATTCAAAATTTTGGGTGCAAAAGTACGGTTTTTCGGCATACCATCGACCATTTTTTTGTTTTTTTTTCTTTTTTCGTATTTTTGCATTCCTTTTAATCGTCACGGAAGGCAAATGAAGAAATCCATAGTGTATGATGGGCGTGATATGCAAGCCCTTGGTTCCTCGGAAAAGACATCGTTGAGTGCAGCTCGTGATGCGGCGATGCTGGCATTTCTGACGCAGTTTATCACGGAAGAGCGCAAGCAACGCTTCGAGGAAGTTCTTGACTATCGTACGCGTCACCTCACGGTTGTATTGGAGGATATATTTCAGCCCCATAACGCCAGCGCGGTGATGCGAAGCTGCGAGTTGCGAGGCATACAAGACATCCATGTCGTGGAGAACAACAACCGTTATGATGTGAATCCTGACGTGGTGCTGGGTAGTACCAAATGGATCAACCTGCACTATTACGAAGACTTGGATTTCAACACCCCGACTGCCTACGAGCGTTTGCATGAAAAAGGGTATAAGATCGTGGCCACCTGCCCGCATCGTGACGACTTTACCCCCGATACTTTACCGTTGGACCAGCCCATAGCCTTGGTCTTTGGAACGGAAAAGCTGGGCCTTTCGGATTATGCCGTCGAACATGCCGACATGCACGTCCGTATTCCTATGTATGGCTTTACGGAGAGTTACAACATCAGCGTGTCGGCCGCCTTGCTGTTGTATTCGTTGACGAATCGCCTGCATGCTTCCAACGATATTGACTGGCATCTCACTGAAGAGGAGAAAAACGAACTGCGCTTGCTTTGGACACGCCGTTCGTTGAGCCGTATCAGGCAGTATGAACGCAAATTTGCGTCCTTGCACCCCGAGTTTTATGAGCGACAAGATGAGCAATAAAAGGGAATTTGTTTCGTTTTGATTCTGTATCAAATAAAAGTAGTATTTTTGCGGAGTAATTTTTGCGTTATGAAGAAGGTTTTGTTATTCGCCTTTGCACTGCTGATCCTTGCATTGCCTTCCTGTAAGAAAACACGTTATTGCAATTGCACCACCGTGCAAAACGATCAGGTGGTTCCGCTTGGCGAAGAGTATTATATGATCGAAGACGGCTCAACCTGTTCCGACAAGGCAAAGGAAATTGTCGGATGGGGCCAGGTGATTTGCACCGAAGTCTCTGAATCTGAGGTTACGGGAGAAGATCCCAGCTGGTGGGAGGAACTGATCAACAACATTATTCCGAAATAATAGGTGTTTTCGCACTCGTTTGTCAAATCATCCTTGAAGGTTCTGTTGGGCCTGGTATTTATCGTGTCGGCTATCCTTAAGGTCGTCGACATGGACAAATTCGAGATTTACATCTACAGCTATCATTTTTTCAGCCTTAACTTTTCATTTATCGTTGCCCGTCTGGCCATTATCCTTGAGTTGGTGCTTGGCTTCGGCTTGATCTCTCATACTTTGCATAAGCTGTATTGGTGGGGGAGCATGGCCATGCTGGTCGGCTATTCCTTATTACTATGGTATGCCTTGCACATGGGCCGTACCGACAGCTGCCATTGCTTCGGCGATTACTTGCAGCTCGACCCTAAGCAGAGCCTCATCAAGAATGGATTGCTGATGCTGCTTTTGCTGTCCATCTACAAGATGGAAAGCTGGAAGACACCTTTTCGCTGGCTGTTATTGTGCCTGGCGCTTATGGCCTCTGCCATTGGTGTTTTTGTGGCTTCGCCACCTGACAATCTGGCAAATTTCGATCCAGAACATAACCTTCAAGTGGAGCTGTTCGATGAGATGTTAGGCGATGCACCCTTGGAGGGTCTGCATTTGGACGAAGGAAAACAGATTGTATGCTTCTTCTCCACAGGTTGTGAGTATTGTCAGATGGCGGCACGCAAACTCTCGCTGATGCAGCAGTTCCATGGCTTCCCGGGAGATAGGATCACCTGTCTCTTCATGGGCGACGAAGAGGATGTCTCCATGTTTTATGAACTATCGGAATCGCAACGTTATCGCGATGTGTTTTATCCCGATTCGCGCATGTTGAAGGCCGTCAATGGCAACCTGCCTACCATAGTCTTTATGGAAGACGGTAAGATAGTTCACGAATACGGATTCCGAAATATGGACGAAGAGGAGATAAGGGCGTTTATGGCCTCCTGAACTGATCTCCCGTCTCTTCAATCACGGCTTTCTTCCATGAATCAGGATAGCCAGGTTGTTTGGGCTTGGCAGGATATCCGTAGCCGTTGCGTTTGAACTGGCCGTTTTCCTCTTGCTTTACGTTACTGTCCAGATATTTTACCAACAGGTAATTACTCAATTCCTTCCATGTGGATACAGTGTTGTGTCCGGCTTGGTTGGAGAAGTCGGTGAGGTAGGCGATGGCTTTCTTCGCGTCTTGCGTGTATAGGGCCAAGGCTTCGTTGTCGGCATAGTTGACCTGTTCCTGATAGCCACTTTCCAGTTCGTTTTGCACGGCTTGGATGTCGTCGATGACACGATTATAGAACAGGTACTTGAAGTGCGCCAGCCGGTTGAAGACCCAGAAGGCGGCGTTGTCGCTATAGGTGAGCATGTCGCCGTTGCCCACGCGGTATTCGATCGGCACCTCGCTGATGGAGCAGTAGAACGGCGTGTAGACCGTCGAATTGGTGTCGTCGACGCCAAACCAGATGATGCCACCGATGGGGTTGGGCAGCCATGAACGGCTTTGGGCGATGAAAGAGAATCCCGTCTGCACCACTTCGATGCTGCGCTCGTTGAGGTAAGGCTTGCCATCATATTCCCAGTACAAGGGGTTGAAACGGAAGGGTGAGCCGAAAGGACCAGCACCCACGTCTTTGGTCTTGTCCAGCTCTGTGCCTTGGAAGTGGTCGCGTTGGAACGCCATCATATCGCTGAGGCTGACTTTGCGGTTCGGCTTGACATAGAGCGGCATGCGATGCGTCAGGTCCTTGCCCGTGACATAGTCCCAGTATTCGTCCATGCCGTCGCAAACCTTGTTGAACATGGTCCACACGCGCAGGTCGCAGACACGGGCAGCGCTGAAGTCGACGGGAGCATAGGCGGCCGAGAAGTCGAAGTCCTTGTCTTTGCCGCTGAAGTAGCCCTTGCGGCGGGCGAAGTCGATGATGTCGTGTTTATAGATAACCTCAACGTCTTTGTTGTAAAGCTTTTTCCAGTCCTTGTCGGTGATGGAGGTCTTGCCGTTGCGCAAAGGGAAGGTGGTGATGCGCGCGGCGTTGGCGTGACCGCTTACATAGCCATCGGGGATGCGGATGGCCACCCACACCGCACCACGGTCGGCATTGATGGTGTCGCCCGTTTTGGTTACCATGGGAGTGTATCCCTTCGGCATGATCTCCATGTACCACACCTCGTTGGCGTCGCTGATGCTGAATGACTCGCCGTCGGAGCCGTAACCGTAGGCTTCCACCAAATCGGCCATGATTTTGATGGCTTCACGAGCCGAGCGGCTGCGTTCCAAGGCGATGAACATCAGGCTGCCGTAATCCACGATGCCAGTCGGGTCCATCAGTTCCTCGCGACCGCCAAAGGTGGTCTCGCCGAGGGCCACTTGGTTTTCATTGATGTAGCCCACAACTTGGTAGGTGTGAGGCGGTTGCGGCACACTGCCACGGGGCGCATTGGTGCCACGGTCGTAACACACGCGCATGCTGCCAGCCGGCCAGTCGGCGGCAGGGGTGAAGTAGAGCTCGCCATAGCGGATGTGCGAGTCGGCGCAGTAGCTGATGAAGTTGGAGCCGTCGACGCTGGCGCCTTTGGTGATCAAGAAGTTGGTGCAGGCATACGATGAACCGAAAGCGGCCAACAGGGTGATGAGGATGATGCGTTTGATAGATTTCATGATGATGTTTTCTTTTGGGGCAAAGGTATGAATTATTTTGCTTACCTTTGCGCAAAATATTCATCAATGCAATCCACCATCCCATTAGCGGAACGCCTACGCCCGACCACGCTCGACGACTACATCGGGCAGAAGCACATCATCGGTGAAAATGCCGTGTTGCGCCGTGCCATCGAAAGCGGTCGTGTGCCTTCCATGATCTTTTGGGGGCCGCCTGGTGTGGGCAAGACCACCTTGGCCTATATCATCTCCAAACAGGTCAAACGGCAGTTCTTCCAGCTGAGTGCGGTCAGCAGTGGCGTTAAGGAAGTGCGCGAGGTCATCGACCGGGCACGCATGGCGCCAGAGGCACCTATATTATTTATTGACGAAATCCACCGTTTCAGTAAATCGCAGCAGGACTCCTTATTGGGTGCGGTGGAGCGTGGCCTGGTCACCCTCATCGGCGCCACGACAGAGAATCCCTCGTTTGAGGTCATCTCGCCTTTGCTGTCACGCTGTCAGGTGTATCGTTGGAATATGACTTCGGCAAGAAAATCACCGTCAAGGAGCCTGAGGCCTTGATGCAAATCAGTGGTGGCGACGGACGCAAACTGCTCAACGCCATAGAATTGGTTGTTACTTCGCTGAACGATTTGGTCGAGACCGCGGAGGAGTTGGTTATTACCAACGACTTCACCACCGATTGCATCCAGAGTAACCTTGTGAAATATGACAAGCAGGGCGAGATGCACTACGATATCATTTCGGCCTTCATCAAGTCGATGCGCGGCAGCGACCCCAACGCGGCCTTGTATTACCTCGCCCGCATGATTGAGGCAGGGGAGGACCCCTTGTTCATCGCACGAAGGATGCTGATTCTCTCATCCGAGGATATCGGCAACGCCAATCCCAACGCCTTGTTGCTCGCCAACGCTTGTTTCGATGCCGTGAACAAGATCGGTTGGCCCGAAAGCCGTATTATCTTGTCGCAGACGGTGACCTACCTGGCCTCGTCGCCCAAGAGCAACGCTGCTGTGGCCGCCATCGACGCGGCTCAAGCTTTGGTGCGGCAGACGGGCGATTTGCCAGTTCCTTTGCACTTGCGCAACGCCCCGACCAAATTGATGAAAGACCTCGGCTATCATGACGGTTACAAGTATGCCCATGCCTATCAGGGCAACTTCGTGGAGCAAGAATTTCTTCCAAATGAAATTTCTGGCACGGTTTTGTATGAGCCACAAGATAACCCCCGTGAGCGCGAGTTGCGCAAGAACCTGCGGGAAAAATGGAAAGAAAAATATGGATACTAACGAAACCGGAAAAACCACCCAAAGCGTCAGCTTATGGAACAAGGTGCTGCAAAACAGCTTGCGTCTCCCTTTCGTGAAGGTTGACAGGCAGGAATTCCTCACCAAGGAACTGACGAAGTTTTGCACCCCCATGGAGGTGATGACGGCTTTGGACGACACGCCCTTGAAGGTTTTGAGCAAGAAAGAGATCGACAAGTTGGCCAATCAATGCATCAGCTATCATCTGACTATGGTGTGTGGCACCTCGGCGCTGATGGGTTTGCCTGGAGGCTGGTGGATGGCGGGCACCATTCCCACCGACCTCACGCAGTTTTACGGCCATATCCTCGCTTTGATGCAGAAGCTCATCTACCTTTATGGATGGCCGGCGTTGACCGATGTCAACAACCAGTTGGACGATGAGTCGTTGAACATCATGACCTTGTTTGTGGGAGCCATGATGGGCAACAAGCTGGCTGTCGAGGCTTTGACCAAGGTCGTAGGTCAGATTTCAAAAACGGCAAGCATTCGGATTTCTGAAACCGTCATGGCACAATACGCCATCAAGATCGCGCAGTGGATCGGCATTAATATGACGAAGGAAGGTTTCGCAAAGGGGGTAGGGAAGGTGTTGCCATTGGTGGGGGCGCCTGTTTCGGCCACCATCACCTATTATACATTCCGTCCCATGGCACGTCGTTTGAAGAAGCATCTTGACGATCTTTACGACATGCGTCACGAAGGGTATTAGTGCTTGAATTCAAGCAGGAACATGTCGTGGAGTTGGCTGTCGGGTGTTTGTAGGATGGCCTTGTAGTTCATTTTCTTTTCGTTCATCAGCCAGGTGATGAATTCATCGGCAAAGGATTTGATTTCGGATTGGTTCATCTTGATATACATCAAGTTGAGTTTGGCTTTCGCCTCGGTTTCGTTGAGGCCGTCGTGGGCCATGATGGCAGCGATGATTGTTTCCATAATGTTGTTTTTTTAATTTCAAAAATGCAAAGATAAGGGGAAGCGGTCAATTTGTCAAGTTTTTTGGAACTTTTTTGGAATTCTACTCAAAAAAATATTGAGGTATAAAAAAAAGATATATTTTTGCATCGGTTCTTATCATAATGCCTCGTTGGATTGATTGAATATCAATTTAATGAGGAAAAAGGTTTCATAAATTTTGGTTTTTGGTTCTTGAAAATCCTGGCTTCGGCTGGGATTTTCTTGTTGTGTAGGAATTCGGAGTAGCTCTGCCTTATACAAGGCCAAGGCTTTGGTGGGGTGCGGAACACAACTAATGTTTTAGGATAAGGGAAATGGTATCGGCGGCAAATAGATGCTGTCATACTTTTTTGGCAATATGAACGTTTTCATGGAGCAAATACAAATACCAAGTATGCCCAAAACAAAGAAAACACTCAAACGCGCCCAGTGGGTCATAATGGCGGTAATTATAGCAGGTCTTGCAGTTGTCGTGGGATGCGAACTTGCCGTATACAATGCCTCAAAAGGGCGAGTGTATTCTGATTTGGGAAAAATTCCTCACAGGGAGGTGGGGTTGCTTTTGGGAACCAACCCCAAGGGGCGCAGGGGAGGTGTCAACATGTTCTATAACCATCGCATTGATGCGGCAGTGGCACTATATGAGGCTGGAAAAGTCGACCGCATCCTCATCAGTGGGGCAAAAAAAGGCTCTGACTATGACGAGCCTCAAGCGATGCGCGAGGCGTTGTTCGCCAGAGGAGTGCCTGACAGCATACTTGTCCTTGACGGACAAGGGTTCCATACCATTGAATCCGTTGTGAGGGCAAAAGAGGTTTATGAAGTGGATTCGGTGACCGTCATCTCACAAGAGTTTCACAACAGACGTTCCCTCTATATGGCCCAACACAACGGCTTGGACGCCATCGCCTACAATGCGGCCAACACCACCATCCTCAGATGGCGTGTCATCATGTTCCTGCGCGAGCGTGCCTCGCGAGTGAAAGCTGTGCTGTTTTGCAGGCGGCGGGCTTCATGAGGACGGAAAAGATTGAATGGTAGGGGCAAATTTGGGGCAAATTTGGTGCAAAGAAAAATCCGCAGCTTGATTTTGAACAAGTTGCGGATTGTTTTTGTAGCCCATAGCGGAATCGAAAGTTACAGCACTATTCGGCGCTATAAATAATTTCATTGCTCATGCAATTATTTTTAATTAGTTGAAAAACAATCAATTAAATAAATACTTTTGATTATTTAGACTGATAATAAATTTGCATAATTGTGCAAAAAAATGGATTTGGTTGACACGGCGTTGACACGGATTCAGATATTTTTTGTATATTTGCAATGTCAATTGAGGAAGGGGTAATCCTCGATTTTTGACACGACGTTTTACTGAATTACTAACTTAAAATTACACTTATGGCTACAGTGAAATTTTACCTTTCTAGGTATGTAAAGAATGATGCTGACCGGGGTGAAATACAACTCCGATTCAGCGGCAACAGGCAATTTGTTAAAAGAGCCGGCACAGGCATCCACATCACGGCTGCGAATTGGGACGCGGAACGCGGTGTGCCGAAGGTGCGCAAGGGCATCAAGCACGGCGACAATTGCGACGAAATCCGAGACCGTTTGAACCAACTGACCCTCTACCTCCTCCGCTGCTGGGAACAGACTGGCGAAGGAGAGCTGAAGGAGAACTCGCTCGCGGTTTGGATGAACGACATCGAATGGAGTGAGGCCCGCCAAGAGGTCTTCATCAACGGGAAAGTGACCGAGGTCACGGCCTGGATGCTGGGAAGCAAGTCCCAAAACGCAGAGGAAGACGCGGCAAGGAAGCGCGAAATGGCCAAGTTCGTGAACTGGTATTTCCTCGATGCCTTCAAACACTACATCGATGAGCAGCTGAAAAACGGAGTCATTTCCGAAGTGCGACACAGAACCTACATGACCTGCTGGGGCATTTGGGAAAGAATGGAGCGGTACCAGAACAAGCGCTATAAGGTGAAGAACCTGACCACGTCCGTCCTGTACGACTTCCGACACTTCATCCTTAACGAGTACGAGCTGTGGGAAACGAAGAAGGTGGTCAAGGGCAAGTATAAGAAGACGCAGAAGATCGTCGAGATGCCGGTTCCCAAGGAACGCTACAAGTACATCTACCTCGGATATGAGGTCATTGAGAGCAGAGGCGTGGAGCAGCGCAGCTTGAACACCGTTGTCGTTCACTTCAAGTATCTGAAGGCTTTTTGGCACTGGCTTATTAAGGTGCAAAAGGCCAAGGTGGACGACATCTTCGCCACCTTCACGATGGACCAGTCCGTCTACGGAACTCCTTTCTTCTTCAGCAGCGAGGACAGACAAAAGCTCTTTGAGGCTGATTTCAGCAAGCGCCCCGAACTGGCAGTGCAAAGGGACATCTTCGTATTTCAGTCGCTCGTGGGATGCCGTATCGGCGACCTGAAGAGGCTGAAGAAGTCGAACGTCGTGGATGGCAAATACCTCCAGTATGTTGCGGGCAAGACGAAGAACAAGAGCGGTAAGACCGTGATAGTACCTTTGCATCCGACTGCCAAGATCATCATCGCGAGATATGCCCACACTCCGGATGACAGGCTGCTGCCTTTTGACTCGGACCAGCGGTATAACACGATGATTAAGCAGATGTTCAAGGCGGTGCCGGACATCGACCATGTCGTGACCATCCTGGACCCCGTGACGCGCTTGGAAAAGCAAGTGAAGCTGTCGGAGGTGGCGAGCAGCCACATGGGGCGCCGGAACTTCTGCGGCAACCTTTACGACGCAGGTTTCAGGGATGCGGATATCGCATCGATGAGCGGCCACGCCGAAGGCAGTAAGGCCATCTCACGATACCGAAAGGTGAGCGATGAGAAGAAGCAAGAAATGATTGATGCGCTCTGAGAAGATGCGGGACGACTGCCGAGGGTGGTCGTCCCTTTCTTTTTAAGACAAAAAAAGGAAGCCGCAAATTGGGGTAAACGGCTTCCCATCAGTTTACACTGAATTACTCCTTTATGGCTACGGAGCGACTGCAAAAATAGATATTTTCTGGAATACACAGGCGCGCTGTATCGATTTTTTGATATTTGGGCGGGATGACGACCGGCCTGATGCCGAAAATCGCGCCACAAGCCCTAAAAACGTATTCCCCGCTGGAGCTTGACTGGCTGGCAAAGGCTGCGGCCAAAAAGCTTCCCCACGGGGATGAGCTGCCTCCGCAGCCTTTGACAGACAGGCAGCCCTCCGAATCCCTTACATTGCCAGAGCGGAAGGGAGAAACGAGAGCGGGAAAACGAACACCAAAATCTTAGCCGAGGACGGACAAAGGTTGCGGCCAATGAGCTTCCTAAAAGATGCGAAATCTTCCTCCGCAACCTTTGGCCGGCATCGGATGAACATTTCACTACGACTGAGCCGCTACACACACACCATCGAACGGCAGACAAAAAAGGAAAGACCCCCATCAGGAGGTCTTTACCATTTTGATCACAATTATGATTGCCGTGATGATGATGGCCAGCAGGACCACCACCATGCCGAGAAGAAACCACAGGAAAGCGGGAGGCTTTTTCTTCTCGGCTGGTTTGTCCTCGATGACGACTTGCGGATAGCGCAAGGTGTCTTCGTAGTGGACTGGCTCTTGCTCGGCCTCGTAGGTGACTGTGAGGCTGTCGTCGGTGGCCGTTGCCGTGAAGGTGCCCTGCTCCGTCTGGATCTTGACGGCTTGGCCGTCAAGCAGCGGAGCAAGGGGCATCACGGCACTATCGACCACAGGAGGAAGTGGAATGAAGGTGTCGATGGGGTGCGCCTGGACGGTCACCAGCTCGGGACAGCGTTCCGTTATGCGACGGATGCGCCGCTGCGCTCTACGCTTCGCGTCACAGGCGCACAAGACCATCGTCACCGTCAACATCAAGAGGAAAACAAAGATTCGCGTCTTCATGGCCTTACAGGTTTTCGATCATCTGCTTCAGCTCGGCGTTTTCGAGGTTGAGCTGTGCGACCTGGGCCGATAGCCCGACGATCTCCCGTCGGGCTTCGGTCAGCTCGGAATAGACGCGCTTGTTTTCCTCGACCAGGTTGAGAGCAGTAACGATGCCCATTCAAAGATGTTCATGGCTGCTGTTATTTACCGATTTTGCGGCCGATCTTCTCGGGCCTAGTCTTGATGATGAACGAGCCGAAGCCGCGGAGATAGACATTCTCCCCGGATGCGGCATAAGTGAGATAGAAACGGACGGTATCGCCCTGCTCAGCCCAGTTGTCGACAGGCACGGACACGCCCATGCTGGGGTCGGTGACATCGGTGTTGAAGATGCCAATTTTGCGCTTGGTGACGTTGTAGGCGACCGCGATGAAGTTGGCTTCGGCAGGCTTGCCGATGGACTCGGCAGCGGCTGCCTCGGCATAGATATCCAACACATCGTCGGTGACGGTGACCATGCTTTCCAGCATCGGCGAGTCGATGCGCTCGCCGTTGCCGATGCCCTCCAGCTGTGCCAGGTCAACGGCCTTCACGTCATCGGTGACGGCAGCGGCAGCGGCCAGCTGACGGGTGAGCATGTTGCGGCGGGTCATGCCGCGCATGACCGTCGGGAAGAGCGACTGCAGCTGCTCGTCAGTGAGTTGGCCGACGAGGCCTTGCAGGTCCTTGAAGAAGGCGCGCTGCTGCAACTGCGCTGCCGTCTTCGGGTTCTTTACGGATTGGGCGAGCCCACGCATGTAGGCGATGCCGTTCCACGAGGCACCGATGACGGTGCCGACTTTACCTTTGAATCCGCCAAGGATTCCTTGCTTGATTTTTCCCATAGCTTTACTTGTTTTTAGGTGTTAGACATAGGTTTATTTGCCCGTTCTTGGGTTTCTCTTTTGGCGAGCTGGGCGGTTGATGACACCCAAGGTGCCAAAGCCGACGAGGACGACCTTGGAGCCTGTGCTCAGCATAAAGCCGTTGTACTCATCAGAGCCGATGCCGAAGGCGTCGTGATTGACGCTGAAGGACTGAGAGCCGGATGCGCCGACCGTCACTGTGGAATGCACGAGGAAGATCTTCTTTTGCGTGACATTGAAAACACAGATGGTTGGGTACTCGTCGCCGTGCTGAGCGCGCCAGTCGTTCTCGGCATCCCAAGAGATGGTGATGTTGGAGCGCGAGGCGGTGATAGAGACATCAGGAAGGTCAGCCGTGGGCGCATTGCCTAACGAGGTGATGTTGCCCAGGTCAGCGTGTTTGGCACCTTCAGAGACGAGCGGCTCATCTGCGAGCTGCTCAGCGAGCATGTTGCGCCGCGTCCTGTCCTTCGGGGTGGACGGGAAAAGGAAGGCCAGCTGCTCGGCGGTCAACTGACCGACGAGGCTTTGGACTTCCTTGAAGAAGTTCCTCTGCGCCACCTGCGCAGGGGTCTTCGGGTCTTTTTGCGATTGTGGAAGGCCTTTCATGTAGGCGATGCCGTTCCACGAGGAGCCGATAACGGTTCCGACTTTGCCTTTGAATCCGCCTAAGATTCCCTGTTTGATTTTACCCATGATTTTAGATTTTTAGGTTCGATTTTTCACTGGTTTAGTTTTGTATAGTTGGTACGGACTTGGTAGGGACTTGGTTAGGACCAGAATCGGGCGTTTTTTCTTCCGATTTTGGTTTCTTCTTAGGTGGCCTTTCTGGCCGTTTTGTGACTGCCAAGGTGCCAAATCCGACCTTTGAACCACGTTGGCCAGTGGCGAACATGAATCCAGAGAACTCGTCGCGCTCACGCCCGTAGGGCTTGAGATCGACTTCGAAG
>CACZER010000038.1:0-21786 GCA_902780195.1 uncultured Bacteroidia bacterium
GTCAACGGCCAAGGCCAGCTCACCGTCACCGACATGACGGGCCGCACGGTCTACACCAGCAACCTCACCAACGACCAGAACCGCGTCAGCCTCAACGGCGTCGCCAATGGCATCTACCTCATGCGCGTGGCCAACGGTCAGAATGTGAATGTTCAGAAGATAATAATCAAATAAAACCAACATACGATGAAGAAAAGAATAATCGCAATAGCAGCCGCACTGATGATGGCCACCGCACCGGCCATGGCCCAGGTGTTCATTATGGAAGAAGACGACTACAACGGCAAGAGAAACGGCATGAACAGCTCGCAGCTATCCGTTGACCTGCCTGGCATCTACGATTCGGGCGAGGACTGGTTCACTCCCGTGGGCGAAGGTATTTTCGTGCTGGCCGGCTTGGCTGGCGCCTACCTCGTGGGCAAACGCCGCAAGGAAGAATAAAAACGCAAAAACAATGACAAGGAGAAGCCCCTTTGCAGGGGGCTCTCCTGCTTCATTTGCATTCAAAGGAAGGCCACGCCTTACGGCGCGGCCTTCTTTGTTTGTTGAGGGATTCCGCGTCCGGTCTACTGGATTGCCGCGCTCCGCTCGCAATGACGCGAAGCGACAGTCCGGCGCGAAGCGAAGCGGACGCGAAGCGACAGTCCGGCGCAAAGCGAAGCGGACGTGAAGCCCTGAAGGGGCGACCCGGCCTCACCCCGATGCTTCAGCGTCGGGTCATAATACATTGCGAGCGAAGCGAAGCGGCAGTCTTGTCGTCGCTTCGCGTCATCGCGAGGCATGAAGCGATCCAGAAGACAAACATTCCTATGCAAAATAGCACCCCGTTATTGCTGGCCTCGATTAATTGCAGGCTTATGGTATGGGCGACTTCATTCGTCTATTACAGCCTCACCCCTGGATTGCTTCGTCGTGCCTCCTCGCAATGACGCGAAGCGACTGTCCGGCGCGAAGCGGCAGTACATAACAAAAAAAGCGGAGCCGATGGCTCCGCTTTTTTGTTACAGTATACTAGGCTTATTTTTTCTTGATCAAAGAAACAAGCCAGAGGAGCACCACAGCGCCGACGATGCCGACGAGGAGCTGTCCCCAGAAGTTGGAGCTGGCGGGAAGGCCGATGATGCTGAAAATCCAGCTGCCCAAGAAACCGCCAACCACACCGACGATGATGGCCCAAATCAGACCCAAACCGTAGTTCATGAGTTTACCGGCGATGATACCAGCCAGAGCGCCGATCAGAATTGAAATTAACATTCCCATAATGATAAGATTTTAAGGTTAGTAATTGAGTAATTAGGTGAATAGTCATTCCTTGTTCATCAAATTGGCCATCTCGGCGTTCTGCGCCTCGATGTAATCAAGTATCTCATCACGGCCACGACCCGTCTCCGACGAGGTGATAAACATCGGCGGCAGGTCCTCCCACTCCTCCAACAAACGGGCCTTGAAAGCCTCCACGTTCCTCTCCAGCTCCGCCTTCGACACCTTGTCGGTCTTGGTGAAGACGACACAGAAAGGCACCCTGTTCTCCCCCATCCATTCCATGAAACCGAGGTCGTTGTTTTGCGGCTCGATGCGCGAGTCGACCAGCACGAAGGTGGTCACCAGATTGCGGCGGCGCAGGATGTAGTTGTTGATCATGATGCGCCACTGCTCGCGGGTCTTCTTCGAATGCTGCGCATAGCCATAGCCCGGCAGGTCGACGAGATACCAGGCGTCGTTGACCACGAAATGGTTGATGGCCACCGTCTTGCCCGGCACCGACGAGGTCTTGGCGAGGCCGCGGCGCTGCACCAGCATGTTGATGAGCGACGACTTGCCCACATTCGACCGTCCGATGAAAGCATACTCGGGCAGGTTGCCCTTCGGCAACTTGTCGAACCGCGTGTTGCTCATCAAAAACTCCGCTTTATTAATTTGCATAGAAAGGCATTTTAAGGTGTTCAGGGATCTCGTTCTTGTCGTAGACCAGGTGGCGCTTGACCTTCTCCTCGAAGATGTCGCTGATGGTGATCAGCAGGCCCGTCTCTTCCACGTCGCCGAAGCCAGGGTTGAGTGCCGTGCCGAACGAACGCAATGTAGGCGACAGGTTCATGTAGGCGTTCACCAGCGGCGGCACTGCCGCGCCACGCTCACGCACCTGCTTCACCAAGGTCTTGTAGTCGTCGCGGTAGTTGTCGTGACAAAGCACCGATGCCAGCCAGTCGCGGTCGGTGAGGATGGGCAGGTCGAGTTCGGGACGCACGGTGACCAGCTGCTCTTGGTCGGGGAAGTGCTTCTGGATAAAATAGAGGATCATATCGCGCGAGGTGCGTTCCAACTGGGGATACATGGTCACCTTGCCGAAATAGTATTTCGCTTCAGGGTAGATGTCGACCAGCGAGCCCAGTCCGTCCCACAGGTTGTCCAAGGCATACATGCCCTTGGCGAGGTTCTTGGAAGGTTGGTATTCGGGCTGCACAAACGAACGACCCAACTCGATGGTATAAGGCAAAAACTCCTTCACAAAGCGTTCGGAATAGTAAAACAGCTCGCTTGTGGGCGTGTCGACCTGGCCGTCTTCGTCGACGGGAAGATGGTCGCAGAGCAGGAAACGGTAGCCGCCCACGATGGCCTTGTCGACGGGATTCCACACGATGAGTTGCATGAAGAAATTGTCGTCGCGGGTGTCGAACACGTCGACGTCGCAGTCGAGGCCGGTGCCGCCACCCGAGTCGCGGAAGCTGATCTCGCGCAGACGGCCGATCTCACGCATGACGTTCGGCGAGTCGTGTGCCGAAAGAATATAGATCTCATTCCCCGCATTGTTCGTCTTGCGGAAAAACTTGTCTTCCGTCAGCTCTTCCATGATGGCAGAGACCGGGATTGGATCGATGATCTTATTCATATGGTATAGTTTTTAGTTGCGTCAAAGGCCTCGTTGCAATCCTTGCCCAGCTGATAGGAGAAGGTTCTTAGTTTCTCCGCCCATTGGGCATCGGTGAAGCGTTTGTCAAACGTCTGATAAGGAATGGGCTTGCCGAAAGAGATGACAAGCTTCTTGTTCCTTTGTTTGAAAAACTCGTCCACCAAAAAGGCCATTTCGATGTTAGCTTTGATTTTCAATTTCTTACGCCAACGTGCCAGGTTATAGAAGAAATCGGTGTTACGCCCGTCGATATGCACAGGGACGATGTCACGCTGATAGTTTCGCGACTTGCTTATGAAGGTCTTCTTCCAGTCGAGGTCCTGTATCTTGCCGTCGTCGGTCTTACGCGAGCACAAGCCGAAGGGGAAGTAGCAGATGGTGGCGTCGCCGGCGAACGTCTCGTTGAAAAGCTTGAGGCTCTCCTCGCGGTTGGCGGTGGCGCTGCCCACCTTGCTGACGGGGATGAAGATGGGGCGCAGGTTTTGCACAAACATCAGGAAATCGTTGACTGGCGTCAGCGTCTCACCGCGGTGGTTGCCCACGGCGCCAATCAGGGCGATGCCGTCGAGGCCGCCTAGGGGATGGTTGGAAGCCACCAGGATGCGGTCGGCAGCCATCAGGTTGTCAACGCCCTTCAACTCCACCTCGAGGTTGAAGTCGGCCACCACCGCATTGATGAAATCGAGGCCTTGCTTGTCGGCATATTTCGTCAGGATTTCGTTGATATCGTCCTCATGCAACAAACGCTGTATCTTTCGAAACAGCCAGTTGGGCATGTATTTCATCAGTTTGGGGACCTTGGCCGTAAAAATCTTCCTAAGGTCGATCAAGTTGTTTTGTGCAGTTTCCATAACGAAACACTTGGCATTTGATGCAAAAATAGGAAAAAGAAAAATGCAAACAACGAATTTCAGCAAAAACCTTTCTTACGATTCCAGAATTCACAGAACAAAACCTCGTTAATTTATTGACAAACATACTATTAACAGGTACTGTTGAAAACTTTTTGCAAAAAATCGACATAAAAGTGGGAGGAAATGCACTTTGGTGGGAAAAAATGCACTAATTTTACACCCCGAAAGAAAGAGGTATGTCATTATGAGTTATCCGGTAGGACATTTCAACTGCAAACTTGACTCGAAGGGGCGTCTGATGATGCCTTCCGAGTTCAAGGAACAACTGGGCGAGCAGGTTGAGGAAGGCTTTGTGTTGCGTCCCGGGTTGTTCGACAGATGCCTCGAACTTTTCACCCGTAAGGATTGGGACGACGTGCAGGACAAGCTGCGCACTTCGCTCAGCCAGTTCAATCCCGAGCATGCCGCCGTCATCAGGAAATACAACGCCGGCGCGCGTTTCGTCAAACTCGACGCGACGGGTCGTCTCCAAATCCCCAAAGAACTCATCGAAAAAGGCGCGCTCGTCAAAGACGTCATCATCTCCTCCGTCACCACCAAGATGGAGATTTGGGACAAGAGCCTCTACGAGGCCACGGTCAGCGACATCGACAACGCGTCGTTCCTGCAAATCTTGAAGGACAACATCAAATAGGAGGCGCGATGATGTATCACAATCCTGTCATGTTGGACGAATGTATCAAGGGCATGAACATCGACCCTGAAGGCGTGTATGCCGACGTCACCTTTGGCGGCGGCGGACACTCGCGCGCCATCTTGGAGCGCCTCACCACGGGCCACCTCTACGCCTTCGACCAGGACGAGGATGCCGCCGCCAACGCCATCGACGACGCACGTTTCACCTTCATCCCGCAAAACTTCAAATACTTCAAGAACTTCATCCAGCTCTACCACGGTGGGAAAATCGACGGCGTCATCGCCGACCTCGGCGTGTCGTCGCACCAGTTCGACACCCCTGAGAAAGGCTTCTCCACCCGCTTCGACGGCGCCCTCGACATGCGCATGAGCCAAAGCAACCCGCTCGACGCCGCCACCGTCGTCAATACCTACGACCCAGAGGCACTTGCCCGCATCCTGAGCCTTTACGGCGAGGTGCAGCAAGCCCACCTCGTGGCCTCCGACATCGTCATGGCCCGCGACAACGAGCCCATCGAGACCACGGCACAGCTGAAAGCCGCCGTCGCCAACCGCCTGCCCCGCGGCAGGGAGAACAAGGTGTTGGCACAGATCTTCCAAGCCTTGCGCATCGAAGTCAACCAAGAGCTCGACGCCCTGACCGCCTTCCTGTCGCAATGCCCCGACGTGCTCAAAAGCGGCGGACGCCTCGTGGTGATGTCGTACCACTCGCTGGAAGACCGCATCGTCAAGAACTTCACCAAGACCGGCAACGCCGAAGGAAAAGAAGAGAAAGACTTCTTCGGCAACCTGCTCACACCTTATAAAATAATAACACGGAAGCCCATCACCCCTTCCGAAGAGGAAATAGAACGCAACAGCCGCGCCCGCAGCGCCAAGTTGAGAATTGCAGAAAGGAAGTAAGCCATGAAAGACAAGAAGAAAGAGAAGAAAAAAGGCGGAAGGTCCCTCATGTCGATCCTGGGTGGCAGCTTCCTGGTGAAGGAGAAGTTCACCAAACAGTTCCCGTTTATCGTCTACGTCACCGTCCTGCTGATGATCATCATCACCAACACCTACATCGCCGAAGAACGCAGCCGTGAAATCGCCAAGGTGAGCAAGGAACTGAACGACTTGCACGTCGACTACATACAACTGAAATCGGCCATCATGCAGGCCTCCAAGCAATCTGTCCTGGCCAAACGCCTGAGCGGCATTGGCATCAAGGAACCCACAGAGCCCTTAAAACGCATCACCTTCGACAACGAACCCGAAACACCAGAAGAGCCATGAACATAGAGCCGAAAACCGACACACTTTGGAAGACCCATCTGGTGTACATGCTTGTGCTGCTGTTTGGCGTGGCCTTGCTCGCCAAGATCATCCTCGTGCAGACCAAGGACAGCAAAGAGCTTGTCGAGCTAGCCGAGAAGCGCGAGTTGCGCGTCAAGGAGCTGGAAGCCTCGAGAGGCAACATCTTCTCCTACGATGGCAAGCTGATGGCCACCTCCGTGCCCGTCTTCGACGTGTTTTTCGACTCGCAATCGGTCGACCAGGAGATCTTCGTCAGCAAGATTGACTCGCTGAGCCAACAGATGGCGCTCCTCATCCCCAAGAGGACGGCTGCACAATGGAAAGAATACCTCAGCACCGCCAAAGCCGAAGGCAAACGCTACCACCCCATCGCCAAGAACATCTCGCTCAGCGAATACCGCCAGATGCAAAAGTTCGCCATCTTCAACAGAGGACCTTTCAAGGGCGGCATCGTGGCAGAGAAAAAGACACGTCGCACTCGCCCCTATAAAGAGCTGGCAGGACGTCTCATCGGTTACGTCAACGAAAACGAGAACCTATATGTCGGCCTCGAAGGCGCCTACAACGACTACCTGAAAGGCCAAAACGGGCATCAGCTGGTGCGTAGGATCCACCACGGCGACTGGATTCCCGTCCCCTCCGACGAAGACGTCGACGCACAGAACGGCGACGACCTCGTCACCACCTTCGACATCAACCTGCAGGACATCGTGGAGAGCGCCCTCAACAACACCATGGTCACCAACAAGGCCGAACAAGGCTGTGCCGTGCTCATGGAAGTGGAAACGGGCTACGTGAAGGCCATCGCCAACCTGAAGCTGAACCACGAAACAGGACAGTACGAAGAGTCATACAACTTCGCCATGGCCGAACGCTATGAGCCAGGCTCAGTGTTCAAAATCGCCTCCATGGTGGTCTTGATGAACCATAACCACAACCTCAAGCTCGACGACAAGGTGAACATCGGCACCGGCCCCATCCATTTCTCCAACCGCGTGATGAAAGACGACCACAGCTTCACCAAGAACGGCATCGCCACCGTGCAGGAAGTCATCGAACAATCGTCCAACAAAGGCACCGCCGTGCTCATCACCAAAGCCTTCATGGCACACCCTGAGAGATATGTCGAAGGCTTGTATGCCCTTGGCTTGAACAAGAAGATAGGCACTGGCATCGCTGGCGAGGCTCAGCCCATCATCAAGCACCCTGACGACAAGACCCGTGACGGAAGGAAGATTTGGTCGAACGTCTCATTGCCATGGATGTCGATAGGATACGAGGTGAACGTCACGCCGATGCACCTCATCACGCTCTACAACGCCATCGCCAACGGTGGCAAGATGATGAAGCCCCAATTCGTCACCGAGATCCGTCATGGCAACCAGACCGTCGAAAAGTTCGAACCCGTTGTGTTGAACGAGCAGATTGCGCCGCCTGAGGCCATCAGCATGCTACAAACCATGCTGGAAGGCGTCACGCAAAGAGGCACTGCCAAGCGTCAGCTGAAAGACTGCATCGTCAGCACCGCAGGCAAGACCGGCACCGCACAGTATTGTGACCCGCGTCTCGGCTATTCCTACCGTGACCCGCACACGGGGAGAAGGCTTTACAACACCACTTTCGTGGGCTACTTCCCTGCCGACAAGCCAAAATACAGCTGCATCGTCGTAGTCAGCCGTGCCCGTGGCCAGTTCTGGGCCGCTGGTAGCGTCTCGGCACCCGGCTTCCGCGAGATTGCAGAGAAAGTGTACGCCATGCGCCTCGGCACACAAGAAGACATAGCCGTAGCCGACACTGCACGCCACATCAAGCCCGACAACGTCATCGTCCGCCACGACAAAACCCTCGCCTACCTCAACGGTATGCAAAATGAATATACCGACTATGCCTTGGATGGCGATTGGGTCACCATCGAAAACAGCAAAAACGGAGAAGCCAAGATCAAGAAAGTAGAGATACGTCCCGCCACCGTCCCCAACCTCATCGGCATGAACATCAGCGATGCCGTCTACCTCATCGAGAGCCTCGGAGGCAAAGCCACGTTCAGCGGACAAGGAACGGTGTGCCAGCAATCCCTGCAACCCGGCGACACGCTACGCAAAGGAAGAACCATCGCATTAAAACTTGAATGACCATGAAGCTCAAAGATATAATAGCCAACTGCAACCTGCTTGAGATCACCGGCGAGAAAGACCTCGACATCCTCGACATCACCTTCGACTCGCGACAAGTCCACGAAGGTTCCTTGTTTTTCGCCGTGAAAGGCACACAGGTCGACGGCCACGACTATATCGACAAGGCCATCGAGAGCGGCGCTCTTGTCATCGTAGGCGAGAAGATGCCTAAGAAAAAAGCCGATAACGTCACCTACATACGTGTCGACAACTCGGCTTACGCCTTGGGCGTCGGCGCTTCCAATTTCTACGGCAACCCGTCGAGAAAACTGAAACTGGTCGGCGTGACGGGCACCAATGGCAAGACCACCATCGCCACCTTGCTTTACCGTCTGTTCACCGATGCAGGTTACGCCTGCGGCTTGCTCTCCACCATCGAGAACATCGTCAGCCACGAGGTGATTCCATCGACGCACACCACCCCCGACCCCATCGAGCTGAACGCCTTGCTGCACCGCATGGTGGAACAAGGCTGTGAATATGCCTTCATGGAAGTCAGCTCCCACAGCATCGACCAGGACCGCATTGCCGGGCTTCACTTTGCCGGGGGCATTTTCACCAACCTGACACACGACCATCTCGACTACCATAAGACGATGGCCAACTACCGCAACGCCAAAAAGAAATTCTTCGACAACCTGCCCAACACCGCCTTCGCCCTGACCAACGCCGACGACAAAAACGGTGCTGTCATGCTGCAAAACACGAGGGCACAAAAGCTGTCGTACGCCTTAAAACACGATGCCGACTTTAAAGGCGTAGTGCTTGAGAGTCACTTCGACGGCATGCTAATCAAGGTGAACGGGACTGAGGTCTACACCCAACTCGTCGGCGGCTTCAACGCCAGCAACCTGCTTGCCATCTACGGCGCTGCCACCGCCTTGGGCTTCAACAAAGAC
Source organism: uncultured Bacteroidia bacterium (assembly GCA_902780195.1). GTDB lineage: Bacteria > Bacteroidota > Bacteroidia > Bacteroidales > F082 > Limimorpha. The sequence continues at coordinate 8,825 of CACZER010000038.1, forward strand.
GAGCTGCTGGTGGAAATCAGCAAGCTGAAAGGCGCCAACGGTCGTTTCGACATGCTCCATTCCGACAACGGCATCGTAGGCATCGTCGACTACGCCCACACCCCCGACGCTTTGGAAAACGTGCTCAGCACCATCAACGAAGTGCGTTGCCACAAGGAGACGCTGATCACCGTTGTTGGCTGTGGCGGCAATCGCGACACCACCAAACGCCCCGAGATGGCAGCCGCAGCCGTTAAGATGAGCGACAAGGTCATCCTCACCAGCGACAACCCACGCAACGAAGACCCCGACGAAATCATCAGACAGATGAAAGCCGGCATCGCCGAAGAAGACAACCACAAAGTGTTGGCTATCACCAACCGCCGCGAGGCCATCCGCACCGCAGTGGCACTGGCGAAGAAAGGCGACATCATCCTCATTGCTGGAAAGGGGCACGAAAACTATCAAGAAATCAACGGAGTTAAAAACCATTTCAACGACAAGGAAGAGTTGTCGAAAGCATTTAAGGAGGCACACTGATGTTATACTATCTCTTCAACTATCTAGAGCATTGTAACGTACCCGGCGCCGGCATGTTCAATTACGTCACCTTCCGCGCTGCCATGGCCATCATCCTTTCACTGATTATCTCAGTATGGTTTGGAAACCATTTTATCAAGCTCTTGAAGCGCAAGAACATCGTAGAGACCCAGCGTGATGAGAAGACCGACCCCTACAACACCCAGAAGAAAGGCGTGCCCACCATGGGCGGTGTCATCATCATCACGGCCATCATGATTCCCTGTCTCCTCGTAGGCAAGATCCATAACGTCTACCTCATCCTCATGATGATCACCACCTTGCTCTTGGGCGCCATCGGCTTTGCCGACGACTACACCAAGACCTTCAAGAAAAACAAGGACGGCATCAAGCCATGGGTGAAGTTAGGCGGACAAATCCTCCTTGGCCTCATCGTCGGCCTCACGCTCCGTTTCAGCCCCGCCGTGCAAATCAACGAGACCGTGCAACTGAAGATCGAAAACAACAAGGAAGTGGTCGTGAAAAGCCCCGACGTCAAATCGACCCGCACCACGATACCTTTCTTGAAGAACCATAACCTCAACTACGCCAACCTCTTCAAATGGGCCGGCGAGAAATGGATGTACAAGCTGGCATGGATCTTCCTCGTGCTGCTCACTGTCTTCATCGTGGCAGCGGTCTCCAACGGATCGAACCTCAACGACGGCATGGATGGCATGGCATCAGGCAATTCGGCCATCATAGGCATCACCCTATTGATACTCGCCTACATCTCGAGTAATGCCGTCACGGCAAGCCACTTCGACTTGATGTTCATCTCAGGTTGCGAAGAAGTCGTGGTCTTCCTCGCCGCTTTTGTCGGTGCGCTCATCGGCTTCTTGTGGTTCAACTCCTTCCCTGCCCAGATTTTTATGGGCGACACAGGCAGCCTCACCATTGGCGGCATCATCGCTGTCTCCGCCATCATCATGCACAAGGAGCTGTTGCTTCCCCTGCTCTGTGGCGTCTTCCTCTTCGAGATTCTCTCCGACCTCGACGTGAAGCGTTTTGTCAAGACAGGCAAGAAGCACCGCATATGGAAAAAAGGTCCCTTGCACGACCATTTCAGAACGTCTTACAGCCAGTTCAAGACCTCATGGCCCAACAGCACGGTGACCTTTAAGGGACCTGGCGCCAACCATGACATCGTACACCATGAAGTGAAAATCACCATCCGCTTTTGGATTGTGACCATCCTTCTGGCAGCATTTACACTCATCACCTTTAAAATCAGATAACACAACAACAAGCAAAGAATAAATACCATGACTTATTACGAAGAACTTACGAACACCAGATACAAAAAGCCCGAAAACATGGCTGCGGGCATCCAATCCATGGTATTGCACATCAGGAAGGAAAACATCAAGCAATGCTTGAGTGACATGGATTATGTCGGGCACAGGCAGGACTACGTCGACACCATCGACGGCGTCATGTACTATGACGACTCGAAAGCCGAGAGCGTCAACGCCACATGGTTCACCTTCGAAAACATCATCAAGCCCGTCGTTTGGATTGCTGGCGGCGACGACAAGAACTGCGACTTCACCGAGCTCAAGCCCTTGGCAAAACGCTCTGTCAGAGCCCTGATTTGTGTTGGAAAAAACAACAAGAACCTTAAAAGTTCCTTCAAGGAAAGCATCACTGAGATATACAGCGCCACCGACATCGACGAGGCTGTCAAGATGGCCTCGGCCCTAGCACAGGAAGACGACATCGTCCTCTATTCTCCTGCCTGCAAGTCGAGCAGCCAGAAAGAATCATTCGTCGAAAGAGGTGAAGCCTATGTAGCATCAGTCAATCAATTGAAAAAATGAATATCATCGGTAGGACATTTCGCGGGGACAAAGTCATCTGGGTGGTGGCACTGCTTTTAGGGATTGTTTCCCTGATTGTAGTGTACAGCGCCACCAGCGCTTTGGTATTCAACAACTATGGCGGCAATACCGGACGTCTGCTGCTCAAGCACTCCAGCACGCTGCTCCTCGGCTACATCATGATGTACATTGCCTACCGCATCGACTACCGTCGCTTTGCGGCCTTCGCCTGGGTCTTGCTGATCCCTTGCTTGGCCTTGCTGCTCTACACGCTATTGTTTGGCAAGAACATCAACCAAGCCAGCCGTGCCATCAACCTGTTTGGCATGTCGTTCCAGCCCAGCGAAATCGCCAAAATCATCCTGATTACCTATCTGTCGCGACAGCTGATCAAGATGGGTGATAAGCTTTATAGCCTTAAAGAAGTCCTCATCAAACTTGCCCTTCCTATCCTTGCCACCGTCGCCTTGATCTTCCCTGAAAACCTGTCGACAGCGGCCATCCTGCTCGTGGTTTGCATGGTGTTGCTTTTCGTTGGCAGGGTAAAGTTTCTCCACATCCTGGCCATCATGGGCATCGGCATTGTCGGCTTAGGCCTTTACATAGCCTTCGATGCCGCAAAGACATCCATCGGAAACAAGAAAGCCGAAAAAGCGCGCATGGAACTGGTAGAAGGCGGCACTGCCGTGGAAGCCTTCCAGCCAAAGAAAAACCGTATCCAGACCTGGAAAGGCCGTATCGAAAGCATGGGCGAGAGCAAGGAAGAAGGCTTCGATCCTTTCGACGACCACCACTACCAACAAACCTATGCCAAAATCGCTGTAGCCACCAGCTCAGTCTTCGGCAAAGGCCCAGGCAAGAGTGAACAACGCAACTTCCTACCCCATCCCTATTCCGATTTCATCTTCGCCATCATCATCGAGGAATATGGCCTCATCGGCGCCATCATCGTCATCATGTTGTATGTCATCCTCTTCACCCGCGTGATCCGCATCGTGCACAAGCGGCCCCTCACCTTTGGTGCCTACATGGCCTTTGGTTTGGGATTCATCGTCATCATGCAAGCCATGATCAATATGGGTGTGTCGATCGGATTGCTGCCCGTAACGGGACAGCCACTCCCCTTCGTCAGTATGGGTGGTTCCTCCATGATGGCCACTGGCTTTATCATAGGCATGATATTGAGTGTCAGCCGCAACATCGAAGAAGAAGCCGAAGAAGACCTGCAGGCCATAGAAGAAGAGCCCGAACAAGGCGAAGCAACAACCCTCAAACCCGAAGAAGCATGAAAGAAAACCCTAAAATAGTAATCAGTGGAGGCGGAACGGGAGGTCACATCTTCCCCGCCATCGCCATCGCCGACGCCATCAAGCGCAGCTATCCTCAAGCCGACATCCTGTTCATCGGCGCCAAAGGCCGCATGGAGATGGAACGCGTTCCGAAAGCAGGTTATCCCATCGAAGGACTATGGATTAGCGGATTTACGAAAGACTTGTCCGTCGTCACCTTGCCTTTCAAGTTGGCGAGCAGCCTCACCAAGGCCAGGAAGATCTTGAAACGTTTCCGTCCCGATGCCGTCATCGGCGTAGGCGGTTTCGCCAGCGGTCCCACCCTGAAAGCTGCCAACTGGCTAGGCATCCCCACCATCATACAAGAGCAAAACTCCTATCCCGGAAAAACCAACCGTAACGTAGGACAAAAAGCCAAAGCCATCTGTGTGGCCTACGACCACATGGAACAATGGTTCCCGAAGGACCGCATACACCTCACAGGCAACCCGTTAAGAGCCAACATCAAGGCCAGCGGAACCCGTGAGGAAGCCGCCGCTTTCTTCCAAGTCGACCCTAACAAGCCCGTGGTGCTGCTCGTTGGCGGAAGCCAAGGTGCCTTGGGCATCAACAAAGGCATCAGCGCACAACTCGACGCCTTCAAAGACGGCGAGATGCAACTCATCTGGCAAACCGGAAAATTCTACTACGAACAAGCCTGCAACGAAGTCAAGGCAGCAGGGCTGGAAGCCACCGTAAAACCGACCGTTTTCATCGACCGCATGGATTTGGCCTACACCCTTGCCGACGTCGTCATCTCTCGCGCCGGTGCCATGTCGATCTCGGAGCTGTCGCTGGTGCAGAAGCCCGTCATCTTCGTGCCGCTGCCCACGGCAGCCGAAGACCATCAGACCAAAAACGCGCAACGTCTGGTGGAAGCCGACGCCGCCATCATGGTCAACAATGCGGAGACGGAAACCAAGCTGATACCCACTTTGAAAGCCCTTGTCGCCGACCCCGAAAAGATGGAACGCATGAAGGCCAACATCGGGCATTTCGCTCGCCCCAATGCTGCCGACGACATCGTAGACCAAATCATAAAAGCCATAGGATAACACCAATGAAATACGGAGAAGGACATAGCATTTATTTCTTAGGTATAGGCGGCATCGGCATGAGCGCCTTGGCACGGTATTACCATAGCCTCGGCTGCACCGTCGCCGGATACGACCGCACCCCTTCGCCGTTGACCAAACAATTGGAAAATGAGGGCATGGCAATCCATTATGAAGACAATCCCTCTATATTGCCAGCCCTCATTGACATTGTCATCTACACTCCTGCGGTGCCACAAGAACTGAATGAATTCGAAGCACTACGGAAACGTGGCGTCCCCATCGTGAAACGCGCACAGGCTCTGGGACAAATCTCGGAGAACCACTTCACCATCGCCATTGCTGGCACCCATGGCAAAACCACTACGACCGCCATGATCGCCCACATCCTCAACACATGTGGCGTCAATACCACGGCCTTCATTGGTGGCATTGCCAACAACTTCAACAGCAACCTGTTGCTCGGCAAAGGCACCGACAGCCTCCTGGTCGTCGAAGCCGATGAATACGACCGTTCCTTCCTACACCTGCATCCCAATATCAGCATTGTCAATTCCGTTGACTCCGACCATCTCGATGTCTATGGCGACAAACAACATCTCTTGGAAAGCTTCAACGACTTTGCGAAACTCACTGAGAAACAAGTCATCATCAAGGAAGGACTTGCTGTGACTTCCGACAGAGAGTTGCGATTTGGATTCGGAGCACGATGCAACTATCAGTCGAGCATCGTCAAGTCGGAAAATGGCATCACCGATTTCCTAATCAACGGCGAAGGCAAGATGACCGAAGTCCGTCTCCCACTCGCCGGAGAGCACAACGTGATGAATGCCACAGCCGCTTTCATCGCTGCCAAACTGATAGGACTCGACGAAGAACAAATTGCAGCAGCATTGACCACTTTCAAGGGTGTGAAGCGTCGTTTCGACATTAGGGTCAACAACGAGCGTCATTGCTATATCGATGATTACGCCCACCACCCGGAGGAAATACGTTCTTGCATCGCCGCTGTCAGGGCTTCCTTCCCCAAGAAACGCCTTACCTTGGTGTTCCAGCCCCACCTCTTTACACGCACGCGCGACTTCATGAATGAGTTTGCCACCACACTGGGATTGGCCGACGAAATCATCCTTCTCGACATCTATCCCGCCCGCGAACGCCCCATCGAAGGAATCACCTCACAAGCCCTTCTTGACAAAATGACCAATGCCAACAAGAGGCTTTGCACCAAGCAGGAGCTCCTCAACATCGTAGAAAAAGAAAAGCCCGAGTTGCTTGTAACGATGGGCGCTGGCGATATCGACCGTTTTGTTGAACCCTTAGAAAAAATGATAGCATCATGGTAAAGAAGATACTGAGCATAGTAGCCTGGGTTATTACTGCAGCCGCTTTGGTAGCCTTATTCATCTTTGCCCGTGAATACTATCTGAAGCAACCCGTCAAATCCGTAAACCTCAACATCGAGCGGGAGCAAGACAGCGGCTTCGTGAAAGAAACCATCATCCTCAACAAAGTGGGGCAAATGTGCGAAAAGTCGAAGATCGGCACTTTCAACATGATGGCTGTCAAAAACCAGATGCATTCCAACCCTTGGGTAGAAACAAGTTCTGCTTTCATCGACATGCAAGGCATCTTAAACATCAACGTCAAGGAATACGATCCCGTTCTTAGAGTATACACCCAGCAAGGGCAGTCCATATATCTCACCGAACAAGGCATCGCAGTGCCCTCCAGCAACGAATACACCCCCTATGTGCTCATTGCAAGTGGTCGTTTCAGCCTCGATTCCCTAAGACATCCACACGTTCTATGCGACACTCTTGACAACGAGCGCAATCTGATAGACGCCCTGTACATCTACAAAGCCATCAAAAACAACGACTTCATGAGCAATTGTGTGGGGCAGATCTATTGCGACAACAGAAATGATTTCGAGTTGGTCATCAAGGATGTCGACGCACGTGTCATCGTAGGTGACACCTGCAACATCGACGACAAGCTGAAAAGGATGGAGATTTTCATGAAGCAGAAGACCTATAACTCGGAACTGTTAAGGATGAAAAAAATCAATCTAAAATATAAAAATCAAATAGTTTGCACGAAAGGATAAAGTCATGAACGAAGGAAAAATCATCGTCGGTTTAGACATCGGAACAACCAAAGTAGCCTGTATCGTAGGCCGCAAGGCTGAGAACGGGAAAATTGAGATTTTGGGATACGGCAAAACCGTATCGACGGGCGTCAGAAGAGGCGTCGTCACCAACATCTTCGAAACAGTAGAAGCCATTAAAATCGCCGTCAAACAGGCCGAAGACCAGTCGGGCGTCGAAATCAACCGCGTCAGCGTCGGCATTGCAGGGCAACACATCAAGAGCCTGCAACACCGTGGCGTCATGATGCGCGACAACCCAGAGACTGAAATCACGGATGCCGAACTTGAACGCCTGCGTCACGACACGTTCAAGATCAACATGACGCCTGGCGAAGAAATCATCGACGTCATCCGTCAAGACACCTACGTCGATGGAGAGCTGGCCACCAATCCCGTGGGCATGTTGGGCAATAAGATCGAAGCCAACTTCCACGTCATCATCGGTCAGACCTCTGCTGCCAAAAACATAGTGAAATGCATCGAAAGTGCAGGCTTGTCGATGGATTACATGATTTTGGAGCCCATCGCATCGGCACAAGCCGTGTTGGATGAAGAAGAAAAAGACGCCGGCGTTGTCCTCATCGACATAGGCGGCGGCACCACCGACATCGCCATCTTCAAAGAAAAGAAGATACAACACACGGCTGTCATCCCCTTCGGCGGCAACATCATCACCGAAGACATCTGCACAGGATGCTCCATCATCAAGCACTATGCAGAGGAAGTCAAAGTGAAGTTCGGCTCCGCCCTTGCCAGCGAAAACCGCGACGACGAAGTGGTCTCCATCCCTGGCATCAAAGGAAGAGAACCCAAAGAGATTTCGTTCAAGAACCTAGCCCACATCATCCAAGCTCGACTTGAAGAGATCTTTGAGCTGGTCAACTACGAGATCCAAAAAGCGAAATCAGAAAACCAACTTATCGCTGGCATCGTCCTCACAGGTGGTGGTGCCATGATGAAAGACATACAGATGCTTGCCGAATTCAAGACGGGCTTGGAAGTCCGCATCGGTCACCCTGACGAGCATCTCGCTCAAACAACAATGAAAGAGCTATCGAGTCCCATGTATTCCACCAGCATCGGCATCGTCATCGAAAGCATAGCAAGGATGCAACTCGACAGCAAGCTCCACGCCTCACAGGAAGCCGAAAAAGCGAAAGCCCACGTCGTAGCCGTCCAAGAGGTAGCCATCGAAGACGCTGCCAACGAAGAAGAGATGGATTCGAAAGACAAGAAAGGCGGCAAGACCAAGAAAAAGATCGACCTCAAGGAAATCATCACCTCCTTCTCGAACATTTTCACCACTGATGACATCAAATAATGAAACGCTGACCTATGGACAACAATTACACCATCAACACTCCTAACAACGACGAATTATTCAAACCCGTCAATATGGAAGTCCCCAACTACATTAAGGTAATCGGTGTCGGCGGCGGCGGCGGCAATGCCGTCAACCACATGATGGAAGAAGGCATCAAAGGCGTCGATTTCATTCTTTGCAACACCGACTATCAGGCTTTGATGAAAAGCAATGTGAAAACAAAGGTACACCTCGGCAAACGCGATTTGGGCGCTGGAAACGATCCCAGAATCGGACGTGAAGCCGCTGAGATGAGCCGTGGCGAAATCGAAAGCATTCTCGATGAAGACACCAAAATGTTGTTCGTCACCGCTGGTATGGGTGGTGGAACAGGCACTGGCGCTGCACCTGTCATCGCAAAAATAGCTAAAGACCGCGGCATCCTTACCGTGGGCATCGTCACCATGCCAATGGAAAGAGAAGGCCGTCGCCGCAAGCTGCAGGCCCTCTCCGGCATCGACGAGCTGAAAGCCTGTGTCGACACACTCATTCTTATCAGCACCGACAAACTCCGCGACGAATACGGCAACATGCGACTCTCCGAAGCCTTCAAGAAAGCCGATGACGTGCTGACAACAGCCGCCAAAGGCATCGCCGAAATCATCACGGTTCCGGGTTACGTCAACGTCGACTTCGAGGATGTCACCACTGTCATGAAAGACAGCGGTAAAGCCATCATGGGCACTGGTGTCGCAGAAGGCGAAAACAGGGCGCAAAGAGCCATTGAAGACGCCATCAAGTCACCCCTGCTGAACGACTCCAACATCGAAGGCGCCAAGAACATCCTGCTTTACATCACATCGGGGAGCAACGAGGTCACACTCGACGAGGTGGATGACATCCTCGAGATAGCGCAAAACACTTGTGGCAACAACTCAGATGTCATCTGGGGCAACGGCACCGATGAAAGCTTGGGTGAGGCTTTGAGCGTAACCCTAATTGCCACTGGATTCAACCACGAAAGCAAGCCCAACGACTGGCATTCGATCGAAGACCACAAGAAGAGCACTCCTTCTGAACCCCAAAACAAGAAAAAATATGACCTTGAAGGCAACCTCATCGGAGAGCCCAAACTACCACCCGTTGTGACGACAGTAGACACTCCAAAGCCTCAAGAAGCCAAAGTGGTGGAAGAGCCTGAATCCAAAGAGACCGAAACACCTGTCAACCAGCAGCCTGAAGAAGAAAAGGTGGTACACACCTTGTTCTCAGACGAAGAGGAAGAACCTTTGGCACCCATCGATCCAGAGCCTATCGTCGAAACTACACCTACCCCAATGCCAACACCGGAGCCTACGCCTATCTTCCATCCTGAAGAGGAAAAGCCCGTTGTCAGGATCTTTGACAATCCATTCCGTTCGACTGGTGAAGACGATGGGTTCGAGATCACGTCCCACTTCATCACCAAGGAAGAGGTGACCGCAAAAGCGGAACAGGAAGTCGCTTTGATGGAAAGCAAAAAAGCGAAACAAAATGATCCCAAGGAAGAACTGAAAAAACAAAGGTTGCGTGCATTGAGCATGAACTTCAGGACGCAAAAAGGACTGGAAGAATTGGAAAACCAACCTGCCTATTTGCGCCGTAACGTCGACGTGAGCCATTCCAACCAAATCGACGTCTCACATTATACCACCTCGAAAGAGGGCATCAGCGGCGAGAATCCTTTCCTCCACGACAACGTGGACTAAGGCTTTTCCCAAACTGCAAACTATTTGATTCTGATGCGTGAAACGGGGCTCTAACGGGCCCCGTTTAGGTTTTACTTTAACAGGAAACTCTCTCCATTGAGGGAAAAACATTATTTTTGCGCCCAACTCCAAAAGCTCGTCACATTCCTATGACCTATTTGAAATCCAACGAACTGTTCAAGCAAATCAACACTGAAAACCTCTATCAGCGCATTCCTCGGCCCATGGTGGTCGCCGATCACCTAATGACGCCAGACAATCTTGGGGCACTGATTCGTCTGGCCGACAATATCGGTGCTACAGAAGTGTGCTTTCTTGGCAGTGAGAAGGAGCATAAAATGGGAAAAGTCAGGCGGTCAGCTGCATCCAGCAGAGACAATATCAAATGGTACTTTGCTGAAACGGACAACCTCCATGACGTCATCCCCCAGAACAAGACCATTGTCGCCATTGAGACTGCCGACAATGCCACCTGTATCTACGACACAGAGCTGCCCGAGGACATTGCCTTCGTAGTCGGAAACGAAAGCAAAGGCCTTGACGAGTCGTTGTTATCACAATGCAACATGGTAGTATATATACCTGTTCCAGGACCAACCCGTTCGTTGAATGTCAGCCAAGCCACAGCCGTGGCCCTTTTCGAATGGCAACGTCAAATGTTGAAGCGATGAAGCAGTATCGGCATATATTCTTCGACCTTGACCGTACCTTATGGGACTTTGACGCAGCAGCCGAAGTCGCCTTTGAACGTATCTATGAGAAATACAGGTTGAAGGAACTTGGCATCCCAAGTGCACATGATTTTCACGAGGTATATCATCCATTGAACGAACAGCTATGGGTGCTTTATCGTGCCAACCAAATCACCAAGGACGATCTCAATCGCACTCGTTTCCTGAAGCCTTTGGAACATTATGGTATCCACGATATCGATTTGGCTGACCATCTGAGTGAAGACTATGTTTATTGGTCGCCTCGGATTGTCAGACTCGTTACTGGGACGATGGGACTTCTGGACTATTTAAGGCCCAAATACCATCTTCATATTATCACCAATGGCTTCCAAGAAATACAACACACCAAATTGAATGGTTCGGGGTTAGAGCCTTATTTTGAGACCTTGACGGTGTCGGAGGAAGTCGGCGTAAAAAAGCCCAATCCTGAAATTTTCCTGTACGCGCTACGCAAGGCAGGTGCAAAAGCCGAAGAAAGCCTGATGATAGGTGATGAGATGGCTGTTGATATTGATGGAGCCCGCGCTGCAGGGATAGACCAATTATATTACAATCCAAGTGGAGCAGACACGATAGGTAGCCGCACTTTTGAAGTAAAAAGCTTGATGGAAATCACCAAATTGCTCTGATTATTTCAGTCGTGCCAAAACCGTTTCTTTACCTTTGGTCTTATCCCCTATCTTCACTGCGATATCGGCGTCCAAAGGCAAAAACACATCCACTCGTGAGCCAAAGCGAATCATACCCAATTCTTCGCCGGCCATGGCCTCTTCACCAGGTTGCAGGTCACATACAATGCGACGTGCCACAAATCCGGCAATCTGCCTAACCATGATCTCACGTCCTTTTGAATCCTTGATAATGATGGTATTATGTTCGTTATCGGAAGAAGATTTTGGCTTAAACGCCAACAAAAACTTCCCTGGATGGTATTTGTAATAGGTCACTATGCCATTGAAAGGGAAAAAATTGACATGCACGTCATAGATAGACATGAATATTGAAATCTGACGGCGTTCATCGTGAAAATACTCCTCTTCCATAACCACTTCGTTGGCAGCCACTTCGCCATCAGCAGGCGAGATGACAGCGTTTTCTTCTATTGTGGTCTTACGCCAAATCGGGACACGGAAGAAGCGGACCGTCAAAATAAGAACCAAGACCTCAAACACATAAAAAAGATAATGCCATATCGTTTGTGAGGGGCAAAGCCAATTGACAAGAAAGACTAACGCCGCAACAATGGCAAAGGCTATCAGTATAGCTTTCGTTCCTTCTTCGTGTATCTTTCTATGGATTCTCATAGCAGCTGCAAATAAACGAAAATAAAAGGCACGCTAAACAAAACGGAGTCAAAACGATCCAAAATGCCGCCATGGCCAGGGATCAGTTTTCCAGAGTCCTTCACTCCTGCTTGGCGTTTCAGCATCGACTCGCACAAATCGCCCAAGGTACCAAACACGACAGCGAGGGCGGCCATACCGATACCGACAGAAACGGGGAGCCAATCCGAATAATGGGCGAATATCATTGTGGCAATAAGCGTGAACACAAGCCCACCTATACTGCCTTCAATAGTTTTTCCAGGAGAAATGCGAGAGAAAAGTTTATGTTTCCCTAGCAGTTTTCCAGTCAGATAAGCAAAGATATCATTAGCCCAAAGAAGGCAGAAAACCAAGATAACCAAGCCAGGGCCTGCTATATTACCGAGTAGGTCAGTGCGATAAAAGAAAAGCATCAAGGAAGCGGGCAAGACAAGGAAAAACAAGCTGGCGTAAAAAAAGCCAAACACTTGTTTGACATCCTTGTTGGTGGAGAATAATGCCACCAGGAAAGGCAACAGCAATAATGGGATTTCAAGCAGAAGCCATTGGCTGGGGATGACTTGCAAGGCTGTCAAAGCTGCGCAAGTAAAGGATGTTATAGAAAGCAACTCTCCCAACAAAAGATAAGGGGAAAAGTCAGATTGTAGCAATCGAGCCATCTCGAAGGTACCCCAAGCAACGACAAAAAGCAATAAAGCAGCAAAAGCCCAAGGAGAAAGGCATATAGATCCCAGCAACACGACGGCCAAACACAAGCCGGAAATTGATCGAATCAGCAATTCTTTCATGACTAAAGGTAATGTGGAATGCAAAAGTAATAAAAATGAAGGAAAGTAAACGTATAAAAACAAAAAGCCTTCGCGCTGAGCGCGAAGGCTTCCGTTAAGGGAGGGCGACGAACTACTTTCCCACGTTTCACCGCAGTATCATCGTCGCGGC
>CACZER010000039.1:0-42012 GCA_902780195.1 uncultured Bacteroidia bacterium
CGACGCTGTCGAACCAAGGCAACAACAGCACCAGGGCGCTGTCGGGCTGTCGCCACATCAGGCTGTCGACGGCAACCAGTTCAGGGGACGGCCCTTCGACGAGCTCAGGGGCCTGGGATGGTCGGGTGCAAGCGGCCATCAGGACAAGACCCGATATGATTCCTATGACAATCGCCAAACGTTTCACGCCTGCAAAGATATAGAAAAAAAACAAACAAGCGTGGCAGCCCAAAAAGCCCGTCAACGAGGGAATCGTAGGCATTGCGCCCCAACAAAAACGAAAATGTAAAACGGATATGGAAATTGTTTTTGCCGGACACAATGCCCGATCCCTTTTGTGTTTTGCCCTCAGCCCATAAGCTGCGAAGCCGTGTCAGAAACAGCATCGGCAATTAAGGCATGACCTCGCTCGTTGGGATGGATACCATCGCAGCAAAGGTAATCGCCATAGTTGACCGTTTCGAGGAAAGGTGTGGTGATGTCGATGATGGGAACCCGCAAGGCTCGCGCCATCTTGAACAACTCAACATTGTACATCTCATGCCATTGGTAGATGCGCATCGTCTTACCTCCCAACCAACTGAGGATGTTGTCCTTGTTCAACCCTATCGACAAAAACTCGAAGAAACGGTCAGGGTCAATCAAAGGCATCGACAAGACGACCGGCTGCATTCCAAACCCCTTGATTCTGTCAATCAACGCCTTATACTGTTGCACAAAGCGGTGCAAAGTCACCTTTGGCTCATGAAACTTCATAGGATCAGCAGACACCGACTTCCAATCGAAGTCACAGTCGTTGCCACCATATTCAAACACAGCTATATCGCTATCCTTAACCTGGTCTTCATAACGGTTGATATACTTCATGCCCTGGGAGGTGGTGCTGCCAAAACAGGAAAAATTCAGGATCCTGACGCCCAACTTTTGCTCGCAGCGGTTCACAAACCCCATGTCCGACACCTTATAAATCGGCTTCCCGTCGGCACCCTTCTCGTCCGACACCACACCCCGCATGATCGAATCGCCAAATGTGCAAATCTTTTTTTTCATCTCTTTTTCTCTTTTCTACGACACAAAAATACCATGGTCCAAGCGATGCCATAGAACAATGTTACGAACATTCTGAAAAAGTGACGAAAAAACGTGATTTGGGACAAAAACGGCATTTTTAGTGACGAAAAAGCCGAAATGGTGACGAAAATTTCCTTTCGTCACTGCAATCTGGGATAAAAAGAAGCTCGTTTTGGGCTATTCCACGGTGACCGATTTGGCCAAATTGCGGGGTTGGTCAACATTGCAGCCGCGCATCACGGCGATGTGATAAGCGAGGATCTGCAATGGCACCGTCGCCAGCAACGGAGAGTAGAGGCATTCCGTCTCGGGAATCTCGATGACATAGTCGGCCATGCGACGGGCCAACACGTCTTTCTCGCTCACCACGGCAATAATCTTGCCATTGCGCGCCTTCACCTCCTGGATGTTGCTGAGCACTTTTTCATAGGTGCTGTGGTTGGTGGCGATGAAGACCACAGGCATATCCTTGTCTATCAACGCGATGGGGCCGTGTTTCATCTCGGCAGCAGGATAGCCCTCGGCATGGATATAGGAGATCTCCTTCAGCTTCAAAGCGCCTTCGAGGGCGACGGGGTAGTTTTGCAAACGTCCGAGATACAGCATGTTGTGCACATCCTTATATTTTGCAGCGATGTCTTTAACGTGTCCGCTGTGGTCGAGAGTCCATTGTATCTTTTCGGGAATGCGGTCAAGCTCTTGGATAAAGGCGAGCCGTTCTTCGTCCTTCATCGACCCTTTCAGTTCGGCCAAGCGCAAGGCCAACATCGCCATCACCGTCACCTGCGAGGTGAACGCCTTGGTGGAAGCCACGCCGATTTCCGGACCAGCATGCGTATATATGCCGGCATCCGTAGCCCTTGAAATGGAGGAGCCGATGACGTTGCAAATGCCTAACACGACAGCGCCTTTCTCCTTCGCCAGCTGGATGGCCGCCAAAGTGTCGGCCGTCTCGCCCGACTGCGACACGGCAATCACCACGTCGTGAGGCGTCACCACAGGGTCGCGGTAACGGAACTCGGAAGCATACTCCACCTTGACACGAATCTTGGCCAGCTTCTCGATGAGGTAACTGCCCACCAAGCTGGCATGCCACGAGGTGCCACAAGCCACAAAGACGATGTTGTCGGCATACAGGAGCTGCTTCTCGTATTGTTGTATGCCTCCCAAACGCACGGTGTTGGCTTCGGGATGGAGGCGGCCGCGCATGGTGTCGCGCACGATGGTGGGCTGCTCATAGATTTCCTTCATCATGAAGTGGTCGAAGCCTGCCTTCTCGATGCTGTCGAGGTTCATCTTCAGCTCCTGCACATAAGGGATGGCTTCCACGTCATGGATGGTCTTGATATGCAACTCCTCGCCCAACTTGATCCTGACCACCTGCTCATCTTCGAGATAGACCACTTTTTGCGTGCGGCCCACGATGGGGGTGGCATCCGAGGCAATGTAATATTCGTCCTCGCCAATGCCAATCACCATAGGGCTACCTTTTCGCGCAGCGATCAGCTCGTCGGGATGGCCTTTCTCCACGATGGCGATGGCATAGGCGCCCACCACATGGTTCAAGGCGATGCGCACGGCCTCAAACAGATCCACATGCTCACTTTGTTGCACGTCCTCGATAAGGTTGGTGAGCACTTCCGTGTCGGTCGAAGAAAGGAAGGAAAAACCGCGTTTTTCCAATTCCTTTCGAAGGCTCAGGTAGTTCTCGATGATGCCGTTATGGATCAAGGCCAGGTTGCCCGACTGTGAGCGATGCGGGTGTGCATTCACCTGGTTGGGTTCGCCATGGGTCGCCCAGCGGGTGTGGGCGATGCCGATGTGTCCACTGACATCCTTAGAAGAAGCAAAGGCCTCCAAGTCGGAGACCTTGCCTTTAGCTTTATAGATATTGAGTTGGTCGGCTTCGTTGAGCAGCGCCACGCCGGCGCTGTCATAACCACGATACTCGAGGCGTTTCAAGCCCTCGATGAGGATGGGATAGGCCTCTTGCCGGCCCACGTATGCAACGATTCCACACATAATTGCGTTCTTTTAAAAGCCGCAAAAATAGTGGATTAGAAAAAACAGCGCAAGAGTTTTTTTCGTTTTTTTACTCGAAGAGTCCCTTCACATCGGGCGCTTCCTGAGCGGCTTCGGAGGCCTCGAAATAAGGCTTCTTGTCGAAACCGAACATGCCGGCGAGGATGTTGGCCGGGAAACGACGGATGGCGGTATTGTAAGCCTTGGCCGTGTCATTGAACTCTCTTCTGGCATTGGCGATGTTGTTTTCGCATGCCTCGAGTTGCGACTGGAGGTCGAGGTAATTCTGATTGGCTTTCAGGTCGGGATATTGTTCCACCGTGACCAGCAAACGCGACAAGGCGCCCGACATCTCGTCCTGAGCGGCTTGGAAAGCCTTCATGTTTTCCTCTGTGAGGTTCTTGGCATCAAGGGTGGTGGCAGTCGCCTTGGCTCTTGCCTCGACCACCGCGGTCAGGGTGCCAGCCTCGTATTCGGCATAGTTTTTCACCGTGGCGACCAGGTTGGGGATCAGGTCGGCACGCTTCTGATAGGCCGTTTGGATGTTACCCACGGCGGTTTCGACGGCCTCTTGCTTGGTGACCAGTCCGTTGTACACGCCCACGCCCCAAATGACGGCAAGTACCAAAAGGGCAAGGATTACGAGAATTCCTTTTTTCATAATGACATATTTTTTATGGTTAAACTTATGTATTCATCAATTTCGGCCACAAAGATATAGTTTTTTTTTGTACTTTTGCAGTTTATACACATCATAATAATTGAATTTTGCAAATGAATGACAATCAATATAAAACAGAAAACAGCAACTTTGACGACCCTTTATTGCACCGAGGTTGTCAGCTCAGCGAAGAGTATGCCCCGGGGCAAAAGGTGCTTTCTTGCGGCCGCTGCAAGCTGAACCAGTTCGACTGGCTGAAGGACTATGAAGGTCAGAATGTGGAAGGAAATGTTTGTTTGGCGGAGGTCCGTTTCAAGAACGACCGCAAGGACTATTTCGTGTACCCTGAAGACCTCAACCTTGAAGTAGGCGAGTTGGTGGCCGTTGAGGCTGCCATAGGCCACGATATCGGCATCATCACCTTGTTGGGCGAGATTGTGGAGCGTCAGATGAAACGCAAGCATTTCCGCACGCCAATCAACGAGATGAAGTCCATCTATCGCCGTGCGAGGGCTAACGACGTGGAGAAATGGCTGTCTGCCATCAAATTGGAAAAAGACACTCTGTCGCGCACCCGCGTCATCGCCGAGAACCTCGGCTTGGAGATGAAACTCAACGATGTGGAATACCAGGGCGACAAGACGAAAGCCATCTTCTACTATACCGCCGACGGCCGTGTCGATTTCCGCGAACTCATCAAGAAACTGGCGGAGGAATTCCGCGTCAGGGTCGAGATGCGACAAATTGGCGTGCGCCAGGAATCGGCCAAGCTGGGCGGCATAGGCTCATGTGGCCGCGAGCTCTGCTGCGCCTCCTGGATTTCCAATTTCCAATCCGTTACGACCGGGGTGGCCCGTGTGCAGCAGCTCTCCCCCAACCCACAAAAGCTGGCCGGCCAATGTGGCAAACTGAAATGCTGCCTCAACTTCGAATACGAAGCCTATGTGGAAGCCTTGAAGAGCTTCTCGGACCCCGACATCGTCCTGAAATTCAAAAGCGGCGATGCCATACACCAGAAAAACGACGTCTTCAAAGGCATCATGTGGTATTCCTATACCAACGACAAAGGCAATATAATGGCTATTCCCGTCGACAAGGTGAAAGAAATCATCGCCTTGAACAAGAAAGGACAGATGCCCGAATGTCTTGAGGACTACGCCGTGACTACGGAAGCCCACACCAACACCAACGAAGGTTATGGCGAGGCTGACCTTAAGAAGATGAGCGACTAAAACGATCTGACATGAAAAAAGCATTCAACTGGATCATCGGAATCGGCTTGGCATTGGGCGTAGCGTCGTGCACCGACACTTCATTCAACAAGCGCACCATCATCCCTGAAGCCGAATGGCGTCAAGAAGAAAAGGTCGGCTTCGACGTCGACGTCGACGACACCATCAACGGCTACGTCTTCGGCCTTGAATTGCGTCATCTGGAAAACTACCGATACAGCAACCTGTTCGTCTTTCTTCACACCCGAATGCCCAATGGCAACCTCACCCACGACACGATAGAGTGCACCTTGGCCACACCTGAAGGACGGTGGATCGGGAAAAGTAGCGGCAGCATGCGTGACCTTCGCATCCCGCTGAACGATAACCTACGCTTTCCTCTGACAGGCTCATACCATTTCGAAATCGAACAGGCCATGCGCGAACCCGTGCTTAAGGGCATTTCAGATATTGGACTATTCATCGAAAAAAAATAAGACATGAACGATAACAACAAGAAAAAAGCTGGCAAGAAGCCGAAAACAGCTGTCCAGAAACTATGGATTGCCTTTGGAGGCCTGCTAGCGTTCCTCATCCTGTTTTTCATCTGTGTGGCCACCGGCATCTTTGGTACCATGCCCACCTTCGACGAGCTGGAGAACCCCAAAACCAACCTTGCCACCGAGATCTACTCCTGCGATGGCAAGCTGCTTGGCTCCTATTACGTGGAGAACCGTTCCAATGTGCGTTACAGCGAGCTGTCGCCTTACCTTCCTGAGGCGCTGATCAGCATCGAAGACGAACGTTTCACCGAGCACTCCGGCATCGACGAGAAGGCTTTGTTCCGTGTGGCGTTTGGCGTCCTCACAGGTAAGAAGAAAGGCGGCGGCAGCACCATCACCCAGCAACTGGCCAAAAACCTCTTCCCGCGTGGCGAGAACCTAAGCACCCCCAGATTGGTCTTGCGCAAATTCCAAGAATGGATTACCGCCACCAAGCTTGAGCACAATTACTCAAAGGAGGAGATCATCGCCATGTACCTTAACACGGTGGCCTTTGGACACAACGCCTTCGGCATACGCTCTGCCGCAAAGACCTTCTTCGACAAGACCCCGAAACAGCTCAGCATCGAAGAGTCGGCCTTGATGGCAGGCGTCGTCAACGCCCCCACCCGTTTCAGTCCCATCCGCAACCCCGAACGCTCGTTGAACCGACGCAACCTCGTACTCCAAAAAATGGCCGAGAACGGTTTCATCACCCAAGCAGAATGCGACTCTATCTCACAGATTCCTCTCGACATGTCGCATTTCGGCATCATGGACCACAACACGGGACAAGCCACCTACTTCCGTGAGTTCCTGAGAGGCGAGCTCAACGAATGGGCGAAAAACACCAAGAACTTCGACGGCAAACCCTATAACATCTACCGCGACGGCCTTAAGATTTACACGACCATCGACTCGCGTATGCAGCGGTATGCCGAAGAAGCCGTCAGTGAATTCATGGGCAAAGAGCTGCAGCCTATGTTCTTCAACCATTGGAAAGGTTATAAGAACGCTCCTTTCTCCAACATCACTGCCGATGAAATCGACCACATCATGGAGACGTCAGTGAAACGTACCGAGCGTTATCGTTCCCTTAAGGAAGAAGGCGTGTGCTGGGATTCCATTTTGGCTGAATTCAACCGTCCCGTTCCCATGACCCTCTTCTCGTGGAACGGCCCCATCGACACGGTCATGTCGCCCATGGATTCCATCCGATACTACAAGTGGTTCCTGCAGGCCAGCTTGATCTCCATCGAATCACACACGGGACATGTGAAAGCCTATGTCGGCGGCCTGGACTACCGTTTCTTCAAATATGACCATGTCACCCAAGCCCGTCGTCAGGTGGGTTCCACGTTCAAACCCTTCGTCTATTCATTGGCGATGCAGGAAGGCGAATACACACCTTGTACAAGAATCCCCAACATCCCATACAACATCCAGCTTCCTGACGGACGTATCTGGTCACCGGGCAACTCGGGCGGCGGAGGCGGCGAGATTTCGTTGAAAAACGCATTGGCTCAGTCGAACAACTGGATCTCTGCCTATCTGATGAACCAATTCGGCCCTGAGGCGGTCATCAGCATGGCACGTCGCATGGGCGTTGAGTCACCTATCGACGCTGTGCCCTCCATATGCCTGGGTGTTTGCGACTTGAAACTCATCGAGATGGTCGGCGCCATGAGCACCTTCGCCAACCAAGGCGTCTATGTCAAGCCCATGTTCATCACGAAGATCGAAGACAAGAACGGCAACGTCATCCAACGTTTCAGCCCCGAAGAGTCGGAGGCCATGAGCGAAGTGACTGCCTATAAGATGGTCGAGCTGATGAAAGGCGTGGTGCAAAGTGGCACTGGTATCCGTCTGCGTTCGCTGTATGGCTTCAACAACCCCATTGCCGGCAAGACGGGCACCACGCAGAAAAACAGCGACGGTTACTTCATGGGCATCACTCCCGACCTCACCACAGGCGTTTGGGTTGGCGCCGAGGACCGCAGCGTACACTTCCGCTCCACCCGCTTAGGTCAAGGCTCCCACACTGCATTGCCCATCTGGGCCATGTATATGAAGAAAGTGTACAATGATTCTGACCTCAACATCAGCAAGGGTGACTTCCCGAAGCCCTATGCGCCCGGCGTGGACCTCGACTTCAACTGTTGGCAGTCGGAAGGTGACGAAAGCATCGAATACATCGATGAGTTTTAACAAAAAAAACGAGACAATGAACTCAAATTTTGTTGATTACGTCAAGATATTCTGCCGTTCGGGCAAAGGAGGTTCGGGGTCGTTGCATTTCCGTCGCGAGAAATACATCCCCAAAGGGGGTCCCGACGGTGGCGATGGAGGACGCGGCGGTAACGTCGTATTGAGGGGCAATGCCCAGCTGTGGACCCTGCTCCACCTGCGTTACACCAAACACATCTTTGCTGGTGACGGCGTGCCCGGAGGCAGAAACCAACTCACCGGTGCTGCCGGCGACGATGTCTTCATCGACGTGCCTTTGGGCACAGTGGCCTATCGCTCGGAAGACCATACGATGATGGGCGAAATCACAGAAGACGGTCAGACCGTGGTGCTCCTTAAAGGAGGTCGCGGCGGCAAGGGCAACGCCTTCTTCAAGACAGCCACCCAACAAGCGCCCAAGTTTGCCCAACCTGGCGAGCCCAACCAAGAGGAATGGATCACCTTGGAGCTGAAGCTCCTGGCCGATGTCGGATTGGTCGGCTTCCCCAACGCCGGCAAGTCCACCTTGCTGTCCGTTGTCTCAGCGGCCAAACCCGAGATTGCCGACTATCCTTTCACCACCCTGGTACCCAACCTTGGCATCGTCAGCTATCGGGGCCACCGCAGTTTCGTCATGGCCGACATCCCAGGCATCATCGAAGGCGCTGCCGAAGGCAAAGGGCTTGGCATCAGATTCCTAAAACATATCGAGAGAAACTCGACCCTATTGTTTATGGTGCCTGCCATCAGCGAAGATGTGAAAAAAGAATACGACATTCTGCTCAACGAGTTGAAGAAATACAACCCCGAGCTGATGGACAAAGACCGCATCCTCGCTGTCACGAAGTGCGACTTGGTGGACGACGACACCATCAAGGAAATCAAAAAGCACCTTCCCAAGAAGGTCCCGCATGTCTTCATCAGTTCCGTTGCCGGCAAAGGCATCGACGAGCTGAAGGATTTGATTTGGCTGACGCTGAACAAAGCCGACGAAGAAGAAGATTGGTGATCAACGTAAAAGGCCATGGAAGCACTCGGCACCCTTGACGAACGTTTTTTCCTTTTCCTCAACGGTCTTCACACCGATTGGATGGATAAGGTGATGATTGCCGTCACCCAGATGTGGGTCTGGCTGCCTCTCTATCTTTTGATGATATATTGGACGGTGAAACAATACGGCAAACGTTGTTGGTGGATTTTTATCGCCTTAGGGATAGTCGTTCTGTGTTCCGACCAGCTCTCCGCCCATGTCTGCAAACCTCTCTTTCAACGTTTGAGGCCATGCTACAATGTCGATCTTCAAGACTTGATATATCTTCCTAAAGGTATGGCAGGCGGGAAATACGGATTCGTGTCTTCACATGCCGCCAACACCTTTGCCATAGCGGCTTTCATGACGGCAGCCTTACGTAAAAACCGGGCATGGGTAGGGATCGTGCTTTACCTTTGGGCTTTCATCTCAAGCTACAGCCGTATTTATCTGGGATTCCATTACCCTGGCGACATCTTCTGTGGTGCCGTTTTAGGCATTCTGGTTGGGTTGATTCTTTGGAAGGTGTTCCAGCTTGTTCTATTAAAAACAAGGAGTCTTTAAAACAATGATCCCGTGGGGGGCAGAGGCTTGTCATCGTGAAACACCACCTTGATGACGGAGGCCAGCTCGATGCCACAAAGCGAGGCCAAAGGCGCCTTGTTTAAAGCTAGCTCAAGATAGCCGTGTGTGCCAAAGATGGCCACCAAATCGACGATGTCGACATCGAGATAACTGTCTGAGATCTTGTCGACAGTATACAAATCGCCTTTCACCATGATGGTAAAGTCGCGACCACGACGTTCGGCCTCAAACACTTCTTTTGATATATTGGTAATCAGATTCTCATAGGAATCGATATACATCACTACACCTTCGATGGTATTGCCATGCGTAACGGCGCAGAAGGCTCCACCCCGATTCAGTTGTTCCCGACGCGCACCAATGTTCGACAAGGGCTCTCCGTTGGCGATCATCACTGCCACTTTGGCGAAGCGGTCACGTGCGGCAAAAGTGAAGAAGTCGGTATCTTGGGGAACATCGATGATCACCGCCTCGTCAAACTTCCCATCGAGGATATGACTAAAAATACCATTATCAGTAGAGATGAAATACTGCCCTTCAGCCTTGACAACGACATGAGGGTTTTCCAAGGATTCTATTGTGTCAACAGCAATGATATGTATGGTACCTGGCGGAAAACTACGATAACAGTTTTTCAGGGTAAAACCGGCTTGTGAGATGTTGTAAGGTTCTATTTCGTGAGTGATGTCAACGATGGTGGCATTCGGCAAACGAGACAACAGGGCGCCTTTTACCGCAGCAGCATAATAATCGGTGCTACCCCAATCGCTTGTTAATGTGATGATTGCCATATGGTCTCGTTCCCCTGTGAGTGATGTTGCAAAGGTATAGCATTTATGTCAATTGAACGAAACAATTTTTGTTTTTTTATTCATTTTTTTATTCCCGTCAAAAGGATGGAAGTATGTCCTCAAAAAAAACTATCTTTGCGAGCAAATAACCGACAATGGCAGAACAGATTCTTCAAATCGACAATGTGGATCCCAAGGAACTCCATGGGCCCAACGACAAGTATCTGGAGCTTGTGAAAAGCATGTTTCCCAAACTCAAAATCATCGCTCGCGGCGACTTCGTAAAAGTGATTGGCGATGACGATGAGATAGAATATTTCGCCAGCCGCTACGAGACCCTGATGATGCAGTTGGAGCGCATTGGCAAACTAACCGCACAAACCGTAGAAGACGTGATGATGTCGGCTACCGACAGCGAGTTACAACAAAAAATGTCGGAAAGTGACGTGTTGGTCTTCGGGCGCAGTGGTGTACCTGTCAAGGCCATCACCGCCAACCAGAAACGCATGGTGTCCGCTTCTGAACAGAAGGATTTGATCTTTGCCATCGGTCCCGCTGGAACGGGCAAGACCTATACCGCCGTGGCATTGGCCGTCAGAGCATTAAAGGCCAAACAAGTGAGAAGGATCATCTTGACACGTCCAGCCGTCGAAGCCGACGAGCACCTTGGATTCCTCCCCGGCGACCTCAAGGACAAGCTCGACCCATATCTTCAACCCCTCTATGATGCCCTGCGCGACATGATCCCTAGCACCAAACTGGAGGGTTACCTCGAAGACCACACCATCGAAATTGCGCCTTTGGCCTTCATGCGCGGCCGCACCCTCGACCATGCCTTCGTCATCCTCGACGAAGCCCAAAACGCTACGCGTAGCCAGCTGAAGATGTTCCTCACCCGCATGGGACGCTCGGCCAAGTTCATCGTCACCGGCGACATCACACAAATTGACCTGCCACCTAAGACGCCCTCAGGACTTCCTCAAGCCATGGAGGTTTTAAAGGATGTGAAAGGCATCGAATTCATCTATCTGGATGACAAGGATGTGGTGCGACACAAATTGGTGACAGACATCATCAATGCTTATAAGAAGCACCACGAGGAAGAGGAGCCAACCGAACAACTGCCAACTGAACAACTGAACAACTAAACAACTGCATATAATGAACGCATTAACCAGAACAGATTATCAATTCCCTGGCCAGACCAAGGTGTATCACGGCAAGGTCCGCGATTGTTATTTCATCAACGACGAATACATGGTGATGGTCGCCACTGACCGCATCTCTGCATTCGATGTCATCCTTCCCAAGGGCATCCCGTATAAGGGACAAGTGCTCAACCAAATTGCCGCCATGTTCCTCGACGCCACCGCCGACATCGTCCCCAACTGGAAACTCGCCACCCCCGATCCGATGGTCACTGTGGGCCGCCTTTGCAAGCCCTTCCCCATCGAGATGATCATCCGCGGTTACCTCACTGGCAGCTCATGGCGCACCTACAAGAGCGGACAGCACACCATCTGCGGTGTACAGATCCCTGACGGCATGAAAGAACACCAACGCTTCGCCGAGCCCATCATCACCCCGACCACCAAGGCCGAGGAAGGCCACGACGAGGACATCTCACGCGAGGAAATCATCGCCCGCGGTCTCATCAGCGAAAGCGATTACGTGCAGATTGAGGACATCACCCGCAAGCTCTTCCAGCGCGGCACCGAAATCGCCGCCAAGCAGGGCTTGATCCTCGTCGACACGAAATACGAGTTCGGCAAAATCGGCGACCAAATCGTGCTGATGGACGAGATCCACACCCCCGACTCATCTCGTTACTTCATCGCCGACCAGTACGAGGAACGCTTCGCCAAAGGCGAGCCTCAAGTGCAGCTCTCCAAGGAGTTCGTCCGCGAGTGGCTGATGGCCAACGGCTTCCAAGGCAAGGAAGGCCAGCAAGTGCCCGAGATGACGCCCGAATATGTCAACAGCGTTTCAGAGCGCTACATCGAGCTTTACGAGAAGGTGACTGGACATAAATTTGAAAAGGCTCCTGACTCGGAAGACCTCGTAAAGAGAATTGAAAAGAACGTGATGAACTATCTGAAGCTGTAAGCCTTCACTATGGCTTATGGCCTGATGACTATGGCCACTCTTACATAGGTGAGAGTGGCCATAGTCACTTTATTATAAGCCGACTTCTACCCAATGTCCATCCTTGAAACTCACCACGCTACGGTAGCCCGCTTTCTTCAAGGCTTCCTCAGCAGCAGCAAATTCGAGGGTGATTTCACTGAAATGGTGCGCATCGGCCGAGATGATGGCAGGAACGCCCATCTTGAAGGCCTCCTCCATCAGCCAAGGCGAGGGATAAAATCCATTGTAGCGTTTCTTGTAGATGCCGCGCGTGTTGATTTCCATGATGAGATCTTTCTGCCTAATGAGATCGAGCGTCTCGAGGGCGAGTTCGCGATACCAATGCTCGTCTTCGTGGAAATAACGGTCGCGGTTGTGCATCTTGATTTTATCGAAATGAGCGATGATGTCAAAAGGCTCGTTTTCAATCATTTCGTTCGACTGCTCAAAGAAACGGCGCACCGCACGACGGATATCGCCATCGAAGAACTTCTGCAAGCCTTCGTCGTAGACCTCCCACTTCGGTCCATCGATGAACCAGATTTGGTCAGCTAGGGAGGACGGCCCTTCGACCCTTCGAGGGGCCTCAGGGACCGCAGGCTCAGGGACCTTGTCTACTACTAAATGTACCCCACCAATCAAATAATCAAGATGATACTTCTCCTTAGTCACGGCGAAAGGCTCGGAAACACCTGTAAGATAATCCGCCTCCAAAGCGCAGTAAATGTCTATCTTGTCCTTGAATTCCTCTTTCAGTTGCGCAATTTCAGCCACATAACGCGGCATATCAGCTGATTTCACCGAAAAAGTATTGTCGAAAGGCAACGGGCTGTGTTCCGAAAAACCGAGTGTGGTCAAACCCTGACGGATGGCCTCTTCCACGATTTCTCGAGGTTGCGATTTGCCGTCAGAATAAACGCTATGGGTATGGAGATTAAAATTTTGCATCAAAATTGTCTTAGTATTTAATGATGCGGATGGCTTGCTTGCCAACCTTTAGCAGATATGCACCAGCGGGGAGATCGTCGTTAAGGAGAATGGTATTGGAGCCTTCAGCCAGCACACAAACCTGAGAATAGACTTTTTCACCTTTATAATTGAGCACGTCTATCACCTCGCTTCCGAATTCTTCGGTTTTGACTTCAAGAACGATACGGTTTTGGTATTGGAATCTATCGACGGCCGCGACCAAGGGTTGTTTCATGGAAAGGAAATTGTAGGTAGGACGCTCCTCAAGGAACTTTCGTGTCATCCCTTCCATATGATACACAAACCACTCATGGTGGGTTAAAGGATAGAAGGACTCCATACGCGGGAAACGGTCAAATTGAAGATGTGCCTCTTCTACAAGCGCTTCCTTGATGTCGTTATAAACTTTTTGTGTGTTATTGTATGAAAGAGTGGTGGTTATCAAACGGTTGAAGCAATCCGCAAACTGGCGTCGAAACTTGGGGCTCTCCAAGAGCTTTCTAAAAAACAAAGTCGACTCACGGTTGGAAGGATAACTTTCGTCGCCATCATAAACCGCGTTGGCATAAACGTCGAAATCAGGATTCTCAAGACTGGAGTCGCCATCATAAAACAACCAACGGAACTTGCTGCCGTCCACTTGCCAGAATCTCACATTGTTGGCCGGCCAATCATAGTTGGCGATAAACATCTCAAGAATGTAATAGTTGATGAAGTTCTCTATGTCGACACGCTCCTCGACATAGGCATATTTCTTGTCGTCAGCAAGGTTTGCTTTCTCCATCCACTTTTTCAAATCCTTGAAAGAATCCGCGACACCATTTTCCGTCTCCCCAAACCAACGCCAGAACAAGTTGACATTTTGGGAAGCAACCCCAAAATGGTCCTCCACATAATGTTCATCAGGTCTTTCCTTTACATAATAAATGCCCCAATACTCCCCATTGATGAACATGACGGAAGGGCGGTCGGCCATATATTCAATCCCCATCTGTTGGGCCAAGTAGTTGCTGATATGGTCTTCACAGCCCCCATTGCTGCTCAGGAAAGGACGAAGCACCAAGACCTTGAAATGGTCCAATGACATTTCCTTAAAGAACTGGTGTTGGAATCGCTTATATCCATAATCCTTGCGGGCGTAGATCTTTAGGGTCTTTTGTTGGAACCTTCTGCCGTTGCCGCCATGAGTACGAAGTCCGCAAGGCTGGTTGACCCCTGTGTTGTCGAGTTCATAAAACTCAAAATTGGCTGGACGCTCCCACTCTCTACCATGCTGATAATAATTGCCCGACCAATGAGGCCTATCAGACTTATAACATGCTCCTTCGACAAAGATTCCTTTATTATAATCAAATAAATCAAGCGAATCGACACAAAGCGACACGGCAGGCAAACCGTGCAAGTCGCAACCCAAAGACTTGATAAAATAACTGTTGGTGAAGACCGTGCTGACACAATTGTCCGACTCATCGAACACGGCAGCGCGTATCACAATGCAACGTTCTATGCTATCAGCCACTCGAAATTGGTCCTCGGGACAATTACGCACAGTGTAGATGTTAGACTTCGAATACATCCGCTCGTCAAGTGTCAGCGGTTCCGAATAACGCTGTGAATGCCGTGTGGGTTCATTGCCATTGGTGGTGAAACGAATATGATAAGCTGGATTACCGCATTGTAACTCCAAGGAAAAAACTTCATCGTAAAATCCACCGGGAACTGAGAATGACAGGGTGTCGAATTGCGCCCAGCTTGACAATGAAAAGCCCAGCAAGACAAGCAAAAGCCCGATTCCAATATGTTTTCTCATTCGTATGTATGTTTTATTGTTGGCAAAAATAATAAAAACCTATATGCGAAAGCATCATGAACAAAAACACACTTATGATTCTGCCGTCTCGATTATTCTATAGACCTTGTCTCCCCTTCTCACCACATCATTCACGGGAATGGAGCACAATTCGCCCTTAACAGCTTGTTGTACGGGACCGTCATCCAAGCGAAGCTCACGGATACTGTCTTCATACACACCCGTTGTGGGGCCGATGATCATGATGGGATCGCCCATGTTGAGGTCATGGGTCTCGACCCTGATCTCAGCCACACCCAATCTGCTGAAATAATTGGTCACCTGACCAATGAAAAGTTTGGTTTGGGTAGCCTGTGAACCATACTGCTTCGACCATTCGAAGGTGCGACGTCCCAGATAATAGCCGTCCCAAAAACCACGGTTGTAAACACCTTTTAGACGTTCCATCCAAGCGTCAATCTTGTCTTGCGTAAACGTTCCTTCTTGAATGGCTTTCACTGCCTCGCTATAAACTGCCACGGTCACTTTGGTATACTCCGGTGAACGGCCACGCCCCTCTATCTTCAGCACTTCGACGCCTGCATCCAAAACCCGATCCAAGAAAGGCAAAGTACAGAGGTCTTTGGGCGACATGATGTACTCATTATCCAGCGCCAATTCATAACCTTCTTCACGCTCACGCACCTCGTAGCCACGACGGCACAACTGAAGACAAGCACCTCGATTGGACGAAGCATTGTACAAATCTTGACTCAAGTTGCACTTGCCCGAGATGGCCATGCACAAAGCACCATGGCAAAACACTTCGATGCGCACCAAGTTGCCATGCGGGCCACGAATCTGTTGACGTTCAATCTCTTCCGTGATGTGTTTCACCTGATCAATGTTCAACTCACGAGCGGTCACCATCACGTCGGCAAACTGGGAATAATAACGCACCGCCTCCAGATTGGTGATGTTGCACTGCGTGGACATGTGCACCTCGACACCGATTTTTCGG
Source organism: uncultured Bacteroidia bacterium (assembly GCA_902780195.1). Lineage (GTDB taxonomy): Bacteria > Bacteroidota > Bacteroidia > Bacteroidales > F082 > Limimorpha. The sequence goes on from CACZER010000039.1 coordinate 16,046, forward strand.
GCATATTGGATCACGCTCTGGTCGGAGGCGATGATGGCCGAAATGCCGTTGGCCTTGATGGCATCGAGCAGCTGGTGCATCTCTTCCATCTCTTCGTCGTAAATCACAGTATTCACCGTGACATAACTCTTCACGCCGTTTTTGTTGCAGGTCTCAGCCAGTTGGCGCAGGTCGTCAAGGGTAAAGTTCTTAGCCGAGCGCGAGCGCATGTTGAGTTTGCCGATACCGAAGTACACGCTACCAGCGCCCGCTTGTATGGCGGCTGACAGAGCTTCGTAAGACCCCACTGGGGCCATGATTTCGATGTGTTTTTTCATAGGCATTATGAAAAAACCAGCTTGATTCTCAAGCTGGTTTTGACAAAGTCGGGATGACAAGATTCGAACTTGCGGCCTCTTCGTCCCGAACGAAGCGCGCTACCGGGCTGCGCTACATCCCGAACCGTTTTGCGCTGATTAATCGGTCAGTTTTTTCTTTTCCTCAAAAACTGATAATGCCCAAATGCTCTAAAAGGATTTTCAATCCGATGAGAATCAGTATAATACCACCAATAATCCCTGCCGACTTCTCATATTTCGAACCGAAGACATTGCCAATCTTGACACCCAAGACAGAGAATAGGAAAGTGGTAAGACCGATGACCACCACCGACGACCAAAGCTTCACTTGAATGCAGGCGAAAGAGACTCCCACAGCCAAGGCATCGATGCTGGTAGCGACAGCCAAAAGCAGCATGGTCTTGAAATCGATGGCACCGTTTTCTTTGCCTTCTTCTTCCTTACCCCAAACAGCCTCTCGAATCATGTTGGCACCGATAAGGAAAAGCAATCCAAAAGCAATCCAATGGTCGTAGGCCTCTATCATCTCCTGAAACTGCGCACCCAAGAAATAGCCAATGATGGGCATCAATGCCTGGAAGAAGCCAAACCAAAGGCCACAGACCAAAGCCATACGCCATGAAAACCGTTTGGTGGTCAAGCCTTTGCAGATGGAAACCGAAAAGGCATCCATAGAAAGGCCAATGGCAATCAGTAAGAGTTCGATGAAGCTCATTTCACTATAATTGTGGGGCAAAAATAGCACATTTTGTTGGCGACTCATTGAAAAACTTTATTTTTGCAATCAACAAAACCCTTTTCAACTATGAAAAAGACCTTATTCCTTATGCTTGCCCTGCTATTGGCAGTGGGTGGCATGGCTCAAGAAAAGAAAGCCGAAAAAGGCGAAATCATCAAGAAAGGTTGGAACTTCGGTCCCTTGCCCGTGGTGGGTTTTGATGCCGACCTTGGATTCCAGTACGGCGTGACTTGCGATATCTTCAACTACGGCGACGGCTCGCGCTATCCCCGTTACGACTACAAGTTCAACGTGGAAGCCTCGCGCTACACCAAAGGCTCGGGTGTGTTCCGCTTTTATAGCGACATGCCCTATGTCGTAAAAGACACCAAACTTTTCTTTGACGTAACCTACTTCTACGCCAAGAAATACGAATTCTTCGGCTTCAACGGTTATGAAGCCAGTAGTTTCGACCCATACGCAGGCATTGAAGGTCTCAAGAGCGGTTACCACTTCATCAACCGCAACCAGTTCCGCTTCGTGGGTAGTATGCAACGGCCCTTTTTCGACGTGCCCAACCTCTATTGGACGGCAGGCCTGGCCTACTACAACACAAAAGTCACTCCCATCGACACCATCAAGATGAGTGATTATGCCGGACAGACCACTTTGTATGAGAACTATGTGAATACCGGGATCATCAAGGAAGACGAGGCCCATGGCGGCAACACCACACAGCTCCGCCTCGGCATGGTTTACGACAGCCGCGACCACAACAGCGACCCAACGAAGGGCATATACGCCGAGGCCACATTAGTGGGTGCTCCCGACCTCATCGACCGTAAAGGTTACAGCAACCTGTCGTACACCTTCTTGTGGAGACACTACATCCCCGTTTATAAAGACAAACTGACCTTCGCCTATCGTCTCGGTGCCCAAAACCGCCTCGCTGGCAAGACTCCGTGGTATATGATCAACAACCTAAACACTATGTTCTTCAAGAAGATGTACACCGAGGGTTTGGGAGGCAGCGTGACCATGCGCGGCGTGAATCGTAACGGCGTCATCGGAGAGGGCTTTGCCTTTGCCAATTTGGAGCTGCGCTGGCGCATTGTGGGCTTCCAGTTCATTAATCAAAACTGGCAAGTGGCCCTGAATCCTTTCTTCGATGCAGGCATGGTGACACAAAAACGCGGTGAAATAGAGATGATGAATGCCGATAACGGGGACATCATCCTCCACGACAACACCTTTGATTCTTATAGCGGCGACAAAGAAAGCATTCACATGAGCGCAGGCTGCGGCTTGAAACTCATTATGAATCGCAACCTTATCGTTTCTGTCGACCTGGGCAAAGCCTTGGACAAACGCGACGGCGAGAAATTGAAGACGTTTATCGGGTTTAATTACATATTCTAAAAACTAAAGGGCTGCCGGATGGCAGCCCTTTAGTTTTTACTTCGCTTTGCCTTGGTTGGCGACGGCCGCCATCAGCGCTGCCACCTTTTCAGGATCTCCCAAGAAGAAGTCCTTCTGCAATTTCATGTTGTCGTCAAACTCGAAGACATACGGGATGCCCGTCGGGATGTTGAAGGCGATGATCTCATCGTTGCTCATGCCTTTCAGCACCTTCACCACGCCACGCAAGCTGTTGCCGTGGGCCACAACCAGCACTTGGTCGTGGGTCTCAAAAGCCTTCATGATATTGTTCTCATAGTAAGGCATCACACGCTCGATGGTGTCGCAGAGAGCCTCGGTGAGCGGGATTTGCTCATCGGTGAGTTCGGCATAGCGCGGGTCCATGCGAGGGCTCTTGGGGTCGTTCATCTCCAACGCGGGCGGACGCACGTCGAAGGCGCGGCGCCACAAACGCACTTGCTCGTCACCATATTTCTCAGCAGTCATCTTCTTGTCGAGGCCCTGCAACTGGCCATACGACTTCTCATTAAGACGCCATGACTTGTACACTGGCAGCCAGTCCATGTCCATGGCTTCAAGAGCGAGGTTCAAGGTCTTGATGGCGCGCTTCAAGTAAGAGGTAAAGCAGATCTCAGGCTTGTAGCCGTTTTCTTTCAGCGTCTTGCCAGCTTCGATGGCTTCCTGTACACCTTTTTCGGAAAGGTCGACATTGGTCCACCCCGTAAAGAGGTTCAATTTGTTCCATTCACTTTCTCCGTGACGGATGAGGATGAGTTTCTTCATATTGATTATGTATTAATTGTTGTTGATTTCTTTTCTAGGTCTATGCCGTTGGGGACGCTCTTCTTTAAGTTCCTCCCCAGCAGGATTCACCGACGTTTCACTTGGCATGGCCTCCACCTTTGGCATTTCTGCTTCAATACGACGGAAGATGTCGTCCTTATCCTTAGGTCGAGCTTCATCATACCACTTGAAACCAGGCAGATAACGGTCGTTTTCTTTCAAGTCATCCTCGGGAAACATCGTTTCAGAAATATCTTTAAATGACTTGATCAAGGAAATTTCGTTGTTTCTCATTTCGACGACCATCGTCTCCGATTTTGAGACATCGATACCAATGAGTCCGCCATCGTCCTCTCTAATCCAATAAATAGTCTCGGCCTTGTCGCCATCTACGTTGACACGATGAATGTTACCGCTCTTGAAACGCGAAATGATGTCCTGGCCCTTAATCTGATTAAAGCCTTCGATGGAATCTTGCGAAATAATAAAGGCATTCCCTTTTTGTAGCACCCAGTCGACATTATGGTCCTTGAGTTTGATGTCGATGTCGGTACCCGACAGTTGGCTGTCCTCAGCCCACAAAATAGGGGCTACTCGCATGCGAATGGTGGAATCGGCCATCAGATAAGTCAAGGTGTCGCACTTGCCTTGCATGTCCGATTTGAAGAAACGAACATTTCGGCGTGCGATAAGTATCTCGGCCTCCTCCTTTTGCTTGTCGAAATACATGAACAGCGTGTCGCCGTGAATATATAGCGAGTCGCCACTGTCGTAGCTGATGGCGTAAGCTCTGTCGGTGGCGAACGACTTGCCTCGGTTTTCCCACATCTCCACATAACCGCCACGCATGATGACCTTATAGGAAGTGTCTATCATGTCGACACGATCGTAGGCTTTCGCCAAACCTATGTTTCTGTTGTAATAGATGGAATCTGCCTTCATCCGTTGCGTCTCGTTGTGCATGACAGGTTTCTTGTCGAAAAACGCAATATCGTCGTCCACTAGATAGTAACCGTGCTCTCCTTTCAACACGTTTTCCTTGTTGACGATTGTCGTCGGGCCCTCAAACCACATCTTTTCAACGTTCGTGTTGTAAAATAACGTATCGGTATACATTTGGTATTTTGGGCTTGTCACTTCAACGTTCTTGATGAACGAAAACTCTTTAATGTCGTCGCGATAATAACCCCAATGGCTTGCCAGCATCTTGTCACCTCGGATGATGGTAGCACTATCGGGGTAAGAGGCAAGATGAAGGTTACGGTCATAAGTCAAATAGTCAGTGTAGAGCGTGGTTGAATCGTCTTTAAGCCGCACATTATCAAACAATTCAGCAAATCTGGAATTGCCGTTATAATTCAGAAGGTCACTAAAAATCTCCACAGAGTCGTTGACGATGATATGAACACTATGGAAGGCATCGAAACTATTGGTTTTCTCATAGAAATAGGCGCTGTCGCAGAAAAAGAATGCTGAGTCGTGCCGCATTTTCACATGGCCGATGAGTCTTTGCATATCACCCATCTTCTTGGAATAGGTCATCTTATCATAGTTCTCGATAAACACTCGTGTCTTTTTACGGACAACGGTATCCATCTCTTGCGCCACGACAAATTGTGACAACAGAATGAACAACGATACTATGAGCCACTTGGTGCGTTTCATCTTTCTTAAAAACCCTGCAAAGATAAGATTATTGCCTGAATTGGGTGTCGGCAACGAAAAAACACCTACTTTTACCCCATCAAATGACTTTATCATGACCTTAAAAGAAGCACAAACCGCCGTCGATGAATGGATCAAGGCCTACGGCGTGCGTTATTTCAGCGAGCTGACCAACATGGCCCTGCTGACCGAGGAAGTCGGCGAGCTGGCCCGCATCATCGCCCGCACCTACGGCGAGCAGTCATTCAAGGAATCAGACAAAAACCGCAACCTGGCCGATGAGATGGCCGACATCCTATGGGTGCTCCTTTGCCTCGCCAACCAAACGGCTGTCGATCTCACCGATGCCTTTGCTAAAAACATGGAGAAGAAAACCTCCCGAGACAAGGAGCGGCATATCCACAATGATAAGTTGCGCGACCCCGTCGCATAAAAAAGTGGAGGCGGTGTGCACTCCGCCTCCACAGAACAATGCATTCAAGATGATTACAAATTACATTGTCTTAGTCCAAGTGTCTTTCAACGCCACGGTGCGGTTGAAGACCAGATGTCCTGGTGTGCTGTCCTTGTCGACGGTGAAATAACCGATGCGTTGGAACTGGAAGTGGTCGAGCGGCTTGGCATCGGCCAGGTATTCCTCCACATAACACACGGGACGCACCTCGAGCGACTTAGGATTCATCATTTCCTTCATGGCTTCGAGTGAGGTTTTACCTTCGCCTTGCAGGCGGGCCAGCTCATCGCGAGGGTTCTCCACCTTCCAGAGGCGGTCGTACATACGCACCTCTGCTTTGAGGCAACGTTCGCAGCTCACCCAATGGATGGTGCCCTTTACCTTGCGGTTGGCACCCGGCATTCCGCTCTTAGTGTCGGGATCATACTCGGCATACACTTCTACGACCTCTCCATTCTCGTCCTTCTTGCAGCCCGTGCATTTCACGATGTAGGCGTTCTTGAGACGCACCTCGTTGCCAGGCGTCATGCGGAAGTATTTCTTCGGAGCGTCTTCCATGAAGTCTTCCTTCTCGATCCACAGTTCGCGACTGAAGGCAATCTTGTGGCTGCCAGCCGTTTCGTCTTCAGGGTTGTTGATGGCTTCCATCTCTTCCACCTGTCCGTCAGGATAGTTGGTGATGACGAGCTTCACCGGGTTGACCACAGCGGCCACACGGGTGGCGGTGGCGTTGAGGTCCTCGCGGATGGCGCTCTCCATGAGTGCGAAGTCGTTCAAGGCATCATAGGTGGTGTAGCCAATCTTGTCGATGAACTTGTGGATGCCGCTCGGCGTGTAGCCACGGCGACGGAAGCCACAGATCGTGGGCATGCGCGGGTCGTCCCAGCCGCTCACCAGACCCTCGTTGACAAGGACAAGCAAGTTACGTTTGCTCAAAAGGATATAGTTGAGGTTCAACTTGTTGAACTCGGTCTGACGCGGACGGTTGTCATCCATGTTGTCGCCTTCGCCACGAATCTCCTTAAGCCAGTCGATAAACAGGTCGTAGAGTGGGCGGTGCACCACAAACTCGAGCGTACACAAGGAGTGGGTGACACCCTCAAAGTAATCGCTTTCGCCGTGGGCGAAGTCATACATTGGGTAGGCGTGCCACTTGGCGCCAGTGCGGTGGTGTGGCGTGTCTACGACACGGTAGATGATCGGGTCACGGAAGTGCATGTTCGGGTTAGCCATGTCGATCTTGGCACGAAGCACCATCCTGCCCTCTCCAATCTCGCCATTGTTCATCTTGTTGAACAGGTCGAGCGACTCCTCAATGGGACGGTTGCGGTAGGGGCTCTCGATGCCTGGTTGCGTAGGAGTACCTTTCTGCGCGGCAATCTCTTCCGAGCTCTGCTCATCGATGTAAGCCTTGCCTCGTTTGATCAGCTCTATGGCAAAATCCCAGAGTTGCTGAAAGTAATCGGAAGCATAGTATTCGTTGCCCCATTGGTAGCCAAGCCATTGGATGTCCTCTTTGATGGCGTCGACATACTCCATATTCTCCTTGGTGGGGTTGGTGTCGTCGAAGCGCAGGTTGCACACGCCACCATGTTGCGCGGCGATGCCGAAGTCGAGGCAGATGGCCTTGGCGTGGCCGATGTGGAGGTAACCGTTCGGCTCTGGAGGGAAGCGTGTCTGCACGCGTCCGCCGTTCTTGCCGTTGGCGAGATCTTCTTCCACTTTCGCTTCAATGAAATTGAGCGACTTCTTTTCCGTTACTTTTTCTTCTTCCGGGTTTGTCATATCTCTAAACTCTAAACTTTAAACTCTAAACTTTTAATAGGCTTTGTATTTGTCACCCGTCTTTTCGATGAGGATACGATAGTATTCGTCGCTGTACTTGGGGTGCTCGCTCTTGATGGGCGTGTATTTGCTACCGGGTTGGGTGGGTTGGGCGGTGTTGAGGTTACCATCCATATACTTCATGAACAATTCTTGATAGAACTTCTTCCATGACTGGGTCATCTTATTGGCTTGGTTGCAGGAGAATTGTGTCAGCTCACGCGCTTGAGCCTCTCTACCCTTGATGGTCATCACACAATTGTCAAGCTCCGGAATGGCTTTTTCCACCCAGTTGGTTTCCATTTCACGCTGACGTTTACGGATTTCAGGGTGGATGTATTCATACTTGGTGTAAGCCCAGTTGCTCATCTGGTTGAAAGTCCAGAAAGCGGAGGTCTCCGACCACTCGCTCATTGAGCCATTGCCTTCGCGGAAGCACTCGGGAATCTCGGTCATGCAGGTGTACATTGGGCAGTAGACAGTGTTGTCGGTATCGTCAACGCCAAACCAAATGATTCCGCCGATGGGCCATTCCAAATAGCCACGGCTCTGGGCCACGAAACTGAAGCCCGTCTGCTGGGTAGCGGTGGTGCGTTCATGCACATAGGTCACACCATCGACTTCCCAGTCCATGGGACGCCAACGATAGGGGCAGTGGAACGGACCAGCGCCCACGTCTTGCGACATGTCGAGGTCGGTACCTTCGAGGTGGTCGCGCATGAAGTCCATCATATCGAGCACGCTCACCTTCTTATTGGGCTTCACCCACAAAGGCATGCGGTTGGTCGGGAAGTTGTCAGGGGTCTGGCACATGTTGGCCGTATATGGCTGTACACGTTTAATGTCGCGACCCGTGGCATAGCCCCAATAGTCCTTCATGTTGTCGGTCACCTTGTTGAACATGGCCCACACGCGGAGGTCGCAGAAACGGGCGCCATCGAAAGTAACGGGGTTGTAGACATCGGAAAAGGAGAACTTATCGTCCGGACCGTTGTACAACTTGGCCTGCTTGGCAAAGCTGATGACGTCGTCGGCATAGACACAGTCGATGTTCGGGTCTTTCAGTAGTTTGTCAATGTTTTTGAATGTAATGCTGGTCTTGCACTTGCGCGAAGCTAAGGGGAAGGTGGTGATACGGGCTTGGTTGGCGTGACCGCTCACATAGCCGTCGGGGATGCGGCGGGCTACCCATACAGCGCCTTTGTTGGTCTTGCCCTTGCCAATCATTTCAAGAATCCAGCACTCTTCGGTGTCACTGATGCTGAATGACTCACCTTCGCTGACGTAACCATAGTTGGCCACCAGTTCGCCCATGCACTTGATGGCTTCGCGGGCGGTCTTGGCGCGCTGCAATGTGATATAAATCAAACTACCATAGTCGATGATACCAGGGCCTTCCCACAGGCTCTCGATGCCACCGTAGGTGGTCTCTCCGATAGCCAGTTGGTATTCATTCATATTACCGACCACATTGTAGGTATGGGCCACTTGAGGGATTTGGCCGCGATACATGCCGCCGTCCCAGTCATACACATCGAGCATGGCACCAACTGGCCAGTCAGTGGCAGGATAGTGATAGAGTTCACCATACAGCACATGGCTGTCGGCAGCATAAGAGATCATACATGAGCCATCGGTCGAGGCACCTTTGGTGATCAAAAAATTAGTGCAAGCGTTGGCTTTCCCGAAAGAAAAAACGAGGGCCAAAGCCATGATTGCAGTGAATACTTTTTTCATAGGATATAGTTTTAATGATGAATCCAAATAGAGCCTACAAAAATAGTAAAATGTTTTATTGGAAATGCCTTTATTAATCCAATTCTTTGTATCTCACTGAATTTTTGGAATCTACCCGACAGCAAACGACAACAAACGACTGCTTTCGACTACAAACGTTTGTTCAACGGGTTTATCTTTAAGGGAGATGCATCTTTGCAACGGAAAAAATAATACCCCACCATAAAAAAGAAAAATATTCCCTACTTTAGCACGATGAACGCAATCCAAAACATGGCGCAGCAAACCTTTACAAACCAAAAACTTGACTTCGTTGAGGAACTGGTGCTATACACCGACGCGCACATCTTCCTAACAGGAAGAGCAGGCACAGGAAAGACTACATTCCTGAAGAACCTGCCACAGAAGACCTACAAGCGCATGGTCGTGGTGGCTCCCACTGGCGTGGCTGCCATCAACGCTGGTGGACAGACCATCCACTCGTTCTTCCAGCTGCCTTTTGGACCGCAACTACCTGAAAACGCATTGGGCAAAGGCTACAATGCAAAAACATTGGCTGCGCAATACCAAAAACTCAACAAGAAGAAAATCAACTTGATGAGCAGCCTCGACCTGCTCATCATCGACGAGATCAGTATGGTGCGCGCAGATGTCTTGGATGCCATCGATGCGGTGTTGCGCCGTGTGCGTCGTTCGCAGAAACCCTTTGGCGGTCTGCAATTGTTGATGATTGGCGATGTACACCAGTTGGCGCCTGTGGCCAAACCCGAGGAATGGGAAGTGCTGTCACCCTATTACGACACCCCCTACTTCTTCGGTAGCCAGGTGCTGAAAAAAGCACCTTACGTTTGCGTGGAACTAGAGCATATCTACCGCCAACATGACGATGACTTCATCACTTTATTGAACAAGGTACGCAACAACCAAATGGATGCCGATTGCGTAAGGGTGCTCAACAGCCGCTTCAAACCGGGCTTCGTGCCCAAGGACGAGGAAGGCTACATCACCCTGACCACCCACAACTACCAAGCAGACCAGATCAACGAGTCGAAACTGGCTGCCATTCAGGAGAAACCTTTGATTTTCAACGCGGAAGTCCATGGCACCTTCCCTGAGAACACCTACCCTACCAAGGAAGAATTGGAGCTGAAAGTCGGAGCACAAGTGATGTTTGTCAAAAACGACCCCACACCAGAGAAGGCTTTCTTCAATGGCAAGATTGGTCGGTTGGTGGGCTACGATGAAAAGGAAAGCACCGTCACCGTGGTGAGCGATGGTGAGCGCATCACCGTGCCGAAGCTGACATGGCAGAACATGGAATACACCATCAATGCTGAGAACCAGGATATCGAAGAGAAGGAAATCGGCAGCTTTACCCAAATACCTTTGCGTCTAGCATGGGCGGTCACCATCCACAAAAGCCAAGGCCTCACTTTCGACAAGGTCATCGTCGACGCGGGGCAGGCCTTCGCCCACGGACAGGTCTACGTCGCCCTCAGCCGTTGCACCTCCTTGGAAGGCCTTGTGTTGAAGACGCGCATCAACTCCAATGCCTTGGTCAACGACTATTCTGTCAACCAGTTCGTGGAAATGCTTCCCGAGAAAGAACCCACGCAAGAGAAAGTCGACCAACTGCGCCACGACTACGAGTTGGAGACCATGCTCGAACTCATCGACTTCGACGGCATCTACAAGGACTTCGGCCGACTGATGAAGGTGGTTTACGATAACGACACCCTCTTCGAAAGCGCGATGATCCTGGACCTCTCACAGCGGCGTAACAAGATACATGAAGAATTGTGTTCGGTCGGCATCAAATTCGAAGACCAGATTCGAAAACTGCACGACCAAGCACCTTCGTGCGAACAAAACACCACCTTGCAAGAACGATTAATAAAAGGAATAGCCTACTTCGACGAGCACTTGAAAGCCATCGCCAAAGGTCTATTCGACTTGCCTTTCAAGACCGACAACCAAGCCGTCAATGAGCAACTCACCGAAGCATTGAGGTCGCTCAAAGAAGACATCTATCTGAAAGGTTGCTGTTTGGAAGCCTGCAAAGACGGCTTCACGGTCAGGGAATACCAAAAGACCAAGTCGGTGAAAGCCCTCGAAACAGATAAAAGCGGAAAGAAGAAGGTGGAAATCAAATTTGAGCCGAGCAAAAATGGCAGCCTGTATTCCATTTTATTGTCATGGCGTGCGGCACGAGCTGAAGCCGACAATGTGCCCCCTTCTAACATCGCGCCTATCAGGACCCTCAAAGCTATTGCTTCTGAAAAGCCCGTCACACTGTCGGAATTGAGAACAATAGAAGGCATGGGCACCAAACGCATTCGAAACTTTGGCGCCGAGATTCTTGACATTGTTCTGCGCTCAATGGGTAAAGACCCGGAAGCCGCTCATTTTGAAAAGATGCCCGAAGAGTTTGAGAAAAAAGAGAAGAAACAAAAAGGCGAAACCTACCTTGTCACCAAATCGATGTTCGACAATGGTATGTCGGTCGAGGCTATCGCCAAAGAGAGAGGTTTTGTCACCAGCACAATTTACAGCCATTTGGCGCATTTGGTGGAGCAAGGCCTGATTGATGCATCTCAATTTATTGGCAAAGAAAAGTATAACGAAATCTTGGACTATTTCGAGTCCACGTTCGACCCCAGTCTAGGGGCAGCCAAGGATGTGCTTGGAGAAAACTACGATTACTGGGAAATCCGCATGGTACTCGCCGAACTAAAACGTGAACACTTCTTCGACAACCCACCACAAGAGGAGGACTAATCCAAAGCGTGTCGAAGACACGCTATTCTATTTACCCCACATGCACTGTGAGGCTGCACACACCACACGGATACTCCAGCGTGTCGAAGACACGCCATCCTATTTACCCCACATGCAGTGTGGGGCTGCACACACCACACATCCCCACACGCAAAGTGGGGCCCAAACACATCACCATGAGCCACACAACATCATACTACCACATCGTCATCCGCACCTACCGAAGCGAACCCACCATCAACGAAGAATACGAGAGGGAACTATACGCATACATATACGGCATAGCAAAGAACCTGAAATGCCAAACCTACCGCATAGGCGGTATAGCAGACCATATACATATGTTTGTATCCTTGCCGTCATACTTGTCACTAGCTTCATTCGTGCAGCGAGTGAAGACAGGCAGCAGCAAGTGGCTGAAAGCAAATTCACATTTCCCAGACTTTCGTGGCTGGGGACGAGAATATGCCGGATTCAGCTACAGTTTGCGCGACAAAGACATGATCGTAGGCTACATCAAGAAGCAGAAGGAGCATCATCGTAAGAAGACTTTTGCCGAGGAGCATCGAGCTTTCCTGACGGAGAACGGGGTCAGTATCGATGAGAGATACTTCCTACGAGATGACTAGTAGCGTGTCTCCGACACGCAGTGTGGAGAGCCGGGCAGTGTGGAGAGCAGGGCGGTGTAGGACGCACGCCCCCACACTGCCAGTATGGGGATAATGGGATAGCGTGTCTTCGACACGCGATTTCCTTCCGTTTAGTTGGTTCTGGTTAGAATTACGGTTCAGGCAACTGATTCTGTTGCGGCACGATGATGGCACAGATAATGTAAGCCAGAAGGCCAGCGCCACCCATGAAAGTGAAGATGACCCATAAAAGACGGATCAAGGTGGGGTCCACCTCAAAGTATTCGCCAAGTCCGCCACATACGCCGCAGAGCTTCTTGTCGGCCATCGAACGATAAAGTTTCTTGTTGTTCATTTTATCTTGTATTTTAGTTTCCGTTGCAAAAATACTCACAAATTCCATGCCTCGAAAGGGGGTTATATGGTTTTCAAATAAAAAAGTCGGAAAAGCATTTGCTTCCCCGACTTTTTTATAGCCCTGAAATCGAAGATTAGCTACGCTGAATGCAAAGCATTTCGACGTAGTCAAAGGGCGGCCCTATCACACCCCGATATGCAATGTCGGGCTTGTAATTATTGCAGATGCTAATCTCTTTCAAAAACCTCAATATACTCTTTCCCCTCTGGCGTAATAGGCAAATCCTCTTCAGAAACAACCGTAAAGACATAAACAAGCTCCTTCTCGGTCTTGGTCTCCCTGATATATTGCCGCTTCAACTTCGGATTTGCTCCCGATAGCCCCAGCGTTTCCGCCATCTTCCGCTTGAGCGTTTTCTCAGGTGTGTCGCCAAACGCCACATGCCACCAATATAGCCTCGTGGTCTCTCCTTTGCCTTTCATGACATGCAGATGCGCGACAGGGTGCAGCATCTTGTTGCCATTATGCAACTCCACATACATAGCACGCCCAACGATGTTGCCTCGCTCGTTGACGATCGGCAGGAACTCGGTGGCATTCACTTCGGGCTCAAACCTACGAGGTCCTTCTGCCTTAGAGGGCGAGGTTATGTCCACATGTTCCTCAATCGACTGTGCCTGTGCTATCGGATCGGGCTGTTCTTCAACGATTCTTCGGGGGCGTTTTTCTGTTGTTGTCGAAGTCTTGGTCGGCTTGTCATTAATAATTTGAGTAAGTTCCATCGGCTCAAACGACACCTCCTCCACTTTTATCTTTTCCGAGCCTTTCAACTCGATGATGTCGCCTGCCTTCTTCCCTATCAGCATCTTGGCTATGGGTGAGATGAACGAGATGAGACCTTTATTTACATCGGCTTCATCCACGCCTACAATCCGCACCACGCGCCCGTTGTAGCGCACCCAGGCTCCAAAGCTCACCGTGTCTTTGTTGGACTTGGAAAGGTCGACTTCCACGGCGTTATTGATACGATCAACAAGCAGTTTAATCGAAGCATCGAGGAAGTTGACCATGATGTAGTTGTCACCTGCCTTGACGCGCTCTGCCTCAAGGTCCTTCAACTCCTCTTTGAGTGCCTCAAGCCCTTCCTTTGTGACATAGTTGGGCACGCCTTCGGGCAGGTATGCCCGCATCGGCACCCTTGGAATCTCTTCTTGGTCGCCTTCTTTGATGAAACCTCTGCTCATTTAATCACCAACTCCTTGATGATGTTGTCGCACTTACCCACCTTCTCGATACACCAAAGCAGGTAGCGGGCGTCCATGCAGATGGTGCGCTGCACCTTGTTCTCAAAGCTGAGGTCGCCGCTCATGGCTTCCCAGTTGCCGTCGAAAGCCAGACCGATGAGGTTGCCCTCACCGTCGATGACGGGACTGCCCGAGTTGCCACCCGTGATGTCGTTGGTGGTGATGAAGTTGACGACCAGCTCGCCGTTTTCGTTCGCATAGCGGCCGTAGTCCTTCTTGGCTACGAGGTCGCGCACATCCTGCGGGATGTCGAACTCCCAGTTGCTGGGCACATACTTGGCCATCACACCATCCATGGTGGTGTAGTAGTTGTAGTTGACGGCATCGGCGGCCTTGTAAGGCTCCACAGTGCCGTAGGTCAGGCGCATGGTGAAGTTGGCATCGGGATAGAAGTTGCGGTCGCTCTGCATCTCCATCAAGCCCTTCATGTAAAGGCGCTCGCCTTGGTTGCCAAGGTTTTGGGCTTCCTGATAGCGGGCATACAAAGCCTGATAAGAGTCAATAATGTTCGTTGCTAAGGCAAAGATCGGGTCTTTGTCCAAGGCTTTAGGCTTCTGCATCCACTTCTCAAGACGGGCCTTGTCGGTGAAGATGGACTTCTCAAAGGCTTTGGACACATATTCGGTGAAATCACCACCATTCTCCAATCCGATGCGAAGGATCTCGCTTGGCATGAGGTTGGCTTCATTGTTCTTGTAGAACAAGGCAAGCAGGGCAGCGGTCACATCTTTGTCCAAAGGCATGCTATAGTCCTTGAAGAAGGTCTCCACGGCGGGCTGCATTTTCTCGGCAGCAGCCTTGATATCGGCTTTGTCGGCCTTGGACTCAAACATCTGGTTGATGCGCATGAACCTGCGGCTGAAGGCGACGGCCTCGCCGCCGTTCCAACCCGCCTCACGATGGTAGACGAACGACTTCTGAATCTCATCGAGGATGTTCCACTTTTTTACAATGTCTTTGAAGATGTCGCCATATTCGGCCATGCGACCGGCATCGGCGCCGACCCATCTGGCGAAGTCTTCCTCTTGAGCTTGGCGGCGTTCATACACATGGTTACGCTTAAGCTGTTTCACCTGACCAATGTAGTATTTCCAATAGTTCGACACGCTGGCCTGCTTGGAGGCATATTTGATGAACACCTCTTGGTCGGCGTCCATGTGCTTGCGGTAGTTCTCGAGTTTAGTCGTGCGACAGTCGATGATGGCGGGACCTTCCTCTTCAATCACATTCTTCACAGTATAGGATGTGGAATAGCGGTCGGTCGAGCCGGGATATCCTAGGATCATGGCATAGTCGCCAGGCTTCACGCCACCTAAATTAATAGGCAGGTACCATTTACTCTTCATCGGGATGTTGTCGGCGCTGTACTCGGCGGGACTACCGTCAGGCGCGGTATAGACGCGGAAGATGTTGAAGTCGCCCTTGTGGCGCGGCCAAGTCCAGTTGTCGGTGTCGGCGCCAAACTTGCCAATGCCCCATGGTGGGCAGCACACGAGTCGTACGTCCTTGTATTCGTCATACTCGAAGAGGATATATTGGTTGCCACTATAGAAAGGCTCAATCTCAATACGTACGTTGCGGTCTCCCTTACGGTCTTTCTCAAGTTGACGTGCGTTCTTTGCCACAAGTTCCTCGCGATCAGCCTCGCTGGTCTGAGCAGTAACACCTTTCAGCACGGCTTCAGTGACGTCTTCCACCCTATTTAAAAAGAGGACGGTGAGGCCTGGGTTGGGCAGTTCCTCGCCCTTGCTTTTGGCCCAAAAGCCGTCGGTGAGGTAGTCATGCTCTATGGACGAGTGCTTCTGCACATAGCTCAAGCCACAGTGATGATTGGTGAGTAGCAGGCCTTCTGGAGAGATGATCTCGCCCGTGCAGCCGCCACCGAATTGCACGATGGCGTCCTTGATGCTGGGTTGGTTGAAGCTGAAAATCTGCTCGGCCGTGAGTTTACAGCCCATGGCTTGCATCTCGGCCAGGTTTTGGCCATTCAGCGAATAAGGCAGCCACATGCCTTCGTCGGCGCGGGCCACGGTCATTGTCAGCACTAAGACTGCAATTAATGAGAATACTTTTTTCATTTTGATTATGATTTAATTATTGATCTTCGTCTTTCTTATCCTTCGGCACTCTCGACCCAAACGTCAGAAACAATCCGACTAAGACTTCGGCTATAGTTACGCCGAGAATGAGCCAAAGGGTGTCACTCCAAGTTCGCTTGCCGAAAATGGCAAAAAGCACCATAGCGACAATCATGCCTGCCCAAGCAGCGAGGCTGCCTTTAAGCAGGTTCTTTTGGTCTTTAGTAAGCTTCATAGCATTGAAATTTTCGGCAAAGATAACAAAAAACCCCACCTCCTGGGGAAGAAGGTGGGGAAAAACAATATAAAGATTATGAAAAAAATCCGTATTTAGTTTTCTCAATGCCTTAGCATCAAAACCGATGCAAAAATAAGCATTTTTTGTCAGTCACGGCACGTTTAGGAGATTTTTTTGATGTTTTCCCAAACATAATTTATAGTCGGGATGAAATCAGCCCCTTCCTTGTCTCACAGGTGCCGCATGTACGCGCCAGCAATCACTGCTTGGCGGCCATGACCAGCTGACCTCTGTAATACAGGTCGCCGTCCACGTAGTAAGCACGGTGCATCACATGCATGGTGCCGGTGGTGGGATCGATGGTCACGTTCGGGGTTTCAGCCTTGTAATGTGTTCTTCTCTTAGCGCCTCTGGTATGAGACTGTCTTCTTTTAGGATGTGCCATTTTACTACTATTTTAACTTGTTGTTTACCAATTGTTTATTTATCATTCAATTTCAAATCTTTCAAAGCGGCCCAACGAGGGTCGATTTCATCGCTGTCATCAATATCTTCCTCGTTATTTTGATCCGATGACAGCAGAGCCATTATTTCAGGATTACATTTTCCCTCGGGATGCACGCGATGCATCGGAATCGCAAGGATGATGAACTCATAAATCAAAGAACTGACATCGAAATCAGCCTGATCGGCAGAAACGACAGCCACGTCTTCCGACTCTTCGGCATTCTCATCGCCAAGCTTGATGAAGAAAACCCTCTCATCCTCGATGGGCAAATCAAACTCATCAGCGCATCTGTCACACTGTACACGAACCTCTCCTTTAATGCCGAATTTGAGGGTCATCATCGTCTCCTCACGCTCAACATCAAGCCTTACGGTCACATTACCTTGTTGAATCTCAGAATATTCCAAACCAGCAAAGAAATCATCCTTGATCTCGAACCGATAAGTATGATTCCCCAAGGCAAGGCCGCTGACAGGGATGCGGAATTCGTTTTTATTCTCCATCTGCCTAAAATCGGGCTGCAAAAATACAGAAATATTTTGAATTGTTGTTACCTACCATGTGTTTTTTTCTCACAAGTCTTTTTTTCATTGGTTTTTAAAACAATCACACCCTGCGTCATCTTAAAATTGTATGTTTTCATCAAAAAAAGAACTACGTTTTGATTTGTTGTTTTTGATTTTCCTAAATTTGCGGTCTTATAACGACTCAAAAACACATTCTATATGTACAAAATCGAAAAACACCCCATCTTGGACATCCCGCAGGAAGACCTTGTGGAATTCCAATATGAAGGCAAGACCGTCAAAGGTCAACGCGGTAAGACCATCGCCGCTGCCCTTCACCAAGCCGGTTATCCCGTCCACAGCCACTCGCTCGACGGCCGCAACCGAAGCCTCAACTGCGGCATCGGAAAGTGTGGTGCTTGCGAAATGCTGGTCGATGGCAAGATCCGCCGTATCTGTATCACCAAAGTCGATGGCGTCAAGGAAGTGCGCCGTATCGACAAGGAGGACACCATCCTTCCCGAGCCCAAGGAGCAGCAGCCACGTGAGGTGAAGGTTTACAAGACCCAGGTCGCCATCATCGGTGCCGGTCCCGCAGGTCTCGCCTGCCGCGAGCAACTCAACGCCTTCGGCATCAGCAATATCGTTGTCGACAACAATGCTAACATCGGTGGTCAGTTCAACATGCAGACCCACCAGTTCTTCTTCTTCGAAAAGGAGAAGAAATTCGGCGGCATGCGTGGCTTCGACATCGCCAAAACCCTGGCGGGCGACAACCACGAAGGCATCCTGCTGAACAACACCGTTTGGGACCTGCTTGAAGGCGGTCGTGTGGCCATCAAGAACATCATCACTGGCGAGATTGGCTACATCGACGCACAACATCTCGTGGTCGCCACGGGAGCCGTGCCCTTCATGCCGACCTTCGAAAACGACGACGTACCTGGCGTTTACACCGCTGCCGTGTTCCAAAAGATGATGAACCAAGAGCACACTTTGCTGGGTAAGAAAGTCCTCACCGTGGGTGCGGGCAACATCGGTTACCTGACCTCCTACCAAGGCATGCAAGCCGGTGCCACCATCAAGGCCATCATCGAAGCCATGCCCCGCGAGGGCGGCTTCCCCGTGCAGGCCAACCGTGTGCGCCGTCTCGGCATCCCGATCATGACCAGCTACGTCCTGGTGCGCGCCATCCCCAATGCCGACTACACCGGCATCACGGGCGCCGTCATCGCCAAATGCGAGAACTTCAAGGCCATCCCTGGCACTGAACAAGTCATTGACGACATCGACATCATCAACATCTGCACGGGTCTTATCCCCGACAACCAACTGTTGGTGAAAGGCCGCGAGGTCTTCGGCCTCAACACCTACGGTGCCGGCGATGCCATCCGCATCGGCGAAGGCACCAGCGCCGTGTTGCGTGGCAAACAAGTCGCCTACGAGGTGGCCCAAGCCATCGGCGTGCGCTTCAACTACGACGATTATCTTGAGATTTCGAGACAATATATCGACTCGCAACAGCATCCTGTGCGTCTCCTCGAGAAGCCCAACCTGCCCACGCCCGAGCGCATGATGCAGAAGGCTTTCGTTCAGGCCGACTGCCTCTACGGCTTCGCCTGCAACCCCTGCTCGTTCAGCTGCCCGCAAGGTGCCATCACCAAACCTTCCACCAGCAGTACGCCGACCATCGACTACAACAAGTGCATCGGCTGTATGCTCTGCGTCTCCAGCTGCCCAGGTCTGGCCATCTTCGGCTACGATGTGCAGAAGTCGACCTGCTTCCTGCCCATCGAATATGAAGCACAGGAAGGCGCAGAGGTCTATCTCGTCGACAACGACGGCCAAAAGATTGGCGAAGGCGTCATAGAGAAGATCCTCAAGAAGTCGAACAAGACCAACGTGGCCCGCGTGAAAGCCCGTTCCTCGCGTCCTTCGGGCGAAGCCAGCCGAGTGTTTGAGTTGACCGATGTCAAGGGCTTCATCCTGAAAGACCGTTACAACGCCAACAAGGAACTCACCACCCCGATTTCGCCCAAGAAATTGGCCGAAGGCGAGAGCGAGACCTATGTCTGCCACTGCGAGGACATCAAGCTCGACCGCGTGCTGCGCGTCATCGGCAACCGCAAGACCATCTCCGTGGATGAGCTGAAGCATATCACCCGTATGGGTATGGGTCCGTGCCGTGGCAAGCGTTGTATCCCACGCGCCCGTCAGATCCTGCGTTCCTACGGCATCGAGCTGGTCGGCGACGCCACACCGCGTGCCCCGCTGTCGAACCAAGTCAGCCTTGGCGACCTCTATAACCCGCACACCAAAGAGACCTTCATCTTCCCCGAAATGAACGGTGTGAAGAAAGAACAGGTCGAGGTGTTCATCGCGGGTGGCGGTATTGCGGGTAGCGCCTTGTTCCGTTACTTCTCCGAAGCCGGCAAGAAGCCCGTGATGATCAACTACAGC
The DNA here is from genome assembly GCA_902780195.1 of uncultured Bacteroidia bacterium. GTDB lineage: Bacteria > Bacteroidota > Bacteroidia > Bacteroidales > F082 > Limimorpha. Next base: position 35,843 of record CACZER010000039.1, read on the forward strand.
CGTGGTGCTTCGTGGCGTTGCATCGGTGGCGGCCGTCCGGCCTTCTCCAACCCCGACATCGCCGACATCGCCGTGCACAACCATGAGATCTTCAAGAAGATGCAGGCCGAGCACAACATCAACTACCACCCGACGCATTACGTCAACTTGGTACACGATGAGGCTACCTACAACTCCCTTGACGCCTCACGCGCTTGGAGTGATGCCTACATGATTGAGCGCAAGGACTTCAAGAAAGAGATTTCGCCGCTGTGGGACGACAGCAAGGACACCTACAGCCACGCCCTCATCACCCGCGACTGCTGGCAGGCCACGCCTGGCCGCGTCATCGACTACATCCGTTGGATCGGTGTGCAGCAGGGCGGTCGTTACTTCGAGGACTGCGAGCTGCTCCACGTGCAGAAGGTCGGTGGACACTACGTCACCTTGGTCCGCACCCACGAGGGTGAATTCATCGAGTACACCTGCGACCACTTCGTCAACGCGATGGGTTGGGGTGCCGAGAAGTTCAACGACATGCTGGGCCTCGACACAGGTCTCTATCCTGTCAAGCACCAGGCCTTCATCACGCGTCGTCTGCCCATGATGGGACCCGATGGTGGCCCGCTCGACATGATCATCGACCGTCGTCACTACAAGGGCTTCAGCGCCGTTTACGGACAGCAGTGGGCACACACTGGCCAGATCATCGGCTGCGCCAGCCCCGACACCGACGCTTACGAGGCACGCCAGAACATCAAGTACAACAGCAAGGAGTTCTTGGAGATTGTCTCCGAGGTCTTCGCCGAGTGGATTCCCAACTTGGGCGAGGTGAGCTTCTTGGCTTGCTGGGCTGGTCGTTACACCGAGCCGCGTTACATCGTCGACCCGGAGGTCGGCATCCTCACCGGCTTGCGTGGCCACGGCTTCATGCTCGGCCAATACCTCGCCAAACTGTATGTGGACAAGTACCTCGGCAAGGAGGTGCCTGGCTACATGAAGGATTTGGCCCTCTCTGGCCACGGGCTGAGCGAGAACGCGTTCAAGTAATTGAAAATTAACTACGTTGAATCTTCGATTTGATAATTTATAATTAAGGCTGTCGCGGTTGCGGCAGCCTTAATTTGTTTGCATAAAGATTCTCATTCCCTCACGAATCCCATTATCACATGGACATCCTGCCCAATACCGTTATATTCGGCGGGATTGAGGAAGTCGATGGTCATATCCGTTTCGGTCAAGGTTGTGATGGTGCCGGTCATGTCATGCATCTCCACGGTATCGTTGACCGTATGATGGATGCCGTCTTTTATGATTATTGTGTTTCCCTTCAAGGTATAATAGCCACCATCCTCTTCATTGTCATCTGCGATTGCCGTTCCATCCTTCCTGAATTCGATGGTGTGTCCGACCACTGCCTCGTTAAGAAACTCATCAAAGACATCGAACGGCTCGCCACCTATGATCATCGACACCTCGGTGATTGTCCATTTCCCATAGACCTGGGGTTGTTTGTTGCAGGATATCATCGCTGCCATGGTTGCTGCCACCAGCAGCAGGACCATGATTTTCAGTGTGTTTTTCATTTTGTCAGGTTTTTATTAGTTATTAAAAGAATCAAGGCTCCAATGGCACAAACAACTCCATCCGGATGGTATCTCCGTTTTTCAACACTCCACGAAGGATAAAGGTGATGCCGTCCTCTTTTTCCACAAACTCCATCCAACCGCTCTCAAAAGGCGATTCGTCCCGATATCTCGTCAGGTGAGGAATGCCATTCCAAGCGGTTGCCAAAATCGAATGAAAGCGGTATGTCCGACTTCTTGGTTAAGTCAACGATATGGCCCAACAAAACACTAGGAATACTATAAAAATGGAAACGCATCAGAGGGCCGAAGAAATCCATTTCCGACTCTGTCACGATATCGAATTCGTCTTGACACGACTCAATGGGGCTGACGCTCATCTTATAGTTGGTAGTATTATAGATAAGCTCGTTCTGTTTAGGAGCAATATTGCGCCGTTTCACAGGTTCTTTCACACAGGAACCCAAAGTTGCCAAAGCAAGCAGCAACAGCATAATTTTCAATGTGTTTTTCATGGCTTTAAGGTTTTACAAATGAATTTCATAACCTACCGAGAACGGTAATCCGATGAATGACAGGCATGTCCAATGCTCTTCTGCGTGGCCCACCTTATAGGTAATCCTATCATGGCCCATCATGAATTGCAGTCCCAATCGCAACCGACTGTTTTCAGTCAATTTGATTCGACCTCCGATTTCCGACATGCCACCGAAGCCGAAAAGCTCATATGTACGCGCATCAAGCCAAGGATTGACAGCACGTTCGACATAGGGACCGGCGTTTACATAAAACCATTTGTAACTGAATTCGACGCGGACAGGCAGACGGAAATAATTGTTGAAACCAGTGCCAGGCACGCCGTCTTCCCAATTCTCGGGTTTGTCTGAATTGGTTCTCCTATATTGGTAGTCAATGCCGCCCAACAAAGACCAATGCTCGTTGAAATCATATTTGGCATCCACGCCCAAGTCGCCGTGAAACTTGCTCTCATAAGGCCCATACAGGAAATCGATGGAGCCAGCCACTTTTGCGTAGGGAATCAACGACCATCCCTTTGTGTTTTGAGCCGATGCCGACAACACGCAGCATAACAAACTCACAATCAATGCTACTCTTTTCATAATGCTATGATTTTTGCATGACAACTAAAGCGCCACAATTATCGCACCACAAATTTGTTACTCATACTATTGTATTCATAAACATAAATACCAGGACGATAAGCACTTACATTAAGGTCAACCCATTCTGCATCGGGATCGAGGGTCTTGGTGTCCATCAAGACGCCTCGGGAGTCATAGATGTGCATTTCAGCCGACTTCCCATTAAGGGTGTATGGGATGGACACCATCGTGCTAGCTGGATTGGGATAGGGATTTTGGGTCGTGACTATCATCTCATCTGCTGAGAAATTGCCCTGGGTGGCATAAACCTCGATGTTGTAATTGTCGTAACTATTCGAAATCTCGAATCTCAGCTCATCTCCAGCCTTGTACAAATAGGAAATCAGCGACCCCTCCTGCATAAACAGCACCTCACCATCTTCATTGAGAATCATTGTGTACATTTTGCCACCTTGCTTCCAAGGCGTAAGGCAAATCTCAATCTTGGCATCATTGTTGAAAAGGTGTTTCCCAACGATGACCACACCAAAAGAGCTGTATCTGATGCCCCATTTCCCCTCTACGGTGAACGGAATTTCTTTAGTCAGTTGGAAATCGGCATCATACACTGAGACAGGAAGAATCTCGTAGACATATTCATGAATTGAATTCTGGAAAACGCTATGGAGGCCGCCACTATTGTTGGTGAAGGTATGCTTCAAAGTAGCTTGCGAAAAAACTGGCATGAAGGCAAGGGCCAGCACCAGGGTTAAAACAGTCTTATTCATATGTTGTAATTTTTGATAATTATTTGTTATTCATTTATTTATTCGGTCTATAGGGCAGCCGTACTACGGCAGCCGCTGATTGTCATGACTGCACAGGCGGCTACCACGGTGTGACAGCCCTACAGGACCGCGATTAACGTACCACAAATTTCTGTATAACATCGCCAACGCTGATGAAATACATGCCCTGTGGCAAACCCGACACATCAATCTGTTGGGATTCAGCGGTGAGGCTGCCCGTAAGGACAGTCTGGCCCATGAGGTTGGTGATGCGGTAGGTCCGGGTCGGTAGAGACGGTGTGCACACCGTCTCTACAACGAGGACGCCATCGGTCGGGTTGGGATAAACACCGAAGGCCGCATCATCGGGTTGTTCATCGACAGCCCAGTAATGCCCTGAATGCACCTCGTCACAGCCCATATCGCCTTGCTTGAAGACCAGTTGGCCGAACTGCCAGAAACAGCGGATGCCTTCCACCTGATAGTCCTTGCCTCGTGTCATCAGTCGCTCGGGGAAGAAACTCGTCATGTGGCCGATTTCGCAGATGATGTCACCGCTGAAAAGGTCTTCCGGGTCGCTCACGCGCAACATCCGATAAATCTGCCCTTCGTATTCATAGTCAAGCACCTCGTCGACATGCATCGTGAGGCTCTCCTCGCCCACCTTGATTTCCCATTCGTCGCCTTCCTCGGCGCGGAAGTTGTAGAGCGTAGTGAACTCGCCCAGGGTCGGGTTCCACCAATACACCACACCGTCTTCCTCGTAGAGGTACTCACGGCTGGTTTCCGTACTGCCTTCCTTGTCGTAGAGCGTGTTGGTACGGATGATGACAACCACCGTCTTGTGATTAACGGTCGTGTCGGAGGCGTATTCCAGATATTGGTAGGTGATGCTCCCATCGTCGCCCAAGATTTCGTAATACCATTCCGCACCTTGAGGGAACAAGCCCATCTCAAAGATGTTGGGGAATTCATCCCAACCAGGTGCGTTTCGATAAGCTTCGACACAGCCCGTGGGCACATAAACAGGGATGTCTCTCGAAACATGGGCAAAGGAATTGTTTATTTCGTGTTGCACATACATCGTTGGCGGAACCGGATTTAAGGAATAGATCATGGTCATAGGACAATAGTAAAACGCACAAGCACCAATTGTGGTCACAGAGGCGGGAAGCGTGAGTGGTCCAGCCACTCCTCGTTCAAAGGCACTCTTGCCGATTTCAACAATGTCATTGGGAATCGTACTGTTTCTGCAACCAACAACGACAGTCTTGGTCGCCCTCTCGATGAGGCAGTTGCCCTCGGAATAATACACCGGATTGCCTTCTTCAACGCTAATGGATGTAACACTTTGCGATCCTCTAAAAGGATTGTTGCCTTCACCAATCACCGATACGGAACTCGGAATCTGGATTTCACGAAGTCTGGTACAATAAGCAAAAGCATCGCGCGAAATGCTTGTCAAAGTACTGGGAAACACCACATTGGTCAATCGTTCACAATTAATAAACATATCGGAAGAGATGGCAGTAAGGCCTTCTGGAAGGACGACTGTGACCAATCGCGTATTGACAAAGCACCCTTTGCCATAGTGTACATCCTTCTCGGGTAATGTCAAGGATGTCAGCCAACAACCAATGAAAGCACGATCACCCACCGAGTCAATGGATTCCGGGAGCGTCAACTCTTGTATTCGGACATGGCCAAATGCCCAGTTTCCGATAGTGGTGATGGCATCAGGCAAGTCAAGGGACGAAAGCCGACATTCGAAGAAGGCATAGTCTCCAATAGCAGTAATCGTATTGGGGAGTTCAACGGAAGTAATCGGACATTGATAGAAGGCATTGTCCATAATCTCAACCACCGTCCAGGTGCTTGAGCCTATGGTAAGGGTTTCAGGGATGACAAGATCGCCTTCGGGCATATCGTGGTTATAATAATAGGTAGAGCCTCCTTGACAGGGGTATGTAACACCGACAGTGTGATTTTCTGCATCTAGGATGTTGAGATACAAGATGTGATGCGAGGGGCTAAGGCCCATCAAGTCGTAAGCATGGGCATTTCCGATGGCAAACATCATTAAAGTCAATGTGATGAATAATTTGTTTTTCATGGGTCTAATTATTTGATTGTTATTACTTTGTATTTCTTTTTTTTCTGCTACTGGCTCTTGGCCTTTGGCAGTCCCCCTTTGTTCATGAGATTGCGGGTCTACGCCCGCAATGAGGCTCTGTGGGGGATCTGCCAGAAGCCAGAGGCCAAAAGCCAGAAGCTACACTGCATTCACAATTTCCTCAAAGGTCCTCGTGTCTTCGGCGAGGTTCATCTTCATTTGCTTGATGCGGGTCTTGCGGCGGTAGTATGACTCGGTCTGGGTGTCCAAGAGGATGGAAATCACTTGGTTGGAGAAGCCGTTCTTGGAGAGGCAACAGATGCGCACATCCCACTTGCCGAGTTTGGGATAGAGTTCGAGGAGGCGCTGCGAGAAGCCGTCGTACACCAAGTCGGTGAGGCTGATGAAGTCGGCCCAGTCGTCGTCGCTGAGGGCGAAGTTCATCGTGTCGGCAGTCACCTGGTCGCCAAGGGTTTGCGCCGTGGTGTAGACCTTGTTGCGCCCCATGATCTTGCTCGTCATCAGCAGGTCTTTTTGCGAGAGCGTCTGACGGTCGCGGCGCAGGTCGTCGTTGGTGCGGATGAGGTTCTCCATGTCGCTC
>CACZER010000040.1:0-20121 GCA_902780195.1 uncultured Bacteroidia bacterium
TTTTTTGGTAAGGATTAAACTGAAGTTATTGCTCATTCCGCTGAAGTCGACAGCCGTGCACTGCTGCAGGATCAGCATCATGTAGTTCTTTTTGTCAACACCGGTGGCCACCACGTCGCGGTCGGCTTGGTATTCGTGAAGGCTCTGTAACTCTTTCTTATAGAAATAAATGAAGGGATTAAACCATTGCAGGATCATCATCACCTCGGCAAAAAGGATGTCCCAAGAATGATGGTGCTCGATGTGGCTCATCTCGTGCCGCAAGATGTCGGGGTCCACGTTTTCGTTGGGGAAAAAGGCATAACGGAAGAAAGAGAATGAACCTTGTTCCTTGCCCGTGAAAACCGCTGTAAAGCCGTTCATCTTACGCTTTGGCGAACGGATGATGAGCACCACGAGTTTCCCCAACTTGATGAGGAACAACAGCGTCATCACACTGACACCTAATAGATAAATGCCGCCAATAACTTGCCACACACTGAAACGCGAAGGCGTGGCATTGGTGGTCACCGTCACTTCAGGCAAGACGGGCTGGCCATCGGGCGTGACGATGACCTCATTGAGCATGATGCCGTTAAAAAGTTGTTGTTTCAAAGTCGCCATTTGAGGCACTTCAATTCCAGAGAGCAGACCGAGCAACGGCATGGCTAAGGCCAACAGCATGCTCGTCAGCAGGAAGAAGCGGTTGAAATGCAGGCGATTGCTGTTGCGGAACAACAGGCGATACACCAACCAAAGGACGGCAACGGTGGCTGCGATAGGCAGCAGATGACCGATGATTAATTCTTGTGCTTTCATGGCTTATTTCCTTTCTTCGGTTATGGCTTCGTCGATTACTTTTTTCAGGGCTTCCAGCTCTTCGAGGCTGAAGTTCTCCTTTTTGGCGAAGGCCGAAACGAGGTCTAGATAAGAATTGTTGAAATAGCGCTCCACCACGCTGCCGAGATAGCGCTGTGAGTATTCCTCCTTGCTGATGGCAGCCGAGTAACGGTTGGCGCGACAGAAGGTCTCGTGCTTCACGAAGCCTTTGTTTTCCAAGATCTTGATGACGGTCAGCACGGTATTGTAAGCCGGCTTGGGTTCGGGGAAGGCCGCCATAATCTCGTTAGCGAAGCCCTGGCCGATGCTCCAGATGACTTGCATCACTTGTTCCTCTCCTTTGGTTAATTCTTTCATATTCATGGTTTTTATAATTAATCAATAACTGATGTTCATGGTTTTGTTGATTTGGATCAGTCGCATTCTTTCTTCGTCGGATAGGTTGAAATCGTTGTCGAGGAGAATGATCATCTCCATATCGGGTTTTTCCACAAGTTCCCAGGGAAAGCGCTCCAACAAGTTGTGCTCGGCGTCAAACTCATATAGTGCTTTCATTTTCGACAGGTCTGGCAACTCCAGCAGGTGGTTGAATCCCACCCCAAAGCGTTCGATGGAATCCATCTCCGTGATCCACTCTGGAATGAAATGCAATTCATTGTGATGGATATAGAAATACTTCAAGCGTTTCAGGTTGCGCAAGGTATCGGGAATTACCTCGATTCTGTTGAACGACAGGAAAAGCTGTTGCAGGTTGTCCATGTCGCCAATGAAATCAGGGATTTCTTTGATCTTATTCTTGTAGAAATCCAAATGCTTCAAATTCTTGAAACCTGCCAATTCCTGCGGGATGGTCTCAAACGCGTTGTCATAGAAAATCAAGTATCTGGTTTGTTTCAGCTCGGCAAACGACTTGGGCAAGGCACTGAGTTGGTTTTTTGACAGGTTCAGGCTTTCGCAACGAAGCACACCAACATTGTCTGGGAGTTTCTTGATGCCATTGCCCGCCAACAAGACGTCTTCTACCTTAGCCAAGCGGCGGATATCCCGTCTTTTCAAGTTCAGTTTGTTGAAATTCAAGTTGATTTCTTCAAGACTATCCAGCGAACTAATCCATCTGGGAATGTGTTTGATTTGGTTGCCTTCCAAATTCAATCTTTGCAGATGCTTGCAACGTTTGATGCTCGAAGGGATGCGGTCAAGACCACTATTGGTCAGTGAGAGTACCTCTATCTTATTGTCTTTTGGAATGTCAAGATATTGTATTTCGGCCCTGACTACTTCGAACACAACCGCCGTATCAGGAACATAAGTCACATACTTTGTAGGTTGGGTCACGCATGATGCGAATAATCCAATCACCATTAATACCATTAATAATATTATGTGACGTTTGATAGCCATTTTTGTTTGTCTTAACGCTGCAAATATAGATAACTTTTTGAATATACAACTAAAAAATTAGTTTATTTATTGTGTTTTTCGATATATATTTTATAAATTATTGATTTTCAATATGTTTTTACAGAAATTTTTTAGATTTCTTGCGATGCAATCCGATAATTCCATATTTTTTGAAAAAATCCGTTTCGTTTCACGAATTATTCCTATTTTTGCAGTCTCAATTGAGATGCCACTTTAGCTCAGTTGGTAGAGCAACGCATTCGTAATGCGTAGGTCGTTGGTTCGAGTCCGACATGTGGCTCAGGATAAAAAAGAAAAGGCTGACACGATGTGTCAGCCTTTTCTTTTTTGAGGTACCTGGCGGACTCGAACCGCCGTCCCCGGTTTTGCAGACCGATCCCTAACCACTCGGGCAAGGTACCCTTTAACTTCGTTGAAATGCTTTGCATTGACTAACGTCGAATCTGTGATTTCAGCGTAGCCAATCTTGCGAATTGCGGCTGCAAAGATACATCTTTTTTTGAACATACAAGGAATGCGTGAAATTTTTTATGCCAAGCCTCGTGCCGAAATCTTCAGCCAATTCCATGTGAACAATGCAGCAAAGAGCACAAAGCAGTATACGTAGAAGAGCTTCATGTCCTTATGCCGCAGATGGGTCATCGCATACGCCGCCATCAATACAAGCATGGGTATCGCCGGCTCGTGATAACGCTCTGAATTGGCAGCAAACGAAAACATGATGAGACCCAAATAAGACAATTCATAGGCTCCAATCAGGCTGAAATCACGCCATTTCCTCTGCCTGAAAGCGATTACGATGGCAAGCATCGCAAAAAAAGCCAAGAAATTCTTTAAATAGGTGCTTCCATGGATCATCTTGTTATGTTCGGGAGCTTTTTCGACCATTGGTGCCAATGGCAGCACGAACGCACCTGGCCATAGATATTTGTTTTGCGCCAATTCATAGTGTCTCATGCCTTCTTTCTCATATTTTTCGGTTTGGTAATTGATTTCCGTAAACCGAACTTTGTATATGATTTTCATCTCCCCTCCCACTTTGGTGAACAAAAAAACCAACAGTATTACGAATGTTGCTACTACTGTGATAATCCTGTTACTTTTTTTGAAGTATTCCTTAGGCGAAAAAACAACGAACACAAGGAATGCAAATATCAAACACATGCCTATGATGGTCCTGAAACCAAAAGTCAAACCCGTCAATAGAATAGGACAAAGTATGTTCCAAACAGTATATTTTTTACTCCGGATAAGATAATCCATACGTTCAAGTGCCAAAACGGAGAGAAAGATCATCTCCATTTCTTTGGTATGGAGCCCCGCCATTTGGATGAAAATAGGCATAAAGACACACATCACGGCGGCCAAACGACCCGTCCGCTCTCCGAAAGACCTTGTTCCCAGTCGATAGACAACAAGGCAGAGGTAGGCGCTCATCAAAGCCTTCAATAACCGAGGCGTCAGCAGGCTACGGCCAAATATGGAATAGATCAACGTCAACCAAAGCACATACCCTTGATCGGAATAACCCATGGTGTAGGCGTTGAGATATTTGAAAATATATGCAATTTGGCCATGACGAACACATTGTGAAAGATAGACCGCTGTTTTATGGTATCCCAGACTATCTGCAGCGTGATATTCAAATGCAATGCCTGTCTGATAATAATAGTAATACGAAATCAACACAACATAAGCTACTCTGATAACAAGGGCTATCAAGAAAAGGGTCCAACGAAACCTTTTCTCTTCCATGTCTTTCCACCATGGATAAAAATAGAGGGTCATCAGGAAGAAAAACAGCACCTCTCCTACGCCCCATAAAATCCACTTTACCTGCAGCGCATGTTCACGAAATGCCACAGTGACCACAAGTAACGCCAACAAATAGACGCCGATGCCAAAGAGGGAGATGTGTCGAAGGAGTTTTTTTGTCATTGTGAGTAGCTTGAAAAACGAAGAGACGCAACATATTGCGTCTCTTCGTTATGTCATTAATCCATATTGAAAATGGGGCCGCCTTTTTTGTGTTTGGCGAAAACCTGCTTGCGCGTCATGACCTCACGAAGCTCTTGTGGGGTGATATCACCTACCTTTCTCAAATCAGCACGTTCCCAATAGTTCTCTTTCCATTCATGCATGAAACGGAATAAAGAATCGCTTGCGGTCAGTACGTTGCAGTCGTAACTCTCTGGGGCACCCTCAATGGTTTCAAACTCAAAGTGCATAATTTGATTGATCGGATTATACTCATAATCAAACAACCAAAAAGCAACTGTGTCGGTATGATGGTCGCGTTGTATACCTATTGTATCTAAGAAATACAAATGATAACCCGTGGTAGTATCATAGGGATCGTAGGAAGAATTTTGATAAGTATCCTCGATGATTTCCCCATAATAATCTGTGTTCCAATGTTCTACTCTCATCACGCCAAATATCTTGTTGATAATGCCATCGAAATCGAGTTTGTTTTGCGAAACAAAGACTGTGCGACGGATATGTCCTTTAGGAGAGGTGACCACGAAAGACGAACTTCTGAAGTCACTACCTTCCAGAGGTTCCACGGTCACGGTGATGGTGCCGTCTTTTTTCCCTGTCGTGGGAGTAACTGTATACCAAGTTGCATCGTCGTTCTGGGTAACGGTCCATTCACAATTGGCCGTAACTTCAATGGTTTTGGAGCCGGCTTCTAAGCCGAACCAAACGTCTTGGGTATTGACATGGAGGTCATCAGGGCCTTTGCAACCAACAAAACACATGGTTACCACGGCCAACAAAGCCGCCATAAGAAAATGGGTTCTTTTTTTCATATCGTATTATTTTAATTCGTCTGCAAAATTACATATAATTTTTCAATATCTGCCTTTTTTCTGTTTTGTCTTCTTGGAAGGTCTGGGTGTATCGGCAAGCATTTCAAAGTCCATCTTACGTTTGAAAAGGTCGACGGACTTAACGCGGACACGGACTTCATCGCCCAATTGGATGACACGACCTGTTTCCTCTCCTATGACCCTAAAGTTGTCATCATCGAGGTAATAATAATCCCCGGGGAGGTCTTCATAGCGTACCATACCCTCGCACTTGTTGCCCTTAAGCTCAACAAACAGACCCCACTTGCTGACGCCTGAAACCAAGCCTTCAAACACCTGCCCGATTTTATCCTGCAGGTATTCAGCTTGTTTGTATTTCACCGATTGGCGTTCCATTTCTTCGGCCTGCTTTTCCATTTCACTGGCATGCACACACATTTCCTCATATTCTTTCTGGCTGACCGAACCTTGGTTTTCGATCAGGTAGCGTTCAATTAATCGATGCACCATCAAATCGGGATAGCGCCGGATGGGAGAGGTAAAATGCGTGTAATAATCGAAAGCCAATCCATAATGGCCGATATTGTCGGTGGAATAAACAGCTTTAGCCATGGTGCGCACCGCAACCGTTTCGATAAGATTCTTCTCACCCTTGCCATCCACGTCTTCAAACAACTTGTTGTAAGAACGTACCAACGTATTTCGATTGCTTATGTCCATGGTATATCCAAGGCGCGAAAGCAACAAAATGAATTTGTTGAGTTTCTCAGGGTTGGGCTCATCATGGACACGGTAAACAAACGTATAATTTTTCCATTTGCTGTCGGGCTTGCCAAAGGTCTCCGCAACGGTACGGTTGGCCAGCAACATGAAGTCCTCGATCAGTTCGTGCGATTCGTTTTGTACACGAACGTAGGTGTCAACGGGTTTTTTATTTTCATCAAGGATGAATTTTACCTCTTCCGTGTGGAAATTAATACTACCAGCTGCCATCCTTTTTTCACGAAGTTTTGTAGCCAAAGCATTGAATGTCAGTATCTCTTCTTTAAAGTCACCTTCTCCCCCTTCAATGATGGCTTGCACTTCCTCGTAGGTGTAACGACGACACGACTTGATGATGGTCTTTCCAATCCAATGATTGTATATCTTGGCTTCATCGTCCATCTCGAAAACGGCGGAAAAGGTTAACTTCTCCTCGTCGGGACGAAGTGAACATACGTTGTTGCACAACTTTTCGGGAAGCATGGGAATGGTGCGGTCGACAAGATACACAGAGGTGCCTCTTTCGAAAGCCTCTTTGTCGATGGCAGAGCCAACTCTGACATAATGCGACACATCAGCGATATGGACACCCAATTCCCAATGCCCGTTAGGCAGTTTCTGCAATGAGATGGCGTCGTCAAAATCCTTGGCATCCATCGGGTCGATGGTGACGGTGAACACGTTGCGGAAATCGCGACGCTTCCTGATTTCCTCGTTAGGGATTCTATCAGAAATTCTGTTGGCCTCCTTCTCCACTTCTTCAGGAAATTCTATCGGATAATCGTGAGTGGCAAGGATAGACTCCATTTCAACGTCGTTTTCTCCAGGCTTGCCCAACACGCGGGTAATCTCACCAAAAGGGTTGCCTGAGCCGTCGGGCCAGTCGACCAAATGGACAATCACTTTCTGACCGTCCTTGGCACCATGCAAATCGCCTCGTGGAATGAAAATGTCGACAGGCATCCAATCCACGTCGGGACGGACGTATACATAACCATGAGAGATGGTTAGGACACCAACAAAATCAGTATGTTTGCGTTCCAGAATCTCGACAATCTCACCTTCGGGCTTTGAGTTATTACGCTTGGGAAACATGGCCACGCGCACCCGGTCGCCATGCAGCGCTTTGTAGGTGTTGTTGGCTGCAATGAAAACATCCTCGCCTTCCCCATCGTCACGCACCACATAAGCCTTTCCTGTCGACTTCATTTCAACCGTACCATCCACATATTGGTTCTTGTGCCCGTATTGCAACAGCCCTGCCTTGCTCATCACATAACGGAATGGACGTTCTTCGATAAGCAAACCATCTTTTTCCAACTGTATCAACAGATTATACACCACGTCTTTTCCAGCCTGGTCTCTGATTCCCATTGCTTTACAAATCTGTTTATAGTTTTTGGGTCTAAATGGTTCGTCGGCAAAAATGCCGAGTATCACTTCTGTAAACACACTCAGTTTGTTCTCTATTTTTTTCTTTTTTGCCATATGAATTGTGTCTTTTTTGTCCGTTTTTTCAAATTTCAACTGCAAAAATAAATAAATCATACGATTAGCGTGTTGATAATTTTGTTGATAAAAAAAACGGCAAATTAATTTGAGAACGACACCATTTTTATCATACCTTTGCAAAGCAAGGTTCTTCAAAGAAGATTAATACGGAACCCTGTGAAAATCAGGGATTATGTCCGTAATCGTGAGCTCTGAAACACGCTGAATATCCTCTTCTTCGATTCCGGATGCGGGCGAGAAGACTATTTGGTTGGGAGTAAGTCAGGAGACCTACCTTGAAAACACGAGTACGTCGTCTCTCGGGAACAGCGAAAAGTGTGTAAAGAAAAGGAGCAAAGAAACAACTGTATTTATTTTTATGAAACCAGAGATGGTTTGTGGTTTATTGTAACTAATTGAAAACAAGCGACATATGAGCAACGGAGGTTTATACATTACCAAAAGAGACGGCAAGCTGGAAGCCTTCTCTCTTGACAAAATCAAGATCGCCATCAGCAAGGCTTTTTTGGCTTCAGGCTTTTATGCCACCGATGAAGACCTTAACGGCATTTTGAGCCGTGTACGTGTGACTAATGGCATCACGGTAGAAGAAATCCAAAACCAAGTGGAGACTGCCCTGATGGCCGAACAGTACTATACGGTAGCCAAAAACTATATTTTATACCGTCAAAAACACACCGAAGACCGTGAGATTCGTGAGAAAATCGATTTCTTGAGCAATTACGTCAACGCTTCGAACCCAGCCACGGGCTCGAAATACGATGCCAATGCCAATGTGGAAAAGAAAAACATCGCCACATTAATCGGTGAATTGCCCAAGTCAAGTTTCATCCGCATCAACCGCCGCTTGCTGACCGACCGTATCAAGTCGGTGTTTGGCAAGGAACTTGCCGATCGTTACCTCTATTTGCTCAACAACCATTTCATTTACAAGAATGACGAGACCTCATTGGCCAACTACTGCGCTTCCATCACCATGTATCCTTGGCTGAACGAGGGCACCAGCTCCATTGGAGGCAATTCCACCGCTCCCACCAAGCTTCGTTCCTTCTGCGGGGGTTTTATTAATATGGTGTTCATGGTCTCGTCGCAATTGTCAGGTGCCTGCGCCACGCCGGAGTTCTTAATGTATATGAACTATTTCATCGCCAAGGACTACGGACAAGACTATTACAAACGTGCCGATGAAATTGTCGACCATTCGCTCAAACCGCGCACCATCGACAAGGTCATCACCGACTGCTTCCAGCAGATCGTATATTCGCTCAACCAACCTGCCGGTGCCCGCAACTACCAATCCGTGTTCTGGAACATCGCCTACTACGACCGCTACTATTTTGAGTCGTTGTTTGGAAACTTCTACTTCCCCGATGGCTCTAAGCCCGATTGGGAATCATTGAGTTGGCTGCAGAAACGATTCATGAAATGGTTCAACGCCGAACGTCTGAAGAGCGTACTTACCTTCCCTGTTGAGACGATGGCATTGCTCTCGAAAGATGGTGACGTGATCGACAAGGAATGGGGCGATTTCACTGCTGAGATGTATGCTGAAGGCCATTCGTTCTTCACCTACCTCAGCGACAACGCCGACTCTCTCTCATCATGCTGCCGTCTGCGTAACGAAATCCAAGACAATGGCTTCAGCTACACCCTTGGCGCCGGTGGCGTCTCCACGGGTTCGAAGAGCGTGCTCACCATCAACCTGAACCGCTGCATCCAGTATGCCACCCGCAACAACATGCACTACCTCACCTTCCTCGAGGAAATCGTCGACCTCTGCCACAAAGTGCAGATTTGCTACAACGAAAACCTGAAGGAACTGCAAAGCAAAGGCATGTTGCCCCTCTTTGATGCCGGTTATATCAACCTGAGCCGCCAATATCTTACCATCGGCGTAAATGGTCTCGTGGAAGCTGCCGAGTTCTTGAAAATCAAGATTTCGGACAACCCGGACTATGAAAAGTTCGTGCAAGATGTTCTTGGCCTCATTGAGCGTTACAACAAGAAGTACTACTCGAAGAAAGACGGCCTGATGTTCAACTGCGAAATGATTCCTGCCGAGAACGTCGGTGTGAAGCATGCCAAGTGGGACAAGGAAGACGGCTATGAAGTGCACCGCGACTGCTACAACAGCTATTTCTACATCGTTGAAGATCCTAACACCAATGTTCTTGATAAGTTCCGTCTTCACGGTGAGAAATACATCAAGCACCTTACTGGCGGTTCGGCACTTCACTGCAACCTTGAAGAACACCTTACCAAGGACCAGTACCGTCAGCTGCTTCGAGTGGCTGCCCGCGAAGGCTGCAACTATTTCACTTTCAACATTCCGAACACCATTTGCAACGACTGCGGTCACATCGACAAGCGTTACCTGAAAGAATGCCCCGAATGCCACAGCCACAACATAGACTATCTGACCCGTATCATTGGTTACTTGAAACGTGTCAGTAATTTCAGCGAGCCACGACAAGAGGAAGCTGCTCGCCGTCATTATGGAAAAATGGAGATTGACAGATGCTAAAATACGCCAATTTTGATATCGTATTCCAGGAAGTCCCTGATGAAGTGACCCTGGCCATTAATATTACCAACTGTCCCAACCAATGTCCTGGCTGTCACAGTAAGTATTTATGGGAAAACATAGGAAAAGCTTTAGATTTTGAAGAGTTGGACCGCCTTGTAGCACAATACAAGTCAGGTATCACCTGCGTGTGCTTCATGGGCGGCGACAACGAACCTGACAAAGTTGCCGAACTGGCCCGTAAAGTGAAAAACGACCACCAAGGCCTTAAGGCTGCCTGGTATTCTGGCAAGAACGAACTGCCCGAAAACGTGAAGACCGACCATTTCGACTACATCAAACTCGGTAGTTATGTAGCAGAGTTAGGCGCACTCGACAGTGTCACCACCAACCAACGTATGATGAAACGCCTGTCGGACGGCCGCGTGAAAGACATCACGGAATGGTTCCGCAAAAACAAGTCGGTAAACCAACAGCAGAAGGAAACTTCAGAAGTTGCATCAGAATGATAAAGTTATTGCATGATTTTCCCCAACAAAAAAGGAACCTCGAATGAGGTTCCTTTTTTGTTACATCACAAGCACGAGGCTCAGTGGGTCACAACCAGACGTTGGTTACTGACACTGCCGTCGCTCTGGCGGATGTTGAAGAAATACACGCCATTACTGTAGTTGTCCAAGTTCACATTGACGGTCTTGCTGTTGGCGGGGATGCTCTCCACCAAAGCGCCCATCACATTGTAAACCGTTACGCTCTCAATAGCATTGTTGGCCTCAACGCGCACTTGGTTGTTTGCGGGGTTGGGATAAAGTTTAGCTGTGGATGAAAGCTCGGTGACTTTCAGCAGCTCGCCATCGATTTCCACCAAGAACTCAACAGAGCCAGCATTCGATTCAACTGTCACCGTCGTGGAAGCAACACTCTTGAGTGCAGGAGCATTGGGTTCGAGCAGTAACACAAAGTCTTCACCAAAATTCAAGGTGTAAGGCAATTCTTCAGCAGTGATCACCAAATAGGGCTCGCCTGTCGGATTCTCAGTCTCCTCGATTGAAAGGATCTCGATGGGGCTTTCTGTATTGTAGTTGGCATTGGTCACCGTAACCTCAGCAGACGGTTGATCCATGTCCAACACAACCTCAGTGGTGCCATTGGCAATCAGACCCATGTCTTGCATGTCGTTTGACATGCCTTTAACAACCTTTATTGATTGCATGTCGTTATCATATAATGCGACAACAGCAACAGCATAGAATGCATTGGGTTCGCTTTCAAACGAATAAGCAGTTTCTGTGATGCTTTCTGCTACCAATACATTGTTGACATATACATTATATCCAACAGGTGTCCCATTGGCAGGAGCATCCCATTCTGCCGTAATCATATCGCTACCAGCTTCCAAGGCTAAATTCTCAATAGGATAAGGGTGCACATTTGTATATTCATATGCAAAACGGCTGTTGTATATTTCCTTTGTAGGGTAGTTCTGCACCCAGATGGAAACTTCAAGGTCACTCATTTCCTCAACATGTGTTCCCGACATGTCTTGAGTGAATTCAAAACTCTGAGGTTCGGTGGCGACAAAACTGGTGGCTGTGCCTTGTGCATCAGGCAACATTTTCATGAAAATATGATGGAACGAAGTCTCACCATTGCTACCCACATTGCCGTGAGTTTCCTTTTCGTTGACAGAGATGTAAACACGTGCATCGGTATTCACATACGGCATAATATCGGCCTTAACTGTAATGACATTGCCTTCAACAGCGAATGAACCGCGTATGTCGAAAAAGGCGGTTCTCTCTGCGTGTTGATTGAACTGGTTTTGTACGCCATTGAAATTAAGGTCTTCAGCATCCATGAAAGCCATAGGAACAGCATTTATATCATAATAAGTGCGACGCACACCGCCTTCTGCCGTGTAATAGGGATCACCACTGCCAGGCCAATTCATCTGGTATTTGGTATAAGTGTATCTGCCTTCATTGTTGTTGCAGAAGTTGTGCATCATGACATTTGGCTGTACACAAGGACCACAAGTCGAGGACGAGAAGTGCTCGATCATCGGGATTCTTTCGGCCGAGGCTATAGCAACGTTAACAACTTTTTCTGTATTATTGTTGTCCGAAATATCATCAACCTCTCCGTTGACCGAAATGATGTTGTAGACCACATTATAGCTGCCAGGTCTTAAATTAGTTGTCGTGTTGAAGTTCAATGTCTCATTACCTAAAGAAGGGATATTGACTTCGAGGGTTTCCGTAACAGGATCCAAGCCTTCCACTTCATAAGAGGCCTCCACGGAGGTCACGGTAGTGACGCCATAGTTGAACACCGTCATGCCAAACGAAGTTTCGCCGCTGCCGATAAAGTCGGGCAGAGTAGCTGATACGAGGCCAAGGTCGAGGTTTTCTAGCGTGAAGATCATGATATCATCGAAGTACCAATTGTCAATGTTGTAGGAGTTGCCTGTATAAAAAATACAGAACTTGACGTTGGCATTACCCATGTCTGGGGTTGAGATTTCCTGGCTCACGGTATAAACTCCATCGGAGGAATAGGTCTGCCTCCAGCCTTCGTTCCAGGTGGTTCCATTATCAGAAGAGGTGGCAATGCCCAACGTGTGGGAACCGGAATAATTGTCAAGGCAATGCTTAAACGAAAACACGACGCTATTGATCCCGGTGAGGTCGACTGCCGGAGACATGAAATGGGTCGTCCCGTTGAATTGCGGATTGTAGAAGAGTTTCAACTCATTAGGGGCACCGCCAGCATTCTGCGTGGTTGAAATCGACCAGTTCGAAGCGTGGTCTTGGGCACTCCACCCTGCAGGCATGGTGGCACCATCAAACGATTCTTGCAGCAAAACCGCGCGGTTTTGTGCCATTGCTGCTGTTGCAAACAGCAAAACGAATACAAATAGTAAGGTTTTCTTCATAGTGATATGATTTTGATGTTTAAATAGATAGATTTTCCATGGCAAAAATAAGAACATTTTTGAATAATAGCCTATAGATTAGGTGAAAAAAACCTAATCAAACTAACAAAAGAATTCCATAAACCGCTACAAGAAAGAAACTATGCTTCACTTGCCTGCCCAAAAACGGGTCAAGCAACTCAGGCTTTGTCTTTTTGATGGCAAGCAAGTCTTTGATGAATAGGATGGCAAGCAATATAAATAGGTAGGAATACCACGTAGCCTGGTGCAAAACGAGATAAACTGCCAGGCAGACGAATGCGCCTCCAATGAGTAGGCAATGGTAAATGAATGCATTTTTCAACCCCAATTTCACCACGAGGCTATTCTTGCCCGAGGCCTTATCGTTCTCATAGTCGCGCATGTTATTGATGTTGAGCACGGCATTGGAGAGGAAACCCATGGCTGAGGCAGGCAACAAAACGCTGAAATCAAGCGATTTGGTGGCCAAATAATAAGTTCCCGCCACGGCTGCCAAGCCGAAAAATAGGAAACAGAATAGATCGCCTAAACCACGATAACCATAGGGATGTTTGCCCAAAGTGTAGAGCAAGGCTGCCAACACCGCACTTATGCCCAAGGCCGCAAAAACGGCGAGTTCTTGCCATGTCAATCCTGCAAAAACGAAAACCAACAGAGCACCCAAAACAAAGCATAAGCCTGTGGTAAAGGCTAAGCCCTGTCTCATTTCCTTTTTGGTGATTGCTCCGCTTTGCATCTCGCGTTGAGGTCCGACACGTTTGGCCCCGTCAGTGCCTTTCTCGAAGTCGCCGTAGTCGTTGGCGAGGTTGGAGAGTATTTGGAGCAGAATGGCTGTGAGGGCAGCGAAAAGTATTACAAAGTATGGTCGGTCCTTCGACGGGCTCAGGGGCTTCAGCTGGTCGAAGGCCAAAAAGCTACCCAACAACACCCCTGAAAAAGAGAGCAGCACCGTCCTTGGACGGGCTGCTCTAATCCATGTTTTCAAACTAGCCATTATCTCCGACGGCCTCCACCACGGCGACGTGGCGAATAGAAACTGTTGTCCTCATAACGGCTTGCTCCACGACGGCCTCTGCCAGATTCTCTGGAAGAAGAATAACCGCCCCTGGAACTGCTTCCCTTTGAAGAACCACCTCTCGAAGAGCCGCCACGGCTGCTACCGAAACCACGTTCAGCGTTGCGCTGTTTACGACTTGGACGGTCGTCATCGTCAAGGAAGACATCTATGTCGTCCATGTGCTCTTTCCAATCGGGGTCGAGCCATTCACGACCATCGCGTGAACGTTCCGACTTGTAGTAGGTCCTATCGTCGTCGAAGTCCTTCTTTTTCTTCTTCGACTTCTTCTCGAAGAAGTCTTCATCATGACGATTGCGTTTCTCGCGGAACTCGTCACGGTCGCGGCGTTCCTTACGTTCTTTCTTCTCGCCGAAGTCTTTCTTCTCACTGCTCTTCTTGCGTTCAGGTTGTTCCTTGGCCACTTCAACTACAATGCCACGAGGGTTGTTATGCGGATCGGCAAAGCAATCAAGAATCATGGGAACGAAGCTTTCGTCAACATCCACATAGGAATAGTCGCCATAAAGGTCTATGCGGCCTATCGGAATATTCTTGGAATGTGTGACATCATTGATCTTACCGATAATCTTCTGAGGAAGGATATGGTCATTCTTGCCCATGCCGAAGTAGAGGCGTTTCATGGTTTCGTCACGATGTTCGCGCTCTTTTTTGAGTTCCTTGCGGTCTTTTTTCTCGTCTTTTTCGTCGACGTTAAGGTCGATGGCATCCTTGTAATAATCCAAGAAACGGTTGAAGTTGAGCGCCACCATACGGGTGATGAGTTCCTCGCGGCTCATCCACTCCAGTTTGCGGAAAACAACAGGCAAGTAGTCGTCGATTTCTTCGCGATTGATGTCGACATGCTCGATACGGTCGATATGGTTGAAGAGTTGTTTCTCACAAACTTCCTTACCGGTAGGAATCATACCTTTCTCGAAAGGACGACCAACAATTTTTTCTATCCTCTTGATCTTGCTCTTCTCGCGCAAGTTGATGAGGCTGAGGCAGAGACCACGCTTGTCGGCGCGACCCGTACGACCACTGCGGTGCACATAGGTCTCGATGTCGTCAGGAAGGTTATAGTTGATGATATGCGTCAGCTCCTTCACGTCGATGCCACGAGCAGCCACGTCGGTGGCCACCAGCAATTGCAGGCTGCGCTTGCGGAAATGGTCCATTACATTGTCGCGCATGCCCTGTGAAAGGTCGCCGTGCAAAGCGGCAGCGTTGTATCCGTCTTGGATAAGGTTGTCGGCAATCTCCTGGGTTTCCAGCTTGGTGCGGCAGAAGATGATGCCATAGATGGCAGGCGTGTAGTCGATGATGCGCTTCAGCACAGAATAGCGGTCCTTAGCAGCCATCATATAGTAGATGTGGTCGACATTGGCAGTGCCGCTATTGCGTTCACCCACGGCCACCTTAACCGGGTCGGTCATGTACTTGTTAAGGATAGCCTCCACCTCCTTCGGCATGGTGGCCGAGAAGAGCATGGTGTGGCGTCCTTCCTTGGGCATGTATTCGAGGATGTCGTCAACTTCCTCTTGGAAGCCCATGTTCAGCATCTCGTCGGCCTCGTCGAGGATCATCGTCTTCACATTGCTGAAGTCGACGCGGTTGCGGCGGATCATATCGCGCAGACGGCCGGGCGTGGCCACGATGATCTGCGGTTTCTTGGCTAAGTCTTTAAACTGGAGTTCGATGCTGGCGCCGCCATAGACGGGCACAATCAGGATTTCTGGAATGTAACGTGCGTAGTTGCGCAAGTCTCTGGTAATCTGCATACAAAGCTCACGCGTCGGACAAAGGATCAACGCCTGAACGCATCGTTGCGTCTCATCGATCTTGTTCAACAACGGCAAGCCAAAGGCGGCCGTCTTGCCCGTTCCCGTCTGTGCAAGGCCCACAAAGTCAACATCTCTCTCCAATAACACAGGAATTGCTTTTTCCTGGATTGGCATAGGATTCTCAAACCCCATCTCCTTAATAGCCTTCACCAGAGCGGGATTCAATCCAAAATCAGTAAATTGTGACATGAAAAATAAATGTATGGTTGTAATTGAGGCTGCAAAAGTAGTAATAATTAGTCAATTAAGAAGCATTTGTTCCCATTTTGACAAAAAAAAACAACTGCTTCAATGTAGTTTTTCCGTATTTTTGTACTCTAAAATATGACACGCCGTACTTTTTCCATATGTGTTCTTATTCTGGTATTTGTGTTGCCTTTTTCTTGTGCAAGAAAGCGACATTCACAATCTGACACGATTATAAATACCGATAGTGTTTTCTATAATCTGAACCAAGAACTCGTGGCAAAACGAGCAAAGTCTGCCGACCGTGTTTTTACCAACTTGTATCGTTCCGGATTAAATGGCGTGGTGCTTTATGCTGAGCAGGGACAAGTTGTGTATGAAAAAGCCTTTGGATGGCGCGATCTCAACAAAAGACAGAAGGATTCACTACGCATCGATGACGCCTTCCAACTTTCCTCCGACTCCAAAATGTTTACGGCCGAGGCTATTATGCTACTCAACGCTAAAGGCAAACTCCATTATGACGATGACGTCAAAAAGTACATTCCCGAACTGCCTTATGAGGGCATCACTATTAGAATGTTGCTCAACCACCGTTCGGGGCTGCCTCGCTATGATGCCATGGCCGATGCTTTTTGGCCCGACCGCAAGAAGCCTTTTTCGAACGAAGCCATGATTCGAATGCTGGCCAACACGAAGCCCGAACCCTATGGCGCACCAGGAGCCGGTTATTTTTATAACAATATCAATTATGCTTTGTTGGCCTCTGTAGTCGAACGAGCCAGTGGTGAACCATTTGAGGTTTTCATGCATGACCACATCTTTGAACCCTGCGGCATGGAGCATACTTATATCTATTCAATGCGCAACGATGATGAAGTGTCGATGTATATGCCTGTCGAAGTGCATGGACATGATTTGTACCGTAGCGGCCCCGTGAAAGCGCAAAACGACTACTTAAATGGTGTGATGGGCGACAAAATCATGTTTTCCACGGTTGAAGATCTGTACAAGTTCAACCTAGCTTTGGATTCTGAGCTTCTTCTTCCTGACAGTTTGCAAGCCGAAGCTTTTATTCCTGGTTCTCCCGAGTGGAAATACGACGAAAACTACGGTTTTGGCTGGCGAATGAGCAAAGAACACCCTGGCATGTATTTCCATTATGGATGGTGGAAAGGCTATCGCAGCGTGGTCATCCGTGACGTGACGCACCGCCGTTTTTTGGCCATACTTACCAACACAACCTATCTTATACCCAGCGAAATCGTATGGGATTTCGTTCACGACACAAGCGTGATGCTGCCCGAGTCATGTCCGTGTACCAATTGATTACTTCACAAGAAGCTTGAAACCAACACCATGAATATTGGAAAGCTCAATATCGGGGTCTTCTTTCAAATATTTGCGCAATTTGGTGATGTAAACGTCCATTGAACGGGCGTTCAAATAAGTTTCTTCTCCCCAAATTGTTTGCAAAGCCTCCGAACGTTGTAGCGTTTTACCCAAGTTCTCACACAACAAAAGCAAAAGATCTGCTTCTTTGGATGTTAATTTGCGCATCTCCTTCCCTCGCACCAACAAATGACGAGGAGAATCAAAAATGAATGAGCCCAATTGATAGGAAGAAGGCATCGCCTTTGTATTGGAACAACGACGGTAAACGGCTTGTATGCGCATCACCAGCTCATCCATACTGAATGGTTTGGTGATATAGTCGTCAGCACCCAACCTAAAACCCTCCAAAACATCTGATTGCTCTTTTTTGGCGGTTAAAAAAATAAGAGGCATATAAGGTTTCAAAGCTTTGATTTGTTTCGCTAAAGTGAAACCGTCCATGCCTGGCATGACCACGTCCGTGATACAAAGATCAAAAAGCTCAGCATTGAATGCCTCTATCGCTTCTTCTCCATCAACACATAATGTAGTGGCATATCCTTTGGCATCCAGATAGGCCTTGAGAATCGTTCCTAATCTCTTGTCATCTTCTGCCAATAAAATCTTAACTTGTGACATAAAAACAAAAATGTTATTTACATAACGAAAACCTATGCCCTGTATTATAGGCATTCAAAAAAGATTCGCAAAGGTAAACTATTTTTTGCTTCATTGGTATGGGAACGTTTTTTTGTTTTATCTTCGCAGCATATAAAAACTTCAACCGCCATGAAAATCGATCTTACACATTGCCAATCTTTTTTGAACGGTGACATCGTCCGTTCTTTAGAACAAAAAGTCTCTAGTATTTACGACACCATATACAATAAGACCGGCGCCGGTAATGATTTCCTTGGTTGGGTCGACCTCCCTTCTGAAATCGATGAAAGCATGTTGGCCGACATCGAAAAGACCGCTGCCGACCTGCGCAAGAAATCGGACGTCTTCGTCGTCATCGGCATCGGTGGCTCCTATCTCGGTGCCCGTGCCGTCATTGAAGCCTTACAGAACCACTTTGCACCGCTTACAGGTGAGAAGCCGCTCATCGTCTATGCTGGCCATAACATGAGCGAGGACTATCTCCATGACCTGATGGCCATCCTCGACAAAAAGGACTACTCGCTGGCCGTCATCTCCAAGTCGGGCACTACGACGGAACCCGCCATCGCCTTCCGCATCCTCAAGCAACACATCATCAACAAATATGGCGAAAAGGATGCTGCCTCGCGCATCATCGCCATCACCGACAAGGCCCGTGGTGCCCTCAAGCAGCTGGCCAACGTGAAGGGCTACAAGACCTATATCGTCCCCGACGACGTGGGCGGCCGCTTCTCAGTGCTGACCCCTGTGGGCTTGCTACCCATTGCCATGGCGGGCATCGATATCCGTGCCTTGGTGAAGGGTGCCATCGAGATGGAGCAGCAATGCAAGACCAACCCGACCCTTGACAATCCCGTTTCGCAATATGCCGTGGTGCGTCAAGCGCTCTATGCCCAAGGCCTGACCAACGAAATCATGGTCAACTATGAACCGCGCCTGGTGTATTTCAGCGAATGGTGGAAGCAACTCTACGGCGAGAGCCATGGCAAGCAGCACAAGGGCATCTTCCCCGCTTCGGTCACCTTCAGCACCGACCTTCATTCGATGGGACAGTATATTCAGGATGGTCTGCGCAATCTCTTCGAGACGGTAATCTCGGTCGAGAACTCGAACCACGAACTCCGCATCCCGATGGAGAACGAAGATCTCGACCAACTGAACTACATCGCTGGCAAGCGCATCAGCGAAGTAAACCACAAAGCCGAACTTGGCACTGTGCTCGCCCACGAGGATGGTGGCGTGCCGAACCTCCGCATCGTCATTCCCGAGGTTTCGGAGAGGGTACTTGGCGAACTGATTTATTACTTCGAGATGGCCTGTGCGGTCAGCGGCTACATGCTCGATGTGAACCCCTTTGACCAACCTGGTGTGGAAGCTTACAAGAAGAACATGTTTGCCTTGCTCGGCAAAAAAGGCTTTGAGGAGCAGACAGCAGCATTGAACAAACGCTTAGGTATCTGAAAAATGTGTATCTTTGCAGCCTCAATTATAGACAAACATCTGAAATGGACGTACCCAAAGACGACGTAAACTCACAGTTTACATTCACCTACGACGACATCAAAGGCACCGTTCATGTGGTTGACCACCTCACGGGCGAAGAATACGACCTTCTAAAGGAAGACACGGGCTGGTTTGATGCCGAATTTAAATTTGACGTATAAAACATAAGGGCTGTCACAATCGTGACAGCCCTTATTGTCGTTAATTAGATATATTATCTCACCACCAATTTCTTGGTCACCACGGCACCATTCTGTTCAATGATATTGACCAGATAGATGCCCTTGTTCCATTCGGCGGCGTCGATGTTCACCACTTGGCCTTCTGCCTCGTGCACCTTTTGCCCAACGAGGTTATAAACCTCTACCTTGGCCACATTCGCACCTTCCACAGTGAATTGACCTGTAGTCGGGTTGGGATAGAGTTTGGCTTCGGCGGTGAGCTCGTTGACGCTCAAGAGGTCTTCGTTGATAATGACACTATACGTGCAGTCATTTTGATCGGTCTGAACCGTAAAGGTAGTGACTACATAACCTTTCACCATAGCATTGACATACACATCAAGGTAGAAATAATCCGCAGGTCCCACAGTGTAAGGCAAGGTACCATGAGGCTCAAAGCTCAAATAGTCCGTGCCGTTTTCGGTAACAGACAGCACCTTGACGGGAATCTGGCTACCAAAGAAACGA
>CACZER010000041.1:0-26468 GCA_902780195.1 uncultured Bacteroidia bacterium
GTGAGCAGCCAGCCCGTGTCGGCTCCACGGAAGAGGCCTTGGCGGATGATCTCACCGGCGCGCGGCGGGCCCATGGTGAGCACGCCGACGGTGCTGCCTGGATGCTGCTCCTTGAGGCGCAGGGCTTGTTCAAGGGCATTCAGGTCTTCGGGGTTGAAGATGGCGGGCAGGGCGGCGCGATTCACGGTGCCTTCCGGCGTCATCGCGTCTTTACCCACATTTCTAGTATCGGGCACCTGCTTGGCAAGCACCACGATTTTCAATGCTTTTGTCATAAAATAAAAATCTCGTTTTCAATCGGGCGGCAAAGATACAGCTTTTTTCCTTAATGGCAAAAAGCTGGCGCAAACAATTGATTTTTATATGGCTTTAAAACGACGCAGCGATTTTTCTAATTTCAAGGATTTGGTAGTCAAGCCTCCTATCGTTTCACAAATTTCCAAACATCACAAGCATTTTCTTGTTCCATTCGAATGAAATAAACCCCAGACGATAAATGTGAAACATCAAGACTCATATCTGCGGCAGAAACGGATTCTGTAATGACCACCCGCCCCATCAAATCAATGACAGTAACGCTCCAAGGCTTACATTGGGGAGTATCCCCAACACTAAAGGTCAGCAGATCGGTGGCAGGATTGGGATAAACCTGTACGACCTCTTCGCTTGATTCAGCAACTGAGGTTACGAAGGTTAGATGCTGGTACAAAAAGTCGCGTGTAATGTCGAAGCAGGCGTTGAATTTCGTCTCGTTCAACTGGCTAATCCCATCAAGGTAAAACGCGTGCCCTTCGCCCTCGAAAGAGTGAAATTCATAATCGGAGACATCCAATTCATCAAGACGGCTAACCATAGCGTGCGAACCGTACAAATAAGGCATCACTCCAGGGAGCATCCCGTTGAAACAATAGCCCGAATCGTATGGCACTGTGGTGTCGTCGGTGCCATGAATCAAGCACAGCGGAACATATTCCTCGTTGCTTATGACATCGAGGCTCATTACACCACCCCAATGCGGGATAGCGCCTGCCACTGCCGGCGAAAAACCAGCATATTCCTCATAACCTGAACTATGTATCGACCCTAAATCGGGGCTTTCGAAGGTCTCGGAGGGACGCTCGCTCTCGTCCATGAACAACTCGCATAAAATGGCAATGGATCCAGCTGAGTTGCCAAGCAGGAAAACCTGTTCGGGGTCAATCCTATATTCTTCGCAATGATATTTGAAAAACCGAATTGCAGAACTGACATCTTGAGCCGCCATGTATGCATCGCGCACTAAAGAGGTAGCGTTGAGATTCCAGATAGAAAGCAGTCGATAGTCGATGGAAGCCGCCGCATAGCCATGCTGGGCCAAGCGTGTACAATACTCCTGCATGTCGACATAATCGCGACCACCTGCGACAAAGGCTCCACCGAAAACGGTAATCACCAACGGGCGCGCCGAAAGGGTGTCGCCCTGCGGCTCGTAAAAATCAAGATATAAGGTAGTGGGGGTAGTTTCACCCTCCTTGATGGCACTACTGAAAGGGATGCCCGTTTCAACGGTCACCTCATCGAAAACAGGTTCGACATAGCGACAATTCGACTGAGCCATCGTATTTGTGAAATGGCCACAAAGCAACACGAACGTCACAATAAATCCCAACTTATTGAATGTCATCATACTATTCATCGTTTTATCATCAATAACTATTCTTTTATGGACTATTGAGTGCAAATGTACACATTTTTCAGAAATTCCTACCTTTGCGCCAAATTTCAAACAATGACCGTCACCGAAATCCTAAACAAAGTCGGCCCTTCGACCCTTCGACAAGCTCAGGGCTCAAGGACCTTAACTCATGAGGAAATCAAGCTCCTGCTTGCCGCTGAAGGCGAAGACAAAAAGAAACTCTTCGACAAAGCCTTGCAAACCAAGCTAGCTCATTTGGACAACTACGTCCACTTACGCGGGCTGATTGAATACAGCAACATCTGCACGAAATATTGCCTCTACTGCGGTGTGCGCTGCAAGAACCTGAAAGTAGAACGCTACACGCTCAGCGACGAGGAAGTCATTGAATGTGCCAAATTAGCGCACGAATTGGGTTATGGCTCCGTGGCACTGCAAAGCGGCGAGAGGAGCGATAAGGTTTTTGTGGATAAGATTACCTATTTGGTCAAAGAAATCAAAAAGATAGACAACGGAAGTCTGGGTATCACACTGTCATTAGGTGAGCAAACTGAGGAAACCTACCGTCGTTGGTTTGAGGCAGGCGCGCACCGTTACCTGCTCCGCATCGAAGCCTCGAACGAAGACCTATATTATAAGATTCACCCGCATGACGAGAAACACGACTTCAAGCAACGTCTCGCCTGCATCGACAGCCTATTGAAAGTCGGCTATCAAACTGGCACCGGCGTAATGGTCGGCCTGCCCTTCCAAACCCTCGACGACCTTGCCGATGACTTGTTGTTTTTCAAGCAAAAAGACGTAGCCATGGTCGGAATGGGACCTTTCATCCCCCACCCCGACACCCCTTTGTGGCAATACAGAGACCAAATTCCGTCTGCCGAGGAACGCATGGAGCTGACCTTGAAGATGATCGCCATCCTCCGCTTGATGATGCCCGAAATCAACATGGTGGCCGCCACAGCCAACCAGACCGTCGACCCGCAAGGACGCGAGAAGGCTATCCTCGCCGGCGCCAACGTCATCATGCCCAACCTCACGCCTAACGAGTTCCGCGAGAACTACCTCATCTACCCCGACAAGGCCTGCGTCAAGGACAAACCTGACGAGTGTCACAGCTGCCTCGACGTGCGCCTCGCTGCCATCGGGCATAAGGTTTTGTACAACGCTTGGGGCGATTCCGTTGCTTTTACGCGGAAAAATGCACAAAAATGACCAGCATTCCCGAAAAATGCTTATTTTTGCCTTTTTCTAATCAACATCAAAATCAACATTCATTTCACTATGAGAAAACATATCTTAACTACCCTGCTCATCATGCTTACCGTAGTGACTTTCGGTCAGCAGTGGGTCGCCATTAAGAGCAACACCCCGAGCACCATCCAGACGACTTTGGTTTCCTCTTCCGAAAATCAAATTACCGTCAACTTACAAGTTCCTGGCTTCTACACCTATGAGGTAACCACGCCTCGTGGCGAAGCCAACATCATCTCGGTTCCCAGAACGGTCAGCACTGCTGCTGCTGGCGAGCCCAACCTCCCTATGATTGCCGTTCCGGTCATCATCGGTGATCGTGCCCTGATGCATATTGAAGTCGCTGAATCTGAATTCACCGACTACGAAAACATCGAAGTTGCCCCTTCTAAAGGCGATTTCCCGCGTAGTATCGATCCTGAGGAGGTGCCTTACACTTATGGTGAGTGCTACAGCCAGGATGCCTTCTTCCCAGCGCAAATTGCCATCCTCGACGAGCCCTATATCCATCGTGACGTCAGAGGTCAAAACATGATGATTGTGCCGTTCCAATACAATCCCGTAACCAAAGTTTTGAGGGTGTACAACCGTCTCACTTTGAGCATGGTGAAAGATGGAGACGACAACAGGAATATCATCGAAAACCGCATGAGAAGCTTCTCGCTTGACCCTGAATTCAAAGCCATGTACGAGAACCGTTACATCAACTACGCTGAGTCGATGTCGAGATACACGCCCATCGAAGAAGCAGGCGAGCTGCTCATCATCTGCCACGATGCTTTCATGACGGCCATGCAACCTTTTGTGGCTTGGAAAAAGCAAATCGGTCGTCCCACCACGATGGTAGGGACCTCCACCGCTGGCGCAACAGCTGAAGCCATTAAGAGCTACATTACCAACTATTACAACTCACACCCCAACTTGACAGACGTGCTACTTGTTGGCGATGTTGCGCAGATTCCTGGTGTTTATATCTCGGCAGGTTCAGGTTCTTATGGCTATTCCGGTTACGGCGATGCCCAATATGGGCAAACGGTGGGCACAGACTATTATAACGAATTGATTATCGGTCGTTTCTGCTGCGAAAACGAAGCCCAAGTAACCAACCATGTCAATAAAGTTTTGAATTATGAAAGAGACCTGAATGCCTCTGCCACATGGCTGCCAATAGGGCAAGGCGTAAGTAAAAACGAAGGCGCTGGAGGCGGTCACTATGGCGAAGCCGACTACGAACACATAGATCTCATCCGCAATGACCTTCTTGACTACAACTACACTACGGTCCATCGTGATTACCAAGGTGTTTCAGGCGTATCGTCGAGTGCAGCCATCGTCAGCCAGCACATTAACGAAGGCGTGAGCATCATCAATTACTGCAATCACGGCTCGGAAACCAGCTGGGGCGTATTCAGCTATAGCAACTCACACGTCAACGCTCTGACCAACGACTACAAGCTGCCTTATATCATTTCGGTGGCCTGCCTTAATGGAAAATACGACCGTTCTGGAGACTGCTTCGCCGAAGCATGGATGCGTGCCACCAACAACAGCAATGGCAACCCGACAGGTGCCATCGGCGGTATGTTTTCATACATATCTCAGCCTTGGCAGCCACCCATGTATGGTCAAGACGAAATGGTTGACATCTTGGTTGAATTACAAAGTTCCAACATCAGACACACGATGGGTGGTGTATCCGCCAACGGCAATATGGCCGTTCTCGACCTTGGTGCCAACCAAAATGCCAACAAAGGCACCTATAATACTTGGATTCTCTACGGTGACCCGACTTTGACTTTGCGTAACGCAGTCCCTACCGACATGGGCGTATCCCACGCCTCCTCCATGAGCACTAGTGCGACGAGCTTCACTGTCAACGCTACTAACGGCAACGGTGCCTTGGCCACCCTGACCCGCAACGGCGAAATCATGGGCTCGGCCACCATTAACAATGGCACCTGTAACATCACTTTTGCTGCTCCTGGAACAACGGGCACTGCCACATTGACCGTGTTTGGTTACAATAAGATCACCTACATTGCTACCATCAACATTACCGGTGGTGGTGGCACCCAGTACAACGTTACCGTGTCGGCCAACCCGACCGCAGGCGGCACCGTCACTGGTGGTGGCTCCTATAACCAAGGCGCCAACTGCACCGTCACGGCCACTGCCAACAGCGGCTACACCTTCACCAACTGGACTGAGAACGGCAGCGTGGTATCCACACAAGCCAACTACACCTTCACCGTGAATGGCAACCGCACCTTGGTGGCCAACTTCCAAGCACAGCCTCAGAGCTACACCATCACCGTGTCGGCTAACCCGACTAACGGCGGCACCGTCACGGGTGGCGGCTCCTACAACCAAGGCCAGTCGTGCACCGTACATGCTACCGCTAATACCGGTTACACCTTCACCAACTGGACTGAAAACGGCACCGTGGTCTCCACACAGGCCAACTACACCTTCACCGTGAACGGCAACCGCACCTTGGTGGCCAACTTCCAGGCACAGCCTCAGAGCTACACCATCACCGTGTCGGCTAACCCGGCTAACGGCGGCACCGTCACTGGCGGAGGCACCTATCAGCAAGGCCAGTCATGTACCGTACATGCCACTGCCAATACCGGTTACACCTTCACCAACTGGACTGAAAACGGCACCGTGGTCTCCACACAGGCCAACTACACCTTCAACGTGAACGGCAACCGTACTTTGGTGGCCCACTTCACACAACAACAATACACCATCACTGTGTCAGCCAACCCGACCAACGGCGGCACCGCCACGGGTGGCGGCACCTTCAACCATGGTGCCAGCTGCACGTTGACAGCCACACCTGCCACAGGCTTCTCCTTCGTCAGATGGACCAAGAACGGTACTCAGGTCAGCACCAACCCGACCTACACCTTCACCGTGACAGAATCGGCCGCCTATGTGGCACAGTTCCAAGTCCAACTCTTCCAAGTCACCACCAACTGCAACCCGACCGAGGGCGGCACTGCCAGTGGAAGCGGCCTCTACGCTTATGGTCAGTCTTGCACCGTGAACGCCACGCCTAACAGAGGCTATGACTTCGTCAACTGGACTGAGAACGGCAACGTAATCTCAACAGAAGCCAGCTACACATTCAATGTCACTAGTGGCCGTGTCCTGACAGCCAACTTTGAGTTGCAGACCTTCGAAGTCAAGCTTTCCGTCAATCCCGAAGAAGCTGCCATCGTTTCGGGAGAAGGCACCTACAGCTACGGCGACGAAGTTACAGTGACTGTCGAACGCTTTGAAGACTGGGACTTCCAAAACTGGACTGAAAACGGCGAAGTGGTCTCCGAGGAGATGACTTATACCTTTACGATCACTAGCGGCCGCGACCTGGTGGCCAACTTCCTCTACACCGAAGGCATCAACGAAAACGGCATCTCCGCCAAGGTCTATCCCAACCCAACTAAGGGTGAAATCACCCTCGAAGGTGAAGGCCTCAACCACGTACGCATCGTGAACGCTTACGGGCAGACCGTTTACAACGCCGACGTCGAAGGCGAACAAGTTCACATCGACCTCTCTCATATGGCCAAGGGCATCTACATGATGCACATCGAAGCCAACGCTGGACAGGCCGTAAGGAAGTTCATCGTGGAATAAAAACGCATTTCCCCTTCGGAAATAAATAATCCCAAAGTGAGGTGACATTTTTTTGTCACCTCACTTTTTTTTGTTATTTTTGGAGCAAATTTTTGAATTCAGCCTATGAAAATCAAATTCATCGGTGCGGCCCAGGAAGTGACGGGCAGCAAGCACCTCATCACCACCGACCAAGAAATCGACGCCATCATCCTCACCCATGCCCATATCGACCACTGCGGCTTAATCCCGTATTTCTATAAGCTCGGCTTCCGAGGCCAAGTCATCTGCACCGATGCCACTCAAGACCTGTGCAGCATCATGCTCCCCGACAGTGGCTTCATCCAAGAGAACGATATGGAATGGTTCAACAAGAAACGCCGCAAGCAGGGACTTCCCGCCTTGCAACCTATCTATACCGAAAAAGATGCCCGCGCCAGCATGGAACTGTTCGTCAGCGTGGCATACAACCGCTACTTCAACATCGACAACAACATCAAGGTGAAGTTCAATAACACCGGTCACCTGTTGGGCAGCGGCTGCGCCGTCATCGAAATTGACGAAGGCGGAAAGATGACCCGCATTGGATACACGGGCGACATCGGACGCGAGTACAACTACTTGCTACGCTCACCCGAACCCTTCCCGCATTGCGACTACCTCATCACAGAGGCCACCTATGGTAACCGCCTGCACGGCGACCGTACCAATGCAGAACAACAGCTGCTGGAAATCATCTACCATACCTGCGTGGAGAAACGTGGCAAGCTTATCATCCCTTCGTTTGCCGTCAGCCGCACCCAAGAAATCGTGTACCTGATGAACAACTTTTACAACGAAGGCAAGCTGCCAGAGAAGATTCCCGTATTCGTCGACAGTCCCCTGGCCGTCAACGCCACCGAGATCTTCCGCATGCACGTCGACCTATTCAATGAAGATGTGAAGGATGTCATCGAATACGACCCTGACCCCTTCGGCTTCAACAGCCTGACCTTCGTGCGCGACATCAACCAATCGAAAGCCTTGAATGCCCGCAAAGAGCCTTGCATCGTCATCTCGGCATCGGGCATGATGGAAGCTGGCCGTGTGAAGCACCACATCGCCAACAGCATCGAGAACCCCAACAACAGCATCCTCGCCATCGGCTATTGCGCACCGACCACTCTTGGTGCCAAGCTGTTGGAGAAGCCCACACCTGCCACCGTATCCATCTTCGGTTTGGAGCACGCTGTCAACGCCGAGATCTACGAAATCGATGCCTTCAGCGGTCACGGCGACTACAAGGAGATGATCAATTACCTCAGCTGCCAAGACCCGAGCAAGGTGAAGAAGACCTTCATCGTGCACGGCGACCCAGAGGCCCAGAAGTACTACAAACGCATGCTGCGCAAGGAAGGATGGGATAATATCGTCATCCCCGAGGCTGGTGAAGAGTTTGAATTGAAATAATTGGCTCGCATTGTTTCGCCGAATCTATCGATTTCGTACTTTTGCAAAAATTTTCAAGAATGGCACAAAAACCTAGTATTCCCAAAGGCACACGCGACTTCCTTCCTGAAGTCATGGTGCGCCGCAATTATATCTTCGACACCATCAAATCGGTATTCAAACGCTTTGGCTTCCAACCCATCGAGACGCCTTCGATGGAGAACCTCAGCACCCTCTTGGGCAAATACGGCGACGAGGGCGACAAGCTCCTCTTCCGTGTGCTCAACTCTGGCGACTTCATGAGCGGCATTGAACAAAACGGTGAGCCGCTCGAATCACTGAAACTGGCCAGCAAAATCACTGAGAAAGGCCTGCGTTACGACTTGACGGTGCCATTCGCACGTTTCGTCACCATGTATCGCGACCAAATTGCCTTCCCATTCAAGCGCTACCAGATCCAGCCCGTTTGGCGCGCCGACCGTCCGCAGAAAGGCCGCTACCGCGAGTTCTACCAGTGCGATGTCGACATCATCGGCAGCGACTCCTTGCTGAACGAAGCCGAATTGGTGCAAATCGTCGATGAGGTATTCCACGCTTTGAAGATCAACGTCACGCTGAAGATCAACAACCGCAAGGTGTTGGCTGGCATCGCTGAATATATCGGCAAGTCGGACGCCTTGGTCGACATCACCGTGGCCATCGACAAGCTGGATAAAATCGGCATCGACGCCGTCAACGCTGAACTCGCCGAAAAAGGTTTGGAGCCTGCAGCCATCGAGAAGCTGCAACCCATCCTCTTCATGAAAGGCAATACACGTGAAAAGCTGGCACAGCTGAAGCCTTTGTTGGATAACGAAGTCGGCCAAAAGGGTATCGAAGAACTCGAGGCCTTGTTCGATTACATCGAGAATATGGACCTCGGCATCGACACCGAGCTTGACCTCACCCTCGCCCGTGGTCTGAACTACTACACCGGCGCCATCTTCGAGGTGAAAGCCAAAGACTTCGCCATCGGCAGCATCTCGGGCGGTGGTCGTTACGACAACCTCACTGGCATCTTCGGTCTGCCCAATGTATCAGGCGTTGGTATCAGCTTCGGCGCCGACCGCATCTATGACGTGTTGGAAGGTCTCGGCCTCTTCCCAGAGACCATGTCGGAAAGCACCAAGGTCATCTTCCTCAACTTCGGCAAGAACGAGGAGAAATACTGTCTGAAATACCTCAGCCAAGTGCGCAAGCACGGCATCAACGCGGAAATCTATCCCGATGCCGCCAAGATTCAGAAACAGATGAAATATGCCGACCAACGCCACATCCCGATTGTCATCATCGCCGGCGAACAAGAAGTGGCCGAGCAGAAATTTACCGTCAAGTTCATGAAAGAAGGATCGCAAACGGTGGTAGATGCCAATAAATTAGTTGAAACAATCATAAAATAATCGATATGAAAATCCACAAAATCTCATCCAAGGAATTGACCTTCAAACAGGTAAACGAAATACTCACCAAGGGTTACAAGCTCGAGCTCAGCGCCGATGCCATCAAGCGCATCCAAAAATGCCGCGACTACCTCGACAAAAAGATGGAGAACCCTGAAAAGCCTATTTATGGCGTGACCACCGGCTTCGGCTCCCTCTGTGACCACAGCATCTCAAAGGAAGACCTGAGCACCCTGCAGAAAAACCTCGTCATGTCGCACGCCTGTGGCACGGGCGAGATGGTGCCTGAAGAGATCATCCGTCTCATGCTCCTGTTGAAGGTGCAGAGCCTCAGCTACGGCAACAGCGGCGTACAGGTGGTGACCGTACAACGCCTCATCGACTTCTTCAACAACGACGTGCTGCCAGTGGTCTACAACCAAGGCTCACTCGGTGCCTCCGGCGACTTGGCGCCTTTAGCCAACTTGATGCTTCCTTTGCTCGGCCTGGGCGAGGTGCATTATGAAGGTAAGATCGTTCCAGCCGCCAAAGTGCTCAAGAAGTTTGGATGGAAGCCCATCACCCTGCAGTCGAAAGAAGGTTTGGCCTTGCTCAACGGCACACAGTTCATGAGCAGCTACGGCACCTACGTCCTGCTGAAAGCCTTCCGTCTCAGCTATCTGGCCGACCTCATCGGCACCGTCTCCTTGGAAGCCTTCGATGGCCGCATCGAACCTTTCTTCGACCAAGTACATCAGATCCGCCACCACAACGGACAAATCGTCACCGCCAAGCGTGTGCGTGAGTTCACCAAAGGCAGCGAACTGATCGCCAGGGAGAAGAAACACGTCCAAGACCCCTACTCCTTCCGTTGCATGCCACAGGTGCATGGTGCCTCGAAGGATGCCATCGACTATGTGGCCTCCGTATTCAGTGAAGAAATCAACGCCGTCACCGACAACCCGACCATCTTCCCCGACGAAGACCTGGTCATCAGCGCCGGTAACTTCCATGGCCAGCCTCTCGCCATCACTTTGGACTTCTTGGCCATCGCCATGGCTGAGTTGGGTAATATCAGCGAGCGCCGTATCTATCAGTTGATCGGTGGCAAGCGCGGTCTGCCGTCGTTCCTCGTCGCCGAGCCCGGCCTCAACAGTGGCTTCATGATTCCGCAATATGCCGCTGCCAGCATCGTCAGCCAAAGCAAACAGCTCTGCACGCCTGCTTCGGTCGACAGCATTGAGTCGTCGCAAGGTCAGGAAGACCACGTCAGCATGGGTGCCAACGCTGCCACCAAGGCTTTGCGCGTGGCTGAAAACCTGGAGCGCGTGTTGGCTATCGAACTTTTCAACGCCACACAAGCCCTTGAGTTCCGCCGTCCGTTGAAGTCGTCACCCATCATCGAGAAGTTCGTTGCCGAATACCGTAAGCAAGTGGAGTTTGTTCGCATCGACAAGGTGATGTACACCGAAATCGCCAAGAGTGTCCAGTTCGTAAAGGATTATCCATTGGATTTTGATATCTTGAAAAATGAATGAACAAAATAAAAACCGTCCCAAAGGCATGACCTTCCTTCTGGTCCTGTCGTTCATCAACGCCTGCTGGAATATCCTTAGGTCGATTGTCATGTATTTCACCACACCGATGATTGGGACGATGCTCGAAAACGGGCAGTTTGAAGAGATGATGGAGCCTTTCTCTGCCATGGGCGCAGATTTTACGAATGCCATGACAGACAGCATGACTATCATGTCGCAAATCAGCCCCATTTATTACCTCTTCACGCTGGTGCTGTTCATCGCCTCGATGATAGGTGTCATCAAGATGTTCAAGTTGAACAAGCGCGGATTCCACATCTACGCCATCGCTCAGATCCTCATGCTGATCAACGCATCGGTATACGTCTATCCCCTACAGAAGCCTTCACCGTTCACCTACGACCTGTTGCTCACCATCATGTTTATCTTAGCCTATTACCTGTATTTCAAACGGATGGATATGCAACGACAACAACAACCCCCGATAGAATGAGTCCCAACGAAGGAAAAGTATTCAACCTGAAGCCACAGCTGACGCTGGCCATGAAGCTGGCAGCCACTTTTGCCATCACTTATTATGGCCTGCTGCTCATCTACGAGGTATTCACCCTCGTCTTCAGCCGCTATTTCATCGACTCCTACTACCTCGGAGCAGACAACGTGGTTGAGGGCAGTTCCGACTACCTTATCCTCATCATCCAGTTGGTGCTTTCGGTGACTTTGGTCTTCAGCTTGATACAAATCTTCAGGAAGAAAAACCACGGAAAGGCCATCTTCGTGGGTGCTTCCCTCCTACTCATCGTCTTTCAGCTGATCACCACCGGCTTCGTCCCGTGGCTGAAATATGCCCTCGAAGTATTGCTGGTGCTCATCATTGCGCCATTACGGGTAAAGAAAAAGATTAAAATCAAGGAAGGCAAAGTCACCCTCGAAGAAGTCAAGGAAGAAGAGGAAGACGCCGTGTCAAACGAAGAAGAAACGCCCAAAACAGAAAACGCTTCCAAATCATGAATAGAAGACTTTTCATATTCATAGGAATTCTTTGTGTCAGCCTCCTATCGGCTTGTCACAAGGTCGAATACGAAGGACAAACGGGAAGAATCTACCACAAGGAATACAATCCCGCCCTCAACATCAACTACATCCTCGACACCGTGGCGCAGACTTGGGACACCATCAGAATCGATCTTGACAAGGACAACGAGACCGACCTGAAGATCTGTTTCCAATACGACACGCCTTATCTCATCGCCTTAAAGGACTGGGAACTCAGCGTCACCACCGATGGCAATATCAGCAGCCTTAACTGGTGGAGCAAAGACTATCATGTCTTCATGGGTCACATCACGGCCATTTGCTTGCGAAACAACACCGCCGAAGGTCCCTGTTATGGCTGGATAGACTGCTACACAAACCGGGGCAGCGAAGGACAGATAGACGCCATCCGTTTCTACTTACGCGAAGTGGCTTATTGCACCTGTCCCAACTACCCGTTGAAATGGGGTGAGAAATAAAAAAAATGCCCGGCTGTTCAGTCGGGCATTTTTCATTCATTCCTAAGTCTGGTTACTTTTCCGTAGCCTTTGCAAAGCCGGCACGCACGGCCTGGATGTTGAGGTCGACGACCTCTTGGCCTTTCTTGCCGAAGATGTGGGCAATGGCTTCCTCGACCTTCTCCATGGAGATGCCGAGATAAGGCACCGTGGCGCCTAGCAACACCATGTTGGAACGGGCTTTCAGCTGCTTAGCAATGTCATTGGCGTTGAAGGAAACCACATGATCAAGTTTGCCCAATTCAGCGTTGATCTTATCCATGTCAGGATAGTTGCTGATGTTGATGAAGGGGTCGTTGTTGGTGATCACCCAGCCTTCCTTGCTCAGCCAGGGCAGGTAACGCAGGGCTTCCATAGGCTCGGAAGAAAGGATGATATCGGCCTGACCCTCAGGGATGACGTCGGCGAAGATCTCATCATCGGAGAGGCGGAGGTGCGAGAACACCGAGCCGCCGCGCTGCGACATGCCGTGGATTTCAGACTGTTTCAGGTTCATGCCCATGTTGAGGGCTGCGTCGGAGATGATCTTGGCCACCGAAACGATGCCGTCGCCACCCACGCCGCATAATACTATATCTTTTTTCATTGTGTTCTGAATTTAAGGTTATTTCTTCATGTGTTTCTTCAATTCCACGATGCAGGTGCGGTGCGGGATGATGACCGACACGCCGTTGTAGTTGACCTCTTCTTCGATGATCTTGACGTTTTCTTCGTGGTTCTTGGGCAACGGGATGATGTCGCGGATATGTTCAGGTTCGACGCCGAGGCCTTCGCAGATGCGACGGATCTTGTTGTGTGCCGATGAAGGCTGGCCGCCCGTCATAGCGGTGATATCGTTGTCGAGGATCATGACCACCACGTTGGCTTTCTCGTTGACGCAGTCCATGAGGCCTGTCAAGCCGCTATGGCCGAAGGTGCCGTCGCCGATGACTGCCACCGAGGGGAAGATGCCCACCTCGCTGGCGCCCTTGGCCATGGTGATGGAAGCGCCCATGCACACGGTGGTGTTGATGGCTCCCATGTTGAAGCCCAAGGTATAGCATCCGATGTCGCCAAACACCTTGCCACCCTTATGGTTGGCCATGACGGCGTTCAAGGCGGTGTAGCTGTCGATGTGGGGGCAACCTTGGCAGAGCGCGGGCGGACGGTTGGTGACGACTTCCGGCACCTTGTATTGTGCGGGCACGTCCATGCCGAGGGCCTTGGCCACCTTTTCGGCGTTGAGTTCACCATCGCGGCGGATGGTCTCGTCGAGGCGACCCATGACCTTCTTGCCCTTGCCGAGGAAGCCTTTCACCAGCTCTTCCACGAAGGGCTGGCCGTCTTCGAGGACCAGGATCTCGTCGCACTCGTCGTATACCTTATTAATATAATTGTAAGGCAGAGGATACTGCGTAACCTTGACGACCGGATAGGGGCATTTGCCGTCGGTGAAGTTCTCCATCAGGTAGTTGTAGGCGATACCCGTGGTGATGATGCCGAGGTTTTTCTTCGGTCCGTCGATGTATTTGTTATATCCCGAGGTCTCGGAGGCTTCCGTGAAGGCGGGTTGCTTGTCGATGAGGTCGCGGTAGAGGCGTTTGGCGTTGGCGGGCAACAGCACGAACGACTTGGCGTCGGCGGGCTCGGTGAGTTCGTTTTGCGGGCGCACAGGCTTACGCACCACGCCGGCGCGGCTGTGGGCCAGACGGGTCGGGATGCGGTAGAGCACCGGGGTGCCGAGTTGTT
The DNA here is from genome assembly GCA_902780195.1 of uncultured Bacteroidia bacterium. GTDB lineage: Bacteria > Bacteroidota > Bacteroidia > Bacteroidales > F082 > Limimorpha. Next base: position 14,219 of record CACZER010000041.1, read on the forward strand.
CGCTCAGCTCGAAGCCGTAGTGCACCATGTCGTAGGCTTCCTGTTGGTTGGAAGGCTCCAGCATGGGGATCATGGCCCAGTGACCATAGAAGCGGCTGTCTTGTTCGTCCTGCGACGAGAACATGCTCGGGTCGTCGGCCACCACGATAAGGACGCCCTTAGTGCCGATGATGGCGGCATTCATGAAGGGGTCGCCGCACACGTTGAGTCCCACGTGTTTCATGCAGGTCATAGCGCGTTTGCCGGCGTAGGCCACGCCGATGGAGGCCTCGAGGGCCGTCTTCTCGTTGGCGCACCAGTTGGCGATCACGCCCTGTTCCTTGGCTTGTTTCGAGTTGATGACATACTCTGTGATTTGGGTCGAAGGCGTGCCCGGGTAGCTGTTGATGGCCGAGCCGCCGGCGTCGATGAAGCCCTGTGCAATGGCCTCATCGCCTAAAAGCAGTAATTTCTCCATATTTTGTTCAGTTGTCAATTTTTCAGTTTTCAGTATTTCTCTAACAATAGCCACTCCTCACTCCTAACTCCTAACTCCTAACTATTTTTGCAAAGATACGGAAATCTTTGATTCGGCGACACAAAGTGGGGCAATTTTTCGATACGACAACGAAAAAGCAACTTTTTCACCTTCTTGCGGCAGCGCACATGAAATTTTCGTAATTTTGCACCCTCAAAAAAGGCAATTTTACATTGCCAACTAATTGTAAAACATTGAGATACAAATAATTACGTAAAAATAAACGATAAAAACAAAAACACAAATGAAAAGGAGATTTACAATCCTTACCGCAGCCATCGCGCTGCTCACAATCCTTGCCTTCCCGATGGGGATGTGGGGACAAACATGGGAACTGGCAACATCAATTCAAGCTGGAGACGTTGTTGTCCTTGTTACGGAATACGACGACATGGAACTTACAGGCATCTCTTCAACCAGTACAAAATATGGTATTGGTACTTCTTATGAAACTGTTCCTGCAGCAACATATCCTCTAACTGTGGTTGCTGGTTATAGTGAAGGTACATTCGCATTCAAGAATGGAAATAATTATTTATACTGGACTTCCGGTAATTCTTTGAATGTTAATAGTAGTCTTTCCAATAATACTTCATGGACGGTCTCTTTCGATGGGACAAATGCAACTATTACGAACAAGGCAGATGCAACTCGCCAGATTTGGTGGAATGTGAGTAGTCCTCGTTTTGCTTGTTATACTGGGAAAACTCATGGCGATGCTTATCACATTGTTTCTTTGTACAAACAAGTGGTTAACGTAAATGCCGTTGCCACTCCTACTTTCAGTCCTAACGGCGGCAGTTTCGTGAGTCCTCAAGAGGTTACCATTACCTGTGATACGGAAGGAACCACGATTTATTACACACTCGATGGTACTGATCCCGATGACGAGAGCACGGAATACACAGCTCCTATCACAGTGAGCGAAACCACCACCATCAAGGCTATTGCTTACGATGGAGACGGCAATACAAGCAATATTGCTTCTGCCACCTATACTATCCTTATGCCCATGACCATCGCTGAAGTACGTGAACAAGGCACGGGCGCTGTTTACACCTCAGGCACTGTCACCAGCTGCGTCGGCACCACAGGGTACATCCAAGATGCCACGGCTGCCATCTGCGTTTTTGGCACTTCTTTGACTATTGGCGACAACATTTCTGTTCAAGGCTCTCTGACCACATACAATGGCCTGCTGGAAATTACCAATCCTGTCGTTACTGTCATTTCAAGCGGCAACACAGTTGAACCTGAAGTGATGACAATTGCCGAAATCAATGCCAGCACCAATCAAGGTTGGTATGTTAGAATCGAAAACGCTACGGTTACAAATATCGATGGTGATAACACCACTATTTCCCAAGAGGGCAACTCAATTTTAGTGTATAAGATTACAGGTGTTGAACTTGAAGTGAATGATATTGTTTCACTAAATGGTAACATTGGCAACCATAACGGCATCCAAATTGCCAACCCCAAAGATGTAACGATTCAACAAAGCGAAGAACCAGCCATCCTTGTGGATCCCACCACTGTCAATGTCCCTTGCACCGCTGCCGAAGGCACGCTGACCGTAACCTATCAGAGCATTGACGGAGAACTCGGCGCAGAGATTTACTGGTACGAATCTGACGGCACCACTGCTGCCGAATACGATTGGGTCACTGCCGACTTCAACGAAAACGGCAACATTGATTATATTATAGACGCCAATACTGGCGAAGCCCGCTTGGCCTATATGAAGGTTTACGGCATTAGCACTGGTGGCGACGACGTCTACTCCGAACTCATTACCTTCAGCCAAGGCCATTATGTTGCAGACTATGCCACTCTACCTTTCGAATTCGATGGCGGAAAAGCTGACATTGAAGGCACCGCTGGCCTTACCCAAGAAGGACTCGGATCTGATTATAGTAGCTCACCCAAATTAAAGTTTGACGGCACTGGCGACTGGTTGCTGCTCCAATTCAATGAACGTCCTGGTACCCTTACCTTTGACATCAAGGGCAACAGCTTCAGCGGCGGCACCTTCAAAGTCCAAACTTCTGCTGACGGCGTGTCCTATTCCGATTTGGAAACCTATACTTCATTTGGCAATAATGAAACTTTTGAAGAAATATTTGACAACTTGGATGAAAACGTCCGCTACATCAAGTGGGTTTATACCGAAAAAGTCAGTGGCAATGTTGGTTTGGGCAACATCGCTCTTGCTAAATATGTTCTTGTTCCTTCCATCACCGTCACTCCTACCGAGGTCAATATTAGCGCAGAAGGCGCAACTGGTGCCCTCACCGTGACATGCGAAAACATAGACGATTCCTATGAGATTGGTGTTAGATTCTATTCAGATCCTCAAACCCCAGCAACGGATCCTGCCATCTATGAAGATTGGTTTGAAATCGTCCCAGCTGGAGGATCATCTAATGATTTTCATTATGAAGCATATTCCAATGAAGGTGACGCCCGTACTGCTTATCTGACAATTTGTGCCTTTGCTGCTAATGGTGAAATGCTTACGGAGTCCCAGCTCGTCACAGTTAACCAATCCGCTCCCGTGGTTCCAGCTACAGGTGATGAATACGCCCTCTATACTGGCGAACTCGTCGAAGGCGACTATCTGATTGTTTATAATGGTGGCGCCATGAACAACACGGTCTCAAGCAACAGACTTCAATACGAATCTGTTACTGTAACTAATGACGCGATTACCACGGATAATGCTGCAATTGTTTGGCATATCGCTCCAAGCGGCGATTACTGGACACTATACAATGTAGATGCTAATGCCTATGCAGCTAGTACAGGAACCAAAAATCAAGCCCAAATGCTTGCCGATGGCACCGATGACAAAGCTCTTTGGACGGTTTCTGGAACTGAGACTTATGAGTTTGTCAACAAGAAAAACGCAGCTAGCTCTGTAAATGCTAATTTGAGAAAGAACGGCACATACGGTTTTGCTTGCTATGCAACGAGTACTGGAGGTGCCTTGTCGCTTTACAAAAAGGTTGTTGAACCTGAGACCCACACCCTCTACATCCCTGGTTACAGCAATGCTACTAACCCCAAAGGCGGTTATTACCTCATCGCCTCGCCTGTTACGGTGAATCCCGAAGATGTTGAAGGTGATCCTCAAGGCATGATCGATGGCAATTTTGACCTGTACTACTTCGACCAAGCTGAAGAAAACGAATGGCGCAACTATGAAGCCCAACCTTTCAACCTCGTTCCTGGCAAGGGTTACCTCTATGCCCACGACACCGATGTTGAGCTTACCTTTACCGGCACACCTTACAGCGGCAACAGAGAGTTCCCATTGTCTTACACTGAAGATGCGGTGTTCGCCGGCTGGAACCTTATAGGTAACCCCTACAACTACAATGTCACTGTTGATAAAGATTTCTATATCATGAATGAAGATGGCGACGAAATCATCACTCCCGAAGAAGGCATGCCCATTCTTCCCATGCAAGGCTTCTTTGTCGTGGCCACTGCAGCAGGTCAAACGGTTACCTTCTCAAAGTACGTGGCGCCTGTTGTCCCGCTTGACGAGCTTGTCATGAACCTCAGCCAAAACCGTGGCACCGTCATCGACCGCGCCATCGTCCGCTTTGGTGAAGGCGAGCAGCTGCCTAAGTTCCAACTCTTCGAGAACAGCACCAAGCTCTATATCCCGCAGGGCAACAGCGACTACGCCATCGTTCGCAGCGCTGCCGAAGGTGAGATGCCTGTCAACTTCAAGGCCAAAGAGAACGGCACCTATACCATCAGCGTCAATACCGAGAATGTCGAGATGGACTACCTCCACCTCATCGACAATATGACCGGCACCGATGTCGACCTGCTCCAGACCCCGAGCTATACCTTCGAGGCCAGCACACGCGACTATGCCTCACGTTTCCGCTTGGTGTTCAGCGCTGAGGAAAACGGCGCTTCGGCAGGCTCAGCGACCTTCGCCTACTTCAATGGTAACGAATGGGTCGTCAGCAACGAAGGCGACGCCCAGCTGCATGTCATCGACATGACCGGTCGCATCGTCAGCACCGAGACCATCAACGGCAACGCCACCGTCAAGGTGAACGCTGCCCCTGGCGTCTACATGCTCCGCCTCGTCAACGGCAACGATATCAAGACTCAAAAGGTAATAATCAAATAAAACCATAATACAATGAAGAAATTAGCACTGACAATCGCAATCGTCCTCGGACTGAGCATGACCACCTTCGCCGACGGCGGCGGTCTGTTCCAACGCGGCAACACGCCTGAAAACTCGCAGGAAGGCACCTCCTTGCGCGGTGACGGTCCTGGCCTTCCCGGTCATGGATCACAAACCGACGAGCCCGCCCCGCTCGGCAGCGGCATCGCCGTCCTGATGGGCCTTGGCGCCGCTTACCTCGTCAGCAAGAAACAACGCGAGGAATAATACGATCCTTGTTTTAAAAAAGCCGGCCCTTACGGTCGGCTTTTTCTTTATCTTTGTGGTTCCAATCCCCAGTTGTATGCAACAACAAGCCAAACATATACTAGCTTCATTCCTCCTGCTTTTCACGCTTTGTGGAGCCCTCTCCGCACAGATTCCCGATGGCTACTACAACAATGCTACGGGCAAGACAGGACAAGAACTGAAGGTGGCGTTGCATAACATCATTAAGGGACATAACAGGATTGATTATGGGGATTTATGGGATGCCTTTTGGAGCACCGACAACAAAGGCAACGGCATTGTTTGGGACATGTATTCCGACATCCCTGGTGGAGTACCTTCTTACGTTTATTATCTTGGCACAGACCAGTGTGGCAACTACAACGGTGAAGGCGACTGCTACAATCGTGAGCATTCATGGCCTCATAGCTGGCTCGGCAGTCAAACCACACCTAGTTGTGACTTGCATCACATCTTCCCCACCGACGGCTTTGTAAACCAAAAACGAGAGAACTATCCCTTCGGAAAAGTGCAGTCCACCACATGGACCTCGCAAAACGGCTCAAAACTGGGCTCTTGCAAGCCGTCATTAGGCTATAATGGTACCGTGTTCGAACCCATTGATGCATACAAGGGCGACTTTGCCCGTGCCCTCATGTATATGAGTGTGCGTTATTACGGTGAAGACAGCAACTGGGGTTCAAGCGACATGACCAACAAGTCGGAAATTCTCCCTTGGGCCATCGCTATGCTTATGGACTGGAACGAGCAAGACCCTGTAAGCCAAAAGGAAACCGACCGCAATAATGCCATTTACACAGATTATCAGCATAATAGGAACCCCTTCATCGACCATCCCGAGTATGCACGCATGATTTGGGACGAGAGCTGGGAACCACCCACCGCCTACCCTATCACCCTTGCCCAATGCGAGCACGGGGAGGTATGCGCCAACGTCGCCACCGCCACTGAAGGCCAGACCGTCACCCTCACAGCAGAGCCTGACGAAGGCTATGTCCTTGATACATGGAACGTATACAAGACGGACAGTCCGACCATCACCGTCACGGTCAGCAACAACACCTTCACCATGCCTGCTTATGGCGTTATGGTAAGCGCGACCTTTGTGGAAAGCAGCGGCGGCAACCCAAGCAACGGCGACTATGTAAAAGTGACTTCTGCGCCGTCGGACTGGAGCGGGGAATATCTTTTGGTATATGAGAATAGCACAACATCAGGATATGTATGGACGGGCGTGGATGCGGCAAACTGTTATCAAGAAGCGGCAATAACAAATTCTACGATAGAAAATAGCGGTTTTGTCACCATTACAATAGCTCCGATGGCAGAAGGATATTCCATCAGAGTTAATGGTGGAACCAATGACGGTAAATATATCTATGGGCAGTCGGGAAGCAACGTCATCAAGTTTGGAACATCGGCTACTTTGAATACTTTGGAATTTGAGTCCGATTGGGTAAAAATCATCTCCAACACCTCTGTGATGAGATTCAACAATGCTTCAGGGAACATGCGTTTTCGGTATTACAAGGAAGCTTCTTATTTGAACACCAACATAGAATCCATACAACTCTACAAGAAAACCGAGCCTCAAACCGTCGAGCAGTCTATCTCTCTTGTCGCTGGCTGGAATTGGTGGGCGCCAACGGTGGAGGCCACCCTCGCCTCGCTTCAAACGGCGCTTGGCAACACGCTTGTGCAGATCAAGTCGCAAGGCGGTACGCCAACGGAGCTTGTTCTCGGGCAGATGTACAGGATACAGACCAATGCTGCTAGCGAATGCTCGCTGAGTGGCGCACCTGCCGCCAGCATCACAATTACCATCGAGCCAGGCTATAATTGGTTTGGCTACACGGGTGCAGATCCATTGGCTCTTGACGAGCTCAACATCATCCCTGTCGAGGGCGATAAGATCGTCTCACAAAACAGCGGTTTCGCCATCTTTAATGGCACCTCATGGCAAGGTACGCTCAACATGCTTCAACCAGGCTGTGGTTACGTCTACGTGTCGGCAGCCATGGAAAACAACACCTTGACATTCTAATTGCAACGAAAAAGTTAAAAATCAAGCTCGTTTTGTTTTGCGAGTCCACCTTTTTTGTACCTTTGCTGATTAAACAATTTTCATTGTAATGAAGTCTTTTCGTTTTATCATTCTCTTGTGTGCCGTCATCCTCAGCTGCACCCTTATGGCCCAGAGCCAACAAGAACTTAAGCAACTCATGAAGGACCGCGGTGAGTATTACTTCACCCTCAATGTTGCCGATCCTGCCCAAATACAGGAACTCGGTCGTATTTGTTCGGTCGATGGTACCGATGGGTATAATGTAGTGGCTTATGCCAACCAAGAAGAATACAACAAGTTGATCGCGTTGGGGTACCAACCCAAGTTGGAAACACCTCCTTCGCTGCGCGCCAACGTCACCATGTGGAACGGCCAAGGAACATACAATTGGGATTCTTATCTGACTTATCCCCAATACGTGACCATGATGGAAGGATTTCCTTCAAATGCGTTGAGCGATAGAACTTGTACCTTAATTGACCTCGGGCAACTTTCCACCTCGAACCACCGTCATCTCTATGGCATCCGCATCTACAAAGGCGAACCCTACGGAAAGCCGAAGTTCCTCTACACCTCCACCATGCACGGTGACGAGGTGACGGGTATGATTCTCATGCTGCGCTTGATTGACGAATTGTGTACCAGCACCGAGAGCCGCATTGTCAATCTGTTGGATGACTTGGATATTTACATTTTCCCTTGCACCAACCCAGATGGCACATATTATGGCGGAAATAACACTGTAAATGGAGCCCGACGCGCTAACGGCAACAATGTTGACCTTAACCGTAACTATCGGGACTACTTTAATGGAGATCATCCGAATACAAGTACCTATCAGAATGAAACTCAATGGACTATGGCATTAGCCGATGAAAACCTTTTTACCATGGCTGCCAACTATCATGGTGGGGCAGAGGTAATGAACTATTGTTGGGATTGGGTTTTTCAGGACCATGCCGATCTGGATTGGTGGGAATATGTCTGCACCGAATACGTTACGCTTGCCCGACAGGTCTACGGTTCTTATATGACCGACACTTATTCTGACGGTGTCACCAATGGCGCCACTTGGTATTCCATCACTGGCAGTCGTCAAGATTATATGAATGGATACGCCCAGTGCCGCGAAGTGACTGTAGAGTGCTCCACTACAAAAACTCCTAATGCTTCGCAATTACCCAACTTTTGGAGCTACAACCACAACAGCATGCTGGCTTTCATGGAGCAGGCACGCAATGGTGTGCACGGTGTTGTTTATGACTCCCAAACAGGGCAAACCATGCAAGGCGTCACGGTCAGCGTGTTGAACCACGACATCAGTAACTCTTACGTCACAACACACTCCGTAGGAGACTTCCATCGTCCCATAAAAGGCGGCTCCTACACTTTTGTCTTTGACAAGGAGGGCTATGCAAGAAAATTTGTGGATGTCACAGTAACCGACGGCCAAAGGGTAGATTTGACCGTATATCTTACTCCCAGTAACGAAACTGCAATGGAATGTTACGAGCAGGTTGAAAAAGCAGACATTGTTGCTGGTCCCTATCTTATGGGTTATAGCAATGGCTCTACCTTCATTATGCCTACACATAACGATAGGAGCATTTCCACTTCCGTGTCCGTGAACGCCTCTTTATTATCTATCACCCCGTCTGTCTATGGTTTTACCTTGCCCCATGACATTGAACGTCAAAAAATTGCCTTGGAACCATCGGGTGCCAGTGGGCAATACCACATCATTTATAAAGGAAGAATGCTTCAAAGATCCAGCAATTCTCTTACATGGGCAAAACCCAGCAACGCTTCTGGATATGGTGTTGACCTTTCTTCTTATAAATGGTATATCAATGAGAACGGCATCTATGTGAGTGTGTCAAGTGGTTGGAGTGGAAGCACCAACTATTACTTGTACTACAATAACGGTTCTTTTGCCCTCAGCACAACGCCGCAAAACAACATCACCTTCTATCAAGAAAGCGAATGCCCTGCCACGCAAGCTGTCACCCTTGAGCCCAACTGGAACTGGTGGACGCCCACCGTCGAAATGACTTTGGAGCAACTGGAAAACCTCCTCAACAACGACGCCGTCCTCATCAATTCCCAAGACGAGGGTTTTGCCCGCTTTGAAAACGGCACTTGGAGCGGCACCCTGGCAGAGATTGTTCCTGGTCAGATGTACAAGATTAAGATCGAGGCCACGGACCCCGTCAACCTCATGCTGAGCGGCACACCCGCCTCAAATGTCAGCTTGATGATTCTGCCTGGCTACAACTGGTTCGGCTACACAGGCAGCCAGTCAAAGACCATCGACGAAGTGTTCGATGCGAACTTCAGCCCCACTGATGGCGACACGATCACCGCTCAAAACAACGACTATGCCACTTACAACGGCGAAACTGAGAGATGGGAAGGCTCTCTCGGCCTCCTTGTTCCTGGCCACGGCTACGTCTACCACTCCAACGCCACACAAGGCCGTAGCATCACCTTCGAATAACAGAAAACAATAAAACAACACATACCATGAAAAAAGCACTATTCTTACTTTTGCTCATTGCCTCAGGCCTGAGCGCCATGGCACAACAGATACAACTCCGTTCTGCCGACAAGGCCGAATGCGTGAAGAGCGACATGACGAGCCTCAAGGCCTCGTTCTCCTTCTCTACCATCGAGGCGGAGGACTACAACAGCGAACGTGGCACTTTCTCGTGGCTTTCAATGGCTAACACCGTCATCGGCGGTAACGAAGGCGAGCCCCAGATCCCTGTAATCAACCAATTGATAGCTGTTCCTTTCGGTGCACAGCCGCGTATCGAGATTACGAGCTACAGCACGACGGATTACCGCCTCGAAGACCTCAGTATCCATACCTTAGTGCCACGCCAGCCTTCGCTGCGTAAGGACAAACGTCCCGAGGACGTGCCCTTTGTCATGAATGAGGCCGCCTACCAAACTCGTGGTCTGCACTCTGAACCCACAGCGGCTGTCAGTGTGGAAGGTACGATGCGAGGTGTACAACTTGGCACGATGACCATCGAGCCCGTGAGCTACGACCCCGTCAACAATACGCTGCGCGTGTTCAACGACATTGAGGTGGAGGTGCACTTCGACGGCGCCGACGCCCAAGCCACTGAGGACATGCTGCTGAGGACCTATAGCCCGGCTTTCGACAACGTCTATGCTCAGTTGTTCAACAACAGAGCCATAACAGATGTTTATACCGACCACCCCGACCTGTACAACACACCCGTCAAAATGCTGGTGATCTGCTATTCGGGTTTCCAAGGCAATGCCGCCCTTGAGAGCTGGCTGCAATGGAAGCTTCAGAAGGGCTATTATGTCGATATCTACTACACTAGTGAGACAGGTACTACGGCAAGCGCCATCGCTTCTTTCATCAAGACCAAGTACAACGCTTCCGTTTCGGCTGGCAACGCCTACACTTATCTCATTGTCATTGGCGACACGGGACAAGTCCCGCAATACATGACAAAGACCGTTGATGAGTCATGCGCCTCCGACCTCGGTTATTCAAGTGTCAATTTCTCGTCAAGCACGAGCAACTACTTCCCCGATATGTACTACAGCCGTATGTCGGTAGAGAACACTACGCACCTGACCAACTATATCAACAAAGTGCTGACCTACGAGAGATATGAGTTCACCGATGGCGGTAACTACTTGAACAACGTTATCCTCGTCGGCGGTTGGGATTCGAGTTGGACAGCCAGAGTGGCAAAACCCACCATCAACTATGCCACGAACTATTACTTCAAGTCAAGCAATACCACCTATGGCGGCTTTGAGAACGGCACCATCAGTGCCACAATATCAACAAGCTCGACACAAGGCTATTCCGGAACGAACAACGGTTGTTACAATGGCATCAACAACGGCGTATGCTTCTTGAACTACACCGCCCACGGCGACAAGCAAGAATGGTATCAGCCTAAAATGACAGCCGCCCACGTGGCCACGCTTACCAACACGGGCAAATATTTCTTTGGCGTGGGTAACTGCTGCCTCACAGGTAACTTCAACAATACCTCGACAACCTATTCTCCTGGCTCTGCCATAGGCACCAATGCCTGCTTTGCGGAAACCATGATTCGTGTCCCCAATGCCGGTGCCGTTGCCTACGTTGGTTGTTCGCCATATTCCTATTGGTATGAGGACTTTTACTGGGCAGTGGGAGCACACTCATATTCTCAAGGTAACTATCCGACACAATCGGCTTCTTCAAAAGGCGTATATGATGTTATGTTTGAAGACCAATATTGGAACTCGGCATCAGCATTACTTTATGTCGGCAACCTTGCTGTACAGCAGGCAGTCACCAATGGCAACACTACGAGCAATGTCACTGATGGCAACTGCAACAACTCTGCCCACTATTACTTCCAGTTCTACCACACCTTTGGCGATGGTTCCGTGATGCCTTACATCACCAAACCCGAAGTGAATACCGTCACGATACCCAGTACGGTCACACCAGGTACTACCTCCATCACCGTTAATGCCGTGGCTGGCTCCTACGTTGCTGTTACCGACAACAGCTCGGTCATCTACGGCGTTGCCGAGGCCAACTCGTCGGGTGTGGCCACCGTGAATTTCACCAATGCCATCCCTAGCACAGGCACCCTCTATGTGGTCGTTACCCGCCAGCAATACCAGCCCTATTTTGGCACCATCAGCATCGTGGGCGGCACGCAATACACCATCACCGCTACGGCCAGTCCTAGCAACGGTGGCACGGTGAGTGGTGCGGGCCAGTATTACGGCAACACGAGCTGCACCTTGACGGCCTCACCCGCTGCCCACTACGACTTCGTCAACTGGAAGAAGGGCAGCAGCGTGGTGAGCACCAACCCGACTTATACCTTCACTGTGACTGAGAACGCCAGCTTCACGGCCAACTTCGTCGCCCTGCAGCCCCACAGCGTGACGTGCAACCCCGTCGAGAACGGCAGCATCAGCGCCAACCCGACCACGGCCTACAAGAACGAGACCGTCACCCTGAGCGCCACGCCGGCGTCGGGCTACTTCTTCTCGGCTTGGGAAGTGAGGGACGCCAACAACAACAGCATCGCGGTGACCGGCAACCAGTTCACCATGCCCGACAGCGACGTCACCGTCAGTGCTACCTTCGTGCAAGGCTGCACCGTCACCATTGCCGAAGTGGAGCACGGTACTGTCACGGCCACGCCTACCACCGCCGTCCCAG
>CACZER010000042.1:0-44123 GCA_902780195.1 uncultured Bacteroidia bacterium
ATCGGCAGTGGGGCCATCAGAATCGTCAAACATGTCGTGCCACACGATTTCCGTGGGCATGACATAGAAGATGAAACGGCTGAAGAGGCCGTTTTCAGCGGAGGGGATGAGGTTGAAGACCTGTTCGGGCGTTCCTGAAAGGATGGCCGAGAACTTGGGCTTAGCTATTTCCACATACTCGCGGTCTTTCTTGCGGAGGTAGGAAATCGTTTCATGGTGAAACGCTTTGCGGAAGCCGTCGGAGTAGTTGCCGAGGTCTGAATTGAAGGCGTTGGCCAAGGTGTCGCCTTCTGTCTCGAACAGAAGGCCGACACCGTTGTTCTGGCTGAGCGTTTGATAGACCACTGTGGCGGTGCTGTTGGCAGGGATAAACAAGGTGAGGAAGGGCGGCTCTTCCGGCTCTTTCGCTTCACCTTTCTTTTTGTCCAGGACATACTGCAGCTGTTCATGTTTGTACTGCTCCATCGATTTGATGTATTGCTCCCTGAGTTCACGATGCAACGGCGCAGCAAGATGACGGCATAGTGAGAGCCGTCCTTTGCCAGCCGATGCGCTGGCGGTGACGTAGAGGAAGAGATTGGAGAAGACTTCACGGCGATCATATACGCCGTAGACATTCGGCAGGCAGGCCGAAAAGACGGTGAGCGAGCCAAGGATGAGCAGATCCGCATCGACTGCTGAAACGGCATCGGCCACGATGCGTTTCAGGATGTCGGGCAGCTGGTCGTGGATAGACTGCGAGAAGGTGCCGATGGATTGGTTCAAAGGGTTTGAACTTGTCAAAGGTGCTGTGTAGTTGGACTTTGGAAGCCTAACGCTGGAAGGGATTGACCTTCTCGTTTCCTCACTTTCCTCATTTTCCTCAACTTCCTCATCTTGATTTCGTGAGGAAAACTCCCCCTGACCCCCTCTCAGAGGGGGAAGGGGCGAGCACACGGAATCATGGCCGATGGCGATGCCGTGAGACTTGGCAATGTGGAAGAGCGTGGCGATGGTGATTTCTCGGCTACCGTCTTTGAGGCAGCGGTTATACTGTCGGTCGGCTTCCTTGTAGTCGTAATCAGGGTTGAATTGACTGAGCCGGTGGAAGAGCTGGCGACCTTCTTCGCCCAGCTCTGACACCAAGGCGAAACCGATGGCCAGCCATTCTGAGTAAGTGGGTGTGATGTCGATGCCGGAGGCTTCGACAGCATCCACGAGAGCGAAGATGGTGTCGTTGTTGGGGGACAGGCCAGCAGCCGCTGGAGAAGGGGCCGCTGCACCCTTCTCCGAGGCTGATGGCATCCCCCAATCATCAGGATTGAAGACTTCGTTTTTCATAGCAAGGATGGATTGAGGTAGGCATTAGGGTCATGCGGCAGGTAGCAGGCACGGGAAAGGTTGCGGCAGTGCTTATCCACTTCGACGCAATAGTGGTTGAAGACATAGTTGTAGAGGCTGGCGAAAAATCTAACCTGGTACTCGCCGTAAGACTCACCATCTTTGCCATAGCGGAAAAACGAGTCGTGGAAGGATATGACCCATTTGAGACCGTCGCCAGAGGGGCTGCGGAAGAGCAACAGCGTCTCGAAATACTGGTCCTCCTTCAAGGCCTCAAAGGTGGCTTCGACATCCTTCAGGTGGTCGAAGTCGAGGCAGATGTAGCCGGAGTGCTGAATGATGGCGGCATCGTTGCGGATGGAGAAGATGCCTGAGAAGGTGCAGTAATCGAACATGTCTGCCTTGAACTGGCGGCGGTATCGCTCATCTTTGATGGCGCGGCATTCATTGGTGCGGTCTTTGGCGTAGTTGCTGATGATGTAATTGTAGACATCAATCAGGTTGACGACCTGGTAGGGGTATTTGTTGGTGATAGGTCGACGGAAGATGTTGAAGCCTGGCAGCTTCTGAAGGTTGCAGGTGGACGACGGCTTGACGGCGTAGTTGTCAGGGGTTCCCCAGAAGTACATGGCAGGGGTTTTGGATTTGTCGATGTTCATGGTTTGAAGGTTTGATAGTGTGAGTACATGAAGCGTTCAATGTCTTGACGCAGGAAATAGACTTTCTTCTTGATACGGCTGCACTTCAGATCACCTTCGGCACACCATTCTTTGAGGGTGTTGCGAGTGAGGTGGAGCATAAGCATCAGGTCTGACAGTTCAATCCAGTCGTATAGGAGAGGACAGGCGTTGGGGTCTTCATTCATCATCGTCGTAATCTCCTATAACTACGCGTTTGCGGCGGGCAAGCATCTGAGCGTCGTGAATCTCGTTTAGCTCTTCCTGAGACATGTGACGACTGGAAGCCAGCCAAGCGTCGATTTCAGACTTTTTGAATTTCAGGCGGCGGGTGACTTCGTCCTTATAATAAGGTATGTAACCGAGGCGCTTCCAGCGGCGGACGGTTTGGTGGGAAGGATGCGCGGGATGGTAGGCACACAGCTCTTCCACGGTGAGGTACTCATCCTTGTCGGAATCTTTGTTGCGGATGTCGTTGCAGATGGATTTGATCTCTGCGATGCCGTCGAGGATGTTTGCGATGGCATTGGGCAACTGGTCGAATGTGATTTGGTCTAACATGATTCTTTCGTTTTGTGCCAGGGCCATCTTCACGGTACCAATAAAGAAAAAGCCCACGGCGGTTAAATCGTGGGCAAAGATTGAGAGATGTGATAGATAATTTGCATGAGTCAGGCATGAGTCATGTTTGATTATCGAATTGGATGGAGCCTTGTGGATGCCCCTTGATAGTCGGCTTGCCGCCTTTTTTGTTAAGGGCTTTGCCTATTGCGTAATCGTCCTCGGCGGCCTTATAGAACTTGTCGATGATGTCCATGTAATTATCGGTGTCGCGGGCTTCGTTAAGTTGATTATTGGGTGGTGTATTCAATTCGGTATTGAAGAACCTGCAGGTTTCGATGGCGAAGGCCGAGAAGTTGGAGATATAGAAGCCATGCTCATCGACGATGATGTTGACGCCGTAAAGGGCTTTCAGGATCTTGATGAAATTACGTATCTGACCCTTGTCGATGAAATACCTGCTGCGTGTGTTGCTGTCTTCGATGCGGTCCAGGACTTCTTGGAGCTTGATCTGGATGATGGTGTCCCAGTCGCCGCACTCGTCAGCAACGGTCACACGGAGGAAGCGGAGGACGGTTTCGGCATCGGCCTTGGGCAGCCTGGCTGCATCAAGGATGAGGTTTTTGATCTTGACGTACTCCTTTGTGTCGTTCAAGATGGGTTGGTCTTCGATGATGCTGTACTCCAGCTGGTTGAAGAAGACGGTGCCAGGCAGCATTGGAGCCATCGATGTGGCGTTGAGCAGGATGGGTTTGAAGATGTCCGGCATCCGCTCTTCTAGGGTGTCTTTGAGGTTGGCGAGGTAGCGTCGAAGCTCTGGAGCCTTCTCATGGAAGGAGAGGAGGAAGAAGGCGACGCAATAGCGAAGGAGTGAAGACTGCGGCTCGTTTGCGCTCATCCGGGCGAAGTCGTCGCTTCGGACGTTGGCCAGTTTGGTGTTGGTCAGCGCTTCGATGCAGATAGGGTAGGCCTCATTGAAGGCATCCAAGATGGAATCATCGGGGATGCGCGTGTTGGCCCTGAGGCAGCTACACAGGATTTGGTTAGGCATGTTTTCTGAAATGAAGTCGGCCAAGGACTTCCTTTTCGCGAAACGAATTTTAGGTGGGTTCATGGCTGAAAAGATTTTTAAGGGTCGCCGGAGCGGCCAGGTTATTCAGCCACAAGTATAGGCAAAAAAAGTTTCCGTTAGGAGGGGGCCAGCGGGAATCGAACGGCGGATTTGCCGTGTCAACGGGGAAGAAAAAAGTGTAAAAAATGACAATTATTTTCAGTGGCGGTGTCAACGAGATATCACGAAAGTGGAAATCGGTTGACACACGGTTGACACGGAAGGGGTTTTTTAGGGGTATGAAAAAACCCAACTGATTGATTTTCAGTTGGGTTATGTTTGATTTTGGTGTAGCCCATAGCGGAATCGAACCGCTGTTTTAAGTGTGAGAAACTTACGACCTAACCGCTAGTCGAATGGGCCAAAAAAAAGGTTCGTTTTGTGGAACCTTCGTGAACTAGGCGGGAGTCGAACCCACAACCGCCTGATCCGTAGTCAGGGACTCTATCCAATTGAGCTACTAGTCCAGTCGTTTTGACACTGCAAAAGTACAGCTTTTTTCATTCATACAAACAAAAAAATGTGATTTTTTTTATTATAATTTTCAATTTATTGATTGATAGTGCGATATATCATCAATCAAGCCCTTGTTTTTCTTTGTTTTCCATGGCCGGATTTGTAGGCGTTTCTTTTTTTCTTACCTTTGCCTCATCTACAAATCAACCTATATCACAATGAGATTACTTTTGATCAGCAATTCCACCAACTTTGGTGAGAATTATCTGGCATGGGCAGCCAGCCAGATCGAGTTCTTCTGCATGCAGAACCATATTAATAAGGATAGCCACATCATCTTCATTCCCTTTGCTGGCGTCAACATCGGCGGCATGGTGTATCCTGAGAGCTATGACGCTTACGAATCGAAGGTGAGGAACGTGTTCCGCACCAAGTTCGGCTTGGAGAACTTCACTTCCGTACACCATTACGACGACAAGGTGAAGGCCGTCAAAGAAGCTGACTGCATCGTGGTGGGCGGCGGCAACACCTTCCATCTCGTCGCCGAGATGCATCGCTATGGCTTGATGGACGCCATCCGCGAACGCGCCATCGCCGGCGTGCCTTACATGGGCTGGAGCGCTGGCTCCAACGTGGCTTGCCCCACGCTGTGCACGACGAACGACATGCCTATCGTGCAGCCCGCCTCCTTCAAATGCCTCAACCTGGTGCCTTTCCAAATCAACCCGCATTATCTTGACCCACATCCCGAAATCGATAAGATGATCAAGCATGGCGGTGAGACGCGTCAGGATCGTATCAATGAATATTTAGCCGTCAACCAGGATGTTACCGTTGTCGGCTTGCGCGAAGCCACGGCACTCTGGGTGACGGATCACAAGATGATGCTGAAAGGCGGCAAGAAGATGGTGGTGATGCGCTACGGCAAGGAAGCAGTCGAAATCGATCCGAATTCGGATGTGACTTTCTTGTTGGAAGGCCAGAACGCATAATACGTCTTACGAGCAATAGAGCAGATTCCCTTCGGGAATGGAAGTATATTTTGTTTAAACTGCGGCGGTTTGGGGTGTTTACGAAAAGTAAGTCCTTCTTGCCGCCGCTTTTTACACTGTGTTTTCATTCCATTCCCGAAGGGAATCTCATTATGGTTAGATAGTTTTGTTTTATTCAAAAGCCTTGCGGTCCTCGAAGACAACGAGGCTACGGTCAAGGTGGATGGTTTTCCGTCCACCTTTTTCGCCTTGTATGAGGTAATAAGTGGCCTCTTCGCCCAAGATGTTTTGGAAGGCCCGCTTGATTCGCGACAGCGTGGAGTTCATGGTGGAGCCTACGTAATCGGTCAGGTTGTCGACGGCTTGTCGGAGCAGCTGCTCGTCGCCATAGTTGGAGATCTGGCGGTAGATCTTGTACAGCTCCGTCTTGTAATCGTTGAGATAAGTCAAAGAAATGCCTTCCTGGTGGAAAAGGAACAGGAT
Source organism: uncultured Bacteroidia bacterium (assembly GCA_902780195.1). Classification (GTDB taxonomy): domain Bacteria; phylum Bacteroidota; class Bacteroidia; order Bacteroidales; family F082; genus Limimorpha. The sequence continues at coordinate 5,601 of CACZER010000042.1, forward strand.
ATACAAGGCTTTGCTTAATGCTGGCATCTTGACCTCAGTGTTGTTGCGGTCGGTGAGGAAGAGGTCGCCACGTGAGGTGACGAAAAGACGGCTGAGGCCATGCGAACTGTTGTATTTCACCATGGTGTCGATAAGGATCTTATGGAAGCCGGTGTATTGGAGCTCGTTTTTCCTTGTCTTGGTGGGTCGCAGCGTCAGGGTTTGCATGAGCGTTGCCTCTTTCTCGCTGAGTCCTGTCGGTGTGATGCTGCTGATGCTGGCATTCAACTTATAGAAACGATGGAGCGTCTCGAGCGGGTCGTCATGGATTTCAAGGATGAGAAAGTCCTGATGCTTGGCCGCCTTCAGGTTTTCGATTTTGAAAAAGAAGGCCGGAGCGCTCAAATTGATGCCGTTGGTGTTCAGGTAATTGAGGAAGATCTCCTTGGACAAGGCAGCACTGTCGAGTTGATACACCTTGCTGTCGATGAGGTCGACTTGTTCGTCGGAAAGGGTAGGGTCGATATAGCTGAGCGTGTCGCGGAAGGTGCCCTTGATTTTTCGCAAATCGCCGATCACCTGAGGCAGGTAGAAGAAATCACGTTGTGAGGACTGAAGTAGCTGACAGATGGCTTTGTAATGGCGCTTGATGCTGTCGTTGATGTCTTTGTCGTAGGCGGCTTCCACATAAAGCACGGCATTGCGGGTGTCGAATTCGAGGTTGGGGATGGAGACGAAATGGGCCTTAAACCCCGATGTCTCGGGCAACTCGATTCCGATGGAAAGGATGACGGCAGTGGTGAGCAAGGACTCGTTGGGGTCTAGCGAATCGTCGGACAGGGAGAGTTGTTGGAAGAGGTGCAGCAGCGCGATCTTTTCTTTGTTTCCAAGCGTCTGCAAGGCTCTGACAGCATCCGACAAGCTCAGGGTGGTTGCCTTCTTTCGTATGGCAGAGGTGATGTGGAAGGCGGCATTCACCTTTTTCAGGAAGTCGATTTCACCTTGGTTGACCAGACCGTCGCATTGCACGAGGTCGGAGAGCACTTTTGCCAATGCCGTTTTATGGTTTTCCTTGAATTTCATAGAGTTAGCTTTAAGAAATTTGGGTTGCAACCTTGCAACCTCCCGATGATTGTCTGAGAGCTTGTATTTTTGCAGCGTTTTTCAATGCAAAGATAGCATAAAAAGATTATCCAATACAAAACTTCAGCATGGTGCGAGATTATAAGAGAGGCCTGACGCAAAAAGAGGTGATCCGAAGTAGGCAAAAGCATGGCGACAACGTGCTTACTCCGCCGAAAAAGGAGTCTGTATGGAGACAGTTTCTTGAGAAGTTCCAGGATCCTATCATACGCATCCTGTTGATAGCTTTGCTGCTGTCGGTGTCGGTGTCGCTGTATCAGTTGTTTACGGGCAGCGAGGGCCTTTCTGTGCTTCTCGAGCCTTTGGGCATCTTCGTGGCAGTGATGCTGGCTACGTGTGTGGGCTTTTTCTTTGAACAGAGTGCCAACAAGAAGTTTGACATCTTGAACCAAAGCCAGGATGAGATGCCGGTGACCGTCTATCGTGACGGCATGATACAACGCATCGAGCGAAAAGACGTGGTCGTTGGCGACACCGTTGTTCTGGGTACTGGCGATGAGGTGCCTGCCGACGGCACTTTGGTGGAAGCCTTGGCCATGCGCGTGAACGAATCCGATTTGACGGGCGAGCCTTCGTGCGGCAAGACAGTGGAGCCATCGGAGTTCAAGCCCGACGCCACTTATCCCTCCAACTATGTGTGCCGTGGCAGCATGGTGATGGAAGGCCATGGCGTGTTTGTAGTGGAAAAAGTGGGTGACGAGACCGAATGGGGCAAGGTGTATCGTGGCACTCAGATCGATAATAAGGTGAAGACCCCTTTGAATGAGCAGCTCGACAGGCTCGGCAGGGGCATCACGATCGCCAGTTACGTGATAGCGGGTCTCATCGTGGTGTTGCGCCTGGTGATGTATGCTGTCGACATGCAAGGACAGGACTTCCAATGGATGGACTTCGCCCGTTATTTCCTCAACACCTTGATGATCGCTGTCACCTTGATAGTAGTGGCCGTGCCTGAGGGTCTTCCGATGAGCGTCACACTGAGTCTTGCCTTGAGCATGAAGCGGATGCTGGAGACCAACAACCTGGTCAGGAAGATGCATGCTTGCGAGACCATGGGTGCTGCCACAGTGATTTGTACCGACAAGACGGGTACACTCACTAAGAACAGGATGAGCCTGGCGGAAAGTTGCATCTTCGCCATGAAAGAGGGTAGATTTGACGGTTCTAAGGCGGCGAAGCTGATGGAAGAAGGCATCGCCTTGAACTCTACGGCGTTCCTTGACTACAGCGACAAGCAGAAGGTGAAGGTGATTGGTAACCCTACGGAAGGCGCCCTGCTGTTGTGGCTCTTCGACAATAATGTCGACTTTGTGAGGATTCGTGATAATGCCAAGGTGGTTAAGCAACTGCCATTCACGACGCGATACAAATACATGGCTACCGTCGTCAAAACACCGATGCAAGGCGAGTATATGCTATATGTGAAGGGCGCCCCCGAGATCCTCATGAAGCGTTGTAAGACGGTGATGATGCCGGAAGGCGAATGCGACGTTGAGACGGTTCGAGAGACGGTGTTCGAGAAGTTGGCAGCTTACCAAGAAAAGGCGATGCGTACCTTGGGCTTTGCTTGCAGGACGATTACCGAAGAAGAGTTGACGGGTGTCTTTGCGAATAGCAAGCTGCAGGTCGAAGACCTTTGTCTCATGGGGATTGTGGGTATCATGGACCCGATTCGTGACGACGTTGCGGACTCTGTCCATAATTGTCTGGATGCTGGTATTGGCGTCAAGATCGTGACGGGTGATACGCCAGGTACCGCCAAAGAGATTGCACGTCAAATCGGGCTATGGACTTCCGATGACGATGAAGAAAGACAGATGATCACAGGCAAGGTGTTTAACCTGATGAGCGATGAGGAGCTGAAGGAACGCCTTGACGACATGAAGATCATCTCGAGGGCGCGTCCTTCCGACAAGGAGCGCCTGGTGCGGCTATTGCAGGAGAAAGGTGAGGTGGTGGCCGTGACCGGTGATGGCACCAACGACGCGCCGGCATTAAATGCCGCCCATATTGGCCTTTCGATGGGCGACGGCACCTCGGTGGCCAAGGAAGCCAGCGACATCACGATCCTCGACAACTCGTTCAAGAGCATCGCACAAGCAGTCACATGGGGCAGGTCGCTTTATATCAACATACAGCGTTTCATCTTGTTCCAGATGACCATCAACGTGGCGGCATGCCTTATCGTCCTGTTGGGCGCCATGTTGGGCACCGCTTCGCCGCTTACGGTAACCCAGATGCTTTGGATCAATCTGATCATGGATACTTTTGCTGCCATGGCCTTGGCTTCGTTGCCTCCTGATCCGAAGGTGCTTCACGACAAACCGCGTTCGCGTGACGCTTTCATCATCACCGATGTCATGAAGAGACGCATCATAGGGGTCGGCCTGGCATTTGTGGCGGTGCTGTTCGGATTCATCCAGTATTTCAAGCATTGTCACGTGGAGACGCTGGCGGATTTCTCGTTGCGTGATTACCTGGTCAACTTCTTTAACTTCAGCCACGTGGCTGGCAACTTCACGCCGAAGGAACTGTCGTTGCTTTTCACCATCTTTGTCTTCATGCAGTTTTGGAATATCTTTAATGCCAGAGCCTTCAACACCTGTGAGTCGGCATTGAAAGGGCTGTTCCGCAAGGAGCTGTTCCGAGGCTTTGACATTACCTTGTTGATCATCTTTGTCGGACAGATCCTTATCGTCAGTTTCGGTGGCGAGATGTTTAACGTGATGCCACTGCCTTTGGGCGACTGGATTCGCGTTATTGTGGGCACTTCGGTCATCCTTTGGATAGGGGAAATAGTAAGGTTGATTAAAAAACACAGGTCATAGTGTTTTTCTATCATAAAATTCCTTACCTTTGCAGCCCAATTCAAAACCGAAAGTAAAAATGATTAAACGACTGAATTTTATTGTTTTAACATTCTTTGCATGCTTGTTGTTTGCCTCTTGTTCACGTCCTTCCTTGATTGGAACATGGATTGAACCCGTCTCCGACGAGGGCATTACAGGTGAAATAGGCTTCACATTGCTTGAGAATGGCGAGGTGATTCCCATCAATATGGGCTTTGCTGAGTTCCATTCCTGGGAGAAGTCGGGCGATATGATTTATTTCAAGGGCTCTTATACGGGCACGAATCCTCATGACTTTGTGGATACGATGAAGATCGTCAAAGTCGATGAGACGCAACTTGTCCTTGAGCAAGCCGGTTATACGGTGACATACCAAAGGAAATAAGATTTGACGTAAAGATAATAAACTACAAATTAAATATTTATGAAGAAATTAGCTGTCATCGCTTTCGGCGGAAACGCTCTGCTGAGAGGCGGACAAAAGGGAACCTACAGGGAACAGATGGAAAACGTCACGGAGACGTGCCATTCCTTGCTTCCCTTCCTGAAAAAAGATTATAACTTGGTGATAGGTCACGGTAATGGCCCTCAGGTGGGCAATGTGATGCTGCAGCATGAGGCTGGTCACCATCAGTTTGGAGTGCCGGGCATGCCTATCGACTTCTGTGTCGCCGAGACCCAAGGTTTGATCGGTTTCATGATCGAGATGGGTTTGGGCAAGACTTTTGCCAAGGAAGGCCTGAAACGCAATGTCGTCACTCTTGTGACCCAAGTCGTGGTTGACAAGAACGACCCCATGTTCCAGAACCCGACCAAGCCCGTTGGCCCTTATTACTCCAAGGAAGAAGCTGAGAAATATGCTGCAGAGACGGGCGCCATCTATAGGGAAGACCCAAAAGGCCGTGGATGGCGTAAGGTGGTTGCATCCCCGAAACCTATTGCTATCCAGAACGTTGACTTGGTGAAGCAACTTGCTGAGCAAGGCAACATCGTCATTACCGTGGGCGGCGGTGGCATCCCTGTCATCGAGAAGCCGGACGGTAGCTTGGGCGGTGTCGAGGCTGTCATCGACAAGGACCTCGCTTCAGCCATGACGGCTATCAACATTCATGCTGACGAGTTCTACATCCTCACCGATGTGCCGAAGGTCTATATCAACTTCCGCAAGGAAAATGAGAAGGCTTTGGATACCATCACGGTGGCCGAGGCAAAGAAACACTTGGCTGACGGACAGTTCACCGAAGGCAGCATGGCTCCCAAGGTGCGTGCCGCCATCCTGTTTGTGGAAGCCACGGGTCATGAAGCCATCATCACCGAAGCCACCAGACTCGGCGATCCCACTTGTGGGACAAGAATCATTGCATAAAACATTTGTTTTTGTAATCCTAAAAGCTGCGGAGCTTGGCTTCGCAGCTTTTTTTATTGTGCAAACGCCACAGTCAGGGCATAGCGTCTTTCATGGTTGACGTATGTCTCCAACCGGTAGCCCGCACCGTCCAAAACGTGATGCAGGTCATTGACGATTCCTGTGCCACGCAGCTTCACGACAGCTTCTTTCTTAGTCCAAAACTGGGTGAATGCCTCTACGGGGTCACTCGATGCCTCGATCCATGCTGCCTCGGCAGGATTCATGGTCCTGCGTAATAAGGCGAGATTGCTTTTGCGGAAACTCTCGATGTCGATCCCGACAGGGGAGAAGTCGACGGCAACGGCGAGGCCGTTTTTGCAATGGCTAAGGTTGAAATGAACGTCAGGGTGGTGTAGGAGAAAAGGCTTGCCGTGTTCGTTGTAGCCCATCTCTAAATCGGTGATTCCTAATGGTTTCAGCAATTCTTGTAGCATGAGCCATGACTTCAGACAAGAGAATTGCCCGAAGAGGTGCTTGAAGTCTAATGCCTCGTTGCGGCGTTGCTCGTTCACCAGAGGGAGCATGCGTCGCACCTCGGCTTCAGTGACTTGGGTCATATCATCGAAAAGGGAGACCATGTGGTGTTTTGTAGGTTGCAAAAATAGTCAATCTTGGCGAATCTGACGTGAAAATTATTTCGGTGACAAAATCACCTTGTTTGTTAAGAAAAAGACGGCTCGTTTGGATAAAAGGGAAGGGCAACTTGTTTTTCTTTTATTTTCGCATCAGTTTTTCATCGGATATGGAAAAGAAAGAAATAAAAAGGAATAAGGTTCAGGCTTTTGCCGACATTCCGCCCCGTACTTTCGACCTGCTGCCCAGGTATATGGATAAATATGGCAAGAAAAAAGCCATGTTTGCCTGTAAGGACGAAGGACATTGGAAGAAATACAAATGCCGTGATTTCATCAAGATGACGGATGCCCTAAGCATCGGACTGATTGGTCTGGGTGTGATGAAGGGCGACCGTGTGGCGGTGATTTCAAACAACTGCCCACAGTGGAATCTGGTGGACTTTGCCACGCAGCAGATCGGCGCCATCTTGGTGCCTATCTATCCGACTGTGCGACAAAGCGACTATGAATATATTATCAACCATGCCGAGCCCCGAGTCATTTTTGTAGAGGGTGCTTTGTTGTATAATAAAGTCAAAGACATCATCGCTGCCATGCCACAGCCCCCCAGGGTGTTTGTCTTCAATCCCGTTGAAGGACAACTGACGTTGCGCGGGCTGATGGTATCGGTGAAGACAGACAAGAAGCACATCCAACAGTTACAGCTTCGCAAGGATGCCGTTGTTCCCGAAGACGTGGCCACCATCATCTATACCTCCGGAACTTTAGGCACTCCTAAGGGTGTCATGCTGACACATTATAACCTGATGAGTTGTGTCGCCCATTACGGTCCCCATTATCCTGTGCCGAGTTCGCACAAGGTGGTGAGTTTCCTGCCTCTTTCGCACATCTATGAACGTTCGGTGCTTTACACGCATCTTTACCTCGGCAACTCCACTTATTATGTGGAGAACTTCGGTACTATCATGCGCGATATCGCTGACGTGAGGCCTGAGCATTTTACTACGGTGCCACGCGTTATCGAAAAGGTGTATAACGGCATCATGCGTAAGGGCGAGAAGCTCAAAGGCTTGAAGAAACGCATCTTCTATTGGGCGTTCCAATTGGCAGAGCGCTATGATGAAACAGGACAGAAAAACGGCAGAGCCTATCGCTTTAAACTATATTGGGCCAATAGGCTGGTCTTCAAGGATGTGAGGAAAGCCTTTGGAGGCCGTTTGGAGTTCATCATTTCGGGTGGTGCCAGCTTGCAGCCACGTTTGGTGCGACTTTTTGCCGCCATGAACATCCCGATTATCGAAGGCTATGGTCTGACGGAGACCTCGCCGGTGATTGCCACCAACAGCTTGGCCTTGGGTATCATCAAGGCTGGAACCGTAGGCGTGCCTTGCGAGAGCGTGCAATTCAAGATCGACCCGGAGACGGGCGAAATCCTCGTCAAAGGCTCTGCCGTGATGAAAGGGTACTACAAGAACGAGGAACAGACCAAGATCGCCATCGACGAGGAAGGTTACTTCCATACCGGCGACATTGGCGAGTTCGACGAGGACGGCTTGCTGAAGATCACAGGCCGCATGAAGGAGATCTTCAAGGACTCGATGGGTAAATACATCTCCCCAGCGCTGATTGAAGGTAAGTTTACCGAGTCGCCATTCATCAGCATGATGATGGTGGTGGGCGAGAACCAGAAGTTTGCTGCCGCCTTGATCGTGCCCAATTTCGAGAATCTGAAGACTTGGTGCGAGGAGAATCACATCACTTACACCACGAATACAGAGATGATCCACGATAAAGCCGTTAACGACCGTTTCCGTAAAGAAGTCGACAAATACAATAAGTTCTTTGGCGATTTCGAAAAGGTGAAGCGTTTCGAGCTGGTTGATCGTGAATGGACCATTGACGAAGGCGAGGTTACGCCGAGCCTGAAGATACGCCGCAAGATCATTGCTGAGCATTTCCAGGGATTGATTGACGAAATGTATGCGGAATAAAAAAGAAGCGGCCTCTGCGGAGGTCGCTTTTTTTTGTATCTTTGCGCCAAACATGTTTTTATGGAATCCTTACCCGCATTATTTTCAGATTTAGCCTTGATATTGGTCACGGCTGGTATCACCACCGTTATTTTCAAATGGTTGAAGCAACCCGTTGTGTTGGGCTACATCATCGCCGGTTTTTTGATTGGTCCCAACTTCGAATGGTTCCCCGTTATCAACGACCACACGAGTGTGGAGACTTGGAGCGAAATCGGTATGGTGTTCATGTTGTTCGGTATCGGCTTGGAGTTTAGCTTTAAGAAGCTGAAGAAAGTGGGAGGGACGGTAGGCATCACTGCACTTACGGAGCTGGTGACCATGTGTGTGGTAGGCTTCTTGCTTGGAAAACTGTTGGGTTGGTCGCAAATGGATTGCATCTTTCTAGGCGCTATGCTGTCGATTTCCTCCACGACGATCATCGCCAAGGCTTTCGACGACATGAAGTTGCATCGCGAAAAGTTTAGCGGCAATGTCATCGGTGAGCTGGTGGTAGAGGACTTGGAAGCTGTCTTGCTCATGGTGATTCTATCTACCTTGGCTGTGAGTAAGACCTTCGATGGCATGCAGTTGGTGACGAGTATGTTGAAGCTCGGCTTCTTCTTGTTGGTATGGTTCATCGGCGGCATTTTTTTGGTGCCAACGGTGTTGCGTTGGTCGCGTAAGTTTATGTCGGAGGAGACGCTGACGGTGTTTTCGGTCGGCTTGTGCTTCTTGATGGTCGTTTTGGCCAATATCGCCGGCTTCTCTTCGGCCTTGGGCGCTTTCATCATGGGCTCGATTCTGGCTGAGACCCTTGAGGCCGAGATGATCCATAAGGTCACCACGCCGATCAAGAATCTGTTTGGCGCTGTGTTCTTCGTCTCTGTCGGTATGTTGGTCGACCCAAAGATATTGGTGGAGTATTGGTGGCAGATTTTGGTAATCACTGGCGTGTTGCTTCTATTCAAGCCGTTGAGCAATGTGGTGGGTCGCCTGCTGGCCGGCTTGGGCCTGAAACAGTCGATACAAGGCGGCTTCTGCTTCAGCCAGATTGGAGAGTTTTCTTTCATCATCGCGTCGCTGGGCCTCAGCTATGGCGTCATCGACGAATTCCTTTATCCCATCATCGTCTCGGTTTCCATCATCACCACCTTCCTTACGCCATATGCCATCAAGGCTGCCTTGCCGACACACCATTGGATTACCCGTCATTTCCCGGAGTCCTGGCTTATGAAGTTGGAAAACAACGATTCTGGTATTCGCGTGAAGAGCGGCAAGAAAATCAGCATGGGGAGCTTTATCGTAAGGCAACTCAAGAACATCGTGATTTATCTTGCCATACTTATCGCGCTCATCCTTATCTGTTTCTTCATGAGCTCCTTCGTCATGAAGTTTGTTCCGGTGCCATGGGGCTCGGCGATATGTGCTGCAATCACTTTGATCCTAATATCGCCTTTCCTTTGGGCTATGGGCTTCAAGCATACTTTGGTGAAGACGACACGTAAGCTGATGGATGCGAGCCGTTTCAACAACACCGTCATTTTGATTATTTTCGTCATCCGCTTTGTTGTTGTATGGGTTGTCGCCTATAGTGTGTTGCGCCATTTCCTGAACGGGGCTTTCTGGTCACATTTGGGTGTTGGATCCCCGTATTTCAAGCTGATCAATATCGGATTCGGCATCATCTATGTAATCATGCTGAGGGCCTTAAGCCCTGCCATGAAGTTCTATAAGCGTATAGAAGGACGTTTTATGGACAATCTCAACAAGAGGCAGCAAACCCAGGTGTTTGCCATCCCTGAGATCCTGCAGGAAAACTGCCATCTCCAGAAGATGACGCTGAGTCCCGACAGCGTATATGCTGGCAAACTGATCAAGGATACGGATTTCCGCGACAACTATAACGTGAGTGTGGTCAGCGTGGAACGCGGCAAGCAGCTTGTTGAGTTGCCCAAATCCGACTTCCAGCTGTTTCCGTTTGATAAGATCACATTCGTCGGCCATGAAGACCATCTTCGCCTGTTGCTGGGTAAGGTGGAGGCTTTTGATGACACGTTGATCCAGGAACATGAGGAGAGCGAAGTGGATTTGTATAAGGTGCAAGTGCGCTCCAACAGCCCTTACGTTGGTGTTGCCTTAATGGATTCCGGCTTGGCCGAACACTTTGAAGCCATGATCATCGCCATTGAGCGTGATGGCCAGTTTATCTTGAACCCCTCGGCGCGAATCACGTTCCTGCCTGACGATTTGGTGTGGTTCGTGGCGCAAAAGGACAAGGCCGAGATATTGATGAATTATAATCCAGAGTCAATTCAAAACGACTAAATAGATTGTAACAACTCTAAACTCTAAACTCTAAACTCTCAACTCTAAACTAACAATGATAGTCTGCATTGCCGAAAAGCCAAGCGTCGCCCGCGACATCGCCAAGGTGCTGGGAGCCAATACCACCCATGAGGGTTACATGGAGGGCAATGGCTACCAGGTGACGTGGACTTTTGGCCATCTCTGTACCCTGAAAGAACCACACGATTACACCGACCAATGGAAGGCATGGGCGTTGAGCCGCTTGCCGATGATACCGCAACGTTTCGGCATCAAGCTCATTGCCGATAAAGGCGTGGAGAAGCAGTTTAAGGTCATCGAGTCGTTGTTTCAGAAAGCAGACGAAATCGTGAACTGCGGCGATGCCGGGCAAGAGGGCGAGCTCATCCAACGCTGGGTGATGCAGAAGGCCGCTGTGAAGTGTCCCGTGAAACGCCTGTGGATTTCGTCCCTGACCGAGGAATCTATCAAGGAAGGCTTCAAGAACTTGAAAGACCAGGTGGACTATCAGTCGCTTTATGAGGCAGGACTTTCGCGTGCCATTGGCGACTGGCTTTTAGGCATGAATGCCACAAGGCTCTACACCTTGAAATACGGCCAGAACCGACAAGTGCTGTCCATTGGCAGGGTGCAGACGCCCACTTTGGCGCTGATTGTCAACCGATACCACGAAATCGTCAACTTCAAGCCTGAGGCCTATTGGGTGCTGTCGACGGTGTATCGTGACACAACCTTCACCGCCACCAAAGGCAAGTATGGCTCTGTGGGAGACGGCCAAAAGGACTTGCAGAGCGTGGAGGGGAAGGAGTTCACCGTGACCGACATTACCACTAAGAAAGGCACTGAAGCGCCTCCGAGGTTGTATGACTTGACCTCGTTGCAGGTGGAGTGCAACAAGAAGTATAACCTGTCGGCAGACCAAACGCTGCAGACCATACAGAGCCTCTACGAGAAGAAATACACCACCTATCCACGTGTCGACACCACCTATCTGAGCGATGACATCTATCCCAAGTGCCCCGACATCTTGTCGAAGCTGACCAACTATGCCGAATACACCGCGCCTTTGGCAGGCAAGAAGTTGCCTAAGAGCAAGAAGGTATTCGACAACAGCAAGGTCACCGACCACCATGCCATCATCCCGACGGGTGTGGTTCCTTCGGGATTGAGTTTTGCCGAGCAGCAGGTCTACGACGAGGTCTGCCGCCACTTCATCGCCGTGTTTTATCCCGACTGCCAGTTTGCCACGACGACTGTCTTGGGCAAGGTGGAAGACGTGGAGTTCAAGACCTCGGGCAAGCAGATTCTGGTGCCAGGTTGGCGTGAGGTCATCAAGCCTCAGAAACAGGAAGAGGAGAAAAAAGAAGGGCAGGAGGATGAGGAGAGGACCTTGCCCATTTTCGCTAAGGGCGAGCACGGGCCACACCAGCCGCAGCTGGCCGAGAAGTGGACCACGCCGCCGAAGCCTTACACGGAGGCCACGTTGCTTCGTGCCATGGAGACGGCGGGTAAGTTGGTCGACGACGAGTCGTTGCGCGAGGTGATGAAGGAGAACGGCATCGGTCGGCCTTCCACGCGCGCGGCAATCATCGAGACCTTGTTCAAGCGCAACTACATCAGGAAAGTTCGCAAGAGCCTTGAACCCACTCCGACGGGCATAGAGCTTATTGGCCTCATCCACGAGGACTTGCTGAAGAGCGCCGAGCTGACGGGCATCTGGGAGAAGAAACTCCGTGAGATAGAGCAGCACAGATACGAGGCACGGCAGTTCCTGGACGAGCTGAAGCAGATGGTGACCGAGATCGTCACCACGGTGATACTGGACAACAGCAATCGCCGTGTTGCGGCGGCAGTGGTGGAGGAGAAGCCGAAGAAGGCAGTGTCCAAGAAAGCCGCTGCTCCAAGACCAAAGAAGCCCCAACCAGCTCCAGCAGCAGCCAATCCTGACGCTATCATCGGGCAGCCATGCCCGCTGTGTGGCAAGGGTTATGTCATAAAGGGGAAGACAGCCTACGGCTGTTCTGAGTGGAGGAATGGCTGCACCTATCGTAAACCTTTTTGACCACGAACGCCGTTTCATGTTATCGCGGCCTTTGAGCTGCAATCTCCAGTGCTTTGAAATTCATCTCATTGATATTGCTTTAAAGCCTTTTTCAGGCTCTCTTTATGCTCCTCCACCAGTGACTGGGGCTATAGACTAACTATGTACCCAATACCCCTCTATTGCTAAAACCCATTACCATGACAAGAAAAACAAACTCTTCTTCCTACTGGGGATGGTAAATGATCTATGGGGAAAGCAGGTAAAGTATGAATGTGCAAGCTCTTAGATTCTCACTATTGATTCCAGAAAGCAGACTAACGAAAAAGCAGGTTGTCAAATGGCAGCCTGCTTTTTCTCTAAACTCTAAACACTCAACTCTCAACTGATTTCCAACGTCTTCTTGCAAATCTCGATCTCGCCCGGGTCGCCGGTGTATTTGCCGAGGTCGTCGCTGAGCTTGACCACCTTCTTCCAAGTACGTTTCTCGGTGATCTTGGCCGCCGTGAGCTTCACCACGATGTTCATGGCCTTCACGTTGTCGACGTCGCAGGTGAGGTGGGTGCCGATGCCGAACGAGTCTTGCATGCGGCCTGCGACCGCCTCGTGGATGGCGATGGCCTCGTCCACGTTCAAGCCGTTGCTGAAGATGATGGACTTCTGCGCCGGGTCGACGCCGAGTTCCTTGTATTTCTCGATGATCTCCTCCAAGGCTTCGTAGTTGTCGCCGCTGTCGACACGCAGGCCGTCAAACAGTTTGGCGTGCAGTTGCGTGAAGTTCTGGAAGAAAGCCTTGCGTGTGTAGGTGTCATACAAGAACACGCCCAAGCTGCCGGCATAAACGTCTTGCCAGTAGTCCATGGCGAGGTAGTTGGCCTCGTTGTAGCCGTAGAGCGAGCAGGTCTCGATGAACTGATGGCTCATGGTGCCGATGGGGGTGAGGTCGTACTTCATGGCCAGCAGCACGTTGGAGGTACCCACGAAACAAGTCTTGGTGAACTGCTTCTGCGCCTCGATGAAGCTGCGGATGACGAGGTCCTGATGCTCGAAGGAGAAACGACGGCGCGTTCCGAAGTCGCTGAACTTCACGCCGTTGCCGATGAGACGGATGCCCTTGGCATAGGACTTCTGGTATTCCTTCTCGGCGTCGTAGTTTTCAAACTCGCCATTCATCTCGTGCATCATCTCAGAGACGGTAGCCAGGATAGGCATCTCCCAGAACACAGTGCGCCACAGCAGGCCTGTCACCTGGATGTGCAGATGACCTTCCTCGTCTTGGCTCACCTCGACCTCGGAAGGACGCATGTGGAAGCCTTTCAGGAAAGTGAAGAACCACAAGGGGAAGTAGTAGCATTTCCGCTTCATGAAACGCACTTCTTCGTTGGTGATTCTGATGTCACCGTAGAGGTCGAACTGCTCGCGCAGCTTCTCGGCGAAGCCAGGGGGGTATACCGTGTTGTTACGGTCGACGAAGGTGTATTGGCCCATGGCGCGGGGAAACTTCTGCAGGTAGGCGTAGCATACGCTGAAGGTGTAGAGGTCGTTGTCTAACAGGCTGGTGATGATTTGTCTCATGACTTATAGTTTGCTAATAATACTCCTAATTTTATCCGAAATATACTTCACCGAATTGGTTGTGTTTTCAAGTACCTGCACCAGGTCCTTGCGCTTGATGATCTCGGTGAGGGTGTAGTCTTTTTGGAACAGCTTGCTGATGCAGCTGCCGTAGAGTTCGTCGTTGTCGTGTTCCAAGGTCTTGCGGCAAACATGATGTTCTCCGCCATGGTGGTGAGGTCTTCATCCACGGCAAGGAAGCGGCGGGTGAGGACGATGTTGGCCGAGTCGTCGATGCGGTCGAGGAAGGTGTCCATCATCTCGGCGAGTTCGTGGACGTCGTCGCGGTCGAAGGGGGTGAGCACGGTGGCGAAGAGCTGGCTGTAGAAGTCGCGCAGCACCTTGTCGCCTTCGGTCTCACAGACCTTGATGTCTTTTCTCAAGGCCTCGAGCTGGTCGAGATCGGTCTCCAAGAGCATCTGCCTCAAAAGCGTGGCGGCCTTGTCGATGTAGGCTGCCTGCTGCTGGTAGAGCGGGTAGAACTTCTTTTCTTTGGGTACGAAAAACTGGAAGAAACTGTTGAGACTCATGGCATTACTTGACTAAGAGGTGAAACAACAGGTTCAAGATGCCACCGATGACGAGTGGCACGGGGATGGTGAGGATCCACGACAGGATGATGCGCTTGGCCGTGACCCATTTCACCGACTTCATGCCGTCGGTGAGTCCCACGCCGATGACGCCGCCGGTGATGGTGTGCGTCGTGCTGACGGGGATGCCGAGGAAGGAGGTGGCGATAAGGGTGGTGGCACCGGCAAACTCGGCAGAGAAGCCACGCACGGGCGTGATCTTGGCTAAGCCGCCGCCCATGGTCTTGATGACGTTCTTGCCGCCGATGAGGATGCCTAACGACATGATGATATAACAGACGACGGCGAGGATGTCAGGGATGTGGAAGCCCTGGCTGCTGTCGTAGAAGTTGCCAATGAAAGTCTGCATCTCGGGGCTGACTCCTTTCGTGGTAAACACGCTGGCCATCAGCACAGCGATGATACCCATGGTCTTTGGCGCGTCGTTGGAGCCGTGGCCGATGCAGAAGGCCGCCGTGGAGAAGTGCTGCAGCACCTTGAAGATCTTGTCGACCCTCTTACGCGGGCTGTTCTTGAAGATCCTCAGGAAGATGCATTCGAGGAAGAAACCAAGGAACAAGCCGATGAGCGGGGAGAGGACAATGAAGGCGAGGGTGACGATGATGGGCGTCATGTGCAACACGTTGCTGCCGTTGACGAACCACGCCGCACCTATGATGCCGCCGATGAGGGCGTGCGAGGTGGAGATGGGCATGCCGCTTTTGGTGCAGATGGCTACCCAGATGGCGGCGCCGACGAGGGCTGACAGGATGAGGTATGGGTCGATGACACTCTGGTCGGCGAAGTTGGCCATGGTGTTACCCACGGCAAACTGCTGGTTGAGGATCAACCGGATGAAAATAAAGGCCATGAACTCCCAGAACGAGGCCCAAAGGATGGCCTGCACGGGCGTCATCACCTTGGTGGCGATGATGGTCGAGATGGAGTTGGCTGCATCGTTCATGCCGTTCAGGAAGGTGAAGACGAAGGCAAGGACGATGGAGAGAATGATGGCTATGGTCAAGAGATTCATCACGATTCTTTTATTAGAAGACTTTTAACGGTGCCCGTCACTTCCTTGGCGCGGTCGGTGGTGTCTTCCACCACCTGGGCAATCTCCTTGTATTTCAGCAGCTCGATCTCGTCCTTCTCGTTCTCGAAGAGGTAGGAGATGTAGTCGCCATAGATGTCGTCGACGGCGTGCTCGATAAGGGTGACCTTCTGGCACATGTCGTTGATTTGCTGATGGTTTTTCCCGAGGTCGTCGAGCATGCCGAACACCTGCATGATGATGGTGGCATCCTCATGGATGTTATCCACGATCTCCTTGATCTGCTTGTCGATCTTCTTGGGGTTGTACATCAAGATGGTCTTGGCCGAGTGGTTGATAAAGTCGAGGAACTTGTCGAGGTCCATGGCGAGGGCATTCATATCCTCGCGGTCGAAGGGCGTGACGAAAGCTTCGTTAAGCTCGATGTAGAACTCACGCAGCAGCTCGTCGCCGGTGGTCTCCTGTTTCTTGATCATGCGGGTGAGCAGCTTGCGTTCCTCGGGGTCGTCGCTCTTGACCAGCTCCTTGAGGTATTTGGCGGCAACCTGTGCCGTCTCCGCCTGCTTGGCATAGGTGGGGAAGAAGTGCTTCTCGCGGCTGCTTCTTCCAGTAAAAAGGTTGTTCAGTGCCATTGGTTAAATGGGTTTGAAATCGTTATAAGGGTTGCGCCGAACGCAAAACAATCCAGCGTAGTTAATTTTGGGGCAAAGATAAGGATTCTTTTGAATTCTTTTCTTCCCCACCTAATAAAAAACGTATTTTTGCAACCATAATTAGAATAGCATGCGTAGTATGAAGAAACTTCTGGCCGTCGCTCTCCTGTTTGTTGCTATGACGGCTCAGGCGCAAGAGGTTGGACTTTGGAATAAGGTCAACGCCTTCCTGACCAAGCCTGCCGTGGTCGATACGGCATTCGTTTATCAGCCTAAGGCGTGCTTTTCATTGGGTTTGTTCAGCACAGCACAGAAAGCGGGATTCGACGTGGATGTCAATTTCAAAGTGAAATACGCTGACGGCACCATCTTGCCTTGCGTGTCGACTTATAGCCTCTCGGAGGATCTGTGCAAGAAGGTCGGCCTTGACTTGGGCTACGGCAATGTAGGTTTTGGCTATGGCCTGGAGGTGGGTCCACGAAGTGCCCAAAAGAAACGTTCCTTGGGCCTGAACGTAAAGGGGAAGTCATGGGGTGTACACGTCGAATACTTTAGTATCAGCAATCCTTTTACCACAGGCATAGTGATAGGAGAGGCTGGGAGCCCTGACTATTGGGAAGACCAATGGACCACAGAAGAAAACGCCTTGCTGAAGAATATCACCGTCGACGGTTACTATGTCTTCAACAACAAACGCTTCGCCTATCCGGCGGCTTATAAGATAGGGCTGGTTCAACGTCGCACGGCGGGCTCGTGGCTGGTCACCGCACGTTATATGCAAGGCAGCTTGTACAACAGCCCCGAGGCAGCTCTTGACACCTATAACCTTCTTGACTGCTTCTCCACCTTACAGGCCTCGGTAGGTGGCGGCTACTCAGCCAATTTCGTTTTATGGCACAAAGATCCGACGGGCTTGCGCGACCATGGGCTGCGTAATGTCACCCTCAACTTGACGGCCATGCCGGTGATTACTTTAGCCAACTATCTGAAGACCACCTCTTATGCATACGATGTGGAAGGCCACCATACGGGGGACAGGGTCTCAAAAGTGTGGTGCTACCCCATGCCTAACTATATCGGTAGCGCAGCTGCCAGCTTGACTTGGGACCGTTTGTTCTTTTCGACGCAGTTTACCTACAACCGCTTTTATTTCCGTAGTCGTGATGTTGTTGATGTCAGCCAGCTGAATGTGCCTGATTACGTGGATGACATCGGATTCCGCGGCGTCTTCCACGATTGGATGCTGAAAGGAATGTTGGTGTATCGGTTTTGAGACCGAAGATATTGTTGCTGATCCAGGATTAGGGTTTTGACGCCACCCCACAGAGGTGGAATAAGACGCGAGCGCCGACGTTGCCGTCCCACTCTCCGCTTTCGGGTGAGGGCGAGACCTCGCAGAGGTCGAAGCCGATGATGTCCTTGCCAGCCTCGCGGATGCGGTTGAGGAGATACATCAGTTCCTCATACTCTAGGCCTCCCGGCACAGGCGTGCCCGTGTTGGGGCAGAGCTTCGGGTCGAGGGCATCGATGTCGATGGAGAGGTATACCTTGTTAGGCAAGGCAGCCACCATCTCGTCTACAATGCTTTTCCATGTCGCACCTTCGTACATGCGGCGGCGGCAGTCGCGGTCGAAGAAGATCTTTATCCTATTGGGTTGGCTCTCGGCCAAAGCCTTCTCCTGATGGCAGTAGTCGCGGATGCCGACTTGCACAAGCTTCTTCACATTGTTGAATTTCAACGTATTGTAGAAGATGGAAGCGTGCGAGTATTTGAATCCTTCGAAAGCCTCGCGCAGGTCGCAGTGGGCGTCTGCGTGAAGGATGCCGTATTCCATCCCGATAGAATTAAGGTATTGATGGTAGGCGAGGGGACAGCTGTGGTCGCCGCCCAACAGGCCGACCACCTTGCCTTGCGCCCTCCAGTAGGCGATGCGTTCGCGCAGCCAAGCGTTCTTTTTCTCGGTGGCATCTTCAATCATCTCATACATCATCGCGTAGGTCTTCGGGTCGTCGTCGACGGTGCCTTCATACAACGCGTTGATGATGTCGTCGCTGATGGGTGCCATCTTATCGTGGAGCTCGCGGAGCTCGGTCGGAAACTCATCCATCCATATGCCTTTCTGCCAGAGGTCGGGGTAGTCGTGGTGGCAGAGGTCGACCTGCAAGGAGGCCTCCCTGACGGTTTCAGGTCCGTCTACGGTTCCACGGTTGTAGCTCGTGGTGAGCTCCCATTCGACGGGTATGATGATGATTTGTGCCTCTTCGGCAGAGCAAGGAAGGCCGTAGATGCCTGAATCGGCGACGGCGGCTGCATTGGGGTCAAAAGTGTTTTCCATCGTTGATAAATTTGGCACACAAAATTAAAGAAAAAACGAATAAATAATTACTTTTGCGACCAAATTGATTCGGTATGGACTTGTTTTCCTGTCTTTCTCCCTTTGTTTTCTGCAGCTTTGCCTCTGGTAGTAGCGGTAACTGCTATTATGTGGGGAAACAGGATGAAGGCCTGCTTGTCGACGTGGGCATCAGTGCGAAATATGTTCTTAAGTACCTGACCAAAAATGACTTACCGCTTTCCAGTATCAAGGCGATTTTGATCACCCACGACCATATCGACCATGTGAAAGGCCTTGAGGCGCTTACAAAACAGAGGCCCATTCCGATTTACGCCCATTCCGACTGCCTTCAGGGAATCAGGGAAGGACGCGCCACGCAACTCGTGGATGCAGCGCTGTTTCATGAGATAGAGCCGATGCAGGATCTCGAGATCTGTGGCATCCACATCAAGCCGTTTCCCGTGATGCATGACGGGCGTGGAGCTATGGGTTATTATTTTGAATATGAGGGTCATACGTTGACGATTGCCACAGATATCGGGATGTTGGACAAGGTGGTGAAGGACCAGATCCGTAAGGCGGAGAATATCGTCATCGAGTCGAACTATGACGTGGAAATGTTGGAGAAGGGCTCGTACCCCTTTATTTTGAAGCAACGCATCTTGGGGCCTTTCGGACATCTTAGCAATGTGGAATCGGCCCGGTTTGTTGCAGAGATCTACCATCCTCTCATTAAAAACATCATGTTGTGCCACCTGAGCGAGAACAACAACACGCCAGAGCTGGCTCTGCAGTGTCTTTACAAGCAATTGAAAGCAAAGCATGTGCACCTCGACCCAAGCACATCCATATTCCCATTGCCCAGGCACAAATCCACGGGTTTCATCTATCTTTAGGCTCCACATCTTTCCACAAAACACAAAACGAGCTGTAGAATTCCACAATTTTCCACACTAGTAATAATTGTGGAAATAATTATAATTGATTGATATATAATATGATAAATCCATCATGCTATTTCGGCATGGATTCTGCATAAAGAATTGCTGCTAATTAAAAATGAATCATCATGCAACGTAGAATCGCTTTATTATCCCTGTCTTTATTGGTTATTGCCTTCGCATCTTGTGATGTGGAAAGGTCGGAAAAGTATCAAACCCTTTTGGCCGAGCGTGATTCCTTATATACGGAAGCTGTCGCTGCCAAGGGAGGCTTCGATGATGCCTTGAACACCATCAACGAAATCGAGAATGCGCTTGAGTCGGTGCGTGCCGCCGAAAACATCATCATGGTTGAGAACCAAGAGGGCAACACCAACAAGGCTGTTTCACAAATCAATGCCATTCAGCAGACCTTGGAAGAAAACAAGGCCAAGATCAACGATCTTGAGAAGAGCCTGGCCGAGCAAGGTTCCAAGTCGAAGGCTTTGGCCCAGACCGTGAATCGCCTGAAGACCCAACTGGAAGAGAAAGATAATTACATTACCTCTTTGAAGAATGAGTTGCAGCAAAGCCGTAATCAGATTGAGGAATTGAACACCCAGGTCTCGGAAATGAACGAAAACATCACTTCGTTGAACGACAATATCGAAAACCTGAATGTCCAAAACGCTGTGCAACAGGAGACCATTCAAAACCAAGATGCTGCATTGAACACAGTATGGGTGAGCATCGCCACCTTGCAGGTGCTGAAGGACAAGGGCATCGTCACCAAGGGCGGCCTCTTCCAAAGCAGTGCCATCTCGAAGGAAGGTCTCGACAAGCAACAGTTCATGCAAGCTGACAAACGTCAACTGACCACCATCCCGTTGAATACCAAAAAAGCAAATATCATGACAACACACCCTGAAAGCAGCTATAATATCACCGAGAATGAAGACGGCGCCTTGGTGCTTAACATTCTCGACAAGGATGCTTTCTGGAGTATCTCAAATTATTTGGTTGTTTCCATCAAATAAATTTCTGCTCGTTTTCAATTTTTTGAAATAGCCTCACTTCTCCCCGTTGTGAGGCTTTTTTCATGTTATTTTTTTGTGATTCATCGAAAATTGTTCTATTTTTGCAGTCATGAATACCAAGATACTCATCGTTGAGGACGATGCCTCTTTTGGCTTGATGATCAAGACTTGGCTGAACAAGAACGGCTATGAGGCGGTGCTGTCCACTCATTACGAGCAGGCCAAGGCGGAGCTGGGCACGGGCGACTATAGCTTGATCCTTACCGATTTGCGCTTGCCCGATGGCGATGGTATCCTGCTGATGACCTGGGTGAGGGAGAAGATGAAGAGCAAAATCCCGATCATTGTGATGACAGGCTATGCTGAAGTGCAGACGGCAGTATCGGCAATGAAACTGGGTGCTTTCGACTACTTGAAGAAACCCATCAATCCAAGTGTCTTGGAAGAAAAGATCTCGGCCGCCTTGGCTTCTACTGATGAAGAGTCGACGGAAGCCTTCGCCCCTCCTCAAAAACGCTGGGTGAAAGGCAACAGCCCGGTGATGCAGCGCCTTTACAAACATGTGGAATTGGTGGCCCCCACCAAGTTCTCTGTTCTGATATTGGGAGAAAGCGGTACCGGTAAGGAGTATATCGCCCGTATGATCCATGACCACAGCCTCAATAAAGAAGGCCCGTTTATCCCCGTTGACTGTGGAAGCTTGTCGAAAGAGCTGGCACCCAGTGAATTGTTTGGCCATTTGAAAGGCTCTTTCACTTCGGCTATTGCCGACAAGAAAGGGGTCTTCGAACAGGCTAAGGGCGGCACGGTGTTTCTCGATGAGGTTGGCAACCTACCCTATGAGGTCCAGATGCAGTTGCTTCGAGCCCTACAAGAGCAGAAGGTGCGTCCGGTGGGCTCTGCCACCGACATCCATGTCGACGTGCGTATCATAGCGGCAACCAACGAAAACCTCGAACAGGCCATCGAAGAGGGCCGTTTCCGTCAGGATCTTTACCATCGTATCAACGAGTTTGCCATCGAGGTGCCACCCCTACGTGATCGCCTAGAGGATTTCGAGGAGCTTACGACCTTTTTCATCAATCAGGCCAACGACGAGCTTGGAAAGAACGTGAAAGGCATCGACGAGGCGGCCTTGGAGCGTTTGAAGTCGCAAAAATGGAACGGCAACCTCCGCGAACTACGCAATGTGGTTCGTCGTTGCGTGCTCTTCGCCGAGGGCGAAAACATTGAGTTGGACGACCTGCCGGTGTTCACCATGCCGCTTAAAAGAGTGTCTGTGGTTGCCGAAGAAGACGATTGGGCTTTGCGTCCTGACCACGAGAAGGAGCAAATAGAAGCCGCCTTGCAGAAGGCTAGGGGCAACAAAACAGTTGCTGCCAAGTTGTTGCAAATAGATCGTAAGACTTTATACAATAAGATGCATCTCTATGGAATAGAGCTTTAAGCTTATTCGATTCCATATTTTTCTGCCAACAAATCAAGCAATTCATCTGCCTGGCTCATGAATTGTATGGCATCTTCTTTCCAATTCGGATAGCTTTCCTCTGTGTCGCCCTTGCCGCGCATGCCATTCATCTTCGACAAGAAGGTGGTGTCGCGTTCCAATTGGGTAAACATGGGCAACATCTTGTGGCAGAGTGCCTGCATCTCAATGAAGTCGGAAGCTTCAATCAACGCGTTCATGGTCATCAAGTCGTCAGAGGTCGATTTCACAAAGACGCTGAGAATGTCGGTCATGGAAGGACGGTCGTTGCCCATCATCTCGCTGAAACTAGGGAAGTCGGGGAAGGCGATTTCCTGTTCCGATTCTGCCACGGCAACGCTGCCGAAAAGGCTTTCGAGTTGCTTGAGGTTGAATGGTTTTTGCAGGAATCCGTCAAAGCCTTCTTCCTTGGCGATTTCGTTGGAGTATTCGATGCGAGCGGTCATCAAGATGACAGGTTTGTCAGGGTCGGCTTCCTTGAACATATGCAGGATATCGTTGCCAGTCAAAGCGCCCATCTCGCGGTCGGTAAGAACGTAGTCATAGTCATGGATTTGCGCTATGGCGCTTTCGATATCGTTCTTAGACCTGCATGCAATGGCTTGATGGCCAAGGCGGTGCAGCATGGTGTCGATGACGGACAGTAATGTATTATCATCGTCAATGACTAAGATATTGAGGCTCTTCTTCTTGTCGCTATTTACTTCACCGTCTTCTTCAATAGGTTTTTCTACGTTACCAACAGGTATTCTGACCTCGAAGTGGGTGCCTTTGCCTACTTCGGATTCGATGTGGATCTCACCGCCAAGGAGGTCGACAAGACCTTTTACCACAGACATACCGTAACCACTACCTTCGGCAAATTGATTATAGGTCTCGATGCGCACAAATGGCTTGAAGACGTCTTCAAGTTTGTCTGGCGGAATACCCACACCTGTATCGGTGATGTCGAAAACCAACAAATTGCGCCCAGTGCGGGCTTTGAAGCGAACGCTTCCTTCCAAGGTGTATTTGATGCCGTTGGAGATGATATTGCTTAGTATCTGCTTGATCTTCAATCGGTCAGATAGGATGAAGGAGTCTTCTTCCATGTCTGGCTCATAGACAAAGTCTAGGTTTTTGTGCTTGGCGATGGGTCGGAACATCTCGGCGGTTTCGTCGCAGATTTGTCTTAGATTGAATGACTCATTGCGGATTTGTAGTTTGCCTTGTTCCAAGCTGGAATACTCGAGCAAGTTGTTCAACAGGTTGAGGATGTGGTCGGCGGATTGCTGTATCGAACTGAATTCTTTTTCGTTGCCAGCCTTGTCCATGAGTTCCACATTGCCAAGGATGGAACTCAACGGGGTTTTGATGTCATGCGATACCGACAACAACAGCTTGTGACGGCTTTCCATGATTTCCTCGGTTTTTTTCTTGGCTTCTTCTGCAGCTTGACGCGCGCGGTGTCCTTTATTTACGTCACTGATAATCAATATGATGAATATTACAATCAGGAACAAGGTGATGGCACCGATGAGGATGGAAGTGCGGATGTTCTCCTTGATGGAAGCTTCGCTTTTCTCGATTTCGGCAATAGTAGAATCCAGGATCTCTTGGTTGAGATGGATGAGCAGGTTGGAGATCTGTTCCGAGAGTTGGTTGTCGGCCCTGACAAGCTCCTGGGTCTTGCTCTCGTATTCTTTGATTTTGTTCCAATACTCAGCCTTGGCTTGGTCGGAAAGCAGTCGTAGGTCGGCCAGGATGGTCAGAGAGTCGTTGGATTGTCGTTGAATGTGGAGTGTGTCGGTGCTTTCGATGGACAAGTGAACGATGCTGTCTTCTTCAGTAGGGTTGAAAACGTTGCCGATGCGCCGCCAAAAGCCTTTCTTTTGGTTGCGAGGTACGTGGATGATGGTGTCTTTGGATATCTTGGTGACCACGATTTCCTCTTCGGGCTCAGGGGGCATATAGTCGTCGATAGTGCGGTCGAACTCCGCCAGAGGGTTGAAGTCGTGGAATTGCTTTGACAGCTCATTACTGATGCTTCCTTTGCTTTTGATGAGGCCGTCGATCTCTTTCACCATCGTCTTGTTGTCTTCATTGATTTCTATCATCACGATGGAGTCGACTTGTGCTGAGATCAGTTTCTTGGCTTCGTTGAAGCGTCGCTTGTATCGGGTTTGCTTGGTGAAAGCGTATAGGTTGGCGGCGGATTGAGCTTCGTGTACGTTTTTGGTGAAGCGGTTGGCCCATTCGAGAGCTGCATGTTGCGAGTTGATGTTGGATCGTTGGCTTTCGATGGTGCTGCGCAGGTTGAAGATATAGTAGAACAAGGCGGCACATAAGGCTATGACGAAGGTGTATGTGATTACGACCTTCCAGCTTGTTCGCGTACCACTTGGATAATCGTTCTTCCTTTTCTTTGCCATGATGCGGCAAAGATAAAACTTTTTCCTATTTTTGCCGATAATAAATTCAGCATTGAACTATGAAGAGTAAGAAACTGTTATGGATTTTGGCGTTGTTAGCTTTGGCCTTTTTTCTGGCGTATCGTTACCAGCGGGAGGATAAAGGTCAGCGGCAAAGCGAAACGGCCATCGTTACTGAAGGGACTGAAATTGACATTCTGGCTGTGAATGACATGCATGCCAACATTGATATGTTCCCCAAGTTCGCCGCTATGGTGGATAGCCTGAGAGCGGTTTATCCCAACTTATTGCTGTTTTCGGCGGGCGACAATCGCACGGGCAATCCCGTCAACGACCAATATGATCCTGTCAACTATCCTATGATTACGCTGATGAATGAGGTGGGCTTCGACCTGTGTGCCGTGGGTAACCATGAATGGGATGCCGATGTCGACAACCTGCGGAACGACATCAAGCGGGCCCGTTTCCCGTTCCTTTGTGCCAATGTCTTTATTCCTGAAAGCGTCAATCTGGATATTAAGCCATATGTCACTTTTGAGCATCAAGGCGTGAAGATGGCAGTGGTGGGTATGATTGAGGTCCGCCATGACGGTATCCCTGGGGCGCATCCCAAGAACCTCACCCAGGTGAGCTTCAAACGTGCTCATGAAGTGTTGCCACAGTATCGTTATCTTAGAGATCAGAACGATGTGGTGATTTTGCTCTCGCATTGCGGCGTTGAAGATGACATGGAGCTTGCGCAAGCCAATCCTTGGCTTGATGCCATCATCGGCGGCCATTCCCATACATTGATAGAGCATCCGACGGAGACGAATGGCGTATTGGTGACCCAGTCGGGCTCACATCTCAAATATGCCACGCTTGTCAAGTTGTGGGTGAAGGGCAATCGTGTTGTCGGCAAGGAAGCTGTTGTATTGGATGTCAACAAGGTGCGGAAAGAAAAGTCTGAAATCAAGAAGCTAATCGATGAGTTTAATGACGCTCCCGCCTTGAACGAGCCCATTGCTGTTGCAAAGACGAAATTTGAAAACCCGGAGGAGCTGGGATGCCTGATAACAGATGCTCTTCGAGAGATCAGCGGCGCCGACTTCGCTTTCCAGAATACAGGCGGCGTACGTGTTAACCACCTGAAGAAAGGCCCCATCACGGTAAAGGACGTGTATAGTATAGATCCGTTCAACAATGAGGTGGTCGTTTATCAGATGACAGGGCAGCAGCTGAAACGCTTTGTCGTCAACACCTACAAGAAAAACGGCGGATATCCGTCCTATGTCTCCGGGATGACCTATTCGGTGGATGACAACGGGGATCACATCAATGTGTATCTCAATCCAGATAAAGGTAGTTTCGGGAAGAACACCATTTATAAAGTGGCGATAAACAGTTACATGGCTTCTACGGTTAACATTGAGAGTGTCGACGAGGGCCGGAGCCAGTTCATGACCTCCGAGGAGATGATGATTGAGTTCTTGCGTCGTCACAAGGAAGTCGATTATCAAGGAGTGGTTAGAACTAAGTAAAATTCTATTTTGTAGTTTTAATGAGTTTTTGTATTTTTGCCGCTCGAAACTAGCAGATTTGAAATCGAAAAAGATGAAAAAAGCGTTATCGATTCTTGCAATTGCCTTATTATTAGTTGGTTGTAAGAAAGAAGTCAAATTGATCCCGGCCGAGAACTTCAATACGGAAGTAGAAGGCAAGAAAGTGTCTTTATATACCCTTAAAAACGGTTTCCTGACGATGCAGGTGACCAACTATGGTGGTCGTGTTGTCGCCCTCTGGATGCCCGATCGTCGCGGTAGCTATGAAGACATTGTATTAGGCTACGATCATATCGATAAGTATTTGAACAATGAAGGTGAACGTTATCTAGGCGCCGTGGTGGGCCGTTGTGCCAATCGTATTTCTGACGGTGTCTTTAAAATTGATAGCGTCCAATATACTTTGCCCAAAAACGATGGTGAGAACACGCTCCATGGAGGTCTGATAGGTGCTGATAAGATGGTGTGGGATGTGGTTTCGACCAATGATAGCGTTATTCAAATGCATGCGTTGTTCCCTGACGGACAGGACGGTTTCCCTGGCAATCTCGATGTGACAATGAGTTATACGTTGACGAAAGACAACCAGTTCCAGATTCGTTATTCAGCCACCACCGATGCTCCAACGTTGTGCAACTTCTCCCATCATTCCTTCTTTAACCTGAAGGGCGAGGGCAATGGTACCATCCTCGACCATGAACTGCAAATCAATTCTCGTTATATGACCACCATCGACGAGCATTTGGTGACCAACGGCAAATTCTCAGGTGTCAAGTCGACCCCGTTCGATTTCCGCGAGAAACAACGTATCGGTGAGCGTATCGCTGAAGATGATGCACAACTTAAGAATGCCAAGGGATATGACCACAACTGGATCATTGACAAGAACAAGCCCAACGTCTATGCTTTGAATGCTACACTGACAGATCCTGCCAGCGGCCGTGAGATGCAAGTGTGGAGCGATCAGGTGGGCATTCAGTTTTACAGCGGTAATTTCTTCGATGGCAAGGGCATAGGAAAGAGCGGTAAGCCGATGAACATTCGCGAAGGATTGGCTCTCGAACCTCAATTTTTCCCCAATGCCATCAACCGCGAAGCCTTGTCTCCCAAACCGATCCTGAGACCGGGAGAAGAATACCATCAGCTCTGCATTTATAAGTTTGCCGTGCTGCCCAAGGAAAAGAAATAACGTTTTTTCATAAAAGATATGGCCTCGCATCTGCAGATGCGAGGCTTTTTTTATCTTTGCGGTATCAAATCTAACGACTATGCTGAAATTCAAATGCCCGCTGCTGGCGGTTACCGACATGGAAAAAGCCATCACTTTCTATGAAGAGGTGATTGGCGACCGCGTTGCCTTTCATTTTGGTGAGAATGTCCAATTCGAAGGTGGCTTCGCCCTGCAAGAAATGAAGAAATGGAGGTCGATGATCCATAACGCGAAAGTACGCAGGAATGGCAATGATGCTGAGCTGTACTTCGAAGAGGAGGACTTTGATGAGTTCATCGATTATCTGAGGGGCTTTTCCGAAATCCTGTATGTCCATGGTGTGGAGGAAACAGCGTGGGGCCAACGCATTGTCCGCTTCTATGATCCCGACTTCCATATCATCGAAGTAGGAGAGCCTATGGATGCCGTCATCAAGCGTTTGTTCGCATCGGGCATGACGGTGGAGCAGGTATCAGAGAAATCGCAATATCCCATCGAATACGTCAAGCGCTTCGCGAAATGAACTATTTGTCGGTCAACGCGATATCCAAGTCGTATGGCATCAAGACGCTGTTCGAGGATGTCACCTTCGGCATTGAGAAAGGCGACAAGACAGCGCTGATTGCCACCAACGGCTCGGGCAAGTCGACGATGCTAAAGATCTTGGTGGGGCAGGAGTCGCCCGATTCGGGGACCATCACCTATGCCAACGATATCAAAATCGGCTACTTGGAGCAACTGCCCGTGTATCCTGAAGGGACGCGCATCTCGGATCTGTTGGCTGACCTCAGCGAAGAACAGCATCTTAAAGCAAGGCAATATCTGACTCGTTTTGCCATCACTAACCTTGACCAGGTGGTCGACGAGCTCTCGGGTGGACAGGTGAAACGCCTGGCTTTGGCCTTGGTGCTGCTTCATGAACCAGATTTCCTTATCCTTGACGAGCCCACCAACCACCTCGATGTGGAAATGGTTGAATGGCTGGAGAAATTCCTTACCCAGTCGAGCATGACGCTGCTCATGGTAACCCACGACCGTTATTTCCTCGATAGGGTTTGCAATAAGATTTTCGAGCTTTACCAAGGCGTGATGTACACCCATAACGGCAACTTCGACTATTATGTCAGAAAGAGCCGCGAGCGGGAGGAAGTGAAACGCGCCACGGCTGAACGCAACAGCCAGCTGCTGAAACGCGAGTTGGAATGGATCCGTAGCACACCACAGGCCCGCACTGGCAAGTCGAAGAGTCGTATCGATGCGTTTTATGACCTGAAGGACCGCTCGAAATACCAAGAGCAGGATGAACGTCTTGAGTTTGGCCTTCAGATGCAACGTTTGGGCGGCAAGATATTGGAACTCAGCAATGTGTCGAAATCGTTTGGTGACGTTACCGTACTCAGGGACTTCGATTATGTCTTTAAGCGTGGCGAGCGCATCGGATTGATTGGTAAGAATGGGGTAGGGAAGTCCACCTTCCTGAATCTCATCACGGGCGCGATGCAGCCCGACCGTGGCCGGGTGAAGACAGGTGAGACTGTGACCTACGGCTATTACCGTCAGGAAGGCATACATTTCGACGAAAGCAAGACCGTGTTGAGTACGGTCCGCGATATTGCCGACGTGATGTATTATGGGAAGGATAAGGTCTACACTGCCGACCAGCTTCTGGCGCATTTCATGTTTCCTTACAAGATGCACCGCCAACCCGTTGCTTTGCTCAGCGGCGGCGAAAAACGAAGGCTATACCTGCTGACCATTCTGGTTCAGAACCCCAATTTCCTCATCCTCGACGAGCCCACCAACGACTTGGATCTATTGACATTACAGAAGCTTGAAGACTTTTTGCAAGGCTACAAAGGATGCCTCTTGGTGGTGTCGCACGACCGTTTCTTTATGGATCAGGTCGTGGACCAGCTTTTCGTGTTCCAAGGCGATGGCATGGTGAAAGGCTTCATGGGAAACTACAGCCAGTACAAGGAATATCTCGATGCCAAGCAGCGTGAGGAACGCAAAGAAAAGTCGACGCAGAAGAAAGAAGAACCACGGCCTGTGAAACAGCGCGAAAAAGTGAAGCGTTCTTTTAAAGAGCAACGAGAATATGAGATGCTTGCGCAAGAAATGGAAGCCCTTGAACAAGAGAAAGCCAACCTTACCGAAGCTTTGAATAGCGAAACAGACTACCAGAAACTGCAAGCCATAGGCAACCGCTTGCAGGAAATCAAGGATTTACTGGACGAG
Organism: uncultured Bacteroidia bacterium; assembly: GCA_902780195.1. Classification (GTDB taxonomy): domain Bacteria; phylum Bacteroidota; class Bacteroidia; order Bacteroidales; family F082; genus Limimorpha. The sequence goes on from CACZER010000042.1 coordinate 34,999, forward strand.
AAAGAAATGCGGTGGTTGGAATTGGATGAGATCGGAGTTTAAATCATCTTCTCGATATTCCACGAAAAAGCCCTCAGCCCCAAATCAGGGGTCTTGAGGTCTTTTTCGTGCAATTGGTTGAGGATACCGTCCACCTTGTCGTCGTCGACGATGCTGATGATGGCGTTGTTCAAGGTCGGCCAGGCATGGGTGCCATAGTGCGGATCACCCGTCTCGCTGCCGTGGCCCTTGATTTCGTTCCATTCCGTGAAGCCCTTGGTGCCATTGTCGTTCAGCACCTTGGCGATTTCGTCGTAATAGGCTTGGTTATATGTGATGAGTATCGCTTTCATGGTTATCTGATGTTTTCGGTTTTGGTTAACGCCTCTTCGGCTTTGCGTCTCTTGCGGCGCACGGCACGAGTTTCAAGCGAACAATACAGTGCGGGAATCAGCAACAAGGTGATCAACGTCGACACGGTCAAACCCCAAGCGACAGTGATACCCAGTCCGTTCCACATCTCGGCACCTTCGCCACGACCGATGGCCATGGGTATCATACCGAGCACGGTGGTCAGGGTGGTCATCAGGATAGGACGCAAACGCGAACGGGCAGCCTTCACGGTGGCTTCTTTTACCTCGACACCACGTTCTTCCAAGAGGGTGGTGTAGTCGATGAGCACGATACCGTTCTTCACGACGATACCCATCAGGATCAGGATACCGACCAATGACATGACGCCCAGAGCGGCATTGTTGACCCACAAGCCGAGCAACACACCTGTGAAGGTGAACGGCACGGAGAACATGATGACGAAAGGGGTCTCGTAATCACCAGCAATCTTGGTCATGATTTCGGAAGGAATCTCGGTGTCGTCAATCACTTCTTCGGCCATCTTAACGACATCACTCAGCACCATGCCTTTACCCACAACGGCGGTCACGCTGACCATACGCTCACGGTCTTTGCGTTGGATGTTGGGCGGGGTCAAGGCTTCCACTACAGTGCCGAGGTCACCAACGCGGACGGCCTGGCCGTAGCCGTTGTAAATCTTGATGTCTTCAATATCCTCGATACTTGTGCGGAACTCAGGGGCGTAACGTACTCGGATGTCGTATTCGTCGCCGTCCTCACGATAGTATGAGGTGACCGAACCACTGATACGGTTTTTGACGTAGGTGGCTGCGGTGGAGCTGTTCATGCCGTTGAGGGCCAGCTTCTCACGGTCGAAGTCGATTTGATATTCAGGCGTGTAGTCGTCGCGACCCACGATTACCTGCTTGATGCCACGGTCGCGCAGTTTTTGTGCGATTTCGTTGGCCACGCGGTCGGTAGTGCCGAAATCGTAGCCGTAGATTTCGACTTGCACTGTGCTCATGCCACCCATGCCACCACCGCCTTCGTTGACGTTGGCTTTCTTGATGAGGGGGATGGCATTGAGTTTGGTGCGAATCTCTTCGGCGATTTCCGTCGAGTTACGCAATCCCGCTTTGCGTCGTTCGGTCTTGGTGCCGATGCGCAAGTTGAAAGAGATGATGTGCGTGCCGTTGTTACGCATCGAGGCGAAGGCATTGTCGGAGTCGGCCTGTCCATAGCTGAAGTTACAAATCTTTACTTCAGGCATGGCCATGAAGTCGTCGGCGAGTTCCTTGGCAAAGGCTCCAGTGACTTCTTGGCCGGTACCCACGGGCAGTTCAATGCTGATGGAGATACGGTCCGAGTCAGCCTTGGGCATCATTTCGGTCTTCAGATTGGGCAGGAGAAGCACCAAAGAGATGACAAACAAGCCCAGCATGCTGAAAAACACCAGCTTGCGGTGGTTGACAGCCCAATTGATGAGGCGGGCATAACCGTTGCTGATGGCATCGAGGCCTTTGTTGATGGGACGGAAGATGGCCTTGTGGAATTTGCTCTGATGGGGATTCATCACAAGCATCTTCGAACACATCATCGGCACCAAGGTCAAGGCACCGCAGGTTGAGACGATCATGATGATGGAGACAATCCAACCCAACTGCTTGAACATCACGCCAGCCGTTCCTTTGATCATGGTCAAAGGTAGGAACACGGCCAACATGGTCAAGGTGGAGGCGATTACGGACAGCTGCACTTCTTGGGTGGCGTGTACGGCGGCCTCTTTAGGCTTCGACCCTCGTTCGATATGCGTCGTGATGTTTTCCAAGACCACGATGGCATCGTCCACAACCATACCGATAGCTATGGATAATGCCGACATGGAGATGATATTCAGCGTGTTTCCTGTTGCAAACAAGTATATCAAAGAGGCGAGCAACGAAATCGGGATGGCCAAGACGATGATGAAAGTGGCACGCCAACGGCCGAGGAAGATGAACACCACGAGCATAACCAAGATAAAGGTGATGAAGATGGTGCTGCGCAAACTCCCGATGGAGTTGATGATGCTGGTGGAGCCGTCGACGATGATTTGCACTTTGACGTCGCTGGGTAGCGTAGGCTCGATTTGGGCCAGCTGTTTTTTGATGCCCTTGATGACATTGACAGCATTGGCGTCGGTCTGTTTTTGGATGACGATGGTGGCACCTTGCACGCCGTTGCTGTATGACTCTTGCGAACGCTCCTCGGGACCGTCGACCACACGAGCCACGTCACGGAGATAGACCGGGGCGTTGTTGCGCGAACCTACCACGATGTCTTCCATCTCCTTGGCAGAACGGAACTGCTTCTCGACGCGCAAATTGTAAGTGTTGGAGCCGATGTCCATGTAACCCGACGGGATATTTTGGTTTTCATACATCAAGGTCGATGAAAGCGACTCGATGGTAAGGTTGTAGGCTTCCAGTTTGTTAGGGTCGACATAGATTTGAATCTCACGCTTGGGAGCACCGTTGGCTGACACCGTACCCACACCGCTCACACGGGCCAAAGGCGTGGTGATACGGTCGTCGATGATTTTCTCCAAGGCGGGCAAGCTTTCTTTAGCCGTCACGCTGATCAGCATGATAGGCATGTCTTCCGCGTTGAACTTGAAAATCACAGGGTTGGTGGCTCCGTCAGGCAAGTAGTTTCGAACCATGTCCAACTTGTCGCGCACATTGTTGGTGGCCTCCTCGATGTCGATGCCGCTCTCAAACTCCATTGAGATGACCGAAGTGTTCTCACGTGAAGTGGAGGAGAGGTGCTTCAGGTCGGGCACGGCATTGAGGGTGTTCTCCAAGGTCTTGGAGATATTGGTCTCGATATCTTCCGCACTGGCACCGGGGTAGTTGGTCAGCACCATGATGAAGTTGGTCTCCATGTCGGGAAGTTGGTTGATGGAGAGGTTTATCAGGGAGTAGATACCGAAAATGGCGATGGCGACAAACACCAAGGCCGTCGTCACCGGATTATTAACTGCTGTTCTTTGTAAGCTCATGGTTTATTGTTTTACGGTAACGGTGACGCCGTCCTTCAAGCGAATCTGTCCTTCGGTGACAATCTTGTCACCTTCGTTGATGCCACTGATGATCTCGTATCTATTGCCAAGGCGTTTGCCGACTTCCACAAGTTGGTATTTTACGGTGTTGTCAGGTTGAAGCACGTAGATGAAATGCTCGCCAGAGCCTTGCTGTTTGACAACGGCAACGTCGGGGACGACCACATGGTGGTTGGTGCCGAAGTTGGCAGTAACTCGTGCAAACATACCCGGACGCAGCTTCAGGTCGGCATTTTGGCAGATGACCTCAACAGGGAAGGTGTGTGTGGTAGCGCTTATGGTGGGATAGATGATGTTCACTTTGCCTTGGAAGGTCTCGCCAGGATACGATTCAACAGCAACATCAAATTCCATGTCCTTGTTGATATCGGTGAACAGACTTTCCGACACGTTGATGAGCATCTTTACGGGTTGTATTTGCTGCACCACGAAGATGGGCTGCGTCATGCTGTACATGTCGCCTCTGTCGTAGTTGCGGGCGGTCACCACACCGTTGATGGGACTGCGGAGATAGGTGTTCTCGGCAAGGTTGTAATAGGTCTTTTTCGTCATATTGAGCGCAAGCTTGGCCATGTCGTAGTCGGCTTGAGCCACGGCGCCGATGTTGTAAAGCTCGGTGAGACGGGCCAGTTCCGTCGAGTCGTTGACATATTGCATGCGGGTCTTGGCCAGGTTGACGTCGTCCATACGCGCCAGGAGTTGGCCTTTACGCACCTTCTGGCCGACTTCAGCATTGATGCTGGCGATACGGCCTGCTGTCTGCGATACGATGTTGTTGGTGGCGAAGGCTTCAATATTGGATGTGTAGGTGTTGGTGATGTCGACATCTTCGGCCTGTGCCGTCACAACACTGACCATTGGAGCCATCTGGGCTTGTGGTTGTTCGGTATTGGAGTTTTTGTTGCTTTCTTTCGAGCCACAAGCCGTCATCATGGCGGCGGCGATAACGATGATACTGAGTTTGATGTATTTCATATAGATGTGTGTTTTTTATTCTTCTTTTCCGATGAGTTCGTCCAATGAGGCCTTGGTGACCATGAAGTTGTACACGGCTTGAGCCTGGGTGAGTTGAGCTTGTTGCAAGGCAAGTTGTGCGTCGTTGAGTTCCACCAAGGTGGCCTTGCCGACCTCGTACATCTTTGCGGAGATGTCATAGCTCTTTTGGGCAATTTCCACAGTTGCATTGGCGGCCTGATAGTTCTTGATGCAAAGTGCCATCTGGTCGTTGTAATTGCGTATGGCGATGCGTAGGTTGCGTTCGGTGTCTTCGCGTTGCAGGTCGAGCATGTCGCGGGTCTTTTTGCTTTGGAGTATGTTGTAGTGCTTTTGGAAACCGTCGAAGACGGGGATGCTAAGGCTTACAGCCGCCGTCGAGGACGGGAACCAACGCAGCTCTTCGTCACCCATGGCGCTATAGTTGTAGTTGATATTAGCAGCCAGCGAAGGAATGTATTGTTTCTTTTGCATCCTAATGGTCGATTCTAACATACGATCTTGGATGCCGAGTTGAAGCAGCGAGCTGTTGTTGCTGAGGTCGTCTTCAGAGACGTATGGTGTAAGCATTTGTTGGGTGTAATCGTTCAAGTTGCCGACCACCTCTACCTCGGTGCCGAGGTCGATGCCCATGACTGCCTTTAGTTGCCATGTGGCCAGCAGGACGGCGTTTTCGGCGCTTGAAACATTGGGCTCGGCATTGAGCATGGTCACCTGGGCACGCAAGCGTTCCACCTCGGAGGCTTTGCCCACGTTGAAACGCTGAAGGGTCTTCTCGTAGTTCTTCTGTGCGTTTTCGTAGACTTGGTTCATGACCTTATAGGATTCTTGTGCCAACAGTACCGCATAGAAGGCTTGCTTCACCTGTTTCACCATGGCGATCTTTGACGAGCGCGCCTGCTCAACGGCCATTTCCACGTCCATGCCCGACAGCTTCAAGCTCTCCCAAAGCGATGCGTTCACCAATGGCATGCTGGCAGAAGCAGAAGCACTGATGTTGTTATCGCGGCCCACCTTGATTTCCATGGGTTGACCGCCCATGTCCATCACCATCACCTGTTTCAAAAGCGTGCGCTGGTATGAACTGTTCACGCTGACGTTTGGGTAGAGTGCAGCGTAGCTGCCTTTTTTTGCGTATCCTGATTTCTCGATGGTCATGTCGGCAATCTTGATGGTGTTGCTCTCCGAAAGGGCTATTTCCAAGGCTTGTTCAAGAGTTAGTTGCAAAGGCTGGTCCTCTTGCGCCTTCACTGTGGTTGTCGCAAAAAAGAGTGCTATAAATGCTATTATACTGATATTCAATCTTTTCATATGAATTTCTGCTGTGCAGTTGTTTCGTTAAATTAATAAGGTGCAAAAGTAGGAATAATTGTAGTTTTATGACGTAGATTTCAATGAAAAAATATGACAATTCAATGAAAAAAACATCCTTTTCGCAAAAACGATTATCTTTGCCGACAAAACACACTCGATGAAGCGTCCTACACTGCCAACAGCCAATCTTGATTTATTGCAGCGCCTCTATAAATGGGGTGTTATCTGGATTGTGCTATTCATCATCTTCTTTGCAGTGCACTCAACCGGAAACATGCTTTTGCGTATGGTTAGTTCGCTTTGTTTTGTCGGTATGGTAGTGCTTGAGGTGCTGTTTGTCAACAAAGTATTGATAACTGGTTTGTTGGCGAGGAAGCATTTGGTACTCTTCATCTTAATTTCGGTCTTTGTGCTTCCTGTTTGGGCAGCGTTGTCGACAGGTATCGACGTCTGTCTCCTTCATTATATTGACAGGCGCCCGTTCTCTGAGGTTTTTTCCTTTCCGTTCACCTTTGTTGCTTTTATGGTACGTTTGATATGGTTTATCGCCACTTTTGCCATTGTGTTGATTTTTTATTTTCAACGTGTGGAGAACGAGGAAAAGATTGTTTCGGACCAACTGAAGAGCGAGAAGCTCGACATGGAATTGCGTTACTTGAAATCCCAAATCAATCCGCATTTTTTGTTCAATGCGTTAAATAACATATATTCAATGGTATATACGCACGATGACAATGCGGCAGATGGTGTATTGAAATTGTCGGAGATGCTTCGATATGTGTTGGTGGACTGCCAGGCGGAAATGATCCCATTAAGTATGGAGATCCATTATGTCGAGAGTTTTATCGACTTTCAGCTGATGCGCATGGCGGGTCAGCGTGATGTGGTGTTGGAACAGGATATTGAGAATCCCGATTTCATGATTGCCCCCATGCTTTTGCAGCCCATCATTGAAAATTGCTTCAAATACAGCCGATTGGAGACCCATCCTGAGGGATATGTCCATATCAGCATCAAGCAATTACGAGATAGTTTTTGTTTTGAGGCGGAAAACACGGTTGCCCCTAAAGTCTCAATGATGACGGGCAATGGGGGAGAAGGGAAGAAATCAGGTATTGGGCAGAACAATGTGCAGCAACGTTTGATGCTGCATTATGGAGAGAACTATAAATTTGACATTCAACAAGATAGTAATATATATAAAGTTAGGATTGAACTATGAAAGAGAAATACAATGTACTTATTGTTGACGATGAGTATTTGGCGCAAAAGCTGTTGCAAGATTATGTCTCCAAGGTTGATTCCTTGCATTTGGTGGCCACTTGCTCGAATGCCTTTGAAGCAATGAATGCTTTGAAGAACAATCAAGTTGACATCATGTTTTTGGATATTCAGATGCCAGAATTAACAGGCCTCGAGCTTGTTAAGAGTCTGAAACACAAGCCATCCATCATTTTCACAACGGCTTATTCGGAGTATGCTGTCGACGCCTTCAACCTTTCAGTAGTCGACTATTTGCTGAAGCCTTTCGACTTTCCGCGTTTCATGCAGGCTGTCAATAAAGCCATAGGAGCTGAGATGCCTGACCTACAAGGAGCCGACGCCAAGCATGACACCATCAGCCATTCCAATGATTTTATCACAGTGAAGGCAGATTACAAGTTGTATAAAATCAATTATGATGACCTGCTCTTCATCGAAGGGCAGCATGAGTATGTAACATTCCATACCCTGCAACGTCGTATCACCGCTTTATATGCCTTGAAGGATCTTGAGGAGATCCTTCCCAAGGATAAGTTTGTTAGGGTTCACAAGTCCTATATTGTCTCCTTCAAACAGATTCAGGACCTCGACAAATCAGACGTCACCGTTGCTGGCAATAAAATCCCGGTAGGAGCGAGCTATCGTGATGTGTTGTTGGCCCGTTTGCAGTAAATTTCTCTTTTTGTCTGTTTTTTCAACAAAATAATTGTTTTCGTTGTTTTGCATGAAAAAAAGTGTATATTTGCAGCCTAAACACTCTTAATTCACTAAAAAATGGGTAAATTCGAAATCAAAACCAGAAAGAACGGCGAGTTCCAGTTCAATCTGAAGGCCACCAATGGCCAAGTCATCCTCACCAGTGAGGGATACAAAACCAAGGCTTCATGCCTCAACGGTGTGGAATCCGTTAAGAAAAACTGCTTGGACGAAAAGCGTTTTGCTGTTAAGGAAGCATCTAATGGCAAGCCGTATTTCAACTTGATGGCTGCCAATGGCCAAGTCATCGGTTCGAGCCAGATGTATGCCAGCCAGGCAACCATGAAGAATGGCATTGCTTCGGTGAGGAAGAACGCTCCCGAGGCTCCTGTCGTTGATTTGACAGAAGCATAAACTTTGTGGTTTTCATCATGAAAGGAACAGCAGCTGCTGTTCCTTTTTTTGTTTTAGGAAGTAGTAGAATCCGAGATAGGGTGGCGTTGGACACCTGAAAAAACAAAAAAAGCACTGACATTCAGTGCTTTTTTATGTCGGGGCAAAAGGATTCGAACCTTCGACCCCCTGCTCCCAAAGCAAAATCGGACTCTTTTATATCCCTTTCTATTTGCGTCAAAATTTATATATCTTTTTATCTACCAAATACTTGCGTATTTGAAAAGTTTTGTGTTTTTTTGCATTGTTTTATAGGAATGTGTCCTTTTTGTGTCCTGTTTTTTTCGCAAATCGTGTCCTCTCCTGCTTGAAAACTAACATTTTACGCAAATAAAAAGTTTTTAATTATGTCTACTGAAAAAAGAAAAATCGAACCGATTTTTGTCGAAATTATCGACGGAATCACCGTTTCAGCCATCTGGAACCTCAAAAATCAAAGCAAAAAAGACTATCAACCCGTCTCTGTGAGGGTAAATTGCAACCGCGAACGCTGGTATTACCCCACCGGTTACCGCGTTTCCTTCGAAGATTACGAGGCAATCCGCACCGCTTCCGGCGCAAAAAACCCAAGAGCCATCGCCCGTGCCACCATCAAACAGCACTTCGATGACGTGTGTCTTACCATCCGTCGCCTCATCCGCGAGGAAGACTTCACCCTCTCCAACCTGGCCGAGGCCATGAAGCTCCCCATCAAGCGCGATGTCGGCTTCACCTTATTGGAATACTGGACCACCTTCGGCGAGGGCAAGAAGTCGCCCAAGACCCAAGAGCAATATCGTTGCGCAGCGCGCAGCTTCTATCGTGCCATGGGTTGTCACCTGGTCCCCATCAAGGACGAGTTCGGCAAAGACACCTTTAAGAAGACCATCGTGGGCAAGCCCACCAAGATGAAGCCCGCCGAAGCCACTGCTGCCGTCGTCGCAAGGTGGGAGCAGTTCATGGACGAGGGATGCCTGTCGGCATCCACCAAGAG
>CACZER010000043.1:0-22116 GCA_902780195.1 uncultured Bacteroidia bacterium
CTGACGCGGTTCTGGTCGTTGGTGAGGTTGCTGGTGTAGACCGTGCGGCCCGTCATGTCGGTGACGGTGAGCTGGCCTTGGCCGTTGACGACCCAGTCGCTGCCATCGAAGAAGGCGAAGTTGTCGGTGACGGTCTCTTCGTTCTCTTCTACGTCGGTGAAGCGGCCGATGACGACCTTGAAGCGTGAGCGGTAGTCGTTGGCATTGCCTTGGAAGCTATAGCTGTCGTTGGCGAGCATGTCGTAGCGCACGCCGGTGAGGTTGTCGACCAGGGTGAGGCTGCTGAAGTTGGCGTTGGCCGTGTTCCAGCTGAGGGTGAAGGTGCCGTCCTCGTCGGTGTCGAAGTAGAGGGGCTGGCTGCCTTCGGTGATGTCGCGGAACAGGATGCCGAAGTCAGTGTTGTCGTGACGCAGGCTGATGCGACCCTTGGTGGAACCCACGTTGAGCTTCTCGGCGCCACCGTTCTCGGGACGACCGAGCTCAAGCACGGCCACGTTCTTGCTATCCTGACCGTTGTCGAGGAAGAAGTTGATAAGCGGGTAGTGGTTTTCAGCGCCACGGAAGTTAGGAGTGCCTTCGTTGGTACGCATGGCGTTGGTGAACTGGGCATAGCCTTCCTTGCTCACGCGAATCATGAAGCCTTGGTGCATGTTGATATACTGCGAAGCGACCTTTGCGCCATCAGAAGATGCGGTGGCATACTGCAGCCATGCATCTGATTCGGGATCGTAGACGGCATAGGTGTTGGCAAACTCTTCACCGTTCCAAAGGCTGTTGTTGACCGACTTGAACACCTCAAAGTTCAAATAGCTCTGGTAGGGGTTGCCGAGAAGGTTGTAGCCCTTCAGGCCAGTCCATTCAGGAGCATCGGCTGAGACCTTAATGGAGATGGGATTGCCATTGTTCAGGATACCGCGGTTTTGGATGAACTGATCTTTCCTGCTTACGTTGTTCTGGTCGGCGTTGATGGCCATCAAATAACCCTTGCCAGGAATGAAGTGGTCTTCGTTTTCATATTTGATGTTGAGTTCGTAGTTATCCATGTGCCAGTGGCAGTTGGTGTGACGGCGGAAGTTGATCCAGTGGTACTGAGGCTCATAGAAACAGTAGAAATCACCATGGTGGTAGTTGATGAAGTCTGCAGGGAAAATCTCCGTGTCGTCATCGTTCTGGTTAAAGTTCAATCCGCAAGGATTCGTGTTCAAGCTGTGTTGGTGTATCAGTCCTTCATCATCCTTATGGTTGTCCCCATCATCGGTTTGACGCGTATAGGTCCAACCGAACTGGCTATCCTTCAACGAAGAGCTTATGGTATGCCAACGCTTTCCTTTGCTAGCATCAAAGTTCTTCAGAGTTTGGCCAGTGAAACCAGTGATGGTCGAATTGGCATCTTGCAACAGTGAGACATCCTCGCCAATATAGACAACCACATCGTTATCATTGCTGCAATAGGTAGCATCTTCAGCACGATTGTTCAGCGTTACGTCGTCGTTGGCATACAAGAAGATGGCACCAGAATTGATTGCGGGAGATTCCGTAACTTCATAATCAAAAGCTGTGGAACCATGGTACCATTCGTCATCGTTGTCAAGCGGCATCGCAGTGTTCACATTCATGTTGCCCAGGTTGTGGCGGTGTAGCATTTCCTTCATGCTAGTTGCATAGTCGACGCGGATGCCATCGGCAGAGCCGAGACAGGTGAAGTTGTCGAACTTCAGCACAGGATAGTCGCTGTTGATATTACCACCTTTAAGTGAATATTGATAACCAAGTGCAGTGGTACGCTGCCATGAAGCACCTTTAATAGTATCGCCAATACTAACGGTATAGTCTTTACCGCTCTCAAGCGTTTCAAGCAACGATTTACTTGAGGTTTCGAGAAGGTTGTTCTGGCCATTACGGTTCAACCATTGTGCGGGAAGCGTATTTGTATAGGTGTCACTGCCTGCCTCGCTGCCTGCTGGAATTATGTTGTTAAAATCCTTTGGAGTATAAGAGGTGCTATAATCACCAGTGCCTGTAATTTGACCGAAAACGACTTTTTGGAGGTCGAGATTCTGGTTTTCGCGTTCAAAACGCACATAGCAGTTTTTAATGGTGCCAGTGTTGGTGGCAGCAATACCACCAACATATTTCATGTCGTTAGGTTTGATGAGGCAGTTGTACACGCCGTTGGTGAAGCCATTGAAGAACGTGCCTTTGTTTTCACCAATCATGCCGCCCATGGTGTAGGCAGTCAGCTCGGCCATGGCCATGCAGGAGTGGATGGTGCCTTGGTTGAGACCGACCAGACCACCGAATACGAGTTCGGAGTCGTTGGTGGGATCGTCGTTGTTACAGGTGATGCGGCCAGCGGCTTCGCAATTGAAGATGTTGCCGCCTACGGCCAAGGTGTCGGCGATGATACCATGGTGCTTGAAGTTTGGGTTGTGGCGTTTGCCGCGGAAGTCGGCATCGAGGACGAAGACGTTCTTCACCGTACCGCTAACCGTAGAGAACATACCAGGGAAGACCACGACGTTCTTCTCGTTGCCTTCAATCAGTTTGTAGTATTTGGAAGCATTGTTCTTGAGACCCGTGATGACATGTCCGTTGCCATCGAAGGTTCCTTCATAGGTGAGCTTCACTTTTTGCCCGTTCTCTGTGACGACGTATCTGGTCTTTCCAGTCGAAGGATCGAGCTCAACCTTGTAGCCGGCGCCAATGGGCACCCAGTTGTGGGCGCTCATGTCGATGTCGGCGGTGAGCACAGCGTTCAGTTTGGGGTGTGAAGCCACGGTATTGGTCTCGAGGTAGCCGCAACGGCCGTTGACTTCGCTGATGAACCAAGCTAAATCCTCGGGCGTGCCGATCTCGATGGTTTGGGTTTCACTGGTGACTTCAGGGAAAGTAGAAGGTCTGTCAACAACCACTTCCGTCCAAACGGAACCGAGCACGTTGGCGGTGGGGATGTTGAAGGTAAGCCAGTCTTCTTCAATAACGGTGCCGTCAGGTTTGATGACCGATAAAGGACCGTTGGTGACGATACCGTCGCCCCATGAGCCGTCGTCAATCTCCAAAGGAATGTAGATGACCAGTTTGCGGCCGTGGGGTTCGTCTGTGTGGCCTGTTTCTTTCCTAAATCCGCACCAGTTGTACTCAAAGTTGAAGTTTTTGAATTCAAGCGTCTTGTTGTCCCAATCATAGCTTACGATGTTGTCAGGAAGGCGGTTTTCGTCGCCACCCGTGACCACGCCAGTAATAGTTTCGCCATCCTCGACGACTGAACCAATGACGAGGCGCGTAGCGCCATCGGTGCAATTTTCAAACTTCAGGACATTGCCTTCCTTGCCTGTGAACTTGGGTGCATAAGCTCTAATAATAGTATTGGCTTGGTCTTGAGAGACACCCTCAGGAAGGTTGAGTTGGAAACTGGGTGAAACCACGTCTTGCACAACTGTGCCAGCACCCATAGGAATCGCCGAGCCACCATTTTCATTAGCGATGCTTTCAAAGATATTGGACAATTGAGATGAATTTGATGCCGCAAAGTATTTTCCATTATTATGGTCTCCGTCTGGGTGAGATTGTATAGTCATTGATGCCCAAGGAGTACCAGAGTTGGTTTCTATTTCATCGGCGGCATAGTTGCTGGAAATGAAATGCATCAAGCCGTTGGCGGCAGCGTCACCTGAATTGCCAGAAGTGGGCTCTGTTGCAGGCTCCCAGTACATGAAATCATACCGGTTATTAATCTCCCAATTATTCCATCTACGTGCTGCATAGTATCGGTTATTATTAATCCAATAATACCTGTAATCGTAATCGTAATTTCCTCCATTAGTAATAGGCCCATCCTGTGAGTAATACTTTAGTTTTGTCTGGTAGGCAGTCGTAGGATCTGCGCCGTCAAAGATACCGACGGAGTAAACAATGGCACCCGCTTGTTTCAATAACCTTGCTTGTTCGACAGAATTGTCGGCAACAGTCTGTGAAATAACATATTGAATACTAGTATTAGTATTACGATATTGCGCAAACATTTCACTGCCACCTTGTGTCTTGGCTGGCATCTGCAAGCCAGGATAACCATCCGTAAAGAAGACCACTACTTTGGAACGGAGTTGGTCATTATGAGTTTCTGGGTTATTGTCAGGGTCAAAGTAGATGTCGTCACGGTTATCCAAAATGTTTTTGGCCATTATTAAGCCATACTGCATCATAGTTCCTCCAGCTGCATCAATGGCATTAATGGCATCAGTGAGACGTGGGTTATCAGCATGATCCACATTGGCGGATACTAAAGCCTCCTTATAATACGACACATCCAGATTAGTGCTGTATGTACGCGGTTGTATCGTGGATAAGAGCTCGGTGTTATAAAAAGCGGAATAATCTCCAATTGCATTAGGTCCCATCGAAAAACCAACAATGGCAATCTTATGATCAATATTAAGTGAATCAGCATCTTTTCTAACTGTGGTCACAAATTTACGAAGGGCAGCCTTCAAAGCATCAATACGCCTTGTGCCGTCAGACATTGTTTCTGCCATTGAGGTCGACTGGTCCACCACCACCACGATGTCGGTGGGGATATGGGCTTCAGTAATAATGGATTCACCAGTTACGAAGGTTTCAAGCATAATCTCCCCCTTGCTACCCGTAGGATCGGTTTCGTCAGGGATCCAAGTCTTGTGCATGTACAAACCGCCAGTGGGGGTTTGTGCGAATGCACCCATGCTCAACAGCACGAGCCCTATAATTAATAAGGTGTGCCCGAGGGCGCTTTTCCATTTGCCGTGGCCAAGCAGGGCCAGGCTTCTTTTTTCGTAATTTTTCATTTGCATTCTCATTGTTTTAATTATAACTTGATTCATTTGTATTCTTATTTCGGAATGTCCTTTCACTAGGGCCGGGAAGATATAACATATCGCGCCCCGCCAAGCGGTTGCCGGCAGTGCGTTCTCTTCCCTCGCACTTTTCCAACGTTCGCTCCACTCGGCCAGGCTGCAAATTGCCCTTGGCAAGTGGGATTCATCATTGGCAAGTGCTCAGCATATAACCTTGTTATACGGCTGGTTTTCTGCATTTTAGGATCCTAATAAACCTTTTACTATAGTATTCTTATTTCGTATGTATGAAACGGGTGTACCTTCCGTTTGCGGGTGCAAAAATACACATTTTTTTGATACCTGTAGCATATTTGTTACATTTTTGTAAAAATTGCATGGTGTTTTTTGGACGCTCAGGAGTAGAAGTTGAGGTCGTTTGTTGGAAAACAGCGGAGAAATGTAACGAAAATGTTACACTTTGGGTTTTTGCCATGGTGATAAGTGTAACAAAGATGTTACACTATACATGAATGTAACAAATATGTTACATAATTTTGGTTTCTGTGTGTAACAAATTCGTTACAATCTTGTGCCAAAGCTGTAGGCTTTCACATAAACAAGGCCAGCACCAGTGTGACGTCTTGTTGCTTGGTAAGCTTGTCATCTGGATCGCTTCGTGCCTCGCGATGACGCGAAGCGAAAACAGGGGAGCCGCTTCGCTTCGCTCGCGGCGGTCTCGCTCATACAATGACGCGAAGCGCGTGTGGGGGCGAAGCCCAGTGTAATTCGTGTCTGCGTCGCTTCGCGCCGGACTGTCGCTTCGCGTCATTGACTTCGTCGAATCAGAGATTTGCGAGGAGGCACGACGAAGCAATCTAGTCATGAGCCTCTTTTTCGTTCCTTCTCCTTGATGAGAAATCGAAGATTGGCTGCGCCGAATGCACAGCATTTCGACGAAGCGAAGCGAGTCAATTAACCGAAGAATCAAGGCCGCCTCCAATCGGACCTCCCCAGCCAAGGTTTGACGTTCCCGTTCACGGCACTTTAGATTCCCTGCGGGAATGGAGGTAGACATAGAGTGGCCTGCGGCGGCCAGTAATGTTAACGACCCGTAAACGCTTCAAGCCGCCGCGTGTTACCTAATAATAATCACTCCATTCCCGAAGGGAATCTCACAACACTACACTCACGCTCTAAACCTTCATTGCGGACTTGATCCGCGATCTCCTATGCTATAGGGATACCCTCCCGCTCATGAGATTGCGGGTCTTCGCCCGCAATGAGGGTAAAAGAGGCGGTTCGTCACCTGGGTTCAGGTTTGCCGCCAAGCGGAAAACCTCTTGTTACCTAAAATAAACCCGAGTGATCCCAGTGCCGCCGGTCTCGAGGGAGGCGTCGCAGAAGTGTTCCACCTCGCGCATGTGGCTGAGCTTCTCGCGGATCAATTTGCGCAGGATGCCGTTGCCCTTGCCGTGGAGGATGCTCACCTCCTTGATGCTTAGCAGCTTGGCCTCGTCCAAGTATTTGTCGACGATGTCCAAGGCTTCCTCGGCACGATGGCCGCGCACGTCAAGGGTGAGGTCGAAGTGCTCTGCCTTCTCGCTGAGGTCCTCGGCCAAGCCGTTCTGCCAACGACGCTGCGTCTTGCGGGCTTCGGCACGGCTCACCTTGCGGAGCTTGTCGGGGCTGGTGCGCAAGCGGATGCTGTCGAAGAGGATGGTGGCGTCGGTGTCGCTGATGGCCAGAACCTCGCCCACGACCTGCATCTCTTCGATGCAGACGGTGTCGCCCACCTTCAGCACGACTTCGCCTTCTTCTTTCTTGGGCTCGGCGACTTCCTTGGCTTTCTGGGCAATTTCTTCCTTGGTCTTCTCCAGGTTTTGTCGGATCTCCTTGGTCTTGGTCTTCTCGGCCTGTGCCTCCTTGATCTCCTTGATGGTGCGCTCAATCTGGCTGTTGGCTTTCTGTATCAGCTCCTGGGCCTCGGCGGCGGCATCCCTGAGGTATTGCTTCTTCTTGCCTTCAAGCTCGGCGAGCAGGTTCTTGTATTTTCCCACTACCTCGGTGAGCAGCTGGTCGGCGATGCGCAGGTCCTGTTCCTTCTTGCGGATGGCTTTCTTGTCGACTTCGAGCTGCTGCAGCTGCTTCTCGAACTTAAGGTGCTGGTCGCCGGTGATGTTGGCGGCGTCGTCGAGAATCTGCCGTGGGAAACCGATCTTCTTGGCGATCTCGAAGGCGAACGACGAGCCGGGCTTGCCGGTCATCATGATGTACATGGGCTGCATGAAGCGCGTGTCGAACAGCATGGCGCCGTTGACGATGCCCTCGTGGTTATCGGCCAAAAGCTTCAGGTTGGCATAGTGCGTGGTGACCATGCCGAAGGCTTGCTTCTTGTTGAGCTCCAAGAGGATGGCTTCGGCGATGGCGCCGCCCAGCTGGGGCTCGGTGCCCGTGCCGAACTCGTCGATGAGGAACAGGGTCTTGCCGTCGGCATGTTCCAGCAGGGACTTCATATTAATAAGGTGCGAGCTGTAGGTCGACAGGTCGTCCAAGATGGACTGCTCGTCGCCGATGTCGATGAAGAGGCTCTCAAACAGGCCACATTGCGAGTCGACGCGCATGGGCGGCATCAAGCCGCACTGCAGCATGTATTGCAGCAGGCCGGTGGTCTTCAAGCATACCGACTTGCCGCCCGCGTTGGGGCCGCTGATGACGAGGATGCGGTTGCCCTCGTCGAGTTGCAGGTCCAAGGGGACGATTTGTTTGCCTTGGGCCTTCAGCTTCTTTTCCAATAAGGGATGGCGTGCTTGCTGCCAGTTGACATAAGGGCCGTCTTTGATCTCGGGTTTCACGCCGCCGATTTCATTGGCAAGCAAGGCCTTGGCGCGGATGAAGTCGAGTTCGCCAAGCATGTCCCAGGCCTTGCGAAGCTCGGAGAGATAAGGTCTCAGCAGTCGCGTGAAGGCCATGAGGATGCGGTGGATCTCGCGGCGTTCGGCATACTCCAGCTCCTTGATTTCGTTGGAGGTGTCGAAGATCTCGGCAGGCTCGATGTAGACGGTCTGCCCTGTGGCCGACTCGTCGTGGATGAAACCGCGGATGGCGCGCTTGTCGCCAGCCTTCACGGGGATGACCAAACGGCCGTCGCGCACGGTGAGTTCCGCTTTTTGGTCGACCCAGCCTGCTGTCTTGGCGTCGCCCATGATCTGGCGGATGCGCTTCTCGATGCCGCCTTGTTTGCGGCGTATGCTCTGGCGTATCTCAAGCAGCTCGGTGGAGGCGTTGTCGGGGATCTCGCCCTTGTCGTCGACGAGGCGGTTGGCTTCGGTGAAGACGCTGCGGTCGATGAAGATGTCCTCAATCAGTGATTTGATCCGAGGCGTGTTGCCGGTGCCCTCGGAGCGGCCGTAGCGCAGGATGGCTTCGAGCACGTTGAGCGAGGGCTTCAGCGCAAACAGGTCATCGACGCTGAGGCAGGTGCCGTCGATTTGGATGTTGTGGAAGGCCTCGCGCAGGTCGTGGAAGTCGCGCATCGGGAAAGGCACGCCCGTTTGCAGCAAACCGATGAACTCCTCGGTCTGCTCCAGACTCTTGAGGATGAAAGCGCTGTCAGACGAAAACGCCATCTTTTCCACGTTCTCCAAGCCCATCGCGCTGATGCAATGCTCGGAGAGCATCTGACGGACGCTGACGAAGCCGATTTTCTGTTCGAAGTTGGTTGGATAGATCACTGTTGAGATTTTTGGGATGCAAAAGTACACAAAAAAGCCTATCTTTGCCCCAAAATTGTTAGAACTATGATACGATTGGAAATC
Source organism: uncultured Bacteroidia bacterium (assembly GCA_902780195.1). Taxonomy (GTDB): domain Bacteria; phylum Bacteroidota; class Bacteroidia; order Bacteroidales; family F082; genus Limimorpha. The sequence continues at coordinate 8,627 of CACZER010000043.1, forward strand.
TGTGCCAACGGCATCAAGTCGTTGCAGAACGCGATGGACGGCTGCGCCCAGTGCGTGGAGTTGTGCGAATGCCTCGAAGTGGGCGGCGTGACGCCTTCGTTTGGAACTTTGGCCAAGGCCATTGACATTTCGTTTATTCCCATGCGCGTGCTCATCCGGCCGCGCCCGGGCAACTACATCTACGACGAGGAAGAAGTCGAGATGATGAAGACCGACATCATGCTGTGCAAGAAACTCGGCTTCGAAGGTGTCGTCATCGGTGCCTTGAACGACAAAGGTGAACTCGACGTGGAGACCATCAAGGCCTTGATGGGAGCAGGTGAGGGGCTGAAGTTCACCTTCCACCGCGCCATCGACGCTTGTGTGAAGCCTTTCGAGGCGGTTGAACAACTGATTGAACTCGGTTTCGACAAAATCCTGACTTCGGGTGGAAAGCCCACAGCCTTGGAAGGCGTCCCGATGATAGCGGAGATGCAGCTGCGCTATGGCGACAAAATCGGCATCATGCCTGGTGGTGGCATCAACCTCGGCAACGTGAAGGACGTCATGAATATGACGGGCGCGGTGCATTGCCACGCCTCGCTAGCCCATTGGGTGCCGCGCTTCAACGAGAAGCTCTATCCTAACCAAAAAGACGCGACCGGCGCCACGATGGTCTGGACCGAGTCGAACAAGGACTTGATTTACGAAATGGAAAAGATACTGAATCCGTTTTGACGCGCTTTGCGTCATTGCGAGCGGAGCGAAGCAATCCAGAAAGGAAGCGCTTCTACTGGATTGCTTCGTTCCTCGCAATGACGGCTACTTCTAATTTAACTTGAACATTTATGAAAAAGACCTTCCCAATTCTGCTGTTGCTTTTTGCTTTCATCGGCTGTCAGCAGGTCGAAAAGCCCAACGTCGTCGCGCAACTCCTCAACCAAGGCTGGACGCTCACGGGCGACACCTTAGATATTAATATGCAGGTCGATGTGCCCTCAGTGGTGCAGCAGAGCCTCTATGACAACGGCGTGATACCGCATCCCTATCTCGGCACGGTTGAAAACGACCTTTTATGGATTTCCGACCATCCGTGGGACTACACCTTGCGTTTCGATGCGGACAAGGATTTGCTTGAAAAACAGGTGGTTGAGCTGGAATTTGAAGGCATCGATACCTACGCAGAAGTAAAATTGAACGGCGAAAAACTCTTCTTTGCTGACAACCAATTCCGCGTTTGGAAACACGATGTGAAAGACTTGCTGAAAAAGAAAGACAACCTTTTGGAAGTGCATTTCCTTCGTTACGACAGCACACAATTGGCTTTATATGAGCGACATCAGCCTCGATTGCCTGAAAAATACGCTGTTTCGCGCAAGGCACCTTACCAGCACGGCTGGGACTGGGCACCGAAGTACAAGAACGTGGGCATCTGGAAACGGGTGGAGCTGATGGGTTGGTCGGATGCGAAATTGCAAAACGCATATATTGTTACAGAAAACATTGATAACGAGAAGGCTACGATGCATTTGCGCCTTGATGTGGAAAGTAAGGCTGAAGGAAATTACGTGGCGGAAATCTATGTCAATGGTGAGAAAAACAGCCAGAAAACCATACACCTTAATGGCGGTACCCAAAACGAAAACCTGAACTTTGAAATAGAAAATCCAGAGTTGTGGTGGCCCAACGAGATGGGCGAACAACCGCTTTATGTCTTTGATGTGCTCCTGAAAGATGGAGATGAAATATTGGATTTCAAGAAAATAAGGTCTGGTATTAAAACCTTCGAGATGGTGGATGAGCCTGACAGCATCGGGAGGGCGTTCTATTTCAAGGTGAATGGCGTGCCGATGTATGCCAAAGGCGCCAACTATGTCCCCGAGGAGATGATTGAGACTTGGATCAATGCCGACAATACGCTACGTCTGCTACGTCAAGCCAAAGACGCTCATTTCAATATGCTGCGTGTGTGGGGCGGTGGCATCTATCCCTCGGACGACTTCTTCAACATTTGCGATTCATTGGGCATCTTGGTCTGGCAGGACTTTATGTATGCCGGCACGATGTATCCCTATGACGAGGCTTTCCTCGAAAACGCCCGAATCGAGGCCGAGGAGCAGGTGAAACGTTTGGCCTCCCATCCGTCGTTGGCCTTGTGGTGCGGCGGCAACGAGATTTCGGAAGGCTACTACAACTGGGGCTGGCAGCAGTCATTGGGCTGGAGCGAGGAAGACGACAAAGCCATCAAAGCAGGCTATGACCGACTCTTTGAAAATATACTGCCTCAAGCCGTTGCGCAATTTGACGGTACGCGACCCTATTGGCCAAGTTCTCCCTCGAAAGGCTGGGGCCGACCCGAAAGCCTGACCGAAGGCGATGTGCATTATTGGGGCGTTTGGTGGGGCGAGCTGCCTTATGAGGTCTATCGCGAGAAAGTGGGTCGCTTCAATAGTGAATACGGCTACCAAAGTTATCCCGACTATTCTACTTTGCTGAAAATCGCGGAAGGCGAGGAGCTGAGCAAGGATGCCGAGGTGATTGCAGCGCACCAAAAACACGCTCGTGGCACACGACAAATCGATGACTTCATCCAACGGTATTACCCCAATGCTCAGCCCAAGGATTTTGAAGAGTATGTGCATTTGAGCCAACTCTCACAGGCCTACGGCATGGAAATAGCCATCGAGGCGCACCGCACGGCGAAACCTTACAATATGGGTACGCTCTATTGGCAACTCAACGACGCCTGGCCCGTGACTTCGTGGTCGTCCATTGACTATTACGGCAATCCCAAGGTGCTGCAAGAAAGGCTTAAGACGCTCTATGCGCCAGTGTTGCTATCTCTCGACAAGAAAGACTATGGCGTTTTCGTCACGTCCGACTTGCTCCGCAACACTGATGGCACGCTGACGATCAAAGTGTGCAACCTTGAAGACCTCAAATTAGATGAACTCGAAGACCGTCCGCTTTTTGAACAAAAAGTGAAAGTAGAGATGAAGACCAACGAGAACCGGAAATACGTCGTGGAAGGTCTAGGCGATTATTTGAGAAATGCCGATTTACAAAAGGTTTACGTGAAACTTGAACTGACCGAAGGCGAGGTCGTCACCGCCGAGCGCAAATGCTATTTTTCCGCCTTTTTTGAGTGAGGGTTGTAACTTTTTTGTTGTTTCTCCGTATTACGTTTGTTGATAAGCAAAACAACAAACAATAAAATACAAACACAATGAAAACAAGATTATTTTTTGCAGCCTTGCTGCTACTGGCCTTCGGAACGGTGAAGGCACAAAACGAAGCCGATCAAATCAATATCATCAGAGTCCTTGGCTCGGGCGATGTTGTCGTCAGCCAGACTCCAGGCCAATTGTCATTGAAGAAAGATGGCAAAATTGTCACGGATTACAATAGGACGTCAGACATGCTCATTCTCTCCGGCTCTGACGATTATGAAGTCGCCATTTCGCAACTTAAAAACATCCAGTTGCTTTCGTCAGCTGATGTCGTCTGTAAGAGTACGATAACGGGTGACTATATTAACGTCTATAGCAGTGGATCGGGTGACATGGTCATGAAATTGGATTACGATACTGTCCACGTTGTCCTGAACGGTTCGGGCGACATCATCCTTGAGGGTAGATGCAAGGTGTTGCAAGCCATGTTGCTTGGGAGTGGTGACTTGGTTACCGATGGTATGAAGGCCGATGATTCGTATATCGATTTAAGAGGTTCGGGCGAAGCCAGAGGCGGTGACGAAGTGTCGCTTTCCGAGCTTATGGCGGAACTAGGCACCAACCTCGAGCGTCTTTCCGACTCTGTGGATTGGAAGAATGTAGAAAAAGGAATGGAGCAATGGGGAAAAGACATGGAAGAATGGGGACGTAAGATGGAAAAGTGGGGCGAGCGTTTTGAGAGCAAACAGGGCAGGAACTATAACCGTCCTAGAAGCAATGGCCGCCCAGCCCCTGACCAAAATAGACGCCCTGAAAAAAAGAACCTCCTTTTCGATGGCAACTGGAACGGCTTCGAGGCTGGCTTGAACATTCTGCTGGGTCCGGGTTCCTCGGCTAATTTTGAAGGTGATTATAGCTTTTTGGAGCTGCGTCCTATGAGAAGTTGGGTGTTCAATTTCAACATTGCTGACGTGGGCATCGCCTTCGACCGCCGTCATATTGCAGGCCTCTACACAGGTATTGGATTGGGATGGAACAACTACAGCTTCAATAAACCTATCAAGGTGGTTAAAGGTGATACTGATCTTGAGTATGAACCTTTGGATGCTGCAACATGGAGGAGGAGCAAGCTGGGTGTCCTTTATGTCCAGGCTCCTTTGATGATCGAGGTGCGTCCTACCCGCCGTCTCTTTATCGCCGCTGGTGTCACAGGAGGTTTGCGTATCGATGGCTGGACCAAGGTCAAATTCCAGAATGGCGACAAGGTCAAGGAGCATAGCGATTATTACCTGAATCGTTTCAAACTTGACGCTTCGCTGCGTATCGGCAAGAATGACGGCTGGGGCTTCTTCGCCAACTTTAACCTGCTACCCACTTTCGACGAAGCACACGCTCCGACCTGCCATACGACAAGCTTCGGCTTCAGCCTGAATTTCTAATACAAGGTCAATTTATTACTTCATAACAAATAAAGGCCGCCTCCATCGAGGCGACCTTTATTTGTTTGTTGTAGTACTATTGTTATTCTTGCTCGCGGCGTTTCTCCCAGCGTTCCTTCGCTTCTTCGATGCGGTCGTCGACACGATAGAAGGTCGTCACGGCGAGGTTGGCGGCGGCCATGTTGATTTCTTCCTTGGCGAGCAGCAGTCCTTCTTGGATCATGCTGATCAGGCTTTCGTATTTACCGTCGGTGATTCTCAGGATGCCCCTGCCCCAAGGCGAGGGTTCTTCATAGTCGTCATCCGTATAAAATGCCAACGCGTAGTCGTCAGGCATGAAATATGGAGCATAGTCGGGTTCCGTTGTTTGGGCAAGCAGGAGCTGACTAGTGATGGAGGTCGGTGCTTTGATGGTTTGCATCTCTGCCAGCATTGGCATGGCATCCCTTTCTGGAACCTCTTGTTTTTTGCTCGAAGCTTTCGAAATCGCCTTGTTGGCCGTTGCCCACGTTGTGGTTGTCGTGCTTTCAGTAGCCCGTCTGGGCACCAAAGCAATGGGCTCGTTGGTGTTGATCCTGCTGACCTCAATGGGTTTAAGGTTGGCGATGGGTTCCAATTTCGGCAACGATTTCTCGGGCCACAATCCGACGGTGAGCAGCAATCCGGCGGCAGCGGCAGCCGAGGCAATCTTGGCATAAAGCGGGATGACGCGCTTGCTATCATTGGAGCGGCCCTTCGACAGGCTCAGGGGCCTTTTCTTCAGGCTCTCCTTGTTTTCATAAGCAAGGGCAGGAGCCTCCAAATGCGGAAGTTCCTCGGTGAGCTCGTCCCAGTCCAAACCCTGTGCCACAACGAAGGCTTTCAGCTGCTCCGCCTTGTCGGGGCTGAGGTTGCCCTCCAGGTAATCCAGGAGGTAAGCCTCGTAGTTGTCGATGTTAATGTTCGTGTTCATGGCTCTATGTCGATAAGGTTGTCGATGCTTTTCAATTTGTTTTTGAGTGCGGTGCGGGCGCGGAAGATGTTGACCTTCACTTGCGCCTCGCTCATCCCTGTGATGGTGCCGATTTCCTGGTAGCTGTATCCTTCGTAGTCGCGTAGCAGTAAGGCGGTGCGTTGTGCTTCTGGCAACAGGGTCAAGGCCTTGTGCAGGATGTCGTTGACATCGGGGTAGGGGCTTTGCGTGATCTTCGCGTCGGAGGGCAGGGGCTCTTCGACACTGGCAAAACGCTGTCGGTGACGGACTTCGTCGATCATGGCATGGTGGGCGGTGGTGAAGAGATAGGATTTCGCCTTGGCGAAGTCCACCGTCTTGACTTTCTCCCATACGCGAGCAAAGCTTTCCTGCACCACGTCCTCAGCCTGCTCGCGGTTGCGGAGGCTGGAGAACGCGAAGCGGAAAAGCCGGTCGGCATATTGCTCCACGCACTGGTTGTACTGACTTCTGTCCATCTTTTACAATGGTAATACGGAGTTTGTGGTGAAAAGTTACAATGAACGGCAAAAATATCTATTTTTGCGAAAAATTTTATCATCATGTTGCTAAACTACATCACATGGAACGTTGATCCCGTCCTGTTTTCTTTAGGCCCTTTCCAAATTCGTTGGTACGGACTCTTTTGGGCTTTGGGTTTCCTTTTTGGCTATTTCATCATGCGAGGCATCTACCGTCGTGAGAAGATGCCTGATGCATGGCTCGACAAGTTGTTGGTCTACATGCTGATCTTCACCGTCATTGGAGCACGCCTCGGTCATTGCCTGTTCTATGAGCCTGACTATTACCTCTCCAATCCTTTGAAGATGTTGGCCATCTGGGAAGGCGGCCTTGCCAGCCACGGCGGAGCCATCGGCATCCTGCTGGGCTTGTGGATTTATGTGCGCCGTTACAACAAAACCCCGAAACAGAAAGAAGACAAACAGCATATCAACTTTATCTGGATCATGGACCGTATCGTCGTTCCCGTGTGCCTTGTTGGCGCATTGATCCGTTGCGGCAATGTGATGAACCATGAAATCTATGGTACGCCTACTTCGTTGCCATGGGGTTTTGTCTTCTTGCGGGGTGCGGAGCAGTTCTGCGGTACTGTCGACAACTACACGGCATGTACATCGTGGGCGTCGTGCTGTCCGCCCGAGGAGTGGCTACCTTGCCATCCTACCGGCCTTTATGAGGCTTTCTTCTGTCTGGTGGCCATGGCCATCCTGCTGTGGATGTACTATAAACGCGACTTGGGTAACAGACAACCTGGCCTGATGTTTGGCACTTTCCTGATCATCATCTTCGGCTCCCGTATCGCTATCGAGTTCTTGAAAAACGTCCAGGTCGACTTCGAACGTAACATGACCTTCGACATGGGGCAATGGTTGAGCATTCCGTTTGTCATCCTAGGCATAGGGATGATCGTTTGGAGCTTCGTCAATAAAAAAAGAAAAGCAGCTTGACGCTGCTTTTCTTTTGGCTTATTCCATGTAATACAAGTTTAGGTAATCGGTCAAACGACTTGAGATGTCTTCTTCCAAGTCGGTGCGGTTGTATTTCTTGGCCACATCGCTGAAGTGCTTGAGTAGGCTCATGCCTTCGTCGATGTCTTCAGAGTAGTATTTCCTAAACTTGGGCTTCATGTTGCCGTAATACCTCACCTTGTCGCTGTAGTTGTTGACGAGGTTCATCAGGTAGGCGTCTCCTTTCTCGGCCTCACCACAGCGGTAGTATAACTCAGGGAAGTGATAGGTGTGGATTTCGAAGGGGAACTTCTCATTCGGGAAGAACTCCTGGTACTTGTCCATCACGATGACGGCGGAGTCGAGCTGGTTGTGGTTGACGAGACTTTGGGCCAGGCGTGAATAGGCTTGTTGGGCATAGGCCGCGTTGCGAACGCTCTCGCGGTCGGGCACCACGCCGTCTTGGTTCAAGCTGCCCCAGTTGGTGAGGCCTTCGTTGGCTTTGGTCACCAGCAGGTCGTAGCTGCCGTCACGATACACGCCGCCGACACCTTTATAATAGTCTTCGGCTTCGACGGGGATGAAACGGTAGGCCAAGCCTTCCATGTGGAGGTACTTGTCGATGCCAAGGACCTTCGACATGTCGCTGAACGAGGTGAAGTAGACAGGACGCTCCCAGTTGTTGGTGGCCATGAAGTCAAGGAGCATGATGGCATTCTTGTAAATCCAATTCTCCTTGATGTCCCATGTGATTTCGTCAACGATCTGGTCCTTCATGCTCTCGGGAACGACACCGCTTCTGAGGCAAGCTTCCTTGTCGACGGTGAGCTTCACGCTACGGCATGGGAAATAATGTGTGTAGGACCCGTTGACATAACGTATCACGGCCTTGGAATTGTGGATGAAGTCGATGACTTGCTTCAGCTCTACTTGCTTGCCCTTGAAGAAATCTTCCTCCTCCACGGGAATCTGTTCGTTAACGCCATTGTCGTATTCTTTTTGGGTCAACGTCAGCGGAAGCTTCTCGGAGTCATACACCTTGCGGCCCATCTGGTGGACATACCAATAGCCGCTGGAGAGCATGTAGTTGACGACGCGCACGTCGGTGCGGAAGCCTTCCACCTCTTGAACGTACCACAAGGGGAAGGTGTCGTTGTCGCCGCGGGTGAAGATGACCGAGTTGGGCGGCAGTTGTGCAAGGTAGTTCTTGGCCCAGTCGCGCGCCGAGGTCTTACCTGCGCGGTTATGCTCTTCCCATCCGTTGGCGGCCAACACGCACGGCACGGCAAGGAAACAAACCAAGCCAACAGCCACGGTGGTGACCATGCTGTTTTTCTTCGTCAGCTTGTTGATCCAGTCGATGAGAGCGATGACGCCAAAGCCGATCCAGATGGCGAAGGCATAGAAGGAGCCAGCGTACGAGTAGTCACGCTCACGGGGCTGGTAGGGAGTCTGGTTCAGGTAGATGATGATGGCCAAGCCGGTCAGGAAGAAGAGCAGGAAGATGATCCAGCTCTGCTTCAGATCATTCTTAAGCAGCCAGAACAAACCGATGAGGCCGAGGATGAGGGGCAGGAAATAATAGGTCGTTCTGCCGGGGTTTTTCAGGCAGTCAGGGATGTTGTCCTGGTCGCCGAGGCGGGCGTTGTCGATGGCGCTGATGCCACTGATCCAGTTGCCGTGTTCAATTTCGCCTTGGCTTTCGATGTCGTTCTGACGGCCCACGAAGTTCCACATGAAATAGCGCCAGTACATCCAATTGCATTGGTAGCTGATGAAGAACTTCAGGTTTTGTCCGAAGGTCGGTTTGCTGACGGTGACGGTTTCACCTCGGTAATTCCGTACACGCACGGGCGTGCCGATGATGGTTCCTTTTGAGTTCTTGCGATAGCTATCGTACATCTCAGAGTGTGCACCTTTTTGTGTGCTCCACATGCGAGGGAAGAACGTCTTCATCTCGGCGGGATAGTCTGGTAAGATGCCCTTGTTGTCGTCGGTGATTACATAGCGTTTCTTTTCCTTGTCTTTGACATAGATGGGGCTGCCGTCTTTCAGGCCGGTGACAGGGGCGTTGTAATAGGCACCGTAGAGCAAGGGCCAGCTGCCGTATTGGTCACGGTTGATATACGACAGCATTGAAAGGGCTTCCTTGGGTTCGTTCTCGTTGATGGGCGTGTTGGTGTTGGCGCGGATAATCAGCATGAAGAACGACGAGTAGCCGATGAGGATGAACATCAAGGAGAGGATGGTGGTGTTCCAAATCACCTTTTTGCGCTTGGCGGTATACCAAAGACCCCAAACGATGAGTCCGATGATGACGGCAAAGTATACGATGGAGCCGAGGTTGAACGGTGCGTGTAAGGTGTTCACGAAGAACAATTCGGTTTTGCCTGCCAGGTTGATGACCTGAGGCACGAGGAACATGTTGAGGAACCACAGCAAGGCCACGGATACCAATCCGGCCACGACAAAGCCCCAGAACGAGGTCTTTTTCCATTTCTTGAAGTAAACCACATACACGAAGGCAGGGACGCATAGCAAGTTGAGCAAGTGGACGCCGATGGACATGCCAATGAGGAAGGCGATGAAGATGATCCATCGTGTGCTCTTTGGGTCGTCAGCCACTTGTTCCCATTTCAGGATGGCCCAGAAGGTGACGGCGGTGAAGAACGACGACATGGCGTATACCTCGCCTTCGACGGCGTTGAACCAGAACGATTCGGTGAAGGTGTAGGCCACTGCACCGACGAAGCCAGCTAGCAGCACGCCAATCTTATTTGTCCAAGGCGCGTCTTCACCCTCTTTCATCCACACTTTGCGGGCCATCATGGTGATGGTCCAGAAGAGGAAGACGATGGTGAGGCCGCTACAAATGGCCGACATCACGTTGACCATCATGGCCACCTTGGTGACATCGCCGCCGGCAAATAGCGAGAAGAAACGTCCAATCATCTGGAACAGAGGTGCCCCAGGCGGGTGACCCACTTGCAGTTTGTAAGCCGTTGAAATGTATTCGCCGCAGTCCCACCAGCTCACGGTAGGCTCAAGCGTGAGGAAATACACGACGGTGGCGATGATGCCTGCCAACCATCCTGTGATGTTGTTTAACTTTTTGAAAGTCATAATAATATAAATGCGATTTATTGATTCCTTGAATTGTTTTGGCCTTTGCCAAACCGCAAAAGTACTGAATTTTGGTTTACATCTGTTTGAAAACGCTGAAAAAAGCTCCGTGTTGCATGGCAGTGCAGCTTTTTTTAAAAAAATTGAAAAAAACACTTGCGGATATTGAAATAAGTTGTACTTTTGCAGCCGCATTCGGAAACGAATGATGTCGAGTGGTGTAATGGCAGCACTGCAGATTTTGGTTCTGCCTGTCAAGGTTCGAATCCTTGTTTTTATTGTTAAAAAGGAAGACAAAAAGACAAACGAAGAGAAATATGATTAACAAAGAACAAGTATCGACCCTCTGTGAAGAAGCCCTGGCCGGCAGCGACCGCTTCCTCGTGGAAGTTAAGGTGAAACCTAACAACGTGATCGAGGTATATGTCGATTCCGACACGGCGGTCAACATCGACCACTGCGCCGAATTGAGCCGCTACATCAACGAGAAACTCGACCGTGACGTGGAAGACTATGAGCTGAGCGTGTTCTCATGGGGCCTGTCGGGCGCCTTGAAGATGGACCGTCAGCTGCAGAAGTATGTGGGCAAAGATGTGGAGGTGAAGACGAAAGAGTCGGGCAAGATGCAAGGTAAGTTAGTGAGCTTCGATGCCGAAAAAGTGGAGATTGCTCCAGCACCCAAAAAAGCCTCGAAGAAAAAGCCTGTAGAGGAACCCGTCAACCTGTTCTTCGAACGCAAGAAAGCGGAAATCAAACCTGCTATAATTTTTTGATAATCAATTAATAATAATATACAATGGATAACTACAAATTAGTAGAGACTTTCTCTGAATTCAAGGAATTCAAGAACATTGACCGCGAAGCCATGATGCGCATCATCGAGGATGTGTTCAGAGGCATGCTGAACAAAAAGTTCGATACGGATACCGAGGACTTTATCGATATCATCGTGAACGTCGACAAGGGTGACTTTGAGATCTACCACAACCGTACCGTTGTTGAAGACGACGCTGTTGAGGATCCGCTCCGTCAGATCAAATTGTCGGATGCCATCAAGATCGAGCCCGACTTCGAAGTTGGTGACGATGTCAGTGAGGTGCTTCGTATTGAAAGCTTCGGCCGTCGCGACATCTTGGCCCTGCGTCAGAACCTGCAGACCAAAGTTGCCGAGTATGAAAAGGAAAACATCTTCCAGAAATACAAGGATAAGGTGGGTGATATCATCACAGCCGAGGTGGTTCATTCTTGGAAGCGTGAGATCGTCGTCGTCGATGATGAAGGCATCGAGCTGACCCTGCCGCGTTTGGAGCAGATTCCGAGCGATATTTATAAGAAAGGTGATACCCTTCGCGCCATCGTGAAGAGCGTCGAGAGCGTCAACGGCTCTCCCGTCGTTGTCTTGTCGCGTACTTCCGAGATCTTCCTGCAGCGTCTGCTTGAAGCTGAGGTGCCTGAGATTTACGATGGTCTCATCACCATTAAGAAAATTGTCCGTGAACCTGGTCAACGTGCCAAAATCGCCGTGGAGTCTTACGATGACCGCATTGATCCCGTCGGCGCTTGCGTCGGTATGAAGGGTAGCCGTATCCATGGCATCGTTCGTGAGTTGCGTAACGAGAACATCGACGTCATCAACTGGACGACCAACCCGGTGCTGTTCATCACCCGTGCCTTGAGCCCTGCCAAGATCACCAACATCGTTATCAGTGACGATAACACCATGGCCAATGTGTACATGGAGAACGACCAAATCAGCCTCGCCATTGGTAAGGGCGGTTATAACATCAAACTTGCTGGCAAGCTGACTGGTTATGAAATCGATGTGTATCGCAACAGCGAAGCCAACGCCGATGAAGAAGATGTCGACCTGCAAGAATTTGCCGATGAAATCGATCAGTGGATCATCGACTCCCTCGTTCGCATGGGCTGCGACACGGCTAAGAACGTGTTGTCTTATACGCCCGAGGAAGTGGCATCGCGCGCCGACCTTGAGATTGAAACTGTCAAGGATGTCTTCCGCATTTTGAAGGCTGAGTTTGAATCAGATCCTGAATGACCATCGCTAAAAGACAACTAACGAGAAACAAAAGAGAAAGAAACTATGTCCGAAGAAACTAATTATACCATTCGATTGTCGAAAGCGGCAAAAGAATTCAACGTGGGGGTTTCGACCATCTTGGAGTTCCTCGCAAAGAAAGGATTCCAGGTTGATTCCTCGCCGAATACCAAGCTTACCTCTGAGATGTACAGTCTGCTCGTGAAGGAATACCAAGGCGAGAAAGAGGTGAAGAATGAGGCGAAGAAATTGGGCGATCTCTCCTATAAGGGAGGCTCTGTTTCCGTTGAATCCACATTCCAATCCTCGAAACCTGAGGCTGATGAGGACCATGAGGAGGTCATCATCCGTACCAATACGATAACACCTTCCAAGAAGACCAGCAAAACGACTCCAGCTCCCGCTGTAAAGCAAGAGAAGGTGGAGCCCGTATCACAACCTGAAAAGTCGGAGGATACTGAGAAAGAACCACAAATCAAGGTGTTGGGTAAGATTGATTTGGAAGCGCTTCAACCCAAATCGAATGCATCGAAAAAGGCTAAGGAGAAGAAGGAACAGGAACCTGTGAAGCAGGAGAAGCCTAAAGAAGAGCCTAAGGAAGAGAAACCTATAAAAGAGGAAGAGAAACCGGCCGAGAAAGTTGTTCCTGAAGTAAAACAACCTGAAGAAGAAGCTGAAAAGGCAGAACCTAAGTTCATAAAGGTGGAAGTCAAAAAGCTTGAAGGTCCGAAGATTCTGGATAAGATCGAACTGCCTGAAGAGCGTAAGCGTGCCAAGGGCGCCGAGTCGAACGAGGAGTCGCGCAACAAGAAAAAACGCAAGCGTATTCAAGGGAAGCCAGAAGGCTCTTCAGAGAATCCTATGGGAGACCGTCAGCAAGGCGGTAAGCCTGGCAAGGGACCGAAGAACCAAGGTGGCGATTTCGGCAAGAAAGGCCCGAAGGATAACGGCAAACCCTTAAGCAAGAAAGATAAAAACAAGGCGATAAAACGCGAGGAGAAACCTGAGCTGAGCGAAGAGGAAATCTCGAAGCAGATCAAAGACACCTTGGCGCGCCTGTCTCCAATGGGCAAGTCGAAGACCTCGAAGCACCGTCGTGAGAAACGCCAGCATGTGGCAGGCACCATGATGGAAGAGATGATGCGCCAAGAGGAGGATAAGAAGGTCTTGAAGGTGACCGAGTTTGTCACGGCCAACGAGTTGGCGACGATGATGAACGTGCCTGTGGTAAAGGTCATCGGCACCTGCATGAGCCTCGGTATGCCTGTGTCCATCAACCAGCGT
>CACZER010000044.1:0-19936 GCA_902780195.1 uncultured Bacteroidia bacterium
CATCACCGACCTCGTGCTGATGCCCTTGGACGAGCTGAAGGCCTTCTTCGACCACCTCAAACTCGACGAGACCGACAGCAAAATCGCCTCGCGCCTGCTTGTTGAGATCAACAACCGCCTGGATTTCATCATTGAGGTGGGCTTGGGTTACCTGACCCTGAACCGTCTCTCCAACACGCTCTCGGGCGGCGAGTCGCAGCGCATCAACCTCGCGACTTCGTTGGGCAGCAGTCTGGTCGGCTCCACCTACATCTTGGACGAGCCCAGCATCGGCCTGCATTCCCGCGACACCGAGCAACTGATTAAGGTGCTGAAACGTCTGCGCGACATCGGCAACACCGTCATCGTGGTGGAACATGACGAGGAGATCATCCGTGCCGCCGACTACATCATCGACATCGGGCCGATGGCGGGTGCCTTTGGCGGCGAAGTCGTGTTTGAGGGCAAAATCAAGGACCTCGTCCACTGCGAGAAGAGCCTCACCACGCAATACCTCACGGGCAAGATGAGCATCCCCGTCCCCACTCGCCGACGCAAGAGCGCCAACGCCATCGTCATCAAGGGCGCGACGCAAAACAACCTCAAAAACCTCACCGTGCGCTTCCCACTCAACATGATGACCGTCATCACGGGCGTGAGCGGCTCGGGCAAGTCGACCTTGGTGAAGGACGTGCTCTACCCCGCCATGAAACGGCAGCTGGGCGAGAACGCCGAGAAATGTGGAAGCTATGGCGCCTTGGAAGGTGACCTGCGCCTCATCCAAGCCGTCGAGTTCATCGACCAGAACCCCATTGGCAAGTCGTCACGCTCCAACCCAGCCACATACCTCAAGGCCTACGACGAGATTCGAACGCTGTTCTCGGAGCAGAAATTAGCCAAACTGCGTGGCATCAAGCCCGCGTTCTTCTCGTTCAATGTGCCAGGCGGTCGCTGCGAGGAATGTGAGGGCGAGGGCGTGCAAAAGATCGAGATGCAGTTCATGGCCGACGTCTACCTGCCTTGCGAGGCCTGCCACGGCACGCGCTTCAAGGAAGAGGTCTTGGAGATCAAATACGACGGCAAACACATCTCCGACATCCTCAACATGAGCATCGAGGAGGCCATCGACTTCTTCGAGCACTCGTCGGAGCGGCAGACCCCCATCGTCGGGCGCATCGTCAACAGACTGAAGCCCTTGCAGGAGGTCGGTTTGGGCTATCTGAAGCTCGGGCAGTCATCGAGTTCGCTCTCGGGCGGCGAGGCGCAACGCGTGAAGTTGGCCTATTTCCTCATCAAAGGTCAGGTGGAGAAGCCCACGCTCTTCATCTTCGACGAGCCGACCACGGGCCTGCATTTCCACGATGTGAACAAGCTGTTGGAGTCGTTCAACGCCTTGATTGCCAACGGCCACAGCGTCATTATCATCGAGCACAACATGGATGTCATCAAGTCGGCGGACTGGGTCATCGACCTGGGTCCCGAGAGCGGCAACAAGGGCGGCGAGATCGTCTTTGAAGGCACGCCCGAGGACTTGGTGAAGTGCAAAGAGTCTTATACAGGAAAAGCATTGAAAGGGAAACTGAGATGAAACCTAACGAGATAAATCAACCCCTTAGCGAAAGACAACAAAAGGTGGTAGACACCCTGCTCGGCCTCGGCATCGACTTCGACATCAAATTCCATCCCCCATTGGGATCGATTGAGGAGTCGTTGGCCTACTGGGGCAAGTTCGAGGCCACGCACTGCAAGAACCTGTTTTTCAGAAACCACAAGGGCAACAAGCACTACCTCGTCATCTTCGAGTGCATGCACCAGATGGATATCCACGACCTCGAGCAGCGTCTGCACCAAGGCAAGCTCACCTTTGCCTCGGAGGCCCGCATGGAGAAATACCTCGGCCTGAAGCCCGGCAGCGTCTCCCCCTTCGGCCTCATCAACGACGAGAACCACGAGGTACATCTCTTCATCGACAAGAACCTCTTGAATGCCCCTCGCCTGAGCTTCCATCCCAATGACAACACGGGGACGATTATCATTAGCCAGGAGGACTTTATCAAGTTTTTGGAGGCTATGGGGAATGGGTATGAGTTTATTGAACTATATGATTAAAAATGTCACATAATATACCAACTTATGAATAACTCAGAAAAAATCAAGCAAGCCGCCGAAATCCTCTCCAAGGCGAAGAACATCGTGGGCTTCACCGGCGCCGGCACTTCCGCAGAGAGCGGCATCCCGCCTTTCCGTGGCGAGGGCGGCATCTGGAACCAGTACGACCCCAACTCGCTCGACATCGATTTCTACTATCGCCACACCAAGGAGTCGTGGAAGATCATCCGTGAGGTGTTCTATAACTTCTTCAGCAACAAGGACATCAAACCCAACCCTGGGCATCTCGTCCTGGCCAAATGGGAGAAGGAAGGCCGTCTGAGCAGCGTCATCACACAGAACATCGACGACCTGCACACCGTGGCGGGCAACAGCGTGGTGTATGAGTTCCACGGCAACATGTCGCGCTTCGTGTGCACCAAATGTGGTCACAAGGTCGACGCCAAGAGCCTGACACTCACCGAGGAACCGCCCCGTTGTGCCCAGTGCGGTGGCTTGATGAAGCCCGACTTCATCTTCTTCGGCGAAGGCATCCCCGAGGACGCTTACTATGGATCGGTACGCGCTGCCGAGAATTGTGACGCTTTCGTCATCATCGGCACATCGGGACAGGTCAGCCCAGCCAACATGATTCCCGGCATCGCCAAACGTCATGGCGCCAAGATCATTGAAATCAACATGGAGCCTTCGACCTATACGAACTACATCACGGACATCTATCTCGAAGGCAAGTCGGGGGAGATTCTGCCCGCAATCGATGCCTTGATGACTAGGTAAACACCGCCTCAAACATCCTGCGGTATGCTTCAACCTTTTTGTCAAATGCCAAAGGATAAGCGCGTGAAGATGAGGGTAATCTATATATAGTTAATCCTTCTCTAAGTGCAACCTGATTATTCGGTGAAGGAACCGAATCAGCATTATAATACGCACAGACTTCGGATGTGGCTTTCTCGCCCGTTGTGGCGATGGCATGGCATTGTGGCATCTGTTTCAGAAGGGCTTCTATGTCGGTATGTTCCACAATTTCCAAAAAGGCGTCCGAGGCATTGTCTTTCAGTCGATTGACTGCCGTAGCCGCATCGAAAAATGCTATACCTTTTTCATTCAGAAACACCATTATTTCATTCATCTTGAAGCATTTACGCTCGGTATCCACAAAATGATTCTTATCGCCGAACCAGATTTGCCCTTCGATGCGCCAATGGTCATTGATGAAGTTGGGGTAGAAAAAGTCCATGCACCAGCGCTTCTTCGGTGGTGGAAAACTGCCGAGAAACAACACCTTGGCATTGGCGGGCAGAAACGGTTTCAAAGGGTGATACTCAACCATAGCCTATTTTTTCACTCCCGGAAAGGCATCTACAATCTTGACCTTGATATCAGGAAAGCTATTGACAATCTGAACCTTAACATCGGGAAAGTGTTCCACAAGCTTCACTTTGCCACACTGGTCAGGGAAATGCTCTACAATTTTTACATCCAAATCTTCAAAGGAATTCACAATCTGCACCTTGATGTCCGGAAAATGATCTACAATCTGTACTTTACCATATAGGTTGAAGGTTTTGCCATCCTTGTTGGTGTACGTGCAATTCTCTTTGTTGATGCCCGGTTTCTTGTTCCCCGACTGAGCCACCATAGGCAAGGCAATGAGTACGAATAATGCTAATACCAATGCTTTTTTCATAACGCTATGTTTTAACTATTATCAACCATAAAAGCCCCCACTCGATTGATGCACAAAGTCCCCTTAAAGATCTTAAACCTAATTCTCAACTTATCGGCCTTAACAGTCTGGAAACGAATAAGTCGCTTGTAACCGATGGTCGTCGTAGGTTCGTTGGTTTCAATAGGCAACCATTTACCATTAAAGTAATAATCTAAATAAAATGCGTCAACATTCTGACCCAAAGGAATATATTCTTGTAAAAGTATGCGGTTAAAAGCGGTAGTTTGTGGAAAATCAAAGATGAGTTCAGCTTGTTGCACGTCATCGTGGGTTGCCCAATAATGGGTGTACTCGTCGCACAGCACATGCTTGGCCTTGAATCGCCAGCCTCTTGTGTCGCTGGCGGTCACCTTACATGATTTCATTAAATCGTTGGCGAAGTCCTTTTGCAACTTCTGGTACCATTGAACGGCATTGGCCGAGTCAATACTGGGTATCCTACCCTCTTGATTCACAGGGAAATTGAGCAAGAGATTGGTGTTATGTCCAACACTTTGATAATACAAGTCCATCAACTGGTCCACGGTTTTCACCAGGCTGTCTTCACTGGCATGATAGAACCATCCTGGACGGATGGAGACATCCACTTCGGCAGGCAGCCAAGCCTCACCGTCACGATAGCCTTGTTGCAAGGCCTTTTCATCGTTAAGCGATTCAAAGTCAGTTTTATACATACACCACTGTGTGGCATTGGCCTTACCTTCCTCGTTGCCAATCCAGCGCAAGGTCGGGACAGTGCCGCCAAAGATGCTCGCTTCGGGGCTGTATTTCCAAACGATGTCCCTCGCCTTCTCATAGTCGTAATATTGCTCGGCAACGATGGAACGCATCTCGTCGGCGCCTCCATACCATCCTGTACCGCCATTGGCACCGTCGAACCAGAACTCAAACAGAGGCCCGTAGTTGCTCACAAGTTCCTCAATCTGTTGATGATAGATATCAACATAACCCTTATAGCCATATTCGGATTGGTGGCGATCCCATGGCGAGAGATACAGCCCAAACTTCAAGCCGTGCTTCTTGCAGGCATCCGAAAGCTCGTGCACCAAGTCTCCCTCCCCATTCTTATAATAGGTGTTCTTGATGGAGTATTCCGTAGTTTTGGTCGGCCAGAGGCAGAATCCGTCGTGGTGTTTTGCCGTGAGGATCACGCCTTTCATGCCTGCTGCTTTTAAGGTCAAGACCCACTGTTCACAGTCCAAATGGGTGGGGTTAAAGGTATAGGATGGCGTGTTGCCATACCCCCATTCCATGTTATTAAACGTGTTTAATCCAAAGTGTATAAACGCATAGTTTTCAAGCTGTTGCCATTCCAATTGTTGTTGGATTGGAATGGGATAACTACGCTCGGGGCGGTGGGCACAAGAAGCCATAAGCAGACCGCTTATGAATGCCCCTATAAGATGCTTACCATTCATTGTTTTACGAATTTACGAGCCTCGCCATTTGCACGAAGTACATAAAGGCCTTGGGGGAGTTCGCTGATTACAATCCTATTCACTTCGTTGTTGAGTTGCGCGGTCATCACAGTCTTCCCGTTTATGTCTACAATCTCTGCTTGACCATCCGCTTGGTTTACAAAGACATCGATAAAATCAGTGGCAGGATTGGGGCACACACGAAGCAATGGATCGGGCTGCAAATAATCTGATTTCACAGTAACTGGATTATCGGAATGTGCATTAATGACGGCTTCAATCGTCCTGTTACATACGGCACAGAAAGGTGCGTAATTGCGCATCATGCAATTGCGTTGCGGCCTATACATGCCATGCGACAGATAGCCTCCACCCTCAAAAGCGCCTACCGTGTTGTTATATTGGTAGTTGTCGGGGGTCGGAATCGGTGTTCCAGGAGCGACAAGGTCTGCCCATTTCGATTCAAAATCCACCAATGTGGTTATATTTGGCTCCCATGGTTCTACATTCAGATTATAGAGCAAAGCCAAAGGATTGTCTGGTTCCTCGTATTCGTCGGCAAGGCCTGCAAAAGCATGGCCAAACTCGTGCACGATGACATCGGAAGTCGACATGTTGCCCGCCGTGCTCATCGAATAGAAGTTGTAGAATCCACCACCGCCATACTGGCTGCTGTTCACCAAAATGTAGATCTGATCGTATGGGGCGTTTGCCGCCACGTCTTTCACCGAGAAATAACTACGGGTGGTGCAATAGCGGTCAATATAAAAGGTATAGAAATGCGAATTGAGAATGGTGCGCTTCCAAATACGGGAGGCAGGAATGTCAACGCCACTCTCCTCGGAAGGGGCCAACACAGCGCGAAAATTGAAGTCGTTGATATGGCTTGAAAACGGCTCCGCTTGGGCAAACACATTGGCCAGATTTTGGCAATCCTGTAAAAACTGTGGCATTTCTTCCGCGGTATAACCTTCTGGCAGAATCACAATGTCCACCTTACTATCGGGGGCACCGTTGACCATAATATCCTGAACAGGAAACACATAGCGTTGCTCGGTAGTGTTGAACATCTCATCGGGTTCATAAAGCTTTGAGAACACTTCTTCAAACTCACCATCGAAGTTCCTGATTTCAAGAATGACATACACCTCGTTGCGTGGTAGCGGTACACTCACGGATTCCTCATAGCAACGTTCCATCTCTCTAGCTTCATCGGTGGTCTGCCATTCGCGAAACAAGGTGTTATAACCTCTCGAATATAGCAATGTATTTGTTTGTGCGTCAATTACTTTCACACGGTTTGTCCCATAATTGAATGGATCAATCAAATTAACCTTGGAACCACCAAAATACGGCTCAATGACAAAACGTTCAAACACATAATGCGATCCCTCGGAATTGCCGCATTGGAAAACATCCATACGCAACGATCCCTCGTCGAGGAAATACTGCTCAAAGTTGATGCTTTGCGCACTCATAAATAGTGAAAACATGCATAAAAACAGAGTAACAAGGGCCTTTTTCATCGGTAATGAGTTTTTGTAAGAAAGATAGATTTGATTGCGCAAATATATAGAATTATCCATCAATTGGTGTCTGATATCTTTTTTTTTGCTAACTTGCGCCCAAATTGAAATCACTATTGTAATGATCAAGAAAGAACTACAAAACATTTTCATGCAACGTTTTGGCACAGAGGGTATTGTCTACACCTCCCCGGGTCGTATCAACCTGATTGGCGAGCACACCGACTATAATGGTGGCTTCGTCTTTCCTGGCGCCATCGACAAGGGCATCTTCGCTTGCATCAGCCTCAACGGTACCGATAAAGTTCGTGCCTACTCCATTGATTATGACGAATATACCGAATTCGGCATGAACGAAGAAGACAAGCCTGCCCAACATTGGGCTTGTTATATCTTTGGTGTCTGCCGTGAGATACAGAAGCGTGGATATGCCGTCAAAGGTTTCGACACGGCCTTCTATGGCAATGTGCCGCTTGGTGCAGGCATGTCGTCGTCTGCTGCATTGGAGAGCACTTTTGCTTTCGCGCTCAACGACTTGCTAGGCCTCGGCATCGGCAAGTTTGAACTGGCACGTATTGGACAGTCTACCGAGCACAACTACTGCGGCGTGAAATGCGGCATCATGGACCAGTTCGCTTCCCTCTTTGGCAAAGCCGGCAACCTGATGCGACTCAACTGCGCCACGATGGAATTCGAATACTTCCCATTCAACCCTATGGGGTACAAGCTGGTGCTTTTGGACACCGTCGTAAAACACGAGCTGGCTTCATCGGCCTACAACCGTCGTCGCGAGTCGTGCGAAAACGCCTGTGCCCATATCGCCGCTAAGCATCCCGAGGTGAAATACCTCAGCGACGCCACCATGGCCATGCTCAACGAAGTGGATACGGAAATTCCTGCCGAGGATTACATGCGCGCAGAGTACGTCATCGGCGAAAAACAGCGCGTCCTCGATGTGTGTGACGCTTTGGAAAAGGGTGATTACGAGACCGTTGGCGAGCGTATGTACGGCACACACTATGGCATGAGTAAACTCTATGAAGTGAGTTGCGAGGAATTGGATTACCTCAACGATATCGCCAAAGAATGTGGCGTGACGGGTTCACGTGTGATGGGCGGCGGCTTCGGCGGCTGCACCATCAACCTGGTGAAGGAAGACCTTTACGATGCCTTCATCGCCACAGCAAAAGAAAAGTTTGCCAACAAATTCGGCCACGAACCGAAGGTTTATGACGTGGTTATTTCTGACGGCGCTCGCCGACTTTAAATTAGTGTATTATTATAAATCTCTATAAATGAAACCCACATTATTAGTTTTAGCCGCTGGAATGGGTTCCAGATACGGCGCTTTAAAACAGATGGACGGTGTCGGCCCGAACAACGAGGCCATCCTCGATTATTCCATTTATGACGCCAAACGCGCCGGTTTCGGCAAGGTGGTCTTCGTCATCCGCGAGGACTTCGCCGAGGCCTTCAAAAAAGTCAATAACACGGAGAAATTCGGCATTCCCGTTGAATATGTCTACCAATCCCTTGACAAACTGCCGGAAGGCTTCAGTGTTCCCGAAGGGCGTGTGAAACCTTGGGGTACCTGCCACGCCGTTTTGATGGCCAAGGATGTGATCCACGAACCTTTCGCCGCCATCAACGCCGACGACTTTTACGGCAAGGAGGCCTACGAGGTTTTGGCCAAGTATCTCATGGAATGTGAAGGCAAGAAAGGCGCTTACAGCATGGTGGCCTACAAACTGCGTAACACCATGTCGGACTTCGGCACGGTGAGCCGTGGCATCTGCACCGCTGATGAAGAAGATTATCTGCAGACCATCGTAGAGCGCACCGCCATCGGTCACACCGAAGACGGCGGCGCTGCCTACACCGACGAGACTGGCTCGCATCCGCTGGATATGGATTCGCTTGTTTCCATGAATTTCTTCGGTTTCACGCCCGACTTCTTCG
Source organism: uncultured Bacteroidia bacterium (assembly GCA_902780195.1). Classification (GTDB taxonomy): domain Bacteria; phylum Bacteroidota; class Bacteroidia; order Bacteroidales; family F082; genus Limimorpha. The sequence goes on from CACZER010000044.1 coordinate 8,724, forward strand.
CCTATTCCGAGAAGGGCTTCGTCGAGTTCCTGAAGGGACCCGCCCAGACCAACATCAAGGCCGAGTTCTTCATCCCACTAATGGTAAACCAAGCCATCAATGACGGAACAGCCAAGCTGAAGGTGCTGTCAAGCAACGCCTCTTGGTTTGGCGTGACCTACAAGGAAGACAAACCCGACGTGATGCGCAAAATCCACGAGCTAATCGAGAAAGGCGTTTATCCTAACAACTTATGGCAATGAATATTGACGTTAAAGTTTGGGGCAAGACCCCTGACGGCAAAGACATTAAGCTTTATACCCTTACCAACGCCAACGGTATCAAGGTGCAGCTGAGCGATATCGGTGCGGGCATAGTGAGCATCGTCACTCCCGATCGCTACGGCCATATGGAAGACATCGTCCTCGGCTATCCACACCCATGGGATTATTTCAACGACGGTCCGTGTGCAGGCAAAACGCCTGGTCGCTTCGCCAACCGCATCGCCAACGGCCGCTTCAAAATAGATGATGTTGAATATCAACTCGAACTCAATACCGGCGACGGCAAGCATCACCTCCACGGCGGTAGCATCGGCTTCGCCAACCAGAAATGGGCTAGTCGCATCAATGGTGAGAGTGTGGTATTCACTTATCTTAGTGCCGACGGCGAAGCGGGATATCCCGCCGAGCTGGTGTCGAAGGTGTATTACACTCTAAACGACGAAAACGAACTGAACATCCGTCTTTGCGCTTATTCCTCCGATACCACCATCGTCAACCTCACCAACCACACCTATTTCAATTTAAAAGGCGAAGGCAATGGCGACATCCTCGACCACAAGCTTCGTCTGAATGCTTCGCGCTTCTTACCTGCCACCAATGAATTAATCACCACTGGTGAGATGGCGCCTGTCGCTGACACGCCAATGGATTTCACGATAGCGAAACCTATTGGCCGCGACATCAAAGAGCCTTTCCCCGACTTGATTAATGGCAAGGGCTACGATAGTTGCTGGGTCATCGATGGCATCGAAAAGGACAAGCTGTGTCTTGCTACCGAGCTCTCACACGAAGGTGTCGGACGCATGGTGAAGATCTATACCACCCAACCAGGCGTTCAGGTATATACCGGCAACTGGCTTTCAGGCTGCCCCAAGGGTAAGAATGGCCATATCTACGAGGACTATTCAGGCGTAGCCTTGGAGTGTCAGGCCCTCCCCGACTCACCCAACAAGCCCAACTTCCCCAACACCTTCCTGCGTTCGGGCGAAGAGTATAATGAAACGATTATCTTTAAATTTTCAACAATATGAGTACTAAAACGAAACAATGGGGTGCCATCATCGTGATGATTGCCCTATTCGCCATGATTGCCTTCGTGACCAACCTCTGTTCACCGATGGCCGTCATTGTGAAGAACCAATTCGGCGCCAGCAACTTCCTGTCACAAATCGGCAACTATGGCAACTTCATTGCCTACTTGATTATGGGCATCCCTTCGGGTATGTTAATCAAAAAATTCGGCTACAAAAAAACTGCATTGATAGCCCTCGCCGTAGGTATCATTGGCATCCTAGTGCAATGGGCCAGCGGTAAGATGGGCTTCGGTGTTTATCTCATCGGTGCCTTCATCGCCGGCTTCTGCATGTGTATGCTGAACACTGTCGTCAACCCCATGCTGAACCTCCTCGGTGGTGGCGGCAACAAAGGCAACCAACTCATCCAAATCGGTGGCGTTTTCAACTCAGCCGCTGCCGTGGCGGTCTACATCCTCATGGGTGCCCTCATCGGCGAGGCTACCAAGGCCAAGATTTCCGATGCCACTCCTGCCCTGCTGATTGCCTTGGCCATCTTTGTCATCGGCTTTATCGTCATTCTGTTCACTAAGATTGAAGAACCTCAACAGCCTGTGGAGGTGAAATCGGAAGTCAAGGACAAATATAGTGCCTTCTCGTTCCGTCATTTCAAGCTCGGCATCTTGGCCATCTTCCTGTATGGTGGCATCGAGGTTGGTACGCCTACTTATATCCTTCAATACCTAACCTCTGAGCCGACGGCAGCAACCCCTGGTCTCGGCATGAGCGGCACCATTGCAGGTCTTATCGTAGCCGTATACTGGCTGATGATGCTCATCGGTCGTTTCATTGGCGGTGCCATTGGCGGCAAGGTTTCTTCGAAAGCCATGGTGACCACAGTCTCCATCGCAGCCATCGTCCTTGTGCTCTTTGGTATGCTCGCCCCTCAAAGCTGGCAGGTCAACGTTCCTGGCATCGACTGGGCTAACCTAAGGGTTATCTGGGCTCAAGTGCCCGTGGGAATCTTTGCCTTCATCCTGGTGGGTCTTTGCACCTCGGTGATGTGGGGCGCCATCTTCAACCTCGCCACAGAAGGCTTGGGCAAGTACACAGCCATCGCTTCGGGCGCCTTCATGACCATGGTATTTGGTTTCGCCATCATGGTGGGTTTGCAAGGTCTCGTCGCCGACTGGACAGGCAGCTACATGACCAGTTATGTCGTAGTGTTGTTCTGCGCCGCCTACATCCTCTTCTACGCCCTCTGGGGGTCGAAGAACGTCAACAAGGATATTCCAGTTGAATAATACTAATGTTTAAAAAGATATTAGGAACAGGAATAACTAGGGTGGTCAATGTGATGACACAATTGGCCACCCTCATCATGGGTACCAGATGTCTCGGCGCCGCAGAATGGGGCAAGGCTTTTGTTGCACAAACCGACATCACATTCTTGTTGATTGGCATCGAACTCGTTGCCGGCAGCGGATTGGTTTATTTCACACCTAGAAAGAAGTTCTCCACCTTGATAAAGATTTCTTATGGTTGGATCCTATTCGTTATGCTATTATATATCCTGTTATTCAATATCTTAGATTTCTTTCCTAGATTCTATCACACCGTCGTTCCTGAAGGTTATGCCATCTTGGTCTTGGCAATGACTTTCGTCTACAGCCTGCATGAATTCAACCTCAACCATTTCTTGGGCAAAGAGAGAGTGGCCACCTACAACTGGCTATTTCTTATTCAGATTCTCACCCAAGTCACAATGATGGCAGTCTTGATTTTCGCCTTAAACTTAAGAACAGCAAAAGCCTTGTTATACTCACAATTATGTGGCTACTCCCTGGCAACCCTCATCGGTTGGTTGCTGCTCTTCCCCAACTCGAAAAACGATGGCGAAGATTCTTTCAGAAGCTGCTTGAAAGAAATGCTCCACTACGGAGCTTTCATGCAACTTTCAACTTTGGTAAGCACACTTAACAAGCGGCTGAGCCTATATCTGTTAAAAATCCATTGCGACGAAAAGTCCATCGGGGTTTATGCTTCTGGCACTCAGGTTACAGAAGGTGTGAACGTCGTAGGTCAAAGTATCGGACTGGTTGCCTTTTCAGCGTTGAGCAACACAGAAAACAAACAACGCTCTTCACTATTGACACTTCGCTTCATGAAAATTGCAATCATTCTTACTTTCACCGCTTTATTAATCATCTGTCTACTCCCAACCTCGTTATTTGAATGGTTGTTTTCTGGAGAGTTTGGTGACATCCGCACCGTCATACTGATGATGGCCCCTGGTATCGTGTTCTTATCAGCACACAACATATTGGCCAACTATTTCTCTGGCACGGGTAAGCCAAGATACAACCTATATGCATCCCTTATCGGCCTTGACGTCACGTTAGCATCTGCCCTTTTGTTAATCCCCTTGTTGGGTATCAAAGGAGCCGCCATCACGGCCACTTTGACTTATGCGTCCTTGTTTGTCTACCAATGGTGCATTTTCCACAAGCAGACAGGTTGTCAATTAAAGCAACTCATCCCCAATCGTGATGACAAGGAATGGATTGTCAATGAACTGGAAAAACTTGGTATCATCAAAACGAAGGAATGAACTCACAAATACAACATAGTAAGCACAACAAGCCCTTTGCACTAATCCTCATCGGGGTTATCTCCATTGGCATTGTGCTGTTTATTCTGAACCTGCGTTTGGGCTCGGTTTCCATCTCATTCCAAGATTTCGTGGATGTCGTCTTCAAAGGGAAAGACTCCACCTATAAGTCGATCATACTCGACTACCGGTTGCCGCAAGCCATCACGGCCTTGCTGGCGGGCATAGGGCTCTCTGTGGCAGGTCTGTTGATGCAGACCTTATTCCGCAACCCCCTCGCCGACCCTTCCCTACTTGGCATCAGCAGCGGATCGAGCCTCGGCGTGGCCTTGGTCGTCCTGCTCGGCACCGCTTCGGGACTATCGATTAATGCACTGTCGCTGTGGTCCACCTTAGGCATCACCGTAGCAGCCTTCGTGGGCGCCTTTGCGGTGTTGTTGCTCATCCTCGCACTAAGTTCGAGGCTCCGTAGCATGGTCAGTCTTGTATTGGTAGGCATCATGATTGCATACATCGCTGGCTCGGTCACCGACATTTTAAAGTTCTTCAGCCAGAAGGAAGGCTTGCATTCCTTTGTCATTTGGGGCATGGGCAGTTTCTCCAATGTAAGTAAGGCCCAACTACCCTTCTTCGCCATCGCCGTTATGGCAGGCGTCATCGGCTCATTCCTCCTGTTCAAAACCTTGAATCTCCTGCTACTAGGAGAGCGTTATGCCGAGAACCTTGGCGTCAATATCAAGTTGAGCAGCATGCTCATCATCTTGGCTTCGGGTTTCCTCACCGCCCTCATCACGGCATTCTGCGGGCCTATCGCTTTCTTAGGTCTGGCAGTACCGCACATCGCCCGTTTCCTCTTGCGTACCAGCGACCATAAGGTGTTGATACCTGCTACAGCCTTCATCGGCATGTGCCTTGCCTTGTTCTGTAACCTTATTTCGCGACTCCCCTTGTTCGAAGGCAACCTACCTATCAACTCTGTCACAGCGTTGATCGGCGCGCCTATTGTGCTGTGGGTCATCTTTCACCGTCAAAAAATACTGAAATGAAAGAAGTGCTCCATACCACTAACCTGCTTATAGGCTACAAAGGCCAAGCCTTGATGCCCGAAATCAACGTGAGCCTCAACGAAGGCGACATCGTGGCCTTAGCTGGCCCCAACGGATCTGGTAAGACAACGCTTTTCAAGACACTCTCTGCCAGCCTTAAACCCGTTGGTGGCGAGGTGTCGCTGTTCAGCAAAGACATCAAGGAATACTCACCTCGCGAACGCTCCTCTTTGTTTAGCCTCGTTCTCACCGATAAGCCCGACGACCTGTTCATCAAAGTCTTCGACATCGTCTCGGCTGGACGATACCCGCACCTTGGCTTGTTGGCAAACCTCAAAGAGCAAGACGAAGCAATCATCTACGACAGCCTCGAGACCATAGGCATCACCCATCTCGCCAACCGCAACTTCGTTTCCTTGAGCGATGGCGAACAGCAAAAAGTGATGATCGCCAAGGCTTTGGTACAAGACACACCTCTTATTTTCATGGATGAACCAGCCGCCTTCCTTGATTATCCAAGTAAAATCGAGTTGGTCAACATCATGCACAAACTCTCCAGGGAGAAGCTTAAAACCATCCTTTTCAGCTCCCATGACTTGGACTTGCTGCTCCGCCACGCCGACCAGATGTGGGTAATGGCGCCAAAGCAGCCCTTACGACAAGGCACACCTAAAGAACTTGTCGAACAGGGCACCATTGACGAGTATTTCAAGCCTATCGTCGCCAAGGATGAATTTTTCTGGCTACGATAAAGAAAAACATACCATTTTTTTCATTATTTTTGCACTTTGTAATTTTTCAAGGCTTATAGTAATAATATGCAGAATATCAGAAATATAGCTATTATCGCTCACGTTGACCACGGCAAGACAACCCTCGTGGACCGTATCCTTTACCAATCCCAACTCTTTAAGGAATCGGACGAAGCGCCTGGTCAACTCATTTTGGACAACAACGACCTCGAACGCGAACGTGGCATCACCATTCTTTCAAAAAACGTGTCCGTTCGTTATAAAGACGTAAAGATCAATATCATCGACACTCCTGGCCACGCCGACTTTGGTGGTGAAGTGGAGCGCGTGTTGAACATGGCCGACGGCGTACTGCTCTTAGTCGACGCTTTTGAAGGCCCCATGCCGCAGACCCGTTTTGTGCTGCAAAAGGCCATCGAGCTGGGCCTGAAACCCATCGTGGTCATCAACAAGGTGGACAAACCGAATTGTCGTCCCGACGAAGTGCAGGAGGCTGTCTTCGACCTGATGTTCAACCTTGGCGCCACCGAAGACCAACTGGACTTCCCCACCGTCTATGGCTCGTCGAAGCAAGGCTGGATGTCAGACGATTGGAACAACGTCACCGACAATGTCTCCTACCTTTTGGACGTCATCATCGACACCATCCCGCCCGCGAAATTCGAAGAAGGCACGCCACAGATGCTGATTACCTCGTTGGACTACAGCTCTTACGTCGGTCGTATCGCCGTAGGTCGTCTGAAACGCGGTACCTTGCAGGCTGGACAAAACGTCTCGTTGGTGAAACGCGACGGCTCCGTGACCAAGTCGACCATCAAAGAACTATACACTTTTGAAGGCCTAGGCAAGGAACGCACCAAGAAACCCGTCGAGGCTGGCGACATCATCGCACTGATGGGTATCGACGACTTCGAGATTGGCGACACCGTGGCTGACTACGAAAACCCTGAGCCACTGCCACCCATCCATGTGGATGAGCCCACGATGAGCATGTTGTTCACCATCAACAATTCTCCTTTCTTCGGAAAGGAGGGCAAATACGTCACTTCACGCCACCTGCGCGAGCGTTTGTATAAGGAAACCGAGAAGAATCTCGCCTTGAAGGTGGAAGACACCGAATCGCCTGATTCCCTGATGGTTTATGGCCGTGGTATCCTGCACCTCAGCATCCTCGTCGAGACCATGCGCCGCGAGGGCTATGAGTTCCAACTCGGTCAGCCCAAGGTTATCCTAAAATACATCGACGACGTGAAGTGCGAGCCTATCGAATGCCTTACCGTCCTCGTCCCCGAGGACTTCGCAGGCCGTGTCATCGAGCAGGTCAGTGCCCGCAAGGGTGAGATGACTCAGATGGAGCCCAAAGGCGATCGCATGTGCCTCGACTTCGACATCCCTTCACGTGGCCTCATCGGCTTGAGAAACACCTTGTTGACCGTCACTGAAGGCGAAGCCATCGTCTCACACCGCTTCAAGGCTTATGAGCCATGGAAGGGCGATATGCCTAGCCGTAACACTGGCGCCTTGATCTCGATGGAGACGGGACAAGCCATCCCTTACGCCATTTGGAAACTGCAAGACCGTGGCACCTTCTTCGTCAACCCTAACGAGGACGTCTATGCTGGCGAGGTCATCGGCGAGAACACCCGCAGCAACGATATCGTCATCAACGTTTGCAAGACCAAGCACCTCACCAACGTGCGTGCCTCAGGTAGTGACGAAGCCATCCGCCTCATCCCGCCCGTGCGTTTCTCGTTGGAGGAATACATGGAGTACATTCGTGACGATGAGTATCTTGAGGTAACCCCCAAGAGCCTTCGCTTGCGTAAAATTATCCTCGATGAGCTGGAGCGTAAGCGTGCTTCGCGTCGTGGAGAAGAATAATGCGTTTTTTGTTTAGGCAGAACTGATGTTTTGTCGACATTTTGTTTTATTATTGCAAAAGAATAAAAACCTAACAATTCAAATATCAATCAAGGTCTAATAGCCTATAAATCAAAGAAAAGCTATGTCAAAACTTAAAAGAGCCCTCATTATCGTCTTCGTGGCACTCGGCCTGTCATCCTGTGAAGTCATCTCCAGCATCGCCCATCAAGCTGCTGAATTATACAACTTCACCAATTGCACCTTCAATCTGAATAATGTTGACAACATACAGATGTTAGGCGTCAACCTCAGCAAAGGCATGACGCAAAACGACCTGAACGTCACCCAACTTCTCAACCTCACTAACGCTTTGATGAAAAAGACCCTGCCGGTCACCTTCAACGTAAACGTTGACGTTACCAACCCCAACTCCATCGCCGCTTCAATGGCTAAAATGGATTATATCGTCAGTTTAAACAACAAGGAAGTTATCAGCACAACCTTGAACCAGGCGGTCAGCGTGCCTGGCAAATCGAAGAACACCGTGTCAATCCCAATTACCACTGACCTGTTCCAACTCTTCAGTGGCGAAACAGCTGACGCCATCGTGAACCTGGCATTCAAATTGGCAGGTGCCAATAGCGAACCCGTCAACCTTGGCCTTAAGGTGAAACCCTACATCACTATCAATAACCAACAATTGGCCTATCCCAATTACATTTCCATGAATAAGGTCCTTCAATAACCCTTCTTTTTTAATAATGACAGAAATTACAGAAAGACATTTTTGTATCGACCCGGGTATCGGAGAAAAAATGGACGGATGTCCCTATTCCTTATATGAGGATGGGCACGATGTCCAGGAGTATATCATACCTCCTACGGGTTATAAGTTCATCGGCTTCAAATACGAGCCCTTGTCCAACCAACAGATCTACGATGGTAAACTCGTTGCCCAATACGAGAAACAACCTTTTAAAGCACGTCTCCTTTCCAGCATGGGAAAGGTATTGATGGTTTTGGCCACCTTGGCCATACTAGGCCTGATCGTATACCTTGCAGCCAGTGTCTTCAAAGAGCCCAAGACCAACCGTCCGGCCAAGACACCTCAGACGGAGGTAATCGTCCCCGACACCCTCGCTGAAGAGACACCTGCTGTGACGACGGAAGAACCACAACAAGTAGAGGAACCCGTCGCCCCTGCCGAAGAGCCCGAGGCAGAGCCTATAACTGAGGTGAAAGAAGAAAAGAAGCCTGTCGCAGAGGCGCCTTCTACCCCATTCCAAAAGAAATTCTGGGACATGATCCACAAACGCGAAGGACGCATGGACCCCTACGACAGCCTTTACAAAGCCAACCGCAACCAGGTGGAAGGCGAAGAATATGACTACCTGCGTTTCACCATCTTGAAGGACTTCCCCTCCTTCAAACAATGGAGCGGTAAGCTGCGTAACATTTCACCGTCGGATGCCGAACAGATTCAAGACATCAACACATTGAAGGAGAGAATCAAAGCAACAGAATAAAATCATCATACAAAAACAAAAACATTTCAAGAAATGATCAGAAACAACTTCATCAAACGCCACAACGGCCCCACCGCATCAGATGCCGAAAAGATGCTCAAGGTCATTGGCGTTAAATCGCAAGAACAACTTGTCGATGAAATCATCGCTCCCGAAATCCGTCTGCCTAAAGACCTCAACATCGGCGAAGGCATGAGCGAATACGAAGTCATCAGCCACCTCAAAGCTTTGGGTGCCAAGAACAAACAGTTCCGCAGCTACATCGGCTTGGGCTACTATAACACCATCACCCCTGGCGTCATCATGCGCAACATCCTTGAGAACCCAGGCTGGTACACCTCTTATACTCCCTACCAAGCTGAGATCTCGCAAGGCCGTCTCGAAGCCCTCGTGAACTTCCAGACCGTCATCAGCGACCTCACCGCCATGCCGCTGGCCAACGCCAGCTTGCTCGACGAAGGCACCGCCGCCGCCGAAGCCATGCTGATGTTCTGGCATGCCCGCAGCCGCGCCCAGGTGAAGGCCAGCGTGAAGAAGTTCTTCGTCGCCAACGACGTGTTCCCGCAGAGCATAGAAGTCATCAAGACCCGCGCCCACTTCCAAGGCATCGAGGTCGTGATTGACGACATCAACAAGTTCGATTGCAGTGAAGAATACTTTGGCGTTTTGATCCAGTGCCCCAACCAATTCGGTGAAATCGTCGACAACCGCGCTAAGGTCGCCGCATGGAAAGAGAAAGGCATGCAAGTGGCCGTCGCCGCCGACCTGCTCAGCCTCACCCTCATCACGCCTCCCGGTGAATGGGGTGCCGACGTGGTCTTGGGCTCCAACCAGCGTTTCGGTCTGCCGATGGGATTCGGCGGTCCTCATGCCGGTTACTTCGCCACCACCGAGGCTCCTACCGTCTTGCCTTGCAGACCCGTGAGCAGCACATCAAGCGCGAAAAAGCCACGTCAAACATCTGCACGGCTCAGGCTTTGCTCGCCATCATGTCGGGCTTCTATGCCTTGTATCATGGTCCGGAGGGCTTGATCGAAATCGCTCATCATATCAACTGCCTCGCCGGCAAGCTGACCTCTGAGTTAGCCAAGCTCGGCGTGAAGCAGCTCAACAAATACTTCTTCGACACGCTGTTGTTCGAACTGCCCGAAGGTGCCTGCACCTGCAAGGTGAAGGAAGCCGCCGAGAAACACGGCATGAACTTCCGTATCATCGACAAGCAACACTTCGGCATCAGCATCGACGAGACCACCGCTCGTGAGGACATCAACGAGATCGGCCAAGTCGTCGCCGAAGCCCTTGGCAAGCAACACGAGGAGCTCGTCTGCGACCCGAACTGCCAGAAGTTCAGCGGCATCCCTGCCGAAATGCAGCGTACCTCCAAGTTCATGCAGGCCCCGATGTTCTTCAAATATCGCAGCGAGACCGACATGATGCGTTACATGAAGAAACTCGAGAACCGCGACCTCAGCCTCAACCGCTGCATGATCCCACTGGGCTCCTGCACCATGAAGCTGAACCCCGCCACTTCGATGTATGCCCTCAGCTGGCCTGAGTTTGGCAACATCCACCCCTTCGTCCCCGCCGACCAAGCGGAAGGTTACCTCGAACTCATCGCTGAGATGGAGAAAGACCTCTGCGAGATCACGGGCTTCAAGGGCATGAGCTTCATGCCTAACTCGGGTGCCAGCGGCGAATATGCTGGTCTGCTCACCATCCGTCGTTACCAAGAGGCCAACGGTCAAGGTCACCGCAACATCTGCTTGATCCCTGCTTCGGCTCACGGCACCAACCCTGCATCAGCTGCTATGGCTGGCATGCAAGTAGTGGTGGTGAAATGCGATGAAAACGGCAACATCGACCTCGAAGACGCCAAGGCAAAGGCCGAGCAATACAAGGACAACCTGGCTGCCTTCATGGTCACCTATCCCTCGACCCACGGTATTTATGAGGACGGCATCCGCACCCTCGTGAAGATCGTCCACGACAACGGCGGTCAAGTCTACATGGACGGTGCCAACATGAACGCCCAAGTCGGTCTGACCAGCCCCGGTTACATCGGTGCCGACGTCTGCCACCTCAACCTGCACAAGACCTTCGCCATCCCGCACGGCGGTGGCGGTCCTGGCGTAGGCCCCA
>CACZER010000045.1:0-19234 GCA_902780195.1 uncultured Bacteroidia bacterium
TCGGGATAGACGATGCCGAGGCGGACGCCACGCAGACCCATCATCGGGTTCACTTCGTTGAGGGCGTCGATGCGCTTCTTGATCTCCTCGAAGCTGATGCCACGCTCCTTAGCGAGGGCGCGCTGCTTCTCTTCGGTATGAGGCACGAACTCATGCAAGGGCGGGTCCATCAGACGGAAGGTCAACGGCTTGCCGTTCAAGACCTTCAGCGTGCCCTTGGCAGCGTTCTTGATGTAAGGCTCGAGTTCGGCCAAAGCAGCTTTACGCTCTTCGGTGGTGTTGGCCAGGATCATGTTACGCAGCTTAGCCAGCGGCTCTTCGCTGTTCTTGCCGTAGAACATGTGCTCGATACGGAACAGGCCGATACCTTCGGCGCCGAAGTTGACGGCGTTTTGGGCATCTTCCGGGTTGTCGGCGTTGGTGCGGACACCCATCTTGCGGTATTTGTCGACCAAGGCCATGAACTGCTGGAACAGCGGGTTCTCGGTGGCGTTGATCATGCCGACGGGCTCGTCGTAGACCCAGCCCTTCGAACCGTTCAAGCTGATGGTGTCGCCTTCCTTGAACTGCTTGTCGCCGATCTTCACGATGCCCTTCTCGAGGTCGATCTTCACGGCGTCGCAGCCCACGATGCAGCACTTGCCCCAGCCACGGGCCACGAGGGCGGCGTGTGAGGTCATACCGCCACGGGCGGTCAGGATACCGTCGGCGGCACGCATGCCTTCGACGTCCTCGGGGTTGGTTTCCTCACGGACCAGGATGTTGGCCACCTTGGCGGCACGGTATTCCTTGGCCTTCTCGCTGGTGAGGGCGATCTTACCGACAGCGCCACCAGGACCTGCGGGCAGACCCTTGGCGATGACGGTGTGCTTCTTCTCGTCGGCAGCGTCGAGGATGGGGTGGAGCAGCTCGTCGAGTTGCTCGGGGGTGAGGCGCATGACGACTTCCTTCTCGTCGATGAGGCCTTCCTTCAGCATGTCGATGGCCATGGTCAGAGCGGCAACGCCGGTGCGCTTGCCGACGCGGCACTGCAGCATGTAGAGCTTACCGTCTTGGATGGTGAACTCGATGTCGAGCATGTCGTGGTAGTTCTCTTCGAGGATGCGGCGCACCTCGCAGAGTTCCTTATAAGTCTCGGGCATCAGCTCTTGCATGGAATGCATGTGCTTGTTCTGCTCGTTCTTGGTGTCGTCGTGGAATGCATGTGCTTGTTCTGCTCGTTCTTGGTGTCGTCGTTCAACGGGTTGGGGGTGCGGATACCAGCCACCACGTCTTCGCCTTGGGCGTTGATGAGCCATTCACCGTAGAACTGGTTGTCGCCAGTGGCGGGGTTACGGGTGAATGCCACGCCGGTAGCGGAGCCTTCGCCCATGTTACCGAACACCATGGTCTGCACGTTGACTGCAGTGCCCCAGTCGTCCGGGATGCCTTCGATGCGGCGGTAGGAGATGGCCTTCTTGCCGTTCCAGCTCTTGAACACGGCCTTGATGCCGCCTTCCAGCTGAGCCTCGGCGTCGTCCGGGAACTCGGTGCCCAGCACTTCCTTGATGCGGACCTTGAAGTCCTCAGCCAGCTGCTGGAGTTCTTCGGCCTTCAGCTCGGTATCTGATTTGTAGCCTTTTGCTTCTTTGTAAGCGTCGAGCATGTCGTCCAACTGCTTGCGGATGCTCTTGCCGTCGGCGGGTTCGATGCCCTCGGCCTTTTCCATGACGACGTCGGCGTACATCATGATGAGGCGGCGGTAGGAGTCATACACGAAACGGGGGTTGTTGGTCTTCTTGATCAGGCCAGGGATGGTCTTGGAGCAGAGACCGATATTCAGCACGGTGTCCATCATGCCGGGCATCGACTTGCGCGCGCCTGAACGGCAGCTGACGAGCAGCGGGTTCTCTGGGTCGCCATATTTCATGCCCATGATGTTCTCCATGTTCTTCATGCCAGCGTGGACCTCGTCCATGAGGCCGGCAGGCAGTTGGCAGTTGTTCTGGTAATAAGCGGTGCAGCATTCCGTGGTGATGGTCAAGCCGGCCGGTACGGGCAGCTTGAGCAAGCACATCTCGGCCAAGTTGGCGCCTTTGCCGCCCAACTCGTTCTTCATCGAAGCATTACCTTCAGCGGTCTTGCCACCGAAAGTATAAACGTACTTTGTCATTTTCTTATTGATTATTAGTGATTTAACTGATATTCTTTCGTTCAAAAAATGAAACTGCAAAGATAGGAATTTATTGCTTAATGACAAAGGGGAAACTTGATTTTTTTGTATCTTTGCTCCAAATACCGATATCATGATAGACATTGAGCAAGTGAAGCGATGGGCGGTGCGCCGTTGGACCTTAGGGCCGTTGCATGGCGTTGCGCATTGGGAGCGTGTGGAGCGCAACGGGCTGCTGCTGGCCACGCCCGAGTGTGACGTGACCGTCATACGGCTGTTCGCCTATCTGCACGACAGCTGCAGGGAAAACGACGGCTACGACCTGGAGCATGGCCCTCGTGCGGCCCTGATGATGGAAAGCTTGAGGGACAGCCTGTTGAAGGACCTCAGCGACGAGCAGTTCTCCCTGCTTCAGCAGGCCTGCCGTCAGCATACCTCGACCCGCAGCACGGGTAACCCCACCATCGACGCCTGTTTCGACGCCGACCGATTGGATTTGGGTAGGGTAGGGATCCAACCAGATCCCGAGAAAATGGCCACGGCGAGAGGGAAGGAGATGGCTGAGGTTTTCTTTGTTCCTTCTCCTTGATGTGAAGGAACCGAAGAATCAAGGCCGCCTTCATCGGACCTCCCCGCAGCTGTATATGCCTGACGGAGCCGTCCTTTTGAAAATTGGTGACTGCATGTCACCAAAAGTCAGGCGATGACCTTTTAGGTCACTGATAGAGACCATTTCGGGCATCAATTCGGACTTTTCGTCATGCACCGTGACCTTTTGCGTCACCATGTGGCGTTTGGGCTCATCGTAGGCCGACGAAAAGGACGAAAAACCAGACAATTAGTCATACGACAAGACCTTTTACCCCATCGCGTGAGGTTGAAGGTGACTGACTGTGACTTTCAGCCTGGAAGCCTGTGGTGTATCCTCAGCGCAAGGCATTTTTGATGCGTCTCTTCCGGCGGCAAGCCGCTGCCGTCTGCCTCCCCATGGGCTGTTTGGCTTGTGGGGAGGTTTTTTTATGCTTTCACAAAATGAGTTGGTTAGTCCCACTAACCAACTACTCAGCCACTCTTTCCATCAGCATGCCGAGCACCTCCCGCACGCTTCTCTTCTTGTCGCAATGCGTCTTCAGGTAAGGCGACTTCCCCTCCAGATACACCCTTTTGTTCACTTCCAGCATCATGGATTGGTAAGTGAACGGGCAGGCCGGCGCCTCGGAATTGCTGTAGGGATAGTTAATGCCCACGGAATAACCGTTGTCATCAAAAAGGTTCACAACATATTCCAGCAACTCCTTGCTCGGCTTAGACCAATCTTCGTTGAACCCGATGCAGATGTCAACATCGCCCATTTCTTCGGGAAACGAATGACAGTCAAGCAATAGTGCCCCCTCGCATAGGTTGCTCTTCAGCTTCCGTTGATGACCGTCCCACAGATGCAGCAGCCGCGCTTCATGTAGTGCAGTTACCTGTCTTCTATAGCCGCCGAAATGCCGATAGATGATGCCTTGCCCGATGTCTTCCATCGGGTCATCCCAAAGTCTTTCAGCATCCACGATGAATCTCGAGAAGGGGAAGCGCACCGTCCTGATCTTGGGGTGCCGTGTGCCATGAAACAGATAGTCGGTGTGCCAGTCCGTCAAGCGGAACACCACATCGTTGATAAAGCGCTCGTCAATCTGCCAACCACTCAGCTTGTCATCATGCAAGCCCTCAATGGAGGCATGGGGCTCATTCAAAACAATTCTGTTGTAGTGCATAAGTTATCATTTTAGTTAGTTCTTAACTCGCATCATTTTACCACCGTGGCATAACTTGGGAGCTCGGTTGGTGTGCCTATTGGCACTCTTGATGTCTTAAAAGCAGTGCAAAAATACAAAAACCGCCGAATATGGATGCGTTTTCTTTAGAATTTGAAATGTTTCATCAGACCTCTCTCAACTCATCCATCCGCGCAAATTGTGCATCATACCTAGTCTTCTTAGTAAACCCCTTCTTGGTTGGGTCAATTCCTGTGGCATCAATTTCGGCAGAAATGTCTATGTCAACGGCAACATACATTTTTGTTGTATCTATATTCTTAAATCTGTCTGACTCAACATCCTTAGTAGACACAACTTTACATACTCCTTTCACAGCAAACAGGTGTTGTCCGTTAGCACTGCGATGGTGGAAAAGCACATATTCTATAGAGTTTAGGTTTCTTACTATCTCCATTGAATCCGCTGAGTATTTGATGCCAATAGCTAGTTTTCCATTAGCAAGGAAAACCAAACTATTTCTATCGTAATACTCCATCATCACCATAAGGACTCCTGACGCACTATCATCAATTTCGTAATATAATCCTTTTAGTGGAATGGCTTTTTTTAATAGCGTCTGGCGAGGTTGAGTGTCATTCAACCATGTCTCAATCTGATGATACAAAACATCTTCTGAAGAAGTAGGATCTAATAACAAATCATTATAATCGCCGTCTTTATTATACAAGCCAAGCCAGTGCCCTCCTGGCTTAAGAGGAAAAGCTCCTATATTCACTTCATCTACACTCCGATGATAATAGGAATTGATGAATTTTTCCTTTTCAAGATTACCTGGATAAAGCACATATCCACCAATTACTTCTCGTTTCAACTTTTCGTCTTCGGCGTGAGTGTAAAAAATTGCATCACGATAGCGATGAAGCTGATTGATTGCATCCACAGGCGGCACCTCTACACCTTGGTCCTTGGGTATAGTGGTATCACGAATACGATATTTGGCATCGAAAAGATATGTGTACTGTATCTTGTCTTTGGCTTTACTTAAACGCAACACAATGTCGGGCCGTTGTTCCGTAGTTTTGGATGTTGTTTCCGCAATGTCAGTATTACTGCTTAATGCAGACTCATCAACCAATTGCTCTTCATCTTCCGTAGTGGCATTATACATAACAGAAGCTAATTTAACTTCTGGATGATCGTTCTCTAAAAACACCACCTCAGACTTGCTGCCCTGTATAAGGGACTTCACAAAACCACCTTCCATCTTACCCCCTTCCGAATAAGCATTAGCTTTTTCGCGTAGAATATGTTGAACCATATTCTTCACTTTAATAAAGCACCAAATCTCATAAAGTTCAGAAATGTCTTTTACCTCCAATTGCATCACGCCTTCCTGCAGATCATAACCACATTGCAAAATAATCCAATTCTCATATACATCACGATAGCCTGCTGCCTGCTTCATCACCAAAGAATCTTGGCTAAATCCCTTGAAAGCCCCGATACCTCTAAAAAAAGGATCATTGGTCAATGTTGCAAGTCCTTCGTCCATTTCTTGTAGCTGATTGAGCAAATCCAGATTCTCAATGTTTAAAACACTAAGCAAATTATCTTGAACACGTTTAAACCGGTCGGCAATATTGAACAAAGCATATTTCAAAAATCTATTTTCAATAGTATCTTTACTAAGATACATTTCCTCCATACGATATAGGTGCGAAGGCTCGTCTTTAAATTCTTCGTACTCGTTCTCTAATTCAGCTGGCATATATGGCATCCTCTCTGCACATTCGTATCGAACAGCTGTCTGCAAACGTCTTTTTGGATTATTTATAATGAGCCGCGAAGCATCTGCAATTTTTTGATAACAATCTCTAAATATTTGCCACCAAATTAAGTCTGTGGATTCTTTATTGGATTGACTAAATGTAAGATAAGTGTCTTTTAAAAACGAATAACTAAGCAAAGCAAATTCTTCTTCTATATCGCGAATTACATTGCGCATATCCGTCCTATAGTCCATCTTATAGCTCAAGACCTCAGTAGAAAACGAAAGATTGTTTTCAACTCCATCTTTTTCATAAAACACTTTGATGTCTGTACGCCCTACTTGATTATTAAAGTTGACTGAGCCAAAAATAAGTGAGTCCTCTGCTGCAACACATTCACTAAGTTCTTTGCCAAAGGTTAAACGCAAAAGATGAACGCTATTTGATAAAGCTTTTACACGAAGAGGATAATCTGTGTTTTCAAAGAAAAAAGCATCCCATCCTAATGTACCAGACTGTGTAACCCAATTATCATCGGAATCTATTGATAAATGGCCTTTCCTAAAAACAACTTCATCATCGGTCTGCCCATAAAATGCTTGTTTGCGGATTAAAGTCTCTGGTTGCTCCTCTATTACCATTAAGTTTGACACACATTCTCTTATTCTCTTGCTATAGTTGGGGCAAGTGAAACAAAGCATTACGTCCTCGTTTCGGACTTCAAGACGTTCTATGAAATCGCTTGTGACCATTAAGTCCAATAAGATACAAATTGTTTGCTGTTAAGTGTAGTCGTCATTTGTTTAAGCTTTTCATGAGATTTTGGATACTCATCAGAAATAACGTCACGAAGATCATATAACAGATTACCTAATGACCTCTTGTCTCCCTCAATTCTAGAGAGTATCTTCATCATTGTAAATTCATCTAATACGACATGAATGTTTGCTTTGGGATCAAACTTGTACGCTGAACTTACATACAAAAGCGCCTCATTAGCAGCGCGATAACCCAGTTTAAACGGTGTGTTATCCAGAAGAGTGTTGATATCCGTCAGGTATTTTTCCACATCTACAATATGATTATTATCGGCGACCAAACCATTTATAGGTCGGTTGATAAGCAATGACAATGCGTCTTTGCTCATTTCAGCCACATCATTTTCAGTTTCTCCTCGGAAAAACTTATCATATTCAACCTCGTTCATCACCACAGACATAGCTCTATCTAAAACCTTACGTGAAAACGAGAAGGTCGTTTCATCCATATTAACAGTTCCAAGTATTAGTAAATTCTTTGGTAATGTCATTCCTTTGGTCATAAAACGCTCAATTAGCTTGGCCTCAGGACTACCAGGTACAGCATCTGATGCGTCCATCTTGCCAATAAGATGATTGAGCATCTGCTTGCAAACCTCATCACCGAAATTTTTGAAAGGTTTTATAATAGGGTCTGTTTCGTACTCATTGTTTTCAAAAGAGCGACTTTCGATTGCACTAAGAAACTCTGCAAAATACTGCTCAACTGGTGCCAAGTTCATCTCATCAAGGCACAAGAAGAATGGTACATCTTGATGCTTCCATGCCCTGGCTATAAACTCTACAAATGGAGTAAATTCATAATGGGCTCCTCCAATATTTGATTTGTAACCCACAACTTCTAACGAATTGTGCCAGTTGGGCTTTACTTGAATCAATTCAAAATTGGCAGGTTTATGCAGCTTCCACCTATCGAATCCAGTTGCCACCGATTTGGGGTCATAAAAACTTTGAAGCTGTTCATTAACACTAGCTTGGGCAAGTTTTCTGACAATGCGACTTTTGCCCGTTCCACTTATACCCGCTAAAAGCATAAAAGGCTTTGTTCGCAAGGCAGCTAAGAAGGTTTGTGTTCTATATGGCTGTTGCATAGTTTTGTTAGTAGTATTATCCTTGTGTGACATTTCATTTGAATCTTTATTTTCATCTACGATAATATCTATAAAATCTTGGACATAGACTTTAGGCTTGTCATCCTGTAAAACAAAACCATTTACAAACACATTAAAAGATGCTTCATTCGGCAATAACGCAGTTGCTAATTCAGATGTCACCAATTCGCTTATGCACTTTTTAATTTCATCGAAATGAAAACTAGAAACACTGTTGTTCCTTAATAACCAAACCACAAAAGCAGCTTTGAATTGTTCGTTAGGTAGGTAATTTGAAACATTATCATAGTATTGTTCTTCACGATAAAGAGTGTTGGCTTTAACTTTAAAAAGAGGATATGAGCCTCGTAATGGATAGTTAAAATATGTAAGAGGACTAACCTTTGATTTTGCTACCACTCCCGCCGAATAAAAATTACTACCAACTCTGCAATCATCATACTCTTCTATGGTAGTGTAGAAGTTTGCCGTGTAAAAGTCGTCACATATATTGACAACAAATTTCACATTGGCAGTAAAAGCATTTTTATCGGAAGTATTATCTAGTTTACACTCTCTGTTATTCAATCGATAAAACATATCCAACGCCACAACATACCGCAATGCACTTACAATTTGTGTTTGGCCTTGTAAGTGATCTACTGTTAAGTTAGAAAGAATGCGATAAGCTTTAATAAGCAAGTCTTTTGAAAAGTAGCTCATAGAGATTCATTTTAAGGTAATAAATTCAACAATGACTTTGCAATAACCCAACCCAATACAGGCGGCACAGCATTGCCAATTACCTTGTATTGAGATTGGATAGGAATGCCTCCAAAGCTGAAATCGTCTGGGAACGACTGTATTCTGGCGCACTCCCTAACAGAATACCTCCTATTTTCGACAGGATGGGTAATGCCACAATTCTCAGGTTGAGCTGATGCGGTTATGGTGCCGTTTATTTCACCAAAAGCAAAGCGTCTGAAAAACTTCGGAGCATGGTAACGTTTAGGATCGTCCGCAATTTTCTTAAATCTCGGTGAAAGTAACTCGTATGGAATATCCTTCCAAGAACGACCTTCAAATACAATATCCGGCAAATCATCCTTATGAAACCCTGGAACGAAATAATCAAAAGCCTGCATACCATGTCTACAGCCACCAATTAGGTCAACTGAACGTTGTGTGGTTTCACTATACTCCCAAACAACATCATCTTTGACATCATGTACACCTTGCAAAATGTGCCCTAAAAGCAGCTCTTCATCTCGCCCAAAGCTTTTTGAGGGTATATTATAGTCTTGAACAACTTGGCGCAAATTATCAAAATCAAAATTGCCGATGCCAAGTTCTGCATCAACTCCAATCATTAGCACTCTATATCTTTGTTGAGGAACGCCGTAATCACTCGCACAAACGAGTTGCATACTCATATTATATCCCAATGCACGCATTCTATTTGAGATTTCTTGCGGGACTGTTGTCACGCCATCTGGCATTTTGGAGGATAGGATACCTCTGACGTTCTCAAAAACAAAGGCTTGCGGTCGATGTCCATTATCTATTTTGGCCCTAATAATACGCTCACATTCTTCAAACAAAGTCCCTCTACCATTTGCATCATTAACACCTCTCCTATTACCAGCATTTGAAAAAGGTTGGCACGGGAATCCGGCAAGAAGGAGCTGGAAATCAGGGATGTCATTAGCATCAACATTTCTAATGTCAGCCAACAAGCACTCTGCTCCATCATCTGTCAAAAGTGGGTTGTTATTATAACAGGCCTGAGCATCTGCATCAAAATCATTAGCAAAAACAATCTCAGTATCTAGTCTTTCGTAATCACGTCCGAGAAAATTAAATCCTCCAGTGAAACCCAAATCAAGCCCACCACATCCAGAAAACAATGAACAAACGGTTTTAGGCATATTAGTATACTCTTTAGTTATCTATTATAATTGGTTTTGTTTGGGGCTCAAATAAAAGCCCTCTTTTGTTTCTAAAAGAGGGCGCGGATGAGATTGCTAATACCAAGGCTTAGGACAGCCCACGTCAATACAATATCAGTCCACACCCTTATGATAGAGCGCGAACATCCTTTGTTTTGACTGACTGACGTGTCCCCGAGGTCCTAATTCTGGTATGCTCAGCCTTGTCAAGGATGTTTAAGACTCGTTGGTTACTATGTCATATTTCAGTTTTATTAGTCATCTTATTATTCGATAAACAGCCAACTATTCGCAATGTCCGAAATCTTGTCGTTGTCAGGCTCCAACTCGTTGTCGTCGCCAGTCCGCACCAGTTCATTGAGTGGGTAAAGCTCTGTGGTCTTGCCAACCTTGATGGCCTCTTTGGCATCGGCTTTCAAGGTGATTTTGCCACAACGCTTGCCGATGGCCAATACGTCATCAGCATTGTAGTTGCCATCGACATAGTCCTGGACGATGTCGTAGATGCACTCGGCAAATGCGTGAATGTCTTGGATGTTGCTCATAAGCCTAATGGTTTATTTATCAACTAGATTTGCGTTACAATGTGTTTTCTTTAATGCGCAAAGATAGGGATTATTTCTCATACTCAGTTTCTTGTTATCGAAATAATCTTTTATTTCTTTTGTAAAAGCCAAAATGTCGCTTTTTGAAATAATCATTACCTTTGCAACAAATTATAAAGACATGTATATTTCACAACTAAGGCTCTGGAACTTCAGAAAATATGGCTGTCCCGATTTCGGCTTTGACATTACAAAGCCACATGCCACCATCAACTTTAAGCCCAAAATGAATGTGCTTATCGGAGAAAACGATTCTGGGAAAACCGCAATAATAGACGCAATCAGATTGGTACTGAAAACCCACGCCTATGATGGATACAGAATTGAAGATGATGATTTTTATCTGGCAAAAGCGCCATCATTTCGAATTGAAATAATAATTCGAGGATTATCAAATGAAGAGGCCTCTCATTTCATTGAATGGTTAGGGTGGGAAGTGGTGGATGGTACGAAAACACCGTTTTTGCGCATTGTGTTTTCTGCTAAAAAAACTAAGCCTGGAATTCGCCAAACAGATGTTTGTGCAGGAATGGATGCAGACGGCTCTCCTTTGTCATACGATGCGAAAGAATACCTAAAAACAACTTACTTGAAGCCATTACGGGATGCCGATGAAGAGATGACGGCCAAAAGAGGTTCAAGGATTTCACAAATACTATTGGCCCATACGCTTTTTCAGAAAAAGGAAGATGAAGATCACGAATTTGAAAAAATCATTTCAAAGGCGAACAAGGAAATAGAGGAATGGTTCAATGATGAAAACAAGAAGGATGGAGAAAAAAGCCACAAGGAGCAGATTAAAGATGTGATTGATAAGTACTTGAAGAAGTTTATTTCGGATGAAACTTCATCAAAGCTTGTTATTTCCAATCCATCAATAAAAAGCATTTTAGAAAAAATTTCATTAGACCTTCTAAATCAACCAAAACTGGGATTGGGAACCATGAATCGATTGTTCATGGCCGCCGAGCTATTACATTTGGACGAGAATAATCATTCGGGATTAAAGGCTTGCTTGGTTGAGGAGTTAGAAGCCCATCTTCATCCTCAAGCTCAAATGAAAGTAATTGAAGCTATACAAGAACAAAATGACGTGCAATTCATTATAACGACCCACAGTCCCAATCTTGCATCAAAAATAAACATTTCAAACGATTCGACCATCAATGTGATTCTATGTCATGGTGACAGCATCTATTCCCTATGTCCTAGTGCTACCAGATTAGAACGAAAAGATTACACATACCTCCAGCATTTTCTTGATGTGACCAAATCCAATTTGTTCTTCGCCAAGGGTATTATTCTTGTCGAAGGTTGGGCTGAAGAAATACTAATCCCTTCTATTGCAAAGATGATGGGAAAGGATTTGACAGAAAATGAAGTATCTATTGTTAATGTTGGTTCAACAGCTTATCTGCATTTTGCTCGGATATTTATGCCTGCTGATGGGACGGTAATGAAATACCCTGTTGCCATTGTGTCTGATTTGGATGTCCGTCCAGATGATCACTTTAATTTCAACAATGTAGAAGAAGCGGATAAGAGACGAAAGAAAAGCGAAGAATTGGAGTGTGATAATTATGACAATATCAAGCTGTTCCTGACAAAAGAGTGGACGCTCGAATGGTGTTTGTTCAACTCTTCTTCGTTGGGTACTTTGTTTAAGGAAGCCGTATCTAAAGTTCATTCCGGCACTCCAGAGTTTAAGAAAGACGAACAAGGCAATTGGGATAACGACTTGTTTAAGCGTAAATTAAGAGACAATCTACTCCCTAATGCTTCAAATCCATTAGATAAAGTTAGAGTAGCAAACGAGCTTTCTGCTTTAATTGATCAAAACAGCCCCTCCATACAACCCAATGATTCATACATCCAATATATAATTTATGCAATAGACCATGCTTGCAATTCATGATTATTGAAGATTTTCATATAGAAGAAGCGGAACGGATTTTACTTCCAAATGGTTGTCATTTCGATGATGAAAGAATCGCTTTCATCAAATCACTTGACACATTGGATTTGATGGCGGTTCCTGGTAGTGGCAAAACAACGGCTTTACAGGCAAAACTTTATTGTTTGGCAAAACAAATGCCATTAGAGAAAGGGAAAGGCGTTTTGGTTTTGTCACACACAAATGCCGCCGTAGATGAAATCAAAAGCAAGTTGAAAGATGTCGTCCCTCAATTGCTTGATTATCCTAATGCCGTATGTACAATTCAAGAATTTGTTGACAGATTCCTTGCTATTCCGTTCTATAAGTCATGCTTTCTAAGAAGTATTGATTCTATCAGTGTTGAACGGTATAACCTAAAAGCGTATGCTTATTGTCAAGATCATTTTAGTAGGGACAATGCGTTGCTTTACTTTAAAAACAAATATCCTGATAAATATAAAGAAATCAGATTCTCCATTGACAAGCAGGGTAAAGTATACTTAGCAAATAGTATCAAAGGCGACCCTTTTTCATTTGATGTTCCGAAAAAATGGAACAACAATAATACTGCACAAACAGCAAAAGAAACCATAACAAATTATTATTTTTCAATGAAGAAATCTCTTTTAAAGGATGGTATTCTTCATTATGACGATTGCTATTTTTTGGCGAACAAATACATAACCAGTTGCCCTTCTATCATTGAATTATTACAACTTCGTTTCCCGTTTGTGTTTGTTGATGAAACACAAGATTTGAAAAAATACCAATTGGACCTGTTAGATGCAATCTTCAACAGCGAAGAGGTGTGTTTACAACGAATCGGAGACCCCAATCAATCCATCTATTCAAAAGTCTCAGCTGAATGCATTTGGAAGCCTCGAAGACCCATTTCAATTAATAAATCGTTGAGATTGAGTAAAGAGATTGCAGAAGTTGTTGATTACTTTACTTTAGAACGCAACAATGAAAAGGGTGAACCTGTCTTTAATGTCATAAGTGAAAGAGAAACAAAAATCAAACCTCATCTTATTCTATACAATGAATTGAGCGTACAGCAATTAAAGAGTGTGTTTGTAAACTTAATCGTGAAGTATGATTTACACAATGTTGTTGAAGGAAACAAGTTCGGATTCCATATCCTTGGGTGGAATGCAGAAGCAAAAGCCGAAGGATACTTAAAATATCATTTGGAAGACATTTTCTCTGATTATAAAAAAACGAACAATGAGACCCCAAATGGCTTAGTGTTGAATGACTATCTTAAATTGGCGCAGAGAACCAATGATGCCAAAAAAGCGAAAAGATGTCTGGAGGATTCAATTTGTTCTTTTCTTCGTGCGGCAAAGATTAAACAAGACTTTGGTGATTATCAAAGAGATTTTACCCCTCACAGCCTTGTTTCATATCTTGAAACTATTGATACTAAGCACAAATACCTTCTGGCTTTGTATAACACAACTATTTGCATTAAAAAGACTCAAATCTCAAAGGCTCATGGTGTCCTGAAATCCTATATTGTTAATGTATTAGTACCTTTGTTTGACATTGATTTGAATGAAGCAATTGAAAACTATCTAGATTCACCTTCAACCATACCTGACGCGATTTTACAAGTCGAAAGCGACAATCAAATTCCTTTAAAAATAGGAACCGTCCATTCTGCTAAAGGGCAAACCCATTGCGCCACAATGTATGTTGAAACTTGGTATGAAGGTCATTATGAAACAGACCACTTAAAATCTAAAAGAAAACTTCCGAATCCGTTGTATAAACAAAGGCACAATTATACAGGTGTATATGTAAGGGAAGCTATTAAAATGATGTACGTTGGCTTCTCAAGACCAACGCATCTGCTTTGTCTAGCGTCACAAAAAGAGCAATGGAATGATGAGGCCATTCAAAAAATGAAAGATTGTGGTTGGGAAATTGTCGATTCTACTACCAACTGAAGAGCAATTTAGAAAAGAGGATGATCGTAAGCACGATAGCACGTTAGTACGCATAACGAAACTGAACAACTCCAAACTTTTACCTTCCCATCCCCGTCAAGGTGTTCCGACCACCGTCGAAGCCCTTGTACTGTGTGCGGCAGTGCAACGGTCGCTATCATTTCGCGTCGGAACACGGTTCGTATCTCTCTGTGTTTCGCCGCTCCATTAACGCGCCCAGCATTGCCTTCCCAGTCCTTCAGGCATCGTCGGCGGTCTCCACATCGTGTTTGTCCCGTCAGCCGCACAAGGCCTGCTGCTGCTATTCGCCGCTACGGTCGCTCACGGGCGTTGCCAACGCTAACGAACTCCCTCAGCTTCTACTAAGGTCCGCTCCCTGACAACTACCTTTCGCTCAGTCGAGCAGACGATGCTGAAGGTACGGAAGTGTCGTTTGCTCGTTCCGCTTGATCCACCGAGGCTATTCGTTTATTATATATATATTATTCTTTCACGAACTTGAAAATGCTAACTGCACTCGATGACTTGACCGTGCCGAAATACATCCCGTCATCCAAGCCTTCAATGCTGAAGGTGGTCTTGCCCTTGACGTTGCTTTGCTGGAAGACCTGCTGCCCTATGGCATTATAAACAGCAATCTCACAGTCTTCTTCGGGCAGGTTGAGACTAAACTTGCCCTTGTTCGGGTTGGGATATACCGAAAGCGCGTTCACGCTGCTTTCATCAACGCCAACAGTACCACCAAAGACAAGCTTGACGTTGCCACGGTAGTGGCTCACCTCTTTTGGCCCGACAAAAGAGCCAAGATTATATGGGTCCAGGTTCCAAATGTCGCTGCAATAGCTCAGGACAGTGTTGGGTGTATCCGTGAATCTGAAATAACGGATGGCATAGTCTTCGGAATTCTCGTCAACGGCAATCAGCAGGTTGTCGGTGCCGTTGTACGCAAATGGAGTGTCAAACTCGATAGTGATCCAGCCATCATAATCGGCAGGGATGGTCCATGGGCCCGAAAACACGATGTCTTCTTCGGTAACAGGCTCGTAATCAGAAGTATCTTCAAAAGTGTTTCTCGACACATTTTTCAGATAGACAACGATGTCGCTGGTGTATTCGGTGTTGTAACTATAGGCAAGACGGAAACTGATGGCTTTGATGTTTCCGGCATATTCGATTTCACTGGCGAGGTAGATTTGCTCGGTGAACGAGTAATTGTAAAACGTGTTGTATGGCACTGCGTCGGTCATGCCGTTGCCTTCGCCGATGGTAATGGTCTGGGCATTAGCCATTAAAGCCATGGCTAATGATGCAATAAGTAAAAGTTTCTTCATGTCTAATCTGTGGTTTGTTAATGATTGCAAAAGTACTCAAATTTTCAATAAGACTAATGGCAGACAAACAAAAAGCACCCCGAGAAATCATCCCGAGGTGCTTTCAAATCATTAAAAGTGTGAATTATTCCTTCACAAACTTCAAGGTGCTGACGCCGCTGGCCGACTTCACCGTGACGAAGTACATGCCGCTGTTCAAGGCCTCAAGGTTGAGCGTGGTCTCACCCTTGGCCTGTCGGCTGTAGACCTGCTGGCCAAGGCTGTTGAACACCACAATGACGCAATCCTCTTCAGGCAGGTTGATGCTGAACTGTCCCTTGTTCGGGTTGGGATAGAGGGTCAAACCGTTCATGACGGTCTCTTCCGTGACGGTGATGACATCCGAAGGCGGGAAGACGATGTTGTCCAACCACGCACAGTCGCTGCCATTGGCCACATAAACGTCTTTTTTGTAGGTCCACTTCAGCTCGTGATGGCCGACGGGGAGGGCATAGGTCATCTGTCCCCAGCTCACTTCGCCCGACCAGTTGCCTTTCTCGTTGCCATCGATGTAGAAGTACAGCTTGTCAAAGCCGCTTTCCGACGAGACTTTCCTGTAGAAGCTGATCTCTCCTTCGCTATGCACTTCAAGGTTGATGGCGAGTGAGGTGCTTTGATTGTCGCCGATGGCGCCTGATTTGACACAATAGCTGCCTTCGTAAGGGTTCTCAGTGACCACGGCCCAAGGCATGCTTGGGTCGTTCTCCCATTCGAACTTGCTGAAGTCGCCGGTCTCCCAGTCTTCAGTGACAATGCCGACCGAGAAGGCGAAGCTTCCTTCGGTGGAATAATGGCCCGAAGTGGTGTTGAATCCGATTTCATAGGCCACGCCAAGCGGGGTCTCTTCTGAAAGGACGAACACGAAGTCGACGGTGAACTCCTCATCGGCGTTGACGGTGCCTACTTGGAAGTCGCCCTGCTCATAAACGATCTCAGGCAGGTCGCAGATGACGTTCAAGCGGGTGTCGGGAGCAGCGGCCAGACCGGCATTCTTGACGGTGATGTGGGCGGTGACGGTCTCACCTGGGTCGATTTGACCGTTGCCGTCGCCGTCTTCGAGGTCGGTGCCCACCACGGCAAACTCAGGAGCGTGGAGGCGGATGGCGAACTTGCTTTCCCATGTGTCGGTGCCATCGGTACAACTCAAGTTGAAGTCGGCTTTCATCAGGTTGGGCACGTCGTCGGCGATGTCCATGGCAAAGGCTTCGGCAAGGTTGATCGTGGCGCCACCTTCGATGCTGGCGATGGTCTCGGTGGCATCGGTGAGGGTGATGTAGTCGCAGTCGGTGCTGAGGGTGGCGGTGACGTTGTTGGCGGTCACGGTACCCACATTCTTGATTTGCATGTCGAGTGCGATGCTCTGGCCGTAGTCGGGCTGGGCACCACCGCTGATTTCATAGTCGTTGTAGATGACGTAGGCACAGTTGCCAGGCAGGCTGAGGACGGGCAAAGCCTGAGGCCAGGCGTCGCAGCCGGTCACGATGAGGCTCATCTCGCCGACGAAGTCGATGGGATCGGCGAACTCGATGGTGACGTTGCCGTCTTCATCGGTGTAGCCAACGCCAATCATGTCGTCGCCATGGAAGAGGGCGCAGCGGAAGTTCTTCAGGCCATCGCCGTTGGCGTTGGCGACGGTGACATCCATCGAGGCGGTGCCGACAAGGATCTCAGAGGCGTAGGTTACCTCGGGCGTGAAAGGCTCGTCGTGCCATGGGCTGACGGCCACGTCACCCATCATGTTGAGGTCGTAGAAGTTCCAGCGCAGGGCACCTTCCTCAAATTGTCCGGGAGCGGTGACCCACGGTGCGGTCTCGATCTTGCTTTCTCTCAAAGCCATGCCGCCGTAAGGGATGCGGTCATGGTAGTAGGCATCTTCTGTCTCGCGGGCCAGGTGGATGGCGGGGCCTTCGGTCTGGCCTTCGTTGAACCAGCCGTAGCGTGAGTTGCCGAAAGTGGCCACGGCGAAGTTGGCGATTTTGGTCATGAGCTCCAAGATGCAGTCGCTGCTGAAGTCGCCGCAGATGCAACCCGAGGTGTGGAAGAAGGTGTAGTTATGGTCGACGCCGTTCACGCTGCTGAAGTTGCCGTTGGTGATGTCGCCGTTGGTCCATCCAGCCACATAGTTGGTGTTGGCGTGGCCATCGTGGTGGACGTATTGCGTGCCTTGGTTGATGGCATTGCGGAGCAAGGTGCCGCTCCAGTTGCCTTCCTCTTCGTAAAGGCGCGTGAAGTTGTAGTTCTCGGGGATGCCTGTGGTGGTATAGCCGTTGTCGTCATGAGTGCCGATAAGCATTTCAAGGTATTGGCTGCCGTTGCTTTCTGGGTTGTCGTAGAGGTGTTCGCCAGCCATGATGACGTCGCGGAACTCGCCAAGGACGGGCTCGGTTTGATAAGTCATGGCCTTGTGTAGCATGTTGTCGAGTTCGCTTTGGTTGCTAAAGCACATACGTCCGATGCCAATCTCGGGCAGCAGGTCGTCTTCGCCGATCTCACCCCAAAGGTTGTCGCCATCGTTGTTCCAGTTGCCGTCGAGGGCAGCATAATAGAGGTCGGCGGGGATGTCGTAGTCTTCTTTGTCGCCGCCGCCACTGGTTACATAGCAGTATAATCCACGATAGGGGATGTCGGGCACGTCGCCGCCGAGGTTCACCATCATGATGCCGTTGTCTTCGTATTCCTGGATGATGTAGTTACGCAGCTTCTCTTGGCTGTCACGGCCTTCCATCGTGCTGAGTATGGTGGAGAGGTCGACGACACGGGTGCGAAGGCCGCGAGCTTGATAGAAAGCAACATACTCATCAAAGGCATTGATGTAGGGCTGTGTTGTGACTACGAGCAGGTCGTAGCCTCCCACGGTGCGGCCCTTGCTGTTGTAGGTCTGCAGCATCTCGGGGTTTTGTGCCAGGCGCATGGCGCGCTCGGCGTTGCCGCCGTTGAGCCAAAGCTTACGGCTTTGGTCGGCCTTGGCGGCAGTCGTAGTGATGCGAACCGTGGCCTTGGTGGCATAACGCACTTCGCCAGTGCCAGGTATATACTGAACAGGGGTGAAGGCCGAGAAGGCGAAACCGACGCCGTTCAAGTATTGTGTGCTGAGTTTGCCATGGGCTTGGGCGGGGTAGATGCTCTTCGAGGCATAGAGGGCCTCGTCTTTCTCAAACTGCTTACGAACAGGGTCGGAGTAGGTGAGTGCCGTCTGGTAAGGGTAGAGGTTATGGCTACCTTCCATCGTCTGGAAATCGGAGAGCACCACCTCGATGGCTGCGGCTTCCGTGCCTTGTGGCAGCATGAGGCTGACGTTCTGCCAGGGCAGCGAGGGTTGGCCGGCCATGGCGCTCTGCATGCAGCCTGTGAATTGGATCTGCTCATAGCCCTGCATCATGGCAACGCTGGGCTGGCCGAAATAATAGGTTTTTTCGATGGTCTGTGCCGAAACGAAGAGGCAGGCCATCAGACATAAGATAAGGAAAATGGTCTTTTTCATAGGATGGATATTTTTCATTTTTGAGGTGCAAAAATATGTATTATCATAACATCTTGCATGAAAATAGATAAGAAAATTGGCATTTTTTTGTGGTCAAACAATAGTTTTTGCCCCTATAGTTTTATTAATAAGGTATCGTGTTGCTATATTTCAACGTTGTTCATGAAAATTTTTCTATTTGATTCACAGCGAGATAGCATATATTGAGAAAAATATTTGAAAAAAATGCTTGCCAGAAGTATAAAAGGTTGTATCTTTGCAGCCCGCAAAACAGGGAAGGAAGGAGCGGTTGGCGCTTTTGCGGAAGATCTTTGAAAGTCTGAGGCCAGCACAAGACCAGCGCGGCGG
>CACZER010000045.1:19246-19643 GCA_902780195.1 uncultured Bacteroidia bacterium
AAATTTGAGAACAACAATAGTACAACGAAGAGTTTGATCCTGGCTCAGGATGAACGCTAGCGGCAGGCCTAATACATGCAAGTCGGACGGTAAGCGCCCCTTCGGGGGCGCGAGAGTGGCGCACGGGTGCGTAACGCGTATGCAACCAGCCCCGTCCAGGCGGATAGCCGGTGGAAACGCCGGATAATACGCCACGGTCCCGGAGGGGGGCATCCCTTTCCGGGTGAAGCGGAGACGCGGGACGGGACGGGCATGCGTGCCATTAGCTTGTTGGCGGGGCGACGGCCCACCAAGGCTACGATGGCTAGGGGATCTGAGAGGACGGTCCCCCACACTGGTACTGAGACACGGACCAGACTCCTGCGGGAGGCAGCAGTAAGGGATATTGGTCAATGGG
>CACZER010000046.1:0-17579 GCA_902780195.1 uncultured Bacteroidia bacterium
TTTCATCTTCTATGTCATGCCCACGGAAATCGTGTGGCACGACATGTTTGACGATTCTGATGGCCCCACTGCCGATGAGCTTTTTGAGGAAATCGGCAGAGACTTCTATAGCTTCCATAAGCTGCTGACCGCCCAGACCGTCCGTTTCACGCTACAACCTGAGCAGAAGCAACGCTTCAACGCGTTCTTCTCTCAGACGCAGCAAGAATACGCCGCAATCTTTGGCAATGATATCATAGCCTCAGTCCGTCGTCTTGGTCTCATCCTCTTTCGCTTCGCGATGATCCTGACCGTCCTTCGCCAAATGGACGATGGCACCTTCCCGCCGCCTTCCGGCAGCGATGATGGCCAGCGTCCCGAGGCCGTTCTCACTTGTGCTGATGCCGACTTCGACACCGCCCTGGCGATGGTCAAAGTCCTGTTGCAGCACACCGTCGCAGTCTTTCAGGCCCTGCCTCGCAGGACCGAAAGACGTGGCTTCCGGCAAGACCGCCGACAGCGCACCGAGAGCTACATGCAATCTTTCCTGGCCGCCTTGCCTGATTCCTTCGACCGTCCCACCTACCTGAAGACCGCTGCCGACCTTGGCATCAACGAGAAGACCGCTGAGCGGTACATCACCGACCTCTGCAGGTCTGGCCAGCTCGACCACCCCGCCAGCGGCCAATACCTCAAACCCGCTCAATCATGAAAGTCACTATCCTCATCGAAGCTCAGACGACAGCCGCGTACCGCGCCATCCGTCCCGCCCTCGTCGCCAACATATCCGGTTTCATCGGTGTATGCGACAAAACCTTCTCGGCCACCATCAACCTGTCTGACTACAATCACCTCGTTGAGGTGGTCAACAACGCCGCGCAACGCGCAGGCGTACACCATCTGGAATACTCCATCAACACATTACAAACAATCCATCCCAATCGTCCCCCTCTGAGAGGGGGTCAGGGGGAGTAAAAAACCTAAAAACCATGTACTACAAAATCGATTTCAAAACCCATTCAATGGCAGTTTATGGTGCCATCATAAAAATCGTAAGAAGGTCAAATGTGGTCAAACGTCGTATAACACTCAATTATGACTTGACCATTAAAACGTCGAAAGACCACCTCTATGATGACCTTATCAATGCCCTAAACAAGGCTGGCATCGACCCTTCATATTACAAACTCGTATCTACCCCTTACGAGCGCAAGGCTCCCAAGAAACGCAAATCCAAAAGAACCCCGTAGGGGTGCCACGACATTAACCAGGGGTGCCAACCTCTGGGCTTAAACCCTCAAAAAATGATTGAAATCATCGATGAAGACACTATCCGTTCCTCTGATTGGGGCATTGTACGCTTCAAGCCAGCCCCCAAGGGAAAGAATGGAGAATGGATATGCCGTCATTGTCTCTTCCTTCGCTCGATGACCGATGAGGAATGTGCCCCCATCCCTTGCCGGTCTGGTGTGCGCGAGGACAAGTTGAATGGCTACTTCACCATCCAGCCTTTACCCATTGAACCGCTGTTTACCCCCAGCGCGTTCGAATAAGCAGAAGCCCCGCTATCCCTTTCAGGGGGATTAGCGGGGCTTTGCATATATCAGTTGACGGCTCCCTTATCTGGGGACGCTTCATTCACTAGCATCAAAAGGCTTCGAGCTTCCCGTAATATCGGTTCCCTGTCTTCGACGATTTTAAGCAATTCTTCCGCATACTGCTTCACTGCTTCGTCTGTCACGTCTCCATCCAGCAGTTTGTCCAGCTCATCCACCCTTCTTTGGATGTCTGCCAATTGCGCCTTCAATTCCATCAGGCGCATCACCAGTGCTTTATTATCCATTGCTTTGTTTGTTTGGGGCAAAAAGAAAGGCGCAAGCGTCATCGCCCACCCGCATCAGGCTCTGGAAACCTATACAAGAATGGTACGATTAGCCCGCGCCTATTGACGCGAGCTTTATCGTCCTGTTCCATCTTGTATATATTTCCGTTGAAATTTTCCAGATTTCGATGCGGCGGAACAAGAGCGTAAAGCCCTTTTTATGTCTTTTTATCGCCTACAAAGGTAAACCTTTTTCGGCTTTGTGTGTCAAATCCTGCAAAAAACCGTCTTCTCCTCTAATCGGTTTTTCCCCATTTTCCTCAACTTCCTCATTTTCCTCAACTCGTTTTCGTGGGGAAAAACCTCAACCCTGAAAGGGTGTCCCGACCCTAACCAGGGGTTTCAACCCCTGGCATCGCGCGGTAGCCCTTCCCCCTCTTGAGGGGGTGCCGCGCAGCGGCGGGGGAGTCCGTCGTAAGCACGTTAGCACGTTAGCACGCATAACGCCATCAACTAAAACCACACCTTATAAGAAAACGACGGTATAATCGGGAAGAAAGTCCGCTGCCATAGCGTTTGCGGTTCGTCAGGGAACTGGTTCCAATACAGCGGGTCGCCTTTCTTATCGCCATAGTAGTAATAGTACGGATTCTGTCGGCAGTACACATTGTAAATCGAGAAGGTCCACTCGGCTTTGCGGCTTTTCTCGTTCTTGGTCTTGAACTTGGCGGCAAGGTCGAGGCGGTGGTAGTCGCGCATCCTGGCACTGTTGCGCTCGCCGTAGATGTTGGTTTGCTCAAAATGTACATCGCCTTCAGGCGTGATGACAGGCGTGTTCTGTACCCCGATAACAGGCGTGAAAGGCAATCCCGTCTGATAGGTCCACAATGCACTCAACGACCATCGCTCCGTCAGTTGATAGTTCACATTGATGTTGATGGAGTTTGGGCGGTCGTATTCAAACACATATTCTTTACCGTTGTTGATATGGTCAAACTGCCGCGTGGTGTGCGACCAAGTATAGCCCACATAGCCGTCCAAACGGTTGAAGTTGAAGCGCGTCATCATTTCAACGCCATACGATTTGCCCTTACCGCCCGCTTCTACTTTGTTGCGCCAGTCGGAGTCGCCGAGAAGGGTGCTGTAGCCCTCGCGGTAGGTGGCCAAGTCGCGGAGCAGCTTGTAGTAGGCATCCACTTCCACGCTAATATGGTCTTGCCAAAAACCTCGCTGCCAACCGACAGAGGCCTGGTCGGAGGTGGCGGGCTTGATGCGCGCATCGGCGGGAATCCACACCTCGTTGTTCATGATGGAGCCAGGTGTCATCATCAGGTGGGCGTTCTGCGTGACGCGCATGGCGGTCAGGTTGATGGTGTTTCCTCCAACGGTAAAGTTGAGGTTCAGCCTTGGCTCCCAAGCGAAGTGATGATACCCTTTGTTCACAAAACTATTCGCCCTCAAACCGATGGAGCCGTTGAACCAAGTGCCAAACTTCAATTTGTTGTCCAAATATAGAGAATTGTCGAACACGCTCGAAATGTCAGGCAAGTTGGTTTCTGAGAAACTGCTGGTGAAGTGGTTGGGGCGGTAGTTGAGATAGGAACTTTGCAGGCCGTATTCCAAGGTGTACGCATTGCTGACAAAGAGTTTCCAATCGGAGCGGAGCGAAACATCGCTGACACGCGAAGAGGTCTTGACGAAGAAATCGGTCGTATCGACGGCATTTTCCAAGTAAGCCTTTATGTTGTTTTTGAGTCGGTATTGCGTAAACGACAGCGTATTGGCCATAAATAGCCGAGAACTAACCGCGCTGTTCCATTGTCCCGAGACAAGCAGGTTGCCCCAAATGTTATTGATGCTGTTGCGTTCGATGTCGCCGTTTTCCTTTTTGTTTTTCCAAATGCGCATATAGTCGTCGCCTTCATAAACATTGAAAGCGAAGCTGTTTTTGGCATCGGGAGCCCAGGTGTACTTGGCATTGATGTCATGGAAACCATAAAGCATATTGTAGTCTTGTCCGCCTTGCTCTTGGCTGATTTGACTGGCAATGTAAAGCAGTGCTTCGGTCAAGGTCTTGCGGCCTGTGACAATGAAGCTGGAGTTTTTCAGTCCGCCAGGACCTTCCACGGCAAAGGCCAAGTCGGTGAGGCCTGCGCTGAGCGAGCCTTTCAACTTGGTGGGGTCGCCTTTCTTGGAGGTGAGGTCGACAATGGAGGACAGCTTGCCGCCATAGCGTGCCGGAAAGCCGCCTTTGTAGATGTCCATGGTGTTGATCATCTCGGAGTTGAACACCGACATAAAGCCGCCCAAGTGATTAACATAGATGAGCGGAACATTGTCAAGCATGTAAAGGTTCTCGCCTGGGTTGCCGCCACGCACAATCATCAGGCTGGAGGCTTCGGTTGCCGCCTCGATGCCGGGCAACTGTTGCGCCGCCTTGATGATGTCGGGGCGACTGCCGATGGTGGGCAGTTGGTCAATGCTCTTGGCATTGAGGGTCAAGGTATTGAAGCTTGTTCTTCGCTCAATGCGAGAGGCACTGACTTCAACGGATTGAAGGGTTTCGGTCAAAGGTTTCAAATGGATTTGCAGTGGCTGGTCGGCGTGATCCACCTTGAGGCAAGTTTCTTCGTAGCCTATACACGAAATGCAAAGCGTGGCAGGCAGTTCCACAACAAGGTTGAAATAGCCTTTTTGGTCGGTGGCCACGCCTTTTGAGTGGTCTCGAAGAAAGACATTGGCGCCTATAATGTGTTCGCCGTCGTTGGCATCGCTGACGAAGCCTGAAACATGAACTTGCTGGGCTTGGGCAAAAAGGGAAACCAAGAGGCCAATTAACAAAAGCATTCTTTTCATGGCGTGTCAGTTTACGGGTTGATGAATATGGTGTCGCAGGTCATTGGGGCGATGGCGGCAAACACGCCACGGCCATTCTCCACGTTACTGTAAAGATTGAGCGGTGTCACGACACCAAGGAAAAGATTGGTATAAGCATCAGGCTCCTCGAAGGCATCTTGGCTCTTCATGTAATGGTAAGCCGATTCCGAGAGGCCATGCATCCTGACCACCACCTTGCCTGAACGCTCTATAACACCGCCCGTATGTTGTCCGCCCCAGCCGTGATTGCTGAACCATGCGTTCACCTTCATGGTATAAGTCGTGTCGGTGATAATGGCATTGCTGAACAGCAGACGGTCGGAGCCTTCGTTGAGCAGCACAGGGTCGTCGGTGTTGATGGACGCGCTCATCGTTCCTGATTCCGTGGAATGGCCAAGATAAGAATGATATTGAGCATCGTAGTAATTATTTTTGAAGCTGGCGTAGATATTGGAACAGTAATACAAGTTTCGGTTGGGGTCGGTCCTAAAAGTAACCAAGAAAGCGGGACAAGGACGGCCTTCGTCATCGACGGTGGCATTTTCCATGATTTCTACGCCCGTCACCACTGGCTTCTCCGGCATCTCCGTTTGGGCAAAGAGCGTGTCGTAGCCTGGGATGACGACCTGACAGGCGTATTCGTGCAGGGCCTCGGCAAGGGTTTCGCCGACATAAAGCCCATCGCCCACGTGTTGCAACCTCTCGGCGAACTGTCCGTCCACATAAAGCAGCACCTCGGCATTGGTGCAAGGTGCGGGATGCACCGAGTCAAGTCCCTGGGCAAAGGTGACCTGCGCCCACACGGGCTGGTCTTCCTGTAGCACGGCGTTCAAGGTGGGTTGAGGGTTAAAATCGGGGTACTCGTAGTCGCTGACCTGCTTGCGGCAGCCAGTGAGGGCTATCACCGCGAAAAGGAAAAGAAGAAAGTGTATTTTCATATTAAAATCGGATAATGAGTCCAAAGCGGTTCATGGCCCTCGCTTTTTCTTTATTGCCTTGATATTTCGTGTTTACATTGTCGTAATCACATTCATAGAACAAGCCGAAATGCTTTGAAAAATTCACTGCCATGCCTATTCCCATGCCATAAAGGAACAGGTATTTACTCGGCCAATAATCTGAAATATAGGAAAACGCTCCCATGTATCCCTCAAGATAAACATCAATGATTCTAAAGTTTGGGAACAGCAAGGGAATCGGATGGAATTCAGAATTGATACCGTATTTCCAAAATAAGTCACGACATTCTCCATCATATAAAATGAAATTATTGTCTTCATAAACAGTCATACTATATTTGAATGTCCCTCCATTTACAAAGGCCCCCACGTTAATCGATTGGGAGAGAAAAAAGAATGCTTCCAAACCGATGCAAGAATAGTTATGGTCAAGTTCTTTATCGTATTGTTTGCCATAATAGGGTTTTATGCACCATGGTGTAAGGTTATTATGGTTGTTTTGGGGAAAGAGCATGCTGCACAACAGCATGAAAGCCAAAATGAAAACGCTTTTTCTCATGATTGGTAAATGGTTTTTTCGTTTGTGGTTTTGTCATTTATAATCGTATTGGGTTAACGCAGGCGTTTTGGTATTATTGCTGTTATACTCCTGCGCTTGCATCGTCACCCCTCCCGCCATCAGCAGGAGCGCAAGCTGGGTTGTAATTCTTGTTGCTTTCATATTCATATTAGTCTTATTTGTCCTATAAGTCTCACTTCGTTAGCACGTCAGCACGCATAACGTTAGCACGAAAAAAAATCACTCCTTAATCCACTTCCCACTCTCCGCTTCAATGCCATCAGCCATCACCTTCCAAACATAAGTCCCATCACTCCAATTCGTCGTATTGATGGCGGTGACATTCTCCGTAATCTCTTGCCTATAAACCATCCTCCCACTCATATCATACACCTCCACCCAAGCATCCTTTAACCCCGTCCTGATATTCAGCACATCCTTTCCCGGATTGGGATAGGCGATAGCCACCTTCAGCCCATTCTCATGCGCCTCCTTGATACCTACAAAAGCCTCGGCAGGGAATTTGGTTACCGTAGTCCAGCGTTGGTTGGTGTTGTCAAGGTTCTTTGATTGATACACGAGCAATAGGCCGCCATCTTTTGTAGCCAAAATACCCGTTGCGGCACTATGAATACGCTCCCCTTCATGGTCGTAATAAAGCGTTGATATCGTGTCAAAACCTGGGCTTAGATGTTCTATCATCATCCATGAATCGAGATTGCTGAAAAAGCCCATGTTCAAAGTATATGCAAAGTAGAGGCTGTTGTCGTCTAACAAATCCATGCCGCATGGCCAATCCAAATCTCCCGAAGTACGGGTGATGTATTGCAACGAAGGAATGTATGGATCCGTGCCATCGATATCGTCGTCCAACTCATAAAGCCTCACATCATAATCCGTGGCTTTCGCGGGATTGTTTGACGCTATTTCTACGGTAAAATAGGTTGTGTTGTGACGACTTCTTTTTACCTTAATCCCTTGCATTATGTCATCAAATTGTGAAAGAGGGTCTATTTTCTTGTAAGGCCTCACTTTCAATATATTGAGGTCGTGGTCAAGATAAACTACATGGTATAAGTTTCCGTCATCAACAAAACGGAACGGACAATAGAATATGTATCCGTTTCCCGACTTGAACAACAATTCTCTTCCCAACAGATGCCGACAACTGCCGCCGCTACCCATGTAGGGAAGCTCAAATCCTTGTTGGTCAAGGATGTTTCCTTCAAAATCCATACGAAATGCAAACAAGGAATCAGGACCATGCGGGTTGGTCGGATACCTGCTGTATGTCTTCACATAGGCACCAACTATTTTGTCATCATCAACAATGGGAGGAATCAGCACCAATGCGCCACATTGTTCAAGTGGTACGTCTTCCCATTGTTGGTCACGATATTCCGAGGTATCAATTTTGATATGATGTTCGTAAGCCTCCACAATGTTCAGTTGGTCGTCAAGTTTGTACAATCCGTAGATGCCTTCATCAGGCGGATTGTCATAGTTTAGAAAGTAATTGAGTGAGGTGTAGTCGTGGTCTGGAGTGTATGAGGCCATCATATACAATTCACCATTTGTGTTTTCAATGATATGCGGGTGTCCTCCATAATAAGCAGGTTTGAAGTAAAGGTTTTCCGCCAACTCCGATCCGTCTGCCGCAAACATTTTCAAAGCGGGATGTGGCGCGTAGAAATCGCCCCAACCGCACTTATAATAATGATTTGTCGAAACAACGATGTTGCCCGAAGAAGTCTCATTGGGTTTGACCATATCAAATTCCTCCTCATCGGAAAAATGCCATTCGTAGGACTGTTCCCACACCTGCCCAAAGGCCTTGCCCCCGAAAACCAACGCAAGGGCAATCAAAAAATGTGTCTTTGCTTTCATAGCGATAACTCTTTAGCATTCGTTAGCAGCAAAAGTATAGTAAAAAACAATGTGATGCGCAAAAATCACACACACATTTCACACACATTTTTCGCCTTGTGCCCTAATAAAACGCCGTTTTGCCTCATAAACGGCACACTTTTTCTCAAATCAGTCTTTTTGCAACCAGTTAGCCCTCTTTCAGCAACTTCTTCAAGTAGGCCGAAAGGTTCTCTTCCGTGCCAAGGATTTTTTTGATTTTTGAGATGCGGTTGGTGAACGAGTTGTACTTCACACCTTGCAACACGGCCATTTCGGCATGGCTA
Source organism: uncultured Bacteroidia bacterium (assembly GCA_902780195.1). GTDB lineage: Bacteria > Bacteroidota > Bacteroidia > Bacteroidales > F082 > Limimorpha. The sequence goes on from CACZER010000046.1 coordinate 8,389, forward strand.
ATCCCCGTCAAGGCAAGACAGCATGCATTGAGGTCGGCTGGGCTGAGGTCAGGATAACGCTCTGCCAAACGGCTGGCAAAGCCTCCAAACGCAGCATCCACGGCATCCTTCAAGGCCACAAAGTCAGCCTGACCCAATGCCAGGTTGGAAAAGTCATCCACATTCTTTGAAGAGATCTTCCCACCATTGGCAGCCAACCGCTCCCGGACACGCAAAAAGATGTCCGACTGTTCAAACTGCGCCCAACTTTGCGCAAAAGAAACATGGTCCTTTTTCCTCCGCTTGAACGCCACTGTAACGATGGCCACCAGCAACAGCAGTCCCATGACCGCCACCCAAAGACGGTCATTCCCATTTTTCGGTGTTGTTACGTCATTCAGATAGGCGTTCAGCATCGGCATGGCATCGCCATTTTGGTTTGCCATCACCACCTGCTTTTCTTGATGAGTTTTCACAAGGTTGTAATATGGTATCGCCTTCAAAGTGTCGCCCATTCCCTCGTAGCAATCGGCCAGACCGAAAGCCGCTTGCATCTTGAAGTTCTTGTCGGTGGTCTCATAAGCCCTCTCCAGATACACTACAGCCGAAGCATAATCTTGCCGCTGGTAATAAACGAAGGCCGTTTCAACGCAGTTCCGATAATAGAGAATATAAGTGGTGTCCATCAATTCGTTGGCTCGTTCAAAGTGGAGAAGTGCAGAGTCATATTGATGACTATGGCGCATACAACTGGCCAAAGCAACCTCCAACATAGCCGTCTCGTATGGATAACGCAGGGCATCAGTAATGGCAAGTCCCCCTTCGCAGTACAAAAAAGCCGTATCACCCTCACCAGGCTTCCCGAAACGCTCATACAACATGCTAAGATTGGCCATCGATCGGAGCATCCACGACGTGTCGCCAGCGGCAGTGGCGTAATTCAAGCCTAATCGCCCAAGTTGAGCGCTACATTGTTCATCCGAAAACAGATGGGCAATGCGCGACGTGACAAAATGTATCTTGCTGTAAAGCCGTCCTACGGGTGCATGCGTAGCCTCAAAGTTCGCATCCAACAGGTTCAAAGCCTGAATAAGTTGCTCGGTAGCTTGTTCCAGTTTGTCTTGCCCATAAAGCAAGTTTCCTAAAATGTAATGGCATCGAGCCTGCATCCATAGGTGTCGGCACGAATTACCTTCCTCATAAAAAGCCATGGCTGGCCTTATTATGGTATCCGAAAAGTGTCCACATTTGGCATCGGAAACCGCACTTTCCACCGAGTCAAGCAGCGCGGTGTATTCCGCATCTTGGCTATCGATAGGCGTCACAAAGTTACATTCCCGTTTGTTGCAGCCCATCAACACCACAACAATCAGAAGCCCTATGTACAAAATCCGTTTCACGCCCGCAAAGATACAACTTTTTATAGCCCAACTTATAGATATTTATATCCGCTTTTCCCCCTCTAGAGGGGGAGCCGCTTCGCTTCGGGGGAGTCTAAGTCCCATCTGTCCTATATGTCCCACTGTCGTAATCCCGAAATCCCGTAAGCACGCATCCCCAAGCCCTGAAGGGGGCGCCACTACCTTAACCCGATGCAAGCCCCGCGCAGCTTCGGGCTACTCACAACTCTCAACTCTCCACTTCCCCCTTTCAAAGGGGGGGCAGGGGGGATTAACTCTCAACTCTAAACTCTCAACTCTCAACTACTCTAAACTCTCCACTGTCTCTAAACTTTAAACTCTAAACACTCAACTCTCAACTAAACAATCACCTATCCAACTCCACTCCCGCACCAACCCACTCAATCAGCTCCATCTCCTTCCTCGTGCTATCCACCGTCTCCGTCCTTCTGCTTTCAGCAGGCGCATTCTTCGCCTGTGCCGCCTTCTCCCGTCTGCATCCCGCCAGCAGCATCACAGCCGCCATCAAAACCAAAGCCCAAATCCTCATCGCTCTCATAGTGTCTTATTATTATTAGTCTTATCAGTCCTATTAGTCCCATTGTCGTAAGCACGATAGTACGATAGCACGAAAAAAAACAACTACCTCACCATCACCTTCTCCAAAAAGATTCTCCCTTCCTTATCCCTAATCCTCACCAAATAAACCCCTTCCGCCAAACCTTCCACACAAATTTCGTTAGAGTTCCACACCCTCATCACAACCTGCCCCAAATCATTATAAATCCCAACCTCCTCGGCCTCAACGCCCTCAATCCGCACAACCCCGCTGGCAGGATTAGGATAAACCACAACATCAGTTCCACCACCATTTTCATCCACGCCATCCGTCTGCTCACAATAAACAATGTTGTAAGATTTGGAAGTCTCGCCGTCGTTGTAAACCGCCAATACATGGTATTTCAACCGTCCGTTGCCTAAATAAAGGTCGGTATATTCCGTTTCGGTAATCAAATCTCCACTAATCAAATCATCGCCTCTATAAACTTGATAACCGACCAGCACTTCATCTGGCTTCAATTCTGGCTCATTCCAACGAAGGGCAACGCTATTCTGGTCGCAACCAGTTATTTCGCAATCCATCACTGGGGAATGATGGTCAAACCAATCTGGCAAGGCTGTAAAATGATGGAAATAAGTGGTCACCAAAGTCTCGCCATAATCGCGGTAATAGTCAATCCAAAGTTTGCTATCGGCACCTGTCGCTGGGGAGTAGAACGCCGCATCCCTTATGATGGAATAGAAGACACCCGGCTCATCATCAGCCACAAATTCCCAGTACATATTGGTAATCCAGCCATCATCAAGAGAATCGATGGTCATCAGCATTTGGTTATGCTGCCCATAATCAGGACTGAAATACAGTGTGTATTTTGACATCCATCCTGCTTCGTAGTATGACCGATAATAGGTGTACAATTCCCCTTCATTTGCACCAGCTGTCATTTCAAAGTAACCCGAATCCGAGTAAAAGACAGTGTCAGCCGTTTGGTTGAAATCCGAGGAATAAGTAAGATAATACGACCAAAACTCTTCAGAAAGGTCCTCCTTGAAAAACTCACCCACATTCCATCCGGCTACATTGTTCATATAAAAGGCAGGGACCTCCAAGGTTTCAAAATGGCTCCCATAGTCATAACTGATTCTCATCTCCACTGGATCCATATTCCTTTTGAGTAATACACCTGGAGCGTTTTTGAATGTCCAATACTCATCAGAGGCACTAGTCACGTCATCAATGGGTTCCCATGTAAAGCCATAGTCAGTGCTTCGATAGAGTTTGTTGGTTTCCCCCCAGTCATTGTTGTAAATCACCCCAGGAGTGGCATCGTCGATAAGCGTTCCAATACTCATGTCCCCTGGCGTTTCATCATAAACATAGGGCAGTTCAACCTTCTTTCCGTGTTCAGTGAAGTGGGTCAAGCACCTTCTGCCTCCACCATAGGCAGGGTACGCCCAACCCGTAAATGAATAGAACTCACCAAAGGTTTGTGCTTGCATCACCCCTCCCGCCATCAGCAGGAGTGCAAGCAGGGTGTAAAATCTCATTGTTCTCATTATTCTATTGGTTTTTTATTAGTCTTATCTGTCCTATTAGTCCTCTTTCGTTAGCACGTTAGCACGTCAGCACGCAAAACGAAACTGAACAACTGAACAACTCTAAACTCTAAACTCTCCACAACTCTAAACTCTAAACTCTTAACCACCTACCCTCTCTCCCTAAACCTCCGCTCCAGCTCCCTCATGCTCTCCATCAGCTCCGCAAAAGTAGGCTTCTCACCATAAATCATCGAATCACACATATACTGGTAGTCCTTCCTCCAGTCATCGATGTGCTTCTCCGGCGGCACCAGACAGATGCGGTCGCGGATGTCGCCCGAATAATCCACCCCAAGGATAGAAGTGAACTTCTCCCTGTGGTGTCGTATATGCTCCCAAAGCGCATCGTCTTGAACGGCAGCAACAGCAAAATACCTGTCCATCATTCGGTTGAGGTCGTACAGATGCCTCGAACGACGGTTGGCCGGAAGCGTGTCGTGCTCCACCGAAAACAGCTCGTGAAGCAGAAACGCCTTCTCCAAAAATGTCTTCTGTGGCGCAGCCGTGGTGGCCTTCACCTGTACCACATCCGTGTTGATCTGCGGCAGCGTGTCCTTGATGATCGACTTCACCTGCAGCCCTATACTCGGCTCCATAAGCGACCGCGCCCCCACTTCCAGCACAATCATAGGTCTGATATAGTCCAAGAAGACAGGCAGCACCGATTGGTATTCTATATAGATGTGGCGCGGCTCGGGATAGGTGCTGTCGCCTTCGCCGTCAGGCTCAACCGTGATGGACAGCTGGTCCTTCAGTCCATACCGTTCTATCTGGCTGGTGATGGCACTGGCCAAAGCCTCCCTCACAAACAGCGACGACGATTTCCTCAGCTTCTTCAGCTGCTTCTTCGTCGGCTCGTCATTCAGCCCGAAATACTCGTAGTTCACCGCCAAGTCAATGTCTTCCGAAAAACGCTCAATCAGATTGCCGTTCTTGCTCAGCGAAGTGCCGCCTTTGAAGATGATGTGCTCGCTCAGCTCCGAATCAAAGATGAGTTGCAGCATCACCGTCACCCAGTAATCCTTCTCAACGGCCTGTTCAGGCAAGCCCATCATGTTCTTGCACTGCGTCAGCACCGCTTGCTTCTGTGCATCAGAGAGTTGTATGTAATTGTTCATAGATTTCTGTTATTAGGTTCCTGATCCACAAAGGCATCAGCTTCATGTCATGTGTCGAAAACGGCTCCGGGTGCTGTTCCAGCACCTTCTTCAGTTGAATCCTGTGCTCCTCCGTCACATTCTTTTCGCCCATATCCCTCAATGCCGTGGTAATCAGCATAGCCAGTTTGTCGTTAAACGACAGTTTCTTCGGCGACACATGGCGGAAAAGGATACCCCGTCCGTTCTTGATGTTCACCTTGCGGTTGCTCCCATCTGTCAGATACACCACATTCATCGGCACTTGCGTCGACAACCCCAACATGTTCTGTGCCAATGCACCCGCTGGAAATATCCTCACCTTGTCACGCTTGGCGATGACCTTTGCGATATCCTCGTATGAAGGATATAGCACACCCAGTCCCAAATCCTTGTCGATTTGAGGATAACAATAGATACCGTGACACACATGCAGCAGCACCCCTTTCCGAGCCATACGGCTCAGAGCTTTCTGCACGGCGTCAGGGTCTCCGTAATGAGCGTACTCTTCCGTCGAAAACACCGAACCCCTTCCGCGTTTCTTTATCGCCGTAAGTATCTTATCATCAATAGATTCTAACATAATTTTCAATACATTTTGTCGGTTTTATATCAAATAATTCCGACAGCAAAAATACAAATTCCTTCCGAATACTCACTCATCCACATCGTTTTTTCTTCCCCTTCCCCCTCCTTCCCCCTCTCAGAGGGGGTGCCCAACGGGCGGGGGAGTCGTCCCCCTCTCAGAGGGGGTGCCGCGCAGCGGCGGGGGAGTCCGTCGTAATCCCGTCAGCACGTCAGCACGCATAACGAAACTGAACAACTGAACAACTCCCAACTCTCAACTCTCAACTACTCTAAACTCTAAACTCTAAACTACTCCCCCTCCGCCGCCATCAACGTCCCTCTCTCCTCATCATGAGAATATATCCTAACAACATGCCCCTCACCTTCTATCTCACACCCATTGCACTCCAATTCCGTAATGCATGAGCCTGTTGCATAGCAATACATGGTTAGGATGATGCTGATAGCACCTTTGATCTCCGTCTCTGATGCCGTAGGCGAAATATGCGACTCGCTATTGCGCCATTCCTTCACCAGAAGCAACCACTGGTACAGCTGCTGTTTGCCCTCGTCTTGGCTATACTTCAACTGCCACAGCGGTTCAATGCCGTGAATCACATTCGACCATGTGACATCCTGCCCTGGCTCTCTCGGTGGCACTTCTTCGCCATTCATCAAGTAATACAGCTTCTTCAGATAAGCCTCAAACTTGGTGCAGAGCAGGTTGAAGGCCACAAACTTGTCAATAATCGTCGCGCCCTCCTTATAGAGGTTATCGAATGCGCTGCGCAGGTACAACCCCACGCCATCGAGCGAAGGAATGGATTCAGCATCTATCACATAGAAGACCGAATTGACAATTTGCTTCATCGGGCGCATATTATTCTTGACGCTGGCCATAGTCACATTCATAATGCCTTCCACCTCAACCTTTATCCTGTCAAGGTTCGTCATGCTCTGGCCAGTCTGCTCTTGTGTCGGGTTTTCAAGTTCCTTGAAACCCTCCTCCACCGACGTTTGTTCCACAACCGCCGTGTCGAGGGTGATGTCATCATTCAAATAGGCAGTCAGGATCCTCTCTCTCATATCCGCATCCAGCACAAACGCCTTCAGGTGCTTCGCGCCTTTGGAGATAACCATCCTCGGTTTCGGCTCTTCGCCTTCCACCTTGGCGATAAACGTCCTGGTCTTGGTCGTGTCGAGCGTCAGCCTAAGCTCTGAGAAACGGCTGAAATCATCCAAGTTCTCTTCCGTAGGATTGGCAAGAATCAAGGCTTCCAACATGCTGATGTTCACCCCTGTGGCCTCTGCAAAGAGCAACGCCTGCTTGTGCAGCTCCTTCAGCTGATATTCATTGATGTAGTCCTGGATGGTCTTTCCCGCTTCAGGCCTCAGGTCGCCGCACTGTATGTCGTGCAGTATCAGGATGGCCGTCCGCTGGTCTTTCTGAGGCAGCGAAGCGAAAGTCTTGTGCAGCTCTCTCAGTGCCTCCTTCGTCGGCTCGCTTCCCGGGCCATCCGTGTAGAGTTTCTTGATGAACCTCACAAACTTGCTGTTGATATACTCCGCATCGATGGCGCCCGTCCCCGTCTCGGTGATATAGGTGTCCACAGGATAGTCGAAGTCGTCTTCGCCTCCATCTCCTCCTTCACCCTTCTCAAACAGTTCGCGGTAACGCTGTAGCAAGATGAGATAAGTATTCTCATCCAGCTCCATCTTCACATGCGTGAAGGTGTCGTCATGCCTGAACTCATATTCCAGTTGCTCCCACACAAACCCCTGCAGCTTGGCCGCTTCTATCAAGCGCGTCATGCTGCTGAAGTCCTTAGCGAACATGTTTCTGTCCTCGCGGGTGTCGGGAAGCCGCTCAAAGTTGAACAGCTCATGCGAATAGAAGATGTCCCTGATGTGCAAAAACTTGCGGTTGATATTCATTAGGTTGTCTTCCAGTTTGTCGACAAACACGCCCAGCGGCCTATCGACGTACACTTCCAGAGCGTCATTGATATTCTGCTCCATCGTGTAGGGGAATGTGTAATAGTAGATGGTGCCAAAAGGTTTGTCCGGCCCAAACAGTCTGTTGGTGCGCGAAAACGATTGGATGACATCCACGTATTTCATCACCTTATCCACATACAGCGTATTCACCCACTTCGAATCGTAGCCCGTCAGCATCTGCGTCACCACGATAAGCAAGTCTATCTGTTTCGTGTGGTCGTGCTCGATGTCCTTATACGGCTTCTTATGCGCCAACCGCTTCGCCACGTCCTTCTTATACTGCGCATAGTTGGGCAGGCCAAACGAGGTCTGGTATTTGGCATTATAGTCTTCCAGCATCTCCAATATGGCATCCTCCCTGGCTATGCCCTCGTCGCTGTTGTCGATGTTGTTGTCGAACACCGCGACAACATTCATCGACGAGTATTGTGATTTGAACAGCTCATAGTAGGCAATGGCCTCAGGGATGTTCTTTGTCGCAAGTATGGCATGGAACTTCCTGTTTTTGCTCAGCCTGTCAAACTTGCTCATGATGTCAGCGGCCACCGCTTGGTGGTGGATGTCCTGCTGATAGAGCTGCTTGGGCAGATAGTGCTCCACGCCGTGCTTCGTCTCGCCATTCTCCGTGTAGGTGTCTACCATCGGCATTTCGTGCATGAATTGATCATACACCTTCATGGCCTCTTCGTCATCCTCTATCTCTTCGATGCTATGCACCTTCAACCGTGCAAAAGCGGCCTTCTCTCTCAGCTCGTCGTCATCGTAGGTGTTCACCCTGTAGGGGTCAAAGCCAAGCACGTTGCCGTCGGGAATACCGTTGGCAATCGTGTATTTGTGCAGCATGTCACCAAAGATGGTGCCTGTTGTGATTTCGTTGTGCGCGTTCTCTTCAAACACTGGCGTACCAGTGAAGCCGAAGAGCAACGCCCTTGGGAAGGTGTGTTTGATGCTCATGAGCATTTCGCCAAACACCGAGCGGTGGCACTCGTCGATGATAAACACGAGCCGCTTCTTTCCAATCCGCTCTATCGTCTCAGCTGGGATGAGCGCACCAGGCACGACGTTCGACATCTTTTGCAGCGAGGTGACGATAAGTCTGTTGTCCAAATCGGTGCTGTCGAGCTTGCTCACCAGCACCTGTGTGTTTTGGGTGTCCTGTATGGTGTCATCCTCTCCGGCAAAGCCCCTGTATTCATCCAGCGACTGAATACCCAATTCGATACGGTCCATCAGGAACACCACCTTTTCAGCGTCATTGCTGTTCGCAATGAGCTGTGCCGCTTTGAAACTGGTCATCGTCTTACCTGAGCCTGTCGTATGCCAGATGTAGCCGCCTCTGTGCTCATGGTCATCCCAGTTGGTCTTGTGGGTGATGTCGCAAATCCTGCTCGTTGCATAGTATTGGTACGAGCGCAGCACCTTCAAGGTCGAGTCTTTGTCATCCGCGATGGTATAATACCCAATCAGCTGATGAGCCATCGGGATATTGAGCAGTTCGCTGGCCACGCGGTTCCACTCAAATATCTCGTTATTGTTGAAGTCCGCCCAATGGAATTGGAACTCCTTCTGAAACAGGTGTTCCGAGCCAGGATTGGCAAAATACAGCGTCTTCTCTGGGGTCATGGCCACGAATATCTGCACCATGGAGAAAATGCCGCTGCTGAAGACTCCTTCGTGCATGTAGCGTTTCAGTTGGAACACCGCTTGCGACACATCCACGCGGCTACGCTTCAGCTCCACATGGATAACAGGCATACCGTTGATGAGCAGCAGCACATCCCCTCTGCGGTCGCCCGCCAAAGGATTCGAGGCTCTGAAACGAGGCTGGCGCACAATCTGGTAACGGCTCTGTCCTGAACTAATCTCGGCAGGGTCGAAGATCTTCAGATAGACCTCCTTCCCACAGTTCAGCGTGTCGGCAGGGTTGTCGCGCTTGATGCACACAAACTTG
>CACZER010000047.1:0-13411 GCA_902780195.1 uncultured Bacteroidia bacterium
GCATCCGGTGAGCAGTCCTTCACCTCGGAGTTCGCTGCCTTCGGCATCGGCTCCGACGTGTACGCTGGCATCATGCTCAGCACAGGCTCCGTCACCGCGCCTCATGGCTTCGGCACGTTGGCCGTGACCAAGCGTCCCGCCCGCCAGGGCCGCAACCCTCGCACGGGTAAAAACTAATGTCTAACCCCTTAAAAACTTAAAGACTATGGGAAAAATCAAGCAAGGAATCCTCGGAGGATTTCGTGGTAAAGTCGGCACCGTCATCGGTGCCTCGTGGAACGGCATCGCCTACATGCGTGGCCTCGCCCAGTCCCACAAGAACCCGAAGACCGCAGCGCAGCTTCAGCAGCGCGCCTTCTTCAAGGAGCTGCACGGGCTCGTCGCTCAGCTCAGCGATGAGCAGCTGCAGTCCCTGTTTCCGTCTGCCACTCGTGGCATGACGCGTCGCAACATGCTCACCCGCCAGCTGGCTGCCGCCGCTGCCGTCGTGGACGACGTGAAGACCGTCGACCTCTCCACGCTGGAGGGTATCGGCAACGGCGAGCGCATCGACTCGCCGATGCTCGAGAGCATGGTCACTGTCACCGACGATGTGTTGGATATCTACGCCGAAGCTGCCGCTGCTGAGAGCATCGGCAAGCCCGCCGAAGCCAACTTCATCGCGGTCGCCTACAACATCACCCAAAAGAAGATCGGCATCTTCAACACCGATGTCACTGACCCGTCCATGGGCGTGTCCGTGCCTGTCGGCAACTGGGCAGAGCAGGGCGACAATGTCCGCTTCTACCTGACCTATGCTGCCTCGGGTGAGAACGTCTATTTAAGAGGCTTCGGATCTTTCATCATCAAGACCCGCGCCGAGAAGGTTGGCCGTAAAATCGGCAAGTAAAAACCTATGGCCATGAGCATCTTTGAATGGACTTCGCTGCTGCTTGCACCTCTGACAGGTGTGGCCTCCTGGCTCGCCGCTACGCGGCTGCGCCAGAACCGCACCATCCGCGAGATGCAGCAGACCATCTTCAACCTGGTCGAGGAAAACAAGCGCGTCTACAACGAGCTTACCGAGGCCCGACGGGAAATCGTCGGGCTCTCGGCTCAGGTCGCACAGCTGACGCTGGAGAACGCCGAACTGAAGCAGATGATCGAAAACCTGTAAGCCATGAAGACGCGACTTTTCATCCTCGTCCTAGTGTTGTCGGTGTCGTTGGTACTATGCGCCTGCGACGCAAAGCGCCGTGCTCAGCGTCGCATCCGTCGCATCACGGAGCAATGCCCGGAGCTGCTGAGCGTCCAGGCGCATCCCATCGACACCTTCATCGAATTGCCACCCTTGGCCGATACCGCCGTGATGCCCCTTGCTCCGCTGCTTGACGGCCAAGCCGTCAAGATCCAGACGGAGCAGGGCACCTTCACGGCGACGGCCACCGATGACAGCCTCACAGTCACCTACGAGGCAGAGCCGGAACCCATCCATTATTCCGACACGCTGCACTATCAGCAAGTCGTCATCGAGGCGGCTCCTGAAAAGAAGAAGCCTCCCGCTTTCATGTGGTTCCTGCTCGGTATGGTGATAGTGTTGCTGGCCGTCATCGTTACCGCTATAGTAATTGTGATCAAGATGGTGAAGACTTCCTGAATGAATCGGGGAGTCTTCTCCTTTTTTATGTCACTTCGTCTGGCTTGGTAGGTGGTTTTAATTAATCCTCAGTCGGCCAAAGGTTGCGGAGGAAGGTGGCGCATCTTTTAGGAAGCTTATTGGCCGCAACCTTTGTCCGCCTTCGGCTAATAGTGGGTTTGCGTTTTCCCGCTCTCGTTTCTCTCTTTCGGTCAAAATCCGCAATCCCACTCCAGCAGTTTAATCGATTCGGAGGGCTGCCTGGCTGTCAAAGGCTGCGGGGTCGGCTTTTACCCTTTTAGGGTAGCTTTTTGGCCGCAGCCTTTGCCATCCAGTCAGGCTCCAGCGGGGTACACATTTGGAGGGCTTGCGGCGCAGTGTTCGGCAATGGCCGTGTGGCAGCCTACACAGTGCGCGAAAAAACCTCAGCTCTCGCCCTCTTATATTCTGAAAATATCTATCTTTGCAGTCGCTCCGTTGCCATTAGATGGAGTTCAGTAGTTATCACTGAATGGGAAGCCGTTACCCCTATATCGCGGCTTCCCTTTTTTATTGAATAAAATGGGGCGATTGCCTCGGCAACCGCCCCGCCCTTTCTTATAGCGATTTAATCATTTTCTTTTTTCTTTCATCGCTCACTTTTCGATACCGGGCAATCGCCCTGCTACCTTCCGCGTGTCCACTCATCGATGCGATGTCCGCATCCCTATATCCTGCTTCATAAAGGTTGCCGCAGAAATTCCTCCTGCCCATGTGACTGCTGGCCACCTCCGACAGCTTCACCTGTTTCTCCAGCCTGGTCACTGGGTCAAGTACCGTCACCACGTGGTCAATCTTATCAACCTTCTTGAACATCTTTTTGATGGCTTCATTATAGTTCTGGTCTGCGATGAAGGGGAGGAGCTGGTCGCCTTCGATGATACTATAGCGTTTGATGATTTCCTGTGCGATTGGGTGTAACGGCACCGTCACAATCTTTCCGCTTTTGTTCTTGGTCTTGCCGGCAACGTACTGCAGGACTTCTCCGTCTATTATGTTTGATTTCTTCAAGCGTTTCAGGTCTCCAACGCGACACCCCACGAGCGATTGAAACACGAAGATATCCCTTTGGATTGCCAGCTCAGGGCTATCGCTGAAATCTGCTTTGTAAAGGATTTCCCTATCCTTCTTTGTGAAATAGTAAGGTGTGCCGTAAACAGCCTGGTCCATGTTGTAGGTCAAAAAAATGTCTTCAACACCCACTTTCTTGATCTTCATAAGCCAATGCCAAAAGGCTTTCAAATACTTTACTTGGATTACTACATAGTTCAAGCTGCGCTTTTCTACGCCTCGGCTCTTCATGATTTCGTAGCCTTGGTAGATGTAATCGTATTGCTTCTTGGGCATAAGCTTGTCAACCATTTCCCCTGTCTTATCGTCTTTGACCCGCCTCATCTCCCAAAGGTCGCATTCGTTCAGCACGAAATGTCTGAAGTCATATATCGTGGCTGTTGTGATGTCTTTGACCCTGTATTGCTTATGCTGGTATCTTTCCATCCTATTCCATAAGCTGTGGCAAGTGTAGTAGGTCTTGTGTCTGCTGTCGCCGATAACGCCATTATTGTACTGCTCTTCGATGAAATAGGAATAGACATCGAGGAAAGTCTTGTTTTCAATCTTCTTCCTCTCTTTCTTCTCTTCCACCTTCTTCTCTTGCTGCTGGGTCTTGCTCTCGATATACCATTTGGTCACTGTGGTTTCCTGTCCGTTGATGAAGATGCTCTCTTGTGAGCTTCTCCATTCAATGTCTGCCATCCATCTTGTGAGCGCATCAGGTTTCACGGTTCCTTCATCGGCCTGTTCCCAGCAGCGCAGGAGATAGCCTGAAAGTTGGCTGAGCCTATCCCGGATTTCCTCGCAGTTGTCGCCATATTTGTTTACTTTGCGCGTCCTTGGTGTGCCTCTTTCAGCGTCCCAACTTCCCGCAGTAATGCGGATTCCAGTAGCCGCTCTTTTCACAAAATTGCGATTTCCGCTAAAACGAAGTTGAATTTCACCCCTTTCGTCATCCTTCTTGATGTACCTCGAAAGGTAATACTTAATTGTTGCCATTAGATTAGTTATTTAATTAAACATCAGTTAGTTATCGTTACCCCTGCGAAAGATACCCCTATCTTTCTCAAAGGCTCTGCAAATATACGAAATAATTTTGAATCCGTGTCAACGCCGTGTCAACGGAATGAAAAAAAGTTGGATAATAGCGATAAAATGTAAATATTTCAAATCTTTGCTTATCTTTATAAAATGCTGAAAATCAACTTTATAAAATTAGCAACATGAGCAGGAAAATATTTACATTTTTCAAACAATGTTTACAAAAATACTCCCTGCGGGAGTACCAAAGAAAGCCGCTAAGCGGCTTTCTTTTTTTTGTTCCTTTACTGCTTAAATCACACGGCCAGTGATGATTTTCCATTCACCGGGTTGAAGGTTGCCCAAGGCGATATTTCCAATCTGGATACGAATGAGTCGCAGAGTGGGAAAGCCAACAGCTGCTGTCATATGGCGTACTTGCCGATTTTTCCCTTCGATGAGGGTGAGACGTACCCAACTGGTAGGGATGGCGGCACGATAGCGGATGGGAGGCATCCTGTCCCACAGCCCTTCGGGCGTCTCTACCATCTCAGCCCTGCATGGCTTGGTTTTGTATCCTTTGATGACTACTCCCTTGGATAACTGACGTATGGCTTCTGGGGTGATTTGTCCGTCCACTTGTGCCAGATAGGTGCGCGGATGTTCAAACTTGGGGTCAAGCAGTTTCTTAATCAGTTTTCCGTCATCTGTGAGCAGCAAAGCGCCCTCACTGTCGTGATCTAGCCGACCGGCAGCATAAACATTGGATGGGAATCCGAATTCATCGAGAGCTCGATGTCCTGCCTCGGGGGTGAATTGGCTTAACACGCCATAGGGTTTGTTGAAAAGAATGACCATGGCTTTATTCTAAGGTGATGAAACCCTCGGTGGCGAAAGTTTCCAAATTTCCCATTTCGTTTACAAAGATATAATACGCTTCTACGCCCTCCAGACTTTGGACGATCGGCAGTGACGCTTCGAGTCCCATCACCATGCAGATAGAGGCGATGGCATCAGCCCAGGTGGCATTATCAGCCAGTACGGTGACGCTCAATACATTGTGTTCGACGGGATACCCTGTCTTGGGGTCAATGCAGTGGGAGTAGCGTTTGCCGTTGCGTTCTACATATTTTCGGGTACTGCCTGAAGTGACTAACCCTTTGTCCCGCAAGGCTACACGGGCATGTATCACTTGCTCTGAATCCTTGTCCTTGGCAGGTTTTTCAATGCCCACAATCCATGGCTTGTCATCTGGTTTGCTCCCTTTGGCCATGATTTCACCACCGGTGTCGACCAAATAGTTTTTGATGCCTTTACTATCCAGGAACTTTGCAATCGCATCGGAGGTATAACCTTGAGCGATGGCGTTGAAATCTAGGGTTATGGCGGGGTTGTCTTTTACAATCCTGCCTTTTTCTATGCGTATTTTTCTGTAATCCACCAGGTTGCGCAAGCTGTCAATGAGCCGTGTTGCGAGGGTGTCGCCTTTCTTATAACTGAACCCCCAAGCTGCTACAATGGGTGATACAGTGGGGTCGAAATAGCCGTCGGAAATTCGTGCCGCTTCTTGTGCTATGTGGAAGTTGTCGATGAAGATGGCGTCGAGGGCAACGTCTTCATTACGGTTCACTCTGGAGATGATGGAGCTGTCGACCCAAAGGTTGACCGACATGTCAACAGCATGGAAAATCGAGTCGATGTCTGATTGGAAATTGCGGTTTTGTTCATCGAAATAAGTGATAGCATAGTATGATCCTTGCGCCAGCCCTTGAAGTGTGATTTTAGGAGGCTGTTGGCTGCAAGAGGCAAGCCCGATGGCGAGGATAAGTAAAAATGCTTTTCTTTTCATGGTTTTATAAGGTAAAAGTGGCGCTCCATTTGAAGGCAAAGTTGTTCCATACATTCTCTAAGCTATAGGCCCCGTAACGGTAAAAGGCTCCTAATCCGACTTTAACCAAAGGTAAGTTGAGCAGACCTTTCACGACGAAGCCGGTCTCGAAATAGCCTTTTTCCATGGTCTTAAAGTTCTTGTCGGGATATGCGCGAGCCCTGGGCATGTCGCCCCAGCCTAGGTTGGTGATTACGACCAACTCGGGCTTGAACCATTCGGAATGGGTCTTCCATAACATTCCACTGAAGTTATGGCTCAAATATAGAGCTACAAAGCGATCGCAGAAGAACTCATCAAGCCTCATTGTGCTGAAACTGCCAGGTGAGTAGAGTCCAAAATAATCATAAGTGCCGAGGATATCGAAGGTTTCCATCACAGGGCAGCTCTTTGTAGCATAGCCCGCCTGAAGCATGATTTTCGAAACGCCCATGTATGGAGTATATATGTTTTTGGAGACTTCTAGCTTGAATCTGTCGTACTCAAATTGTCCGCCCAAAATAGGAAATGAATGCATATAGGAAAGCCAAAGGATAGGGTAGGTGGTTCCTAAAGAACGGATACCTTGTGGAGTACTAAGAAATTTTTCTTTATAAGCGAAACGGAGTTTGATTTCGGCTTGTGTGTAACGAGTTTCTGTCAGTGAATCGGAGGGGATGTGGAAAAATTGGGCGTTGTATTGTTTGTTGCTTACACTGAAGTTCAAGAAGACTTTGAAATGGCGTGCAAAACGGGTAGCAAAGTCGACGTCGAGACGTTTGCGTCGTGCGTGGATGTTTTCGTAGAATGTGTATTTGTAATCGTTTTCTGAGAGAAGGGAATAGCTTTCTTGGAAGCCTCCAAACTCGCCAATGGGTTCCGACCTGTTGCTGTAATGCATGCCAAACGCCATTTGTCGCTGCCGATTCAGTTTCAAATCAAATCCTCCTCCATAATCCAGGCGTTTCAAACGGGTCCAATATCCGAAATAGCCGTTGAGGCTGACCACTCGCGAGAGGCGGTCGTTGGTGGTGGCTCCCAGACCGAAAAACAAACCACGTTGACCTGAAATGTTGAGAAGGTTGCCGAGGTTGAGGTCGATAGGTCCTATGGGGAAGGCGGAATTCTCCATGAGTTTTTGGGTTGTTCCCAAAACACGGTCGAAGATGTCGCTACCTTCCGTGATGGAGTCGACAAGGATGTAAGTAGCTCTTACTCTCTCAGTGAGCGAATCGATGCGATGGGCGTTCCAGAAGGTCTCGTCACGATAGGCAGCGTCGGGGTCAACCTTGATTTCGATGTCGGAAAAAGAATGTTTCCTTATTTCAGGGTTGATTTCAATGTCAGTCAAATAACTCTTGCCAATGGCAACCATAGGGAATGTGTTGCCGCCCACATCGACTACCATGCTGGGAAATTTCAGGTTGGTGTTCAGCTGTTTTGGGAACCATCGGCTGTCATGCTTCTCGTAGAGTTGTTGAATGGTTACAGTGTATAGCCCCCCTTGTTCGTTGGGCGAGGCTTTGACGCTTTGCAAAGCCCATCCGTCGGAGTTGATGGTCATCGAACCGCGCAGTCCGGCGAAGGTGCTCCCTTTCATGGGATGAAAAGAAATCACATACAGCGAGTCACCTTGGGTGATAGGACTGACGGCCTCCAAAGTGAAGAAGTAGTGTGTCTTGCAGTCTTTGCTGATGGGATTGACGTATTCTGTTCCGGTAATGTTGATGGTTTCGTCATAAAAGCTGATGCTTTGCATGCTGTTAACCAGATAGATGAAGGTGGGCTCTTTCATACCTGCCACCTTGGTGCCTAGCACATTCTGTAATTTGTGGTCGGGCGACTTGAACAGCACTTCAGAAGCGGTTTCCATTACCATAAGGTCACTTTTCCTTAGGATGCTGTCGAACATTCTCAAGTCAAGGTTGTCGCTTGTTCGGTCCATAGCTTCACCAAAGCCACTGCTGTCGATGGTGAAGACCATTTGGTCATAGATATGGTAACGGTAAGCATCCAATGAATTGGGGTTGTTAGCTTTGCGATGGGAGAGGAGGCTGTCTATGATACGATGTGCTGGGTTTTCTCCTGCATTGACGGTTACTTCATGCAACTCGAAGGTCTTGGGCGTTAGCCTGACGTTGCTTTTCTTCATCCCTTCGGTCAACAACACTTCTTTGGTCTCATATCCGATGGATGAAAACTGGACCTTATGGATAGGTCGCGTCGATTCAATTGAGTATTTACCGTCGATATCGCTGATGGTGCCAACCAGTCCGTCGTTGATGACCACATTGACAAAAGCTAAAGGTTGACGGTTTCTTTCATCCGTAATCCTTCCGTTCAGCGTATAAGTCTGTGCATAAGTATAGCCCGACATAATTGTCAGGAGAAAAAAGAGTATGAGAGGGATGGTTCTTGAGCAGAGAAACGACTTCATTCTTGGGTCTCGATTAAATAGATGACTTCGTTGTCGCGTTTCATCATATATTGCTCGCGGGCTACTTTTTCCATTGTGGCCGTGTCGTTTTCCAGGGCTTCTAGCAGTTTTTTGCTTTCTTCGATTTCTTTTTTGTAGAATTCAACCTGTTCCTTGTCGTCTTTCAGAATCCTTCTCAGCTTTCTTTGCTCGAAAACGTTGAACTGGTCGATGAAAAGTATCACTCCCAGGAATGCCAACGTAGCATACACATACCTATTGTTGAGTTTGCGAAGGACTTGTTTGAAAGTCATGGTGATTTGTTTGTTTTGACGTTGCAAAGGTAATATATTTCGATGAACCCAATAACCTTTTTTCCTATTTTTGCAGGTGGAATCAGTTTAAATCTTTATACAATGAAAAAAGTCATAGCAACAAACAACGCTCCTGGAGCTATCGGACCTTATAGTCAAGCTATTGAAGCCAATGGTATGGTATTCATTTCTGGACAACTTCCCATTAATCCTGCCACGGGCGAGATGCCGGAAGGTGTAGCGGCTCAAACCGAACAAAGCATGAGAAACCTTGAAGCCATCCTCAAAGAGGCAGGATGCTCTTTTGATAATGTGGTGAAAACGACCTGCTATCTTGGCGACATGAGTTATTTTGGTGAGATGAACGCCGTATATGCCAAGTATTTCAAGGGTGACTATCCCGCTCGTGCCGCCTTCGCCGTGAAGGAGTTGCCCAAGAAGGCCTTGGTCGAAATCGAAATGATTGCCGCAAAATGAAAATCGTCTTTCTGGAACCGCTGGGCTTGAAAGTCCAGCAAATCGAAGCCGCCTGCGAAGGCTTGAAAAAAGCCGGCCACGAAGTCGTCATCTACCCCGACCGCAACGAGAACCTAGATGAATTGAAACGTCGCGCCGAAGGCGCAGAGGTCATCGTCGAGAGTAATATCCCGTTGCGCAAGGACTTCTTGGATGCCTGCCCCAACCTGAAGATGCTCTCCATCGCCTTCACGGGTTTGGACCACATCGACATGGAGGAATGCCAGCGTCGCGGCATCGTCGTGAAGAATGCGGCGGGCTACAGCACCGAGGCCGTGGCCGAGCTGACCATCGCCTTGATGATTGACGTGTATCGTAAAGTGCTTGAAAACGATGCGATTATACGTCAGTGCAACCGCAAGGGCATCATGCCTGGACGTGAAATAGGGGGTAAGACTGTTGGCATCATCGGCATGGGCAACATTGGGCAGCGTGTGGCCAAATTGGCGAATGCCTTTGGCTGCAAGGTGCTGGCATGGAACCGTACCCAGAAGCAAGTCGAGGGCGTGACCTTCGTCGACAAGAATACTTTGTTGAAAGAATCCGACATCGTTACCTTGCATGTCGCCTTGAACGCCGAGACGCGTGACTTCATCACAGAGAAGGACTTCGCATTGATGAAGTCGAGCGCTATCTTGATCAATACGGCACGTGGTCCTGTGGTGAACGAACAGGCCTTGGCCTATGCCTTGAAGGATGGGAAGATTGCGGGTGCCGCCACCGATGTCTATGGTAGCGAGCCGCCTTTGAAGCAAGACAACCCGTTGTTTGGCGCCCCCAATCTCATCATGTTGCCGCACATCGGCTTCGCCACCGAAGAGGCATTTGTGTTGCGTTTGGGTATCGTTGTTGGAAATATCGAGAAGTTATACTGTTAGCCGTTATTCCTCATTATTGCCCAGTTTGATTTTTGGACGGTAGATGACGTCGGCGGTGACAAAGGCCTCCTTGAAACGTGGCTTGATGCGGCGTAAGCATTTCTCAGCCTCAACACGGTTACGGAAGTTGCCTGCACGAAGGCGGAAGTATGGCTCCGAATACGAAAGGTAGATGGGGATGTCAGGAAAGGCGTTCTCAAACCTGCGTTTGGTCTCTTCGGCATGTTTTAGGGCTTCGTTGCCAATTTCCATGAAGACATGGATTCTGTAGCCTTTCAAGGTGCTGTCGGCAGCGTAAATTGCCCTTTGTTTTGAAATCAAAGCGTTGATGCGGCTGTCTTGATGGATGTTCAGGTTTTGTGCCATCGCCGTTGCGGTAATGGCAAAGAATATGATAAAGCTGAAAATGCGTTTCATGGTGTTTCGAGTTTCGGATGCAAAGATACATTTTTTTAATGATATGCAAATTTCCGTCGAAAGTTGTATCTTTGCGACCTAAAACAAACCTATGAACAGTAACCTCGACGCCAACGCTTCCCATCTCTCCAAGGCCGAAAGAGATCTCGAAAACGCCTTGCGCCCCGATATGTTTGAAAGTTTTGCGGGGCAGCAAAACGTGGTTGACAACTTACGCGTTTTCGTGAAGGCCGCCGCCCAGCGTGGCGAAGCCCTCGACCATACCTTGCTGTATGGCCCTCCAGGTCTGGGAAAGACCACTTTGTCGTATATCATCGCCCACGAGTTGGGCGTCGGCATGAAGATGACCTCGGGACCTGTGCTCGACAAACCGGGCAACCTCGCTGGTCTGCTCACCAGTCTCGAGCCTAACGACGTGCTGTTCATCGACGAGATTCACCGCCTCAGCCCTGTGGTGGAGGAGTATCTCTATTCCGCCATGGAGGACTTCCGCATCGATATCATGTTGGAGACTGGCCCCAGCGCCCGTAGCATTCAAATCACACTGAATCCCTTCACTTTGATCGGCGCCACCACTCGTAGCGGCATGCTGACAGCACCTCTGCGTGAGCGTTTCGGTATCAAGCAGCGTTTGGAGTATTATGACGCCAAGACCTTGTCGAAGATCGTGAAGCGCTCGGCAGGCATCCTTCGTGTGCCTATCGACGATACGGCAGCCTTCGAGATCGCGCGCCGCAGCCGTGGCACACCGCGTATCGCCAACATGCTGCTGCGCCGTGTGCGCGACTTCGCCCAAATCCAAGGCGATGGCACGATTACCTTAGACATCGCGAAAATTGGCTTGAAGGCCCTCAATGTGGATGAGCACGGCCTAGACGACATGGACAACAGGATTCTCACCACCATCATCGACAAGTTCAAGGGTGGTCCCGTGGGCGTGAACACCATCGCTACGGCGGTGGGTGAGGACCCCGGCACCATCGAGGAGGTCTGCGAGCCGTTCCTCATCCAGGAAGGCTTCATCATGCGCACGCCCCGTGGCCGCGAATGCACCGATTTGGCGTATAAGCACCTCGGCAAGACGCGCTTCAAACCCACAGGTGAATTGAATTTGTTCGAATAACAGCCAACATATATTGAAAAATCCCTATTTTTGCAGTTTCTTTCAGAAACAGCAAATAACATCACTATTATATGGATTACAATTTTACCGAAATCGAAAAGAAGTGGCAGCAGTACTGGCGCGACAACAAAATCTATAAGGTTGATATTGACCACAGTAAGCCGAAATTTTATGTCTTGGATATGTTCCCGTATCCCTCGGGCGCAGGCCTGCATGTGGGACACCCGCTGGGCTACATTGCCTCGGATATTTATGCAAGATATAAAAGGCTGAAAGGCTTCAACGTGCTGCACCCGATGGGCTACGACGCTTACGGTCTGCCCGCGGAGCAATACGCCATCCAAACAGGAACTCACCCCGCCGTGACGACCGAGAAGAACATCAACCGCTACCGCGAACAGATGGACAAGATTGGTTTCTGCTACGACTGGGACCGTGAGGTGCGCACCTGTGAGCCAGGCTACTACAAGTGGACACAATGGACCTTCCTTCAATTGTTCAACTCGTTCTACTGCTATGGTTGTCAAAAGGCACAACCCATCAGCAAACTGATTGCCCGCTTCGAGGAAAAAGGCACGGAAGGCCTCAATGTGGCCGAAAGCAAGCCGCTGAGCTTCACCGCCGCCGAATGGAAGGCGATGAGCGAGAAGCAACAACAAGAGGTGCTGATGAACTACCGTTTGGCTTATCAAGCCAAGGCCATGGTGAACTGGTGTCCGGGTTTAGGTACAGTGCTAGCCAACGACGAGGTGGCCGACGGCCTCTCGGTGCGTGGCGGTTTCCCCGTGGAGCGCAAGTCGATGAAGCAGTGGCAACTTCGCATTACCGCTTACGCCGACCGCCTGCTTCAAGGCCTCGAAACCGTGGATTGGAGCGAGTCAGTGAAAGACCTGCAACGCAACTGGATTGGCAAGTCCATGGGTGCTTCGGTGATCTTTAAGGTTGACGGTAAAGATATCGATTTAGAGGTGTTTACGACCCGTGCTGATACCTTGTTTGGCACGACGTTTATGGTGCTGGCTCCCGAGCATGAGTTGGTAAAGGAAATCACTACCGCCGAGCAACGCGCCGAGGTGGAGGAATATATCACTCGCACCAAGAACCGCAGCGAGCGTGAGCGTATGGCCGAGGTCCGCAAGGTGAGTGGCGCCTTCACGGGGGCTTACGGCATCAATCCCATCACGGGTGCCAAGCTGCCCATTTGGATTGCCGACTACGTGCTGATGGGCTACGGTACAGGTGCCATCATGGCTGTGCCAGCCCATGACAGCCGCGACTTCGCCTTTGCCCGCCATTTCAACCTGCCCATCATCCAAGTGGTGAAGAAACCCGGTACAGAGGCCACTGACCCTTCCACTTGGGAAGAGAGCTTCGATGCTAAGGACGGTGAGCTGGTCAACTCGGGCTTCCTCAACGGCCTGACTGTGAAGAAAGCCATTGAGCGTATGATTGAGGAACTGGAGAGATTAGGCGTTGGCACAGGCAAGACCAACTACCGCTTGCGCGATGCCATCTTCAGCCGCCAGCGTTATTGGGGCGAGCCATTCCCGATCTACTACAAGGACGGCATGCCTTACGCCATGGATGAGTCGAAACTTCCGCTTGAGTTGCCAGCCATCAGCGAATACAAGCCTACCGAGACGGGTGAGCCGCCTTTGGCCCGCGCCACGAACTGGGTCACGGAGGAAGGCTATCCCATCGAGACCAACACCATGCCTGGCTTTGCTGGATCCAGCGGTTACTATTTCCGCTATGAGGACCCGCACAACGACAAGGAATATTTCAGCCGCGAAGCTAACGACTATTGGCAGAACGTCGACCTCTATATCGGCGGCGCCGAACACGCCACCGGCCACTTGATTTACAGCCGCTTCTGGTGCAAGTTCTTGTATGACATCGGATTGTCGTGCAAGGATGAACCTTTCCAACGCATGATCAACCAGGGCATGATCCAAGGCCGTTCCAGCTTCGCCTATCGTGCCAACATGGAAAAACTTTGTGAATACGGCGTTTGGCAGCTCATCAAGGACAACAAGATGGGTGTGAAGTTCGAAAAGGACTTCAAGGACGGCCGCCGTCGTTTCGACTTCTTCTGCCCCGAGAAGGGCATCCTCATTGAGATTAACCGCATGGGTAACCTCGAGAAGGTGGCT
>CACZER010000048.1:0-11521 GCA_902780195.1 uncultured Bacteroidia bacterium
GGGTAAGTCTTATACGACCAGCTCCCTCTGAAATCCCCCAGGACAGGAATGTAGCAAGGGTAGGAGGTTGTAGCGGTGCGATATGAGTAGCTTACCCTTTTTTTGTATATTTGCGAGGATTTAAACAGCATCACTAATAACAACAAAAAATGAAAAAACTGATGATTTGCATTGGAATGGCTGCCGCTCTTGTGGGTTGTGCTCCGAAACAGGACGAGGCTGTCGAACAGCCTAAAGAAGAATTCAAGTATCTGGTGGATGAGTTCGCCGACTTGAGGATCATGCGCTATCAGGTGCCGGAATGGGACCAGCTGACGCTGCAACAGAAGAGTTATCTCTATTATCTGGGCGAAGCTGCAAAATGTGGCCGCGACATCCTCGCCGACCAGAACTTCAAGTACAACCTGGCAATCCGCAAGACCATCGAGGCTGTGCTGAATTCGTATCAAGGTGACCGCGAATGCGCTGAATTCCAGAATTTCTTGGTATATGCCAAGCGTGTTTTTTTCAGCAATGGCATCCATCACCACTATGCCGAGGATAAGTTCTTTCCTGAAATTAGCGAGGCTTACTTCGCCGATTTGGTAAAAGCCAGCGACACTGGCCTTCTTCCGCTCAACGAGGGTGAGACCGTCGACGATTTCATCGCCTTCTTGACGCCTGTGATCTTCGACCGCGACCTTTATAAGGTGCGCCGTAGTAGCGAGGATGACATCATCGCCAATTCGGCTGTGAATTTCTACGAGGGTGATATCAGCAAAGCCGAGGTGGAAGCTTTCTACAACAAGATGCGCAAGCCCAACGATGCCGCACCTATTTCATACGGCTTGAACTCCATGCTGGTGAAGGAAGACGGTAAGATTTATGAAGACGTATACAAAGCCGATGGTTTGTACGGCGAGGCCATCAAGGCCATTATTGGATGGCTTCAGAAGGCCAACGGAGTGGCGGAGAACGACATTCAACGCGACTACACGAAGAAGCTCATCGACTATTATACCACTGGTGACCTGAAGACCTGGGACGAATACAACATCGCATGGGTGCAAGATTCCGTGTCGCACATCGACTTCGTCAACGGCTTTATTGAAGATTATGGCGACCCGATGGGCATGAAGGCCACTTGGGAGTCGGTTGTTGACTACAAAGACCTTGAGGCTACCGTACGTTCCAACACGATCAGTGAGAATGCCCAATGGTTTGAGGACAATTCACCTGTTGACCCGCGCTTCAAAAAAGAGGAGTGCAAGGGTGTGTCAGCCAAAAGTATCATCGTCACCACTTTGGGTGGCGACTGCTTCCCCTCGCCTCCGATTGGCATTAACCTACCTAATGCCGACTGGATCCGCAAGGAGTATGGCTCCAAGTCGGTGACCATCACCAACCTGATGGAAGCCTACGACAAGGCCGCCGACGAATGTCCAAGGAGCGCTCTCAAGGAGTTTGCCTACTCGCAAGAAGAAGTCGACCTTTGCAAGAAATACGGCTCCGATGCTGACGTGGTTCACACCAACCTGCATGAGTGTTTGGGTCATGGCTCGGGCAAGCTTTTGCCTGGCACGCAGCCTGGCGCCTTGAAAGAGTTTAGCTCGACTCTTGAGGAAGCCCGTGCCGACCTTTTTGGCCTGTATTATCTGGCCGATCCTAAGATGGTGGAGCTGGGCGTGATGCCTGACGCTGAAGCATATAAGGCCGAGTATTGCTCTTATATCCGCAACGGCATGATGTCGCAGCTGGCGAGAGTTGAGCTGGGCAAGGATGTCACCGAGGCACACATGCAGAATCGGAAACTCATTTCTGAGTGGTGCTACGAGCACGGCAAAGAAGCCAACGTTATCGAGAAGAAGGTGGAAAACGGCAAGACCTACTATGTCATCAATGACTTTGAGGCATTACGTGGCTTGTTTGGCGAGCTGCTGGCCGAGATCCAGCGCATCAAGAGCGAAGGTGACTATGCTGCCGGTAAAGCCATCGTGGAAAAGTATGCCGTGAAGGTTGACCCCGAGATCCACAAGGAAGTCAAGGAGCGTTATGACGCCTTGGGACTGAAGCCATATGGTGGTTTCATCAACCCTGAAATTGTTCCTGTTGTCGAGAATGGCGAGGTGGTCGACTACAAACTCGAATACCCCTCTGATTTCGTTGCACAGCACCTGAAATATGGGAAGGAATACAGCTTCCTGAAGGCTAACCATTAAACCTGAAGATGGAGGTATAAAAAAGAGGCGCTACGTATAGCGCCTCTTTTTTTATGAAATGGAGAAAAGCTTATTCAGCGTGCTTGTAGCCTTGAACCTTATCCCAGTCACCGCGGGTGAAGTCAGGCATCTGTACAGGCATGCCACCGTTGGCAATGGATGCTGCTGTCAGCTCGCCGAGGCATGACCATTCAGCGGCGTCATAGACATCTTGGTCGAGCGGAAGACCGTTGTGCAGGCAATAGATGAGGCGGTAGTCCATGACGAAGTCCATGCCGCCGTGGCCACCCACTTCTTTGGCTTTCTCTTCGATCTCCACGGCAATGGGGTGGAGGTAATCCTTCAAGATCTTATCACGCACTTCAGCGGGCACGAAACCGTGTGGGTTGAGGTGTTGGCCTTCATCGAGGAAACCGGCGGGCAGTTTGTCTTCCAAGACCGTAAAGCCCTCGCTGGGATATTTGTTGGCAAAGCCTTCAGTGCCGGTGAGCTGATACAGACGGTTGTAAGGACGATAGGTGTAAACATCGTGCTCGATGAGCAGGGTCTTGCCCTTTTCGGTCTGGATCATGGTGGTAGTCATATCGCCGTTGGCGAATTCTTCGGTGCCCATCATTTCTTGAGCGACTTTCTTGCCTTTGTATGAAGGCGTACTCATGCTGACCAGAGTCTTCATACGGTCGCCACGGTGAATGTTGAAAGCTTGGCAGAGGGGACCGAGGCCGTGGGTGGGATAGACATCACCCGAGTGGCTTTGGTTGAAGTCGAGGCGCCAGTTTTCGTAGTATTCGTGCCAATAGGGCTCGAGGTTGTGGATGTAGGCACCTTCACCGTGGATGAGCTCGCCGAACATGCCTTGCTGTGCCATGTTGAGGGCGGTCAGCTCGAAGAAATCGTAGCAGCAGTTTTCGAGCATCATGCAGTGGCGCTGCGTTTGTTCGGCCACGTCGACGAGTTGCCAGCATTCCTCGATGGAGGTGGCAGCAGGTACTTCAACTGCCACGTGTTTGCCTTGTTGCATAGCGTAGACCGCCATCGGGACGTGGGTCTGCCAATTGGTGCAGATGTATACAAGGTCGATGTCGTCGCGCTCGCAGAGTTCCTTCCATGCTTCGCGGCCAGTATAGGCTTCGGCACGAGGTAGTCCTCTGCCTTCAAGGATGTTGGTCTGCACGGCTTCGACGCGGTCGGGCTCGATGTCGCACAAGGCGACGACGGTCACGCCGTCGATGTAGGTGATGCGATCCACGGCATCATAGCCGCGCATGCCAAGGCCGATGAAGCCGATGCGGACGTTTTCGATAGGATCGACGGTGAATTGTAGGACGCTCTTTTGTCCTTCGATACGTTGCGGCTCGTCGAAGACAATGGCGTTGTCAACAATGCGATAGTTGCCCTTGCGGACTTCGGTTTCCTTTTTTTCGTTACAGGCGGTGGCCATGGCCAACAAGGCCAGGCCAAGGATGAGGTGTAAAAGCTTGTTTTTCATAACATAGGAGTTAATTTGTGGGCAAAGTTAGGAATTATCAATTCAAAAATACCTATCTTCGCAAAAAATTAATTTCTATGAATGAACTATTCACTATCGCAGGGCATTTTGTTGACCCGAACGCCATTGATACGATTGAGCCTTTGGGCAACGGACTCATCAACGACACCTATAGAATTGTTGTAAATGGTGAACCGAAGTATGTGCTGCAACGCATCAATAACGCCGTGTTCACCAATGTTGACATGCTTCAGGACAACATCGAAGCTGTGACGAACCACATTCGGCAGAAATATGAGAAACAAGGTGTCCGTGACATAGGACGAAAGGTCTTACATTTCTTGAAAGCCGATACTGGCAAGACCTATGTCGTTGAAGAAGGTAAGTATTGGCGTGTGATGGATTTCATTGCAGACAGTTACACCTACGACGCCGTCACACCAGAATATGCATATTATGCGGGTCGTTCGTTTGGCGATTTTGAGTCGTTGTTGAGCGATTTGAAGGAGCCAGTGGGAGAGATCATACCCGATTTCCATAACATAGAATTCCGTTTGAAACAACTGGATGAAGCCGTTGCCGACAACAGGGCTGGACGCATGAAAGACCCTGAAGTTCAGGATTATGCGGCCAAAATCAAGGCAGTTGCTGATAGGATGTGCTTGGGCGAACAATTGTATCGTGAAGGCAAACTGCCGAAACGCATCTGCCACTGCGACACCAAGGTGAACAATATGCTTTTCGACAAGGAAGGCAATGTGCTATGCATCATTGATTTGGATACGGTGATGCCGAGTTTCGTCTTTTCCGATTTTGGCGACTTCTTGCGCTCGGCTGCCAACACAGGTGCCGAGGACGATCCGAATTTGGATAACATCCATTTCAACATGGGAATTTTTAAGGCATTCGCAAAAGGATATTTGGAGGGTACTAAGGCATTTTTGCTGTCGATAGAGAAGGAGAACCTTCCTTATGCTGCAACCTTGTTCCCATATATGCAGGCGGTACGATTCTTCGCGGATTACATTAACGGCGACACTTATTATAAGATAATGTATCCCGAACACAACATGGTACGCACGAGGGCGCAATGGAAACTGTTTGAGGAGGCTACAGCCGCCCTTCCAGAGATGAGGGCAATACTAACGGGATTTGCTTAGCACGTATCTTCTTGGCAATAATCCGCTTCTCGCTGTCGAGGATATAGATCAACGGTGTGGTTTCAATGTCATAGAGGTCGTATAATACATCGACACGGACGTCGTCTGTGTTCATGTCGATGGCTAAAACGACAATTTCAGGATGAACTGCGGATATTGAATCCAGGTCATGCCTTTCTTGATGGCACAAATCACAATCGTGGTCGTAAAAAAACAGGATGGTGTAGTCACTTTCAATGGACTGCAAATCAATAACGCCGTCTATACTTGGCGCGACATGGAACAAAGCCAACCGTCTCAAACGTTCCGCTTTTTCACGGATCAGCGGTAGATTGGTTTCGTTTAGATCCTTGATCTTAAGTTGTGAGAAGTATTGATCGTAAAGGTAGACAAACACCTGGTCTTGGCTCATGTATTCGGGATGGCAGTATTTTTGCAGCAGTTGCCATAGAATAAAGTCGCGCAGGTCGGTGTTGAAGCTGGCCCGTTCCACCAGCCTATCGATTTCCAAGGTGATGGAGTCGGGGAGAGGAGCGACCATTCTGTCGAAATAGAAATCCAACTGCGAGGCCAAAATGGGGTTTTCGTCCGTGGGGCCGTCAAAGGTTTCGATGCCGTCCCAGAAATGGGTGTTTTGCGTCATGCCCAAGTGGGTGACAAACAAAAACATAAAGACGAGCAGTTTAGATTTCATGGTGCAAAAATAAAAACAAATAATTAAATTTGCAGCGTATTACTGCTGCTATGAAACGATTTGTAGGTTTGTTTATTGTAGTTTTTGCCTTGTCTTCCTTTTTGTGTCAGGCGCAATCAGAGCTAGTGCCCGTCCGCGTTGCTTTCTGGAACATGGAGAACTTCTTCGATCCCTTTGTGGACAGCACAAAGGCCTACAATGCATTTACGGAGGACGGCATGCAACATTGGACGAAAACCCGCTTCTATCGTAAACGCAATAATATGTACAAGGCCATCCTGGCCATGTCGGAAAACCACTCTTTGGGCATCCTTGGCATGTGTGAGGTGGAGAATGAATATGTGTTGAGTTCCCTTTTTGAGCAGACGCCGTTGAAGAAGTACAACTACCGCTGGGTGCATTATGAAGGCCCTGACAAGCGTGGCATCGACCCGGCCATTGTGTATTCCCTTGACCACTTCCAGTTGGTGGAGAGTGCCGTGATCCCATACTATAACCCTGAGGACACGGCGTATCATTCGAGGGATATCCTTTATGCAAAGTTTGTTGCAGTTGAGGTCCCTGAGCTCGTCGAAGGGCCAATTCAAACAGCCGACACCATCCATGTCTTCGTCAACCACTGGCCATCACGTTATAGCGGCGAGTTGGAGACTGTGGGGTCGCGTTCCTGCTCGGCTGCGATTTTACGAGCCAAGGTCGATTCCATCATTGATGCTGCGCCCGAAGGCTATCGGCCAAAAGTCATTATGATGGGCGACTTGAACGACTGTCCTACTGATCCAAGTGTTTACGACGTGCTTAGGGCGAGGCATCCCAGTGAGATGGAGGAGGGCTGTTACATCAACCTGTTTGGCAAAAACGATGGTCTCGGTTTTGAAGGCACGCTGAAACATCAAACCGACTGGCAGATCTTTGACCAAATCATCATCACGCCTAGCGTGATGGAAAGAGAAGGCCTCCGTTACTTAGAGGGTAGCGCCCAGATCTTCCATGCCGACTTCATGCTTGAGGACGACGAGACCTACCATGGCAAGAAACTCTTCCGTACCTATGTCGGCCCGCGCTATTTCGGTGGCTTCAGCGACCATTTGCCTGTTTACATCGATTTGGTCCGTTAATTCAACAAAAAATGCTACTTTTGCCGCGCAAAACCAAATTACCATGTGGGTAGTACTATCATTGGTATCAGCCTTTCTGTTGGGCTTTTACGACATCTTCAAGAAACAGACCGTTGTCGGCAACGCCATCATCCCCGTATTATTTTACAGCACCTTGATCAGTGGACTATTGTTCCTACCTTTTGTCGTGCTTTCGTTTCTCCAGCCTGAATGGTTCGCGAGTGGCTTCATGTCGAAGCTCTACATCGAGCCGCTGACGGCACGGCAACACCTGCTCATCATGGGAAAGACGGCCCTTATCCTCTGCTCGTGGATGTTCAGTTACTCGGCCATGAAACACTTGCCTATCACCGTGGTGGGTCCCGTCAACCAGCTGCGTCCTGCTATCACTGTCATCTTGATGTTTTGCGTATTCCGTGAGAGCCTCACATGGCTGCAGGGTACGGGTGTGGTTCTAGCTATCATATCGTTCTATTTTATGAACCGTTCGGGCAAGCTGGAAGGCATTGATTTCAAATCAAACAAATGGGTTTATATGCTGCTGGGTTCGGCCGTTCTCGTGGCCTTGAGCGGCGTATACGACAAATTCCTGCTCAGCAAGGAGAGCATCTCGCCCTCCACCATACAAGCGTGGTATACCATCTATGACTTCCTCATGATGGCAGTGCTGTTTTTCTTCTTTTGGCACCCGAAACGAAAGGAACAACCTTTCGAATGGCGTTGGGGCATCGTGGCAATGGCGATTTTCGTCACCGTGGCCGATGTCATCTATTTGACGGGCCTCAAGCAAGATGCAGCCGTGATTGTCATCATTCCGCTCATCCTTTATGGCGTGCGTCTCATCGTATCGTTTGTCTACGGTATCTTCGGCTTTAAGGAACAGAACATCCGCAGCAAGATCATCCCATTGCTGATGGTGCTGGCGGCCTTGGTATGCCTGTGCATTTAAATGGATTGAAAAATAACCTGTTTTCATTGTTAAAATAGTTGCACAAATAGATTTTTCCTATATTTGCAACTTTATTGAAACGAGAATTCTTCGGATATGGAAATTAAAAGAGTTTTTGATCTTCTCGACAATTATGTGGAGAAGTATCCCAACCAGCAGATTGCCCTTGCAGGCAAAAAGAATGGACAATGGGTGCACTACAGCTCCAAGTCCTATAAGGAACAATCCGACATCCTGAGTTATGCCCTTATCGAGTTGGGCATTGAGAAGGGTGATAAGGTTGCTATGATCCTTACCAACCGCCCCGAATGGAACATGCTTGACATGGCCATCAGCCAGGTTGGCGCCATTACCGTGCCAGTATATCCCACCATCAGCGAGGAGGATTACCGCTTCATCTTGGCCGATTGCGATGCCAAGATGGTAATCATTGACGGTCTCTCCGTGATGAACAAAGTGACCAATATCCTACCGGATGCCCCGAATGTGAAATTGGTCTATACCATGGTCGACCGTGAGAAGTATCCTTATTTCGACCAGCTACTCCAACTCGGAAAGGATCATCCGCATGCCGAAGAGCTGCAAGCCCGTAAGGCTTCCGTCGACGAAATGGAGTGCGCTACGATCATCTATACCTCTGGCACTACGGGTACACCCAAGGGCGTGATGCTATCGCATCATAACCTGATGAACCAGTTTCCGAACTTCCAATACACAATTAGCGATGGCTCCGACAAGGCTTTCAGTTTCCTGCCGGTTTGCCATGCCTACGAGCGTGCGTTGATCTACTGCTATCAATATCGTGGCATGTCCATTTACTACGCGGAGAGCCTTGCTACCATTGCCAATGATATGCGCGAGATTCATCCGACGATGATGTGTGCCGTGCCTCGCGTGCTTGAACGTTTCTATGATGCCATCTACCAGTCGGGTAAGAAACAAAAAGGCATTGCTAGAGCGATTTTCTTCTGGGCCTTACACCTTGGTGAACGATATAAGATTGACTCCATAAACCGCCATTGGTTCTACGACTGGAAGTTGAGCATCGCCGATAAGTTGGTCTATAGCAAGATTAGATCCAACATTGGTGCCGAGAACTTCGATATCATCGTGTCGGGCGCTGCCGCCATCTCGCAAAAGATTGCTGGCTTCTTCTCGGCCATCAAGATGCCGGTGTTTGAAGGTTACGGCCTCACTGAAACTTCACCCGTTATCGCCGTCAGCAACCGCAATCCCCACGGCCGCGAAGTGGGTTATGTGGGACAGCCGCTGCCGGGCACTGAGGTGAAGATTGCCGACAACGGTGAAATCTGTTGCCGTGGCCATAACGTGATGATGGGCTACTACAAACACCCTGAGCTGACCAAGGAAGTCATCGACGAGGAAGGCTGGTTCCACACGGGCGACATGGGCGAGATTGACCAATACAACCGCTTGAAGATTACAGGCCGTATCAAGAGCCTCTTCAAGACCTCGGGCGGCAAGTACATCAACCCTGATGTCATCGAGGCTAAGTTCTGTTCCTCCAAACTCATTGAGCAGATCCTTGTGGTGGGTGAAAACCAGAAGTTCGCTGGTGCGCTCATCATCCCGAGTTTCTCTGACCTGAAGGCCTGGTGCGCCGAGGAAAAGATTCCTTACACCACCAACGAGGAGATGATCCAGAATCCCGATGTGCTTAAGCGCTTCGCCAAGGAAGTCAACGAGCTGAACAAGGGCTTGGGTGAGACCGAGAAAATCAAGAAACACGTGCTTCTCGCCGATGAGTGGAGCATTGCCAACGGTCTGCTCACACCGACGTTGAAAGCCAAGCGTAAGGTCATCACCAATAAATATAAGGACGTCATCGAGAAGATGTTCGCTTAAAAAAAAGAGCCGCAAACGCGGCTCTTTTTTTTGTTTATTCCAAATAGGTATATCCGTACAATCCCGATCGGTAGTTGGAGAGGAATTCCTTACCCTCCTCAACGGAAATCTTGCCTTCCTTGACGCACTTGGTGACCCAGGTCTCCACCGTGCGGACGAGTTTTTTCGGACTGTATTGCAC
This sequence comes from uncultured Bacteroidia bacterium, assembly GCA_902780195.1. GTDB lineage: Bacteria > Bacteroidota > Bacteroidia > Bacteroidales > F082 > Limimorpha. The sequence continues at coordinate 9,656 of CACZER010000048.1, forward strand.
GTATTCCAGCACGTCAGCAACGGTTTCGCCGTCGATGACTTGGTCGATGTAATAACCCTTTTCATCCACTGAGACGTGCACGGCGTTGGTGTCGCCAAACAGATTGTGCAAGTCACCCAAGATTTCCTGATAGGCTCCAACGAGGAACACACCAATATAATAATGTTCCTTGTCGCTGAACGAGTGAAGTGGGATGGTGTGTTGCGTCGACTTGGCCACAAAATTGGTGATCTTACCATCGCTGTCGCAGGTGATGTCTTGCAGCGTGGCCAAATGGGTTGGGTTTTCATCCAAACGTTGGATGGGGATGATGGGGAAGAGCTGGTCGATGGCCCAGAGGTCGGGCAGCGACTGGAACAGTGAGAAGTTACAGAAATATTTATCGGCCAAGAGCTTCGGCAATGAGGTGAAGTCCTCGGGAACGCGCTTCAGGCTGTTGGCGATATGGTTCACCTCGCGGGCGATACTCCAGAACAGACGTTCGATCTTGGCGCGCGACTTGAGGTCGAGCAGACCGAGGCTGAACAGGTTGAGCGCTTCCTCACGGATTTCTTGGGCGTCGTGCCAGATTTCAAGAGAGGAGCTTTTTGTGAGTTCGTCCCACGAATCGTAAAGTTCCTTGATGAGCTCGTGGTCGTTTTCCTCAGGCTCTTCGTCGTCGTCCCATTCGGGCAGCGAGGTCTTCTCCAGCACCTCGAAGATGAGTACGGAGTGATGCGCAGTCAAGGCACGGCCCGACTCACAGATGACGTTGGGATGCGGCAGTTCGTTTTTGTCGCAGGCATCCACGATGGTGTAAATGGCGTTGTTGGCGTACTCCTGGATGCTGTAGTTGACCGAGCTGGCGCTGCTGGAGCTGGTGCCATCGTAGTCGACGCCGAGGCCACCGCCCATGTCGACGTATTCGATATGGTAGCCCATCTTGTATAGCTGCACGTAGAATTGTGCCGCCTCACGCAGGGCCACGTTGATTTTCTTGATTTTGCTGACTTGGCTGCCGATGTGGTAGTGCACGAGCTTCAAGCAGTCTTTCATGTCGTGTTCCTCAAGGAAGTCGAGGGCTTCGAGTAGTTCGGAAGAGGTGAGGCCGAACTTGCTGCCGTCGCCACCCGATTCTTCCCATTTGCCTGCACCTGAGCTGGCCAATTTGATGCGCACGCCGAGGTTGGGTGTGACCTTCAGACGACGGGCAATCTTCGCCGTGGTCTTCAACTCGTTGAGTTTCTCGATGACGATGATGATCTTACGGCCCATCTTTTGGGCAAGCAAGGCGAGTTCGATGAATTCCTCGTCCTTATAACCATTGCAGACGATGAGAGAGTCGGAGTCGGTACCTAGGGCGATGATGGCGTGGAGCTCGGGTTTGGAACCGGCTTCCAGGCCGATGTTGCATTTCTTGCCGTGGCTCACGATTTCTTCGACCACGGGACGCATTTGGTTCACCTTGATTGGCATGACCACGAAGTTCTGTCCATGGAACTCGTATTCCTTAGCCGCCTCCTTGAAGCAGGAGTCGATCTTGTTGATGCGGTCGTCGAGGATGTCGGGGAAACGTATTAGCATAGGTGCTGAGACGTCTCTCAGCGACAACTCGTCAACGAGCTCGGGCAGGTCGACCGAGGCACAGCCTTCCTTGGGTGTCACCACCATGTGTCCCTTTTCGTTAATCGAAAAATAATTTCCTCCCCATCCTTTTACGTTGTAAAGGTCTTCGGAGTCTTCGATGCGCCATTTTCTCATTGCTACAGGTTTTGTTGGGTTATAAATGGGCTGCAAAACTATTAAAAATATTCGGTTTTACGCAGTTTTCCTTATTTTTGCACAAAATTATGCACCTATGAGGCTCATTATCGACGCCGGTTCGAC
>CACZER010000049.1:0-27323 GCA_902780195.1 uncultured Bacteroidia bacterium
AGGCGCTTTGATAAGCTTTGCTAACGAATCACAAAACGGTGATTGTCAAGACGTTTTCTGAAAATCCGAACAAATCCGAACATGGTTTTTCTTGACAGCATTTTGGTGTTGTCATAATTTTGCTTGACAAAACTATCGTTATAATGATTAGTTTAGTATCTTTGCCTTCAAAACAATCTAAACGCCAAACATTATGAAAAAACTGTTCTTAACCACAATTCTTTGCATCGTGACCCTAGGCGTTGCCTATGCCCAATTCGACAAGGGCACGGTGCTTCAACCTACCACTGTCGTTGCAAGGCATTTTGACGAAACGGGCCAACTGGACAAAGAAATGCTTTCAACCTTCACCTATAATGAGGACGGGAAACTGACGCGATATGAGTTTCTGGACCACGGTCTTTGGAGTTCTTATTCTTATAATGACAACATGTTGATGAGGGAATATACCAGTCACGAGGGCGGCTATCCCGAGTATGACGAGTCATTTAACTACACGTATGAAAACAATAAGGTAAAAACGAAATCGCATCTGTGGAGCCAGATGAACGCCCCGGAATACTGGCTTTACTCCTATGATGCAGGGGGAAGGCTCGAAAGACTTGACTATAGGGAAGGCTATATTGATGAATACCACCAACATTGGCTCTACGAATATGAGAATGACGGAAAAACAAAAGTTGAGTCTTATTACACTTCATATCAAGGTTTTGTTCTCGTGATGCGTACCGTATACGAGTATGACGAGTCGTACACCCTTCTTTCAAAACACATGGAAAGGTTCGATGCTGCAGGAGAGATTACGAAAACGACGATGACGAGATATGCTTATACCCCGGACGGCAAGGAGGAATCGCAAATTACGCAAACGCTAACGGACGGCGAATGGATTAATACTGATATCATAAGATATGTCTACGATGAAAACGGTAGTATTACAGAACGACAGGTAGGGGATTGGTCGGAAGAAACTGGAGATTGGGACATCACCAGTAAGACCGTGTATGAGTTGAACGAAGAGGAGTCTACCTTGACCGTCTCATTCTATAAGAAAAACGAAGAGGTTTGGGGGTGGGATGACTATGGTGTTTATTACATGCAGCCTGTTTTTTATGAATCGTACCTAGAAGAGCAACAACACGCGCTTCGTTTTTTCGGATATGATGACTTGTTTGGCAGTGAGCATATTAACCAATTTGTTTTCACGCTTGCCGAAACCAACGAACCAACCTATGAGAGCGTGGAAGAAGGTGGAAGGTTATTATGCGCCGTCTTCCCCAACCCCGGCAACAACAGGATGACCGTACAGGCGCCGATAGAGAACGCCGTCGTCCGCATCTACGACCTTCAAGGCAAGATGGTGGTGGCGCGCCCCTTCGACTTCAGCACCGAGATCGGCACGGAAGGCTGGCCCTCCGGCATGTACCTCTGGGAAATCTGGGACGGCAACCAGAAGGAGGCCTCCGGCAAGTGGATCAAGGAATGACCAGCGGTTGCACAAGGTGGTGAAAGAATAAGGCCACGAAGCAAACTTTTCGTTTTTTCCTTTCCATGTGAAGGAATCTTTGTATCTTTGCCGCCCCAAATTAAACACCTAATACATACTTTAATGACAGAGAACGAAAGATCTGGTAAGCGTCCGCGCACCAGAAAGCCTGTTGACTTCTCAGACGATTTCCAACAGGGCAGAACCTTCAAGTTTTATCACCGTGACGGTGACGAAGAAGGAAAAGAAGAGAGAAAGTTTGGCGATAAGCCGAGAGGTGAACGCCGATTTGATGACAATCGTGGCGACCGCAAGTTTGGCGACCGCCCACGCCGCCGCTTCGACGATGAGAGCCGTGGCGAACGCCGCTTCGGCGACGACCGTCCGCGCCGTCGTTTCGACGATGACAAACCGCGTGAGCGCCGCTTCCATGACGATGACCGCTCACGCCGCAGATTTGATGACGAGAGCCGTGGCGAACGCCGCTTCAACGATGAGCGTCCCCGCCGCCGCTTCGATGACGACAAGCCTCGTGGCGAACGCCGCTTCCATGATGACGACCGTCCGCGTCGCCGTTTCGACGATGACAAACCGCGTGAGCGCCGTTTCCATGACGCCGACCGTCCCCGTCGCCGTTTCGATGACGACAAACCCCGTGGCGAACGCCGTTTCCACGACGACGACCGTCCGCGCCGCCGCTTCGACGACCGCCGCGACCGCCGTTTCGACGATGAAGAAGCTCCACGCCGTGGCCGCAAAGGCTATGTCCGCGAAAAGGATCCCATGTATGACCGCCCGAAAGCCACTGGCGAAATCCGCCTCAACAAATACCTGGCCGACTGCGGCATCTGCTCGCGTCGCGAAGCCGACGACCTGATCAAGGCCGGCTGCGTGATGGTGAACGACGAAGTCATCACTACCATGGGCTATAAGGTGAAAACGAATGATAAAGTGGTGTATGGAGGCCAAACCCTCAACCGCGAGAAACTCCGTTATATCCTTCTGAATAAGCCTAAAGGCTATATCACCACCGCCGACGATCCGTATGAACGCGATACGGTCATGGAGCTGGTCAAAGACGCCTGCCCCGAGCGTATCTTCCCCGTGGGTCGTCTCGACAAACAGACCACCGGCCTGTTGCTGTTCACCAACGACGGCGACTTGACCAAGAAGCTCACCCATCCGAGCAGCGAGATTCCGAAGCTTTATCAAGTGACCCTCGACAAGGCCTTGACGAAGAACGACATGCTTCGCATCGCAGATGGCATTGAACTCGACGACGGTCCTATCGCTGCCGACGCCATCTCCTACGTGGAAGGCGACGATAGCAAGAAGGAAATCGGCATCGAGCTGCATTCGGGCCGCAACCGCATCGTGCGCCGCATCTTCGAACACCTCGGCTACGAGGTGATCAAGCTCGACCGCGTCATGTTCGCCGGTCTCGACAAATACAAACTTCCCCGTGGTGAATGGCGTTTCCTCACCGATTTGGAAGTGGTCAATTTGAAGAAATTCTAAAATATCCCAACGAGGTGATCCAAAAGCCATCAGTATTCTGGTGGCTTTTTTTTATTTTTGCGGTATGAACGAAGCCACACGAGCCTATATAGAAGCGCATCTCACCGAAGATGTCAGCCTTTTGGCCTTAGGAAAAGTCGCGACCGGTGTCGACAAGGCTTTTGCCTTGCGGCAGATAGAAGCCCGACAGCTGTTGCAGAAGAAAGTGCCATCGTGGTCTTCCAATGCTGAACTGTGGTTTCCGCCACGGCTCTCGCTCGAACAATGTTCTTCTGAAGCGACGGCCTTATACAAAGCAGCTCTTGTCGGCGGCGACACCTTTGCCGACCTGACGGGAGGCTTGGGCATCGACAGCTGGTATTTGTCGAAAGGCTTCAAGCATGGACACTATGGGGAGCTGCGTCCCGAGCTCTGCGACTTGGCACGGCATAACTTCGACGTGCTCAACGCCGACATCGAAGTGCATAACGAAAGTGCCGAAGATTACTTGGGTCATTGCCCAGTCCTTGATTTGATTTATATCGACCCCGCCCGGCGCGACCTTTATGGCCGCAAGACGGTAGCCGTCAGCGATTGTACGCCCGACGTGGTGCAGTTGCAAGACATAATGCTTGAAAAAGCCAAGACAGTGATGGTCAAACTGTCGCCCATGCTCGACCTGCATCAAGCGCTGTCGGTATTGCACGGGGTGAGGGAAGTACATGTGGTGGCCGTCACCAATGAATGCAAGGAATTACTGTTGTTGCAACAGCGTGATGCAGTGGGTCCCGTGTCCATCCATTGCGTGAATCTGTTGACAGGCCAAGAAGCTGTTGAGTTTACCAAAGAAGAAGAGGATGCCACCCCCTTATGCCTGGCCGACACCATTGGGAAATACCTCTATGAACCCAATGCTGCGCTCATGAAAGCAGGCTGCTTTAGGGTTTTGGCTCAGCGTTATGGTGTCGAGAAACTACACAAAAACAGCAACCTATACACTTCAGACCACCTCGTCGCAAACTTTCCAGGCCGCATTTTCGAAGTGGAAGACTGGGCACCTTTCAACAAAAAGGTGGGGCAAACCTTGCTGTCGGACGTGGCAAAAGCCAGCATCTCCGTACGCAACTTTCCTTTGTCGGTGGCCGAACTCCGTAAGTCCTTTAAGCTGGCTGATGGCGATTCGACTTATTTGTTTGCCACCACGCTGAAAGGGGAGAAGAAAGTACTAATCAAGACAAAAAAAGCCGCTTCAATTGAAGCGGCTGGATAAATAAGGATAGAATTACATTATCTTTTGTCGGGGATGCCAAATTTGGTCCACCAAGTAGAGTCGTATTTGGTCTTGATGGCCTTTTTGACGGTCTTGGTGCGGTCTTTCAAGGTTTTTAAGGCTGCGTGTGCCTCCAAGGTCTTCTTGCGGGCCATTTCTTGTATTTTATCGACTTCGGCCGACAATTCCTCCAAACGCTTGCAGTCGTCTTCCAGTTTGTGGATGACGCCCTCTTCCACGCCGGCGTCACGCCCAAGACGCTGGTTCCTCTTTACCCCGGTGATGATCAGTTTCGTTTTTTCGAGTTGGTCTTTAAAAATTTGATACATAGGTTTTTATCATTTAAAATACTAACGAAGGATGGTTGGTGTAAAATGTTTTGCAAATATAAGAAAAGATTTCAAATAATGAGCGTTTATTATCAAATCAAGAAAGTGGGGGATTGTTTTCGTGGAATCGGAAAAAAACTTGTATTTTTGCAAGTTAAATCAAGACGAGATGTACGCGTTATATAAAAAAGAAATCAGCAACTTCCTGACCTCGCTAATGGGGATTATGGTCATCGTCGTGTTTTTGTTGATCACGGGGCTGTTCCTATGGGTGTTCCAGAACGATTTCAACCTGTTGAACTATGGTTATGCCAACATGGATAGCTTGTTTATCCTTGCTCCTTGGGTGTTCTTGTTTCTCGTTCCTGCGGTGACGATGCGCAGTTTTGCCGAGGAAAACCGCACGGGCACCATCGAGATGCTTCTCACCAAGCCTTTGTCGGATTGGCAAATCATCATGGCCAAGTTTTTGGCAGGTGTGACCCTTGTCCTCTTGGCTTTGATTCCTACTTTTGTCTATTACTTTTCCATTTACCGCTTGGGGCTGCCTATGGGTAACCTCGACAGCGGCGGCATTTGGGGATCCTATATCGGGCTTTTCTTGCTGAGTGCCAGCTTCGTCAGTATTGGCGTGTTTTGCAGCTCTCTGACCAACAATCAGATCCTCGCCTTCATCATCACTGTATTTTTGTGTGGTTTCCTAATGATGGGGTTCGAGTTCATCTATTCCCTTTCCTTGTTCGGCCCTGTCGACCTGTTCATTCAACAGTTGGGCATGAGTGCGCACTACAGCTCGTTGAGCCGTGGTGTGGTCGATACGCGCGACGTATTGTATTTCTTGAGTGTTATCATCATCTTTCTCAGTGCCACCAAACTGGTGCTGGCAAGTCGTAAATGGTAAGGAGGCGTGACTATGGACAACCAACGTAAGAGTTTGAAGAAGAATCAAATCATTACCTTCCTGGTCACCTTGGTGATTGTGGTGGTGGTCAATATTATAGGTTCCTTTGTCTTCACCCGTTTCGACTTGACAAGCGAAAAACGGTATACCCTTTCGAATACGACAAAAGAAATCTTGGGAAATCTGGAAGATTATGTCTATTTCAAGGTCTATCTTGAGGGCGACTTCCCGGCCGGTTTCAAGAAGTTGCGCCGCGAGACCAAGGAGATGTTGGACGAGTTCCGCGCTTATTCCAAGTTCATCGACTATGAGTTCATCAATCCTTCGGAAAGCACCGACCCTGCCGAACGCAATGAGACGTATAAGTTGCTTTATCAGTCGGGGCTGAACCCCACTAATTTGGTCGATAAAAAGCCTGACGGATCTTCCCAGCAGATGATTATCTGGCCAGGCGCTTTGGTGAGTTACCGTAACGACACCGAGTTGGCCGTCGACTTGCTCGAAAACCAAATCGGCCAGTCATCAGAGGGCGCCTTGAACGCTTCGATGCAGAACCTTGAGTTCAAGTTGATCGATGCGGTGAAAAAGGTGACGCGTTTCAAGAAGCCCGTCATCGCCTTCGTTGAAGGCCATGGCGAATTGCCCGAGGAGGATGTCTACGACATCACCCAGACGCTTTCCCAAAACTATTCGGTAGGTCGCATTACCATCGACGGCCGCATCGACGCCTTGATGCACCGCACCCAAAATGAAGAGGAAGACATCAAGGCCTTCCCTTCTTACGACGCCATCATCATCGCCAAGCCTACGGAGCCATTCAGTGAAAAAGACAAGTTCTTGATCGACCAGTACATTATGCACGGCGGTAAAGTGCTGTGGTTGGTTGAGCCTGTCTATGTCACCATGGACAGCCTGCAAAGCCAGGAGTCGACCATTGGCATCGAGCAGGATCTTAAGTTGGATGACATGCTGTTCAAATATGGCGTGCGCCTCAATCGCAACCTGTTGCTCGATTTGACCTGTGCTGCGCTTCCCATCCGCACTGGACAGATGGCTGGACAGGCGCAGCTTGAGTATTTCCGTTGGTTCTATTTTCCCTTGCTGCAGGCAGCTTCCAACCATCCCATGGTGCGCAACATGAACGCCATCAAGGCCGACTTCGTCAGTTCCATCGACGCTACCACCTCGGCCGATGGCATCGACCAAATACCGTTGCTTAAGACCTCTGACTATACCAAGGTGTCGGGCGCTCCCGTGTTTGTCACTCTCGCCATGTTGCGTCAGACTCCCGACAAACGCATGTTCACCTCCAAAGGACAAAATGTTGCTTACCTGCTCAAAGGAACCTTCCCTTCGTTGTATGCCAACCGCATCCCACAAGAGATTATGGATGACAAGGGCATGCATTTCAGGGAAGAAAGTGTTCCTACTGCCATGATTGTGGTGGCTGATGGCGACATTATTCGCAATCAAATCGATGTCAAACGCAAAACCCCCTTACAACTGGGCTATGACCAATATACTGGTAACACCTATGCCAACAAGGAATTTATCGAGAACGCCATCAGCTATCTTGTTGACGGCGAAGGTCTTATCGACATCCGCTCTCGTGAGCTGAAGATACGCCTGCTCGACACTACCAAAGTCGACCAACAAAGGACTTTGTGGCAGGTGGTTAACACTGTTGTGCCAATTGGACTCATCATCATCTTGGGTTTGGTCTTGGCGTGGATTAAAAAGAGAAAATACAGCAAAAAATAACTGTTATGAAGAAAAACAATAGAATCACCATCATCATTGCTGCTTTACTGCTAATCATCGCAGGCGTTTTGATTTGGAACAACCGTTACCTCACCACGATACAAGGCGATTCCGCCGACTTCCAGGTCTGGGATACCGCTTCTGTTACCAAAATCTATTTGGCCGACCGCGATGATTTCGAGACGTTGTTGGAACGCCATGAAGACGGCTGGACACTTAACAAAACCTATAAGGCCCATCCTAAGCAAGTCGAAAACCTGCTGACCACTTTATACAAAGTGCGTATCAAGATGCCTGTGTCGGTGGCGAGTCACGACAATGTCGTCAAGCAATTGGCTGTGAAAGGCACCAAGGTGGAGGTATATCAGATAGTGCCACGTATCAACCTGTTTAACCGCATCAAGCTCTTCAACCACGAGAAGCGCACCAAGGTGTTCTACGTGGGCGATGCCACCAAAGACGGCAGCGGTACGTTTATGCTGAAAGAAGGCGCCGACAAGGCCTATATCGTCTATATCCGTGGCTTCCGCGGCTTTGTTTCCACCCGATTCACCGCCAACCCTGACGATTGGCGCGACCACACCATCTTCCATGAATCGTTGGGTGACATACAATCGGTATCGGTCGAATTCCAGGAAAAACCTCAAGGTGGGTTCCGTATCGACAATGTGGGACGCCATCAGTACAAACTGACACGTCTCTACGATAATGCTGACCTTCCATTGGATACGCTGAAAGTGATCAATTTCCTGTCGTCGTTTAGCGATGTGCGTTTCGAGGCATTGTTCACCAACTCGTTACCTCAGAAACGTATCGATTCCATCGTCAACTCACCATGGCTGCATAAGATTACCTTGACCACCAAAGATGGCAAGAGCCAAGAAATCAAAACCTTTACCAAGCTGGTGCAGCTGGGCGGCTACAGCGATCCTTCCGAAGTGGGTGGTGTCGACCGTGACCGCATGTATGGTCTCATCAACGATGGTCAAGACCTGGTGCTGATCCAATACTATATCTTCGACAAATTGTTGAAGGATGTGGATTATTACGAGGCGGGTCACCCGATCCAATATGAGATTGGCCATTACGAAGTGTATGAATGAACAAGAGCCTCTGATGAGGCATGGTAATAAAAAGAAAGGCCTTGCAAAAGCAGGGCCTTTCTTGTTTATAATATGACTCTATAATTAGTCGCCCAACGTGGCCACCATGACGGCCTTGATGGTGTGCATGCGGTTCTCGGCCTCGTCGAAGACGATGCTGTTCTCGCTTTCAAATACGTCCTCGGTGACCTCGATGCCGTTCAAGCCGAACTTCTCATAAACGTCGCGGCCGGCCTTGGTCTCCAGATTGTGATACGAAGGAAGGCAGTGCATATCAGCATATTGATGCGCTCTTTCCACACGCTGTCGGGCTCGCCCATCGATACCCAGATGTCAGTGTAGATGAAGTCAAGACCCTTCACGCCCTTCTCCACGTCGTCGGTGACGGTGAGCTTGGCACCGGTTTCCTTGGCGATTTCCTGGCACTTCTTGACAAGATCTTTGGCCGGCTGCAGTTTCTTGGGGGCGACAATACGGATGTCCATACCCATCTTCACACCACCGACCATCAGGCTGTTGCCCATATTGTAACGGGCATCGCCGATATAAGCGAACTTCACCTGGTTGAGGGGCTTGTCGGTATGCTCCTGAATGGTGAGAAAGTCGGCCAGAATCTGAGTGGGGTGAGCTTCGGCGGTAAGACCGTTCCACACGGGAACGCCAGCATATTTGGCCAGTTCCTCGACAGTGGCCTGGTCGAAGCCACGGTACTCGATGCCGTCGAACATACGACCCAAGACGCGGGCGGTGTCAGCCATCGATTCCTTGATGCCGATCTGTGAGCCAGTAGGGCCGAGATAGGTGACATGGGCACCTTGGTCCTTGGCGCCAACCTCGAAGGCGCAGCGGGTGCGGGTCGAGGTCTTTTCGAAGATGAGGGCAATGTTCTTGCCCGTGAGGTGGGGTTGTTCGGTGCCTGCATACTTGGCGGCCTTGAGGTCGGCAGCAAGTTTCAGTAAGAACTTAATCTCTTCCGGAGTGAAGTCCAACAACTTCAGGAAGTTTCTGTTTCTGAGGTTAAATGCCATTTCGTTATGATTTAAGTGTGAATGATTCTTAAAAACGGTGCAAAATTAGTCTTTTTTCCTTTACCTTTCAATTAATTAAACAACTATCTTTGCAGCATGATTATCCTCGACAACGTAGTCGTCACCGACGAATTCCTGAATGCCCAATTCTGCTGCTGCCTGCCGAAATGCAAAGGCTGGTGCTGTGTGGCTGGCGATGCCGGCGCACCTCTCGAAGCCTCTGAAATTGAGCAGATAGAAGACAACCTTGAAGCCATTAAGCCGTATATGCGCCCCGAAGGCATCAAAGTGATAGAAGAAAACGATGTCTACGATTACGACGAAATGGGCGAGCTTGTCACGCCCTTGGTGAACGGCGAAGAATGTGCTTTCGTATATTTCCATGAGAATGGAACGGCACTCTGCGCCATAGAAAAGGCCTATTTGGAAGGCAAATGCGACTTCTGGAAACCCATTTCATGCCATCTTTACCCTATCCGCTTGGTGGAGAAGGACGGCTTCACACACATCCTTTATCACGAATGGAGCGTGTGCGTGCCTGCCAAACGCAAGGGCGAAAAAGAAGGCATACCGCTTTGGAAGTTCCTTAAAGGGCCGATGGTTCGGAAGTTCGGTGAGGACTGGTATGATCGTTTGGAGAAAATGATTCAGAAAAAATAGACTAAACGAAACAAATTGGCGTTCATAGATTGTTGTAGTATTCTTTAAACAACCTGTAAATGATAAAACGGTTACTTTGTATAGGGTTCTTACTGTCGTGTTGCGCCATCGTATGGGCACAAAGCAGCGAACGGCCCAACCGTTATCATTATTATGGGTATGTAGTCACAGCCGATAGCCTTAGGCCGATTCGCAATACGCATGTCATCAGCAAGATGGCACATTGCGGTACCATCACCAACCGACAGGGATCCTTTATCATTCCCGCTAGAGGTGTCGACACCCTATGGGTGAGTTGTCTGGGCTATTCGCGACGGCTGATTCCCATTGACTCCACCCTTGCAGAGCATGACACGCTTCTCATCCGCCTTCGTAGCGATACCATCACCCTAAGGGAGGTGACGGTCTTGCCATTCAACAATTATGAGACCTTCAAGGAGATGCTCATCACCATGCCTTCCGTTAAGACGCCGCGCGAGCTGCAGCTCCTTGAGGAGGATTTGAACGACCTTTGGCTGAGCAAGACACCCCAAGGCAATGGCATGGTCACCATCACTGCCAACCCCATCCAATACCTTTACGACAAATATAACAAGTCGGCTCGCCGGCAGTCCAAGCTGCTTCGTAACCGTCGCATGTATAATGAAGTACTTCGTGAACAAGGCCGAACCGATGAGCTTTTACCCGATTCTTTGGACTTTACTGTCGAGTACAGGACGTATGAAATGGAAGAGGTTCAGGAAACGCTCAATCCCAATGCCATGGTGCCTCGAAAAAAGAAGTATTTCCGCTTTGGGCAATAAGACAAGACATGACCTTCCGCGATTGGTTCAATAGTATCCTCAACTTGTTTTATCCTCGCGTCTGCGCCGCTTGTGGCGAGACATTGCTCAAAGACGAGACAACGGTTTGCCTGAAATGCCGTTACCTCTTGCCCAAGACTGGTTATGAACAAAACCCTGACAATCCTTTGGCGCAGAGTTTTTACGGCCGCGTCCCTTTCCACGCTGTGTCTTCTTGCTTTTTCTTCTCCAAGGACGGTAAAGTACAGCACCTCATCCATGAGCTGAAATATAAGGGCAACAAGGAAGCAGGTGTTTTTCTTGGACAACAGTTGGGCGAGACCCTAAAACATGCGCCTTTGTTTCAAGGCATCGACTATCTGATACCCGTGCCGTTGCATCCCAAACGTGAGAAACAGCGTGGCTACAACCAAAGCTTGATGATATGCCAGGGCATCCAAGAAGTAATGGGTATCCCAATCGGCGACAAATATTTGGTCAGGGCGGTCTATACGGAGACGCAGACCCACAAAACGGCGGAAGAGCGATTCAAGAACGTAAAAGACATCTTTGAAGTGCGTTTCGCGGAGGAACTAAAAGATAAGCACGTCCTCCTTGTCGACGACGTGCTTACCACAGGTGCCACTCTTGAATCGTGTGCGCACCAATTGGAAAATATCCCAGGTATTACCATCAGTGCGGCCACAGCCGCCTGTGCTGGGAATTAAGCTTGGTAGACCTTTGGTGTATCCTCGCCATTGAGGACACGCAAGCCATTTAATGCCAAGGCCTTCATTTCGTCCTCGCCAGGATAGACGTACACAGGGGCGATCTTCTCCACATGGTTCTTCACCAAAGCGCAGAAGCCCTTGTCGTAAGCCATGCCACCCGTGAGGAAGATGGCATCCACATCCATGCTGAAAGCCGAGGCTGCGAGGCCGCCCACTTCCTTGGCCACTTGATAGGCCATGGCTTTGTAGACCTTCTCCCATTCCTTGTTGCCGGCCTTCACGGCGTTTTCCACTTCGAGGGCATCGTTGGTGCCGAGGTAAGCGACGAAACCGCCTTTACCTTTCAGCATCTGGCCGATCTCTTTCTTGGTGTATTTGCCGCTGAAGCAGGCGTCGACAAGGAAGCCAGCAGGCAGTGAGCCAGCACGTTCAGGCGTGAAGGGACCGTCGCCGTTCAAGGCGTTGTTGGTGTCGACCACGCGGCCTTTCTTGTGGGCGCTGACCGAGATACCACCACCGAGGTGGATGGCGATGATGTTCATGTCCTCATACTTGCGGCCGAGGTCTTTGGCCAACTGACGGGCGATGATCTTTTGGTTCAAGGCATGGAAGATGGAAATGCGCGGGAAGAGCGGGTGACCCGAGTAGCGTGCCACTTCGTCCATCTCGTCGACCACGACGGGGTCGGCGATGTAGGCCTTCACACCGATTTCCTTGGCGATGTCGTTGGCAATCAAGCCACCGAGGTTGGAGGCGTGCTCGCCGCTATAACCATCGGTAAGGTCCTTGATCATAAGGTCGTTCACCTCATAGACACCTGAAACGAGCGGACGGAGCAAACCGCCACGACCTACGATGCAGTCCATTCCCTTGACATCAATGCCAGCTTCTTTCAGTTCGCGCATGATGGCTTCGGTGCGGAAGGGCTTCTGGTCGGAGATGTGCTCAAATTTCGCGACTTCCTCAGCGCTGTGCTTGAGGTTCTTCTTGAAGACTTGTTCCTCACCTTCGAACACGGCAATCTTAGTCGAGGTGGAACCAGGATTTATCGTTAAGATTTTGTATGCCATAATATTTTGTTTTTGAATTGTTTATGCCATCATAGCGGCCAAAGCGATGGAATACAACTTCGTCTTAGAAGTGTCGCCGCGAGAGCTGAGCACGCAAGGCACCTTGGCGCCCATGAGCATGGCCCCCACTTCGCTCTTGTCGAACTTGGTGCAGCATTTGTAGAACACGTTAGAGGCTTCGAGGTTGGGGAACACGAGGCAGTCGGCATCGCCAGCAATGGGGCTCTTCATACCCTTGATGGCAGCCGTTTCGGCGTCGGTGGCGAGGTCGAGGCTGATGGGGCCTTCCACAATACAACCCTTGATCTGGCCGCGTTCGTTCATCTTGGAGATGATGGCGGCATCGACACATGCAGGGATGCCAGCGCTCATCTGCTCGGTGGCGGTCACCATGGCAACCTTTGGGCAGCTGACACCCAGCTTGGTGGCTACGGAGGTCACATATTTGAGCAGCTGTTGCTTCTGCTTCAGGTCGGGCAAGGGAATGATAGCGCAATCGGAGGCAACCATCAGCTTGTGGTAGTTGGGGTTCTCAATGACGGCAACGTGGGCCAGCGTCACGTTGGGCGGGCAGAGGCCGCGTTCCTTGTTGAGGATGGCACGCATATACTTGTCGGTGGGCAGCAGACCCTTCATCAGGATGTCGGCTTCGCCGGCGTTGATGAGGTCGCAAGCCATGGCAGCGGCTTTCACGTCGACAGGTTCATGGATGATTTTGAAGTTGTTGGGGTCGATGTTTTCGGCTTTGCATACTTCTTTGATGACATTTTCGTCACCCAGAAGAGTGGCTTCGATGAGACCTTCCTTGACGGCAGCGTTCACTGCACAGATGGTGTGGTCGTCGTTGGCGTAAGCGGCCACAAGGCGTTTCTTGGGTTTGCTGCGCAAAACCTCGAACATTTGTTCTAATTTTCTGATTTCCATATCGTAGATATAATTTAGTACTAAATATTGCCGCAAAGTTACAAATAAAAGCTTTCAAGACAAAGGAAAAACACAATTAAGCAAGTTTTTGCTTCCAAGTCTTTTCCTCTAGTCAAGAAAAAAGGCGAGGAACGGTTCCTCGCCTTAAATCATTAAAATGTTTACAGGTTGCTTATCCCACGCTGCAGCCGGGAGCGACCAAATCGCTCGGGGTGAGCAGTACGAGACGGCCGTCCTTGTCCTCGGCGGAGAGGATCATGCCCTCGCTGACCACGCCTTTCAGCTTGCGTGGCTCGAAGTTGGCGACGAAGCAAACCTGTTTGCCGACCAGCTTCTCAGGTTCGGTATAATATTTGGCGATGCCGCTCACGATAGTGCGCTTCTGCATGCCGTCGTCGATGAGGAACTGCAACAACTTGTCGGCTTTCGGCACTTTCTGGCATTCGAGAATGGTACCCACGCGGACATCTACCTTCATGTAGTCGTCGAAGCTGACCACGGGTTTCACCTCGGCAGGTTTCCATGCATTGAGTTGGTTGGCTTTCTTGGTGTCTTCCAGCTTTTGCAACTGGGCGGCGACCACGCTGTCTTCCACTTTTTCGAACAGCAGCTCAGGCTGACCGATGACATGGCCTTCAGGCAGCAGAATGGTGTTCTCGGCATCGTTCCAGTTCTTCACTTCGAAGCCAATCATCTGTTGGAGTTTCTTGGCGCTGAAAGGCAGGAAGGGTTCGCTCAAAATGGCAAGATGTGCCACAATTTGCAAACTCACCGCCATCACGGTCTTCACGCGTTCGGGGTCGGTCTTGATTTGCTTCCAAGGCTCGTTGTCAGTGAGGTATTTATTGCCGAGACGGGCCAAGTTCATCAGCTCCGACAAAGCCTCGCGGAACTTATAGTTGTCGATGAGATGACCAATCTTTTTGGGATAGGCATTCATCTCTTCGATGACGGCCTTGTCGGTGTCATCGAGGTTGCCTAAGGCGGGCACAGCACCCTCATAGTATTTATGCGTCAGCACCAAAGTACGGTTGACGAAGTTGCCGAAGATGGCCAACAACTCGTTATTGTTGCGGTCTTGGTAGTCCTTCCAGGTGAAGTTGTTATCCTTGGTCTCGGGCGCGTTGGCAGTGAGGACATAACGCAGCACATCCTGTTTGCCAGGGAACTCTTGCAGGTATTCGTGCAGCCACACGGCCCAGTTGCGAGAGGTCGAAATCTTGTCGTTCTCAAGATTAAGAAACTCGTTGGCGGGCACATTGTCGGGCATGATGTAATCGCCGTAAGCCTTCATCATGCAGGGGAAGATAATGCAGTGGAACACGATGTTGTCCTTGCCGATGAAGTGCACCAGCTTGGTCTCGGGGTCTTTCCACCATTTTTCCCAATCTTCGCCGCGCTTCTCGCAAATCTCTTTGGTGTTGCTGATGTATCCGATGGGAGCATCGAACCACACATACAGGACCTTGCCTTCGGCACCTTCAATCGGAACGGGAACACCCCAATCGAGGTCGCGGGTGACGGCACGAGGTTGTAAGCCACCGTCGAGCCAGCTTTTCACTTGACCATAGACATTGCTCTTCCATTCCTTATGGCCTTCGAGGATCCACTCGCGGAGCCATGGTTCATATTGGTCAAGAGGCAGGTACCAGTGTTTGGTCGGCTTCTTCACCAAGGCTGCGCCGCTGAGCTGTGAGTGCGGGTTGATGAGCTCGTCGGGGCTCAAGGAAGAGCCGCATTTCTCGCATTGGTCGCCATAAGCACCTTCGGCACCACATTTTGGGCAGGTACCCACGATATATCTGTCAGAGAGGAACTTCTGTCTTTCGGGATCGAAGTATTGCTCGGTCTCCTTCTCGATGAACTTCCCTTCGTCATACAGTTTCTTGAAGAACTCCTGGGCCGTGGCACGGTGCATCTTTGAAGAGGTACGCGAGTAGATGTCGTAGCTGATGCCTAGCTCCTCGAACGATTTCTTGATGATTTCGTGATAGCGGTCCACGATGTCTTGTGGCGTACAGCCTTCCTTTTCGGCTTTGATGGTAATCGGCACGCCATGTTCGTCGGAACCACCGACAAACAAGACCTCCTCGCCACGCATTCGCAGGTAGCGGACATAAGTGTCGGCAGGGATATAGACGCCGGCAAGGTGACCGATGTGGACGGGACCGTTGGCATAAGGCAAGGCCGTGGTTACCATGTAACGCTTGAAGTGTTTGTTCGTTGATTCCATAGTGTTGTGATATTTAGTAAAACGGCTGCAAAAATAAGGAATTGACCTAAATTAATTATGAAAAATGTCATAATGCCGCTAAAAATGGCAAAAAACACGATGATTCTGTTTTTTTTACTATTTTTGCAACCCAATTAATGAGGCCATTACGATCTGAGATCAAGACGAGACAGTTGAGATTTAGGCTTGTAAGGAGTCACTTTTCAAGACGAATCGATTGCATATTTTGTCGGAATCGAGGTCAGAAGGCCTATTAACCAGATTCATTAACAACAAAACGACATAGATATGCAATTCCATCCAGAAAAATGCCGCATTCCCGACGAGCCCAACCGCCCGTTTATCTCCTCGGAAGAGATTTGGGACTACATCAACAACACGAAGAGTACGCCTGAACGTGTGCACGAAATCATCCAGAAGTCGTTGGACAAGAACCGCCTGACGATGGAGGAGACCGCCGTCCTTGTCAACACTACCGACCCTGCGTTGGTGGAAGAGATCAAGGAAGGCGCCCGCGAGCTGAAACGCCGCATCTACGGTAACCGCATCGTGTTGTTTGCCCCCTTGTATGTGGGCAATTACTGCGTCAACAACTGCGTGTATTGCGGCTTCCGTTCCTCCAACAAGGAACAAATTCGCACCACTTTGACCGATGAAGAGCTCATCCGCAACGTGGAGGCTCTTGAGGACGACGGCCAGAAGCGACTCATTCTCGTCTATGGTGAGTCGCCGAAATACTCACCCGAGTACATCGCTCACACCGTGAAGGTGACCTACGCCACTAAGAAAGGCAAGGGCAGTATCCGCCGTGTCAACATCAACGCCGCTCCGCTGGATGTGGAAGGCTTCCGCATCGTGAAAGAGGCGGGTATCGGCACCTACCAGATTTTCCAGGAGACTTACTGCCCTGAAATCTACAACGAATACCATCCGATTAATACCAAGAAGGGCGACTACAACTACCGCCTCACCTCGATGGACCGTGCCCAGCAGGCAGGTATCGACGACAACGGTCTTGGTATCCTCTTCGGCTTGTACGACTGGCGTTATGAGGTGTTGGCCATGATACGTCACACCAACCACTTGGAGGCTTGCTTTAACGTGGGTCCGCACACCATCTCGTTCCCGCGTATCAAAGACGCTTCGGGTCTGAACATCGACAAGAAGTATTTCGTCGACGACGACACCTTCGAGAAGATCATCGCCATCTTCCGTCTGGCCGTGCCTTACACCGGCATGATCCTGACCGCTCGTGAGGACGCCGCCTTCCGCGCTAAGGCCATAGAATACGGCATCTCGCAAATCGACGGCGGCACCAACCTGCAGATTGGCGACTACAAATACCACCACGAGGAAGAGGAGAAGAACAGCGATAAGCAGGAGGATCAAAACCTGCACCGCGAACAGTTCAAGATTGGCGACGACCGCTCGTTGGGCGACATCATCGACAAGCTCCTCGACCACGACTTCATCCCGAGCTTCTGCACGGCCTGCTACCGTTTGGGTCGCACGGGCGAGCACTTCATGGAATTCAGTGTGCCGGGCTTCATCAAGCGCTACTGTACGCCGAACGCCATCCTCACTTTGAGCGAGTACTTGGTGGACTACGCTACGCCCGAAGTCGCGGCCAAAGGATGGAAGTGTATCGAGAACAATTTCAAGAACGTCGACCCGAAGTTCTTGGACGAGCTGAAGAGCCGCATCGAGCGCATCAAGAAGGGTGAGAGAGACCTGTATTTCTAAAAGACTCCAATTAACATTATTAGATAGTGAAAAAACCTCTGCTTATGGCAGGGGTTTTTTCTTTGTTTGACCTCTTTTTCGCTCAATGATTGCCTAAAAAAGTAAGGACAGGGAGTCTTGTGGCGTGTTGTCATATCATTGGTTTTCAGCATAATCCCATAAGAACATTCCTAAAAAGTAGGGACATGGCCCCTTGGAGAGCCTCGCACCTCTTGACAAACGTTTTTTTGCTATATTTTTGCAATGACGGACATGGGACTTGGGTTTACGAAATCCCCATTGAAACCGTCATTGCGGGCTTGACCCGCAATCCCCTGAGCGAAAGGGATACGTCTTCGTGCACAGGGGATGGCGGATGTTCCTCCGCCATGACGGTAAAGGGAAAAGACAGAGCGACCCGGTCAATAGTCCCGCGTAAAAGTAGAAAGCCTATGAAAACATACTTGAAACCACTCATCCTAATCACCGCAGTCCTCGCGCTGGCTTCCTGCGACAGCCCAACCAAGCGCCTTGAGCAAGCCCAAGCCCTCTATAATGAAGGCGCGCAGCTGCGCGAGCAACGCCGCTCCGAAGAGGCTGCCGAGAAGTTCCTGCAAGGGCTGGCACTGGTGCAGCGCTCGGACAAGACTGCCGAGACCATCCAATTGGAAGGCCAGCTCTGCGACAACCTCGGTGCCATGTACCTCAAACACGGCCTTTTCGAGGATGCCTTCAAGCAACACCAACAGGCACTGAATTGCTTTAAGCATACCAGCGACTCCATAGGCATGATGAATGCCTACCGCAACAGCGGTCGGGCGGTGCGGGCGCAGGAGCAATACACCCAAGCCAAGCAATACTACGACTCTGCCTTCCGTGTCGCCACTTTCATCAACGACCAAGCCATGCTCAGCGACCTCTATCTCGAGATGGGCCGCGACTACTACATGGAAACGAGCAACTTCGCCAAAGGCATCGAGAGCGTCAACCAAGCCTTGGAAATCGGCCTCGATGACAACGACACCGACATCGCCCACATGACTTTGGGCATCCTTTATTATTACTCGCGCGAAAACGAGAAGGCAAAGTCCTACTTGAACCAAGCCCTTCGCAGCGAGCGTGCCGGACTGAAGATGTCTGTGTATCAGACGCTTTACGCCATTGCCTACAGTGAAGGCGACTACCAGCAGGCCGTGCAATACCACACGCTTTTTTCTGATCACTTGGTGCAAGCCGACGCGGAGCACTCCAGCGAGACCATGCAAAGAATCAAGGCGGAATACGAGTTAAAGGCGCAGCAGAGCGAACTGGAGAGCCTACACCGCACCCGCGACCTGAAACTCTATCTGATTATCGCCTTGGCGGTGATAGCCTTGCTCGTCATCCTCCTGATTGTGAGGAAGAAAATCAGCGACCACAAGTTGGAGATGGAGCACTTTGGACGGCTGGTGGAGCGCGACCAAAACCGCATCCACGAGTTGGTGAGCGACATGGAGAACCTGATTCGCACCAACGACGAGTTAAGGCGTAGTCAGCAATCTCTTCCGCCGAAGGATTTGATGGCCATCCAAAAAATCATGACGCGAAACAAGATTATGACCACCGCGCAAGCCCTCACGGAAGAAGTGAACAACGACTCACTCAACTTCGAGCTGACCGACAACGACTGGAACGACTTCATCAGCCTCACCGACTTGGTCTTCGACGGCTTCTCGCAGCGACTGTTGCAACTCTACCCCAAACTCAGCAAGTGGGATGTGCGCATCTGCTGCCTCTCCAAGAACGGCTTCTCCAACCAGGTGATTTCCATCCTGTTGGACACGCAGACCGACTCTTACTACAAACGCAAAACCCGCATAAAACAGATGAAGATGGACCTCGGGGATGATAACCGAACCTTTGAGGAAATCGTGAATGCCGTGTAGATTCTGGCTTTTGGCCTCTGGCTTCTGGCAGTCCATCCATGAAGGTGTCATTGCGGACTTGATCCGCAATCTCCTGAAGATAAAGGAACTGCCAAAGGCTAAGAGCCAGTAGCCAGTAGCAAATTAAAGAAATCAAACAATTAACAATCAAATAATTAGTCCTATGAAAAGATTAGTATTAACTTTAGCGATTTGCCTCGGTTGCCTTGGCATCCTTGAGGCGCAAGAAAACATTTGGAAGCCTATCAACTGCAATAGCCCATTGCTCGGTGCAGCTTCCAACGGTGACCTTTATGCCATGGGTGGCTACAGCGGCCTCTTGCGTTCGCAAGATGAGGGCGAAACTTGGCAAGTTGTATTGGGCAAGAATCTGCGTTTTTAACGACAACCAGCAGACTGTAGTGTATTCCGACGATGGCGGCGACACATGGCAGCAAACCACATCGATTTCCTCATGCGCGATGCCTGATAAAGCAGGTCTTTGCGTCCCAACCAACGACATTATGGTGGTTTGGGCTGAAAACGGGGAAATCTCCTATACCCTTGACGGCGGTGTGACATGGGAAGGGTGGATTCTTGATTTTCTCGAAAACTCTGAATCCGTCAGCGATCTTTTGGTCAATGAAAACGGCGATGTGTATGTCAGCGTCGCCTACTACATTATGAATATCGTCGGCATTTATCATTCTACTTTGTCAGGCATACAAAATTGGGAACTCGTTGCCTTTGAAGGCGTTAGCATTAAGGATATGGACTTCGACCCTGAGGGAAATGTGGTGGCTTGTGGCTATAATGTCGACGGAAGCAGTGTTGGTTTCCAGCATATTCCGGGCTTCTATCTGTTCGATGGAACGAGTTTGGCCATCAGCGATGATGGAATTGTATACACGCCTCACTTTATGGGACTTCAGGCTGTTCTTTCCTATTCCACCGACCATGGCGAGCATTTCACCGAGATAGGAGAGCACCTTCCCCTTGTTGATATTGCTCCAGGCGGCGAAAATCCTCGCCTTTTCAAAGGATATGACAACCATCTGTATTTCGACGGAGGAGGAGAGTATTGGAAGAGTGTACAAAATGCTGACGAAATCATACCTTACACCCCTTATCATCCTATCGTCGAGGACGGAAAACAATGGAATGTGCTGTTTTCCTATCCTTGGAATCCTCCGGAGCCACAGCACAAGTACACCAACATCTACAAAATCGATGGTGATACACTGGTGGACGGTGTGTCGTACAAAGTGATGTACACCACGAGGAACGAAGACCTTACAGGTTGGAGCGTTTGTGGCGTTATCAGAGAAACCGAAGACAGGCAAGTTCTCTATCGCAGAGACGGCTCTTCTTACGATGAGATTCTCTATGATTTTTCAATGGAAGTCGGAGACACCATTATCATGAATGGCAGTGGGTTTTATCCAGATTGGATGTTCGTTGTTGAAACTAATGAAATCCTTATTAATGGCGAGCCAAGAAAACAAATCGTGTTGGAATATTCTTGGGGCGACCAGGAAGTGTGGATTGAGGGAATAGGTAGCCTTGATGGAATCATCGATTCAGGTTCTCTTTTCTTGACGGGAGGCTCGACAAATCTCCTGTGCTATTACGAGGACGGTGACTTGATTTGGCAGAATACCACTCCAGGATATGATGAGTGCTATATGGTCTACCCGACACCACCGACGCCGCCAGAGCCATCTCAAGGCTTTGTGGAAGGCTGGCTGGAAATCCCGACGGGTGCCACCGAGAACCTTTATGGAGTGGCTTGCCTTAACGGTCTCGAGGTGGTTGCCTGTGGCGAGAACGGCAAAATCCTGAAAACCACCAATGGCGGCGACTCATGGACGGTCAAGTTCGAGAAAGAAGGCTACGACATGGTGCATGTGGCCTTTGCCGACGAACAGGTGGGCTACGCTTGCGGCGACTCCTGCTATTGGGATGTCTACCACCACAAAGGCATCATCGTGAAGACCACCGATGGCGGAGAGACCTGGCAGGAACTCCCCAACACTAATTTCGTTTATTTGGAACATCCTGATTTTCAGCTAACCAATGACTTGTTTGTGGTTGATGCCGAAACGTTCTACCTTCTTACCGCCGACAATCTCCTTTGGAAGACCACGGACGGCGGACAAAGTCTCTTCTGTTCCGCATCTTTTGAACCTTTGGGGAGAATCGTGCATTGTGAGTTGTATTTTAAGGACGAAATAGGGTATCTTGTTGCCATTAATTCAGATTGTGTCACACCAGGAATCCATATCTATAAAACAACCGATTCGGGACAGAATTGGGACGAGGTGTATTTTAATGAATATATCGATCATACGGTTGCCACGCATTTCTTTGACGAGAATCATGTGGAACTCTTTGGTAATTTCAATTTATATCAATATAACTTGATGGTGACTGAAGACGGTTTTGAAACTGTTTCCTATTTGCATGTTGCAACCCCCATCATGACAGCGTATGGTTTCGGTAATGTGAGCCACTCCAAATTCACTTCAGACACTTACGGTTGTGTCCTTATGGGCATGACTTTGAATAAAGGCTCAAATGAAACGGAACCTTTCATCTTGAAGGATGGCTGGGAGCATTGCGAATACGTTCATGTGGGAATCCCATATTGCTATAACGATGGCGTGACGCATTGCAGGGATTTGTACGACATTGACGGCATAGATACGACTTTCTTCATTGCCGCTGAAAATGGTTACGTTTACAAGACGGCGATGATACCTCTCGGAGGGAATAATTTCTTGATGGGTTCAGAATGGTACTACGAGATCGAGAATGAGAACGGCAGCATCACCTATCAATATATGTATCAAGCCGGTGACACCATCGTCCAGGATGAGCCGACGCATATCCTTGTGAAAATCAATACACTTTACGACAAGGGATTGCGTGACGAAGTGACACACGAATATGTCTATAAACGTGACAACAAGGTGTATTGGTGGAACAAGACTTTGGAGGAATTTACCGTGCTGTATGACTTTGAAGCCGAGGTGGGCGACGAATGGGAAATCAAGGTGGGTACGGAAAGTCTCATCATGCATGTGGATGCCGTGGAAGTCGTGGAATACGAGGGTAGTTTCTATCGGATGTTGCGCGTGAGCGATGCAGGCAACATTTTCAGCGGCGACATCGTGTGCGGCATCGGTCACCTGACGAGTTTCTTCCCCGAAAAGCTGATGGACAACCGCGACCGTATCAGTATGGAAGGCCTGCGCTGCTACTGGATTGAGGACGAACTGGTGTTCAAACCCGGCGATGAGGACTGCGACGCGGTTTATTCGGAGGTACATGGTGTGGAGGAATCTGCTGAAAACCAATTCGATGTTTATCCTAATCCGACCAATGGCGTTTTGTTTGTAGAGACGCGATTAATCGCGTCTCTACCAGACCAGACCTACCGTATCGCCAACCTGATGGGTCAAACCCTGCTGACAGGCCAAATCACGGCTGAAACCCAACAGATTAATGTTTCGTCATTGCCCGAAGGCATGTATTTCATTACCGTAGGCGATGTGACACGGAAATTTGTGGTGCGATAGAAACAGTATGAAAAAAGCCTCAGCGATTGCTGAGGCTTTTTTCATTACAGGTTATCCTTAAAATACTGCGTAATCTTAGTAATCAAATGCGCCCTGTCGGGACCAGCAACATTGTGGTCGTGGCCGGGATAGACGAAGTAGTCCAGTTGCTTGCCGTTGTGGATGCAGTTCTCGACGAAGACGAGGCTGTGCTGCCACATCACCACGGGGTCGGTGGTGCAGTGGATCATCAGGAGCTTGCTCGTAGCCTTCGGGGTTTTCTTGGGGCGTGTCCATGTAACGCTCACCGTACATGATTTCGTAGTACTTCCAATCCAGCACGGGACCACCAGCCACGCTCACCTTGAACACCTCAGGATGGTTGATCTTCAATGAGGTGGACATGAAGCCGCCATAGCTCCAGCCGTCGCTGCCGATGCGGTCGGCGTCGACGTAGGGCAGGGTCTTCAGCCATTCGATGCCCACCATCTGGTCGCGCATCTCCAGTTGTCCGCACTGGCGATGGATGCACTGCTCGAAGGCCTCGCCACGGTCGGCAGAGCCACGGTTGTCGAGGGTGAAGACGAGGAAGCCTTCTTGGGCGAGGTAGTTGAGGTAGATGCCTGCACCAGCCGTCCATTCATCGGTGATGAGCTGGGCGTGAGGACCGCCATACACATAAACGATGACGGGATATTTCTTCGAAGCGTCGAAGTTGTAGGGTTTGATAAGACGTGTGTAGAGCGTCTGGCCGTCTTCGGCTTTCAAGGTGCCGATTTCGGTTTTGCCGATGTTGTAATCCTTCAAAGGATTCTCCGATTGGTGCAGACGGCTGACGAACTTGCCGTTTCGGTCCATTAGGTCGACATTGTAGGGCACGTCAGTGCTGGTGTAAGAGTCCAAAAAATACTTGCCGTTGCCGCAAGGAACGACATTGTGGGTGCCATGTTCCTTGGTGAGTTGGGTCACCTTTCCGCTCTTGATGTCCATCATGTAGCAGTGGCGCTCCAGCGGGCTGACTTCGGTAGAGCGGTAGTAGATCTGGCTGCCGTCTTTCGAAAAGCCGTTGAAGTCGGTGATGACGAAGTCGCCATGGGTGAGCTGGCGCACCGTGCCTTTGCTGATGGTATAGAGATAGAGGTGATAGTAACCGTCGCGCTGGGCCTTCCAGATGAACTGGTCGGAATTGTCGGGGAGGAAGTAGGCAGGACCTTGGGGCTCCACATACTGGTCGTCGCGGTCTTCGAAGATGGTTTTGATGTAGTCGCCTGTGATGGCGCTGTATTCATTAAATTTAAGGTGGTTTTGCTGACGGTTCAACACGCCAATGTAGATGCGCTTGTTGTCGGGGTTCCATGTGATGGCGGTGAGGTATTGCTCAGCGGGTTCACCGGTCTTCACTATGACTTCCTTACCTGTGGCAATGTTGTAAATGTGTAGCGTCACCTCGTGGCTCGTCATGCCTGCCATGGGGTATTTGATGGGTTTGGCAGTGGCGATACGCTCTTGGATGTCGACCAATGGATAATCGGTCACCATGCGTTCGTCCATTGAGTAATAGGCAAGAAGCTTGCCATCGGGCGACCAAAAGATGCCGCCATCGATGGCGAACTCGTTACGGTGGACACTCTGACCTGCTACCACGCCCTCGGGGTTGTCGGTGATTTGGATTTGTTTGTCGCCTTTGGCCACAAAGAGGTTGTTGTCGATGGTGTAGGCTACATTCAAGGTGGGCTTGGCGATGGTACGGTTGGCTGCATCTTGCGGAATCGAGGCCATGGCCTCGATGGTCTTCTTTTTGATATCCATCTTGTTGAGCGTCATGCCGCTGTCGCTTAAGCCATAGAAATAGGCTTGGTAGTCGTTGATCCAGGTCAGTTGAGGAATGCGCATCAGGTCATTGACCCCTTCACTTTTGGTGTATGCATTCAATTGGTCCAGGGTCAAGAAAGTGGCTTCTCCCTTGCTCCCTGCGAGCATGGTGATGATTTCTTTGTCCTTTACCTTCATGAGGATGTCGGTGCCACCAATCCATTTCAGTTGGTTGGGGCGTTGGGCATAGACGCTACGGTTGTTGTAGGAAGCGTCTTCTGGAGTGAACATCTTCTTTTCCTGTGCCAATGCTGGCGTGACGAAAGTCGCAAAGATGGCCAGCGATAAAAGGGTCAGAATTTTCTTCATTTTTGTTGCGTTTTGAGATTTTGCCGCAAAAATAAGGATAATTTCAATACCTTTGTGCCTCAAAATGAATGCTCATGAGAAAGCGTAAAGTTCCACATACTTTTGTCATCGTTTTCTTTATCATTGTCATCGCTGCGGTGCTTACGTGGATTATCCCGCCAGGGAAATACGTCACGGAGCAGGTAGGGGATGAGACGGTGATGACGTTTTATTATGCCGACCAACTGCCAGCGACCGCCGAGTTCCATGCCGAGCCGCAGACATGGCAGGTGTTTTCGGCCTTCTACAAGGGCTTCGTCAAGCAGAGCAACATCATCGTGTTCATATTAATTATCGGTGGCGCCTTCTGGATTATGAACAAGAGTAAGGCCATCGACATGGGCATTTTGTCGTTCCTGAAGTTTACCAAACGCTTGGAACGCAGCAAGTTGATGCAAAAAATCGGGGTGAACAACATCGTCATCATCCTGATCATGCTGCTGTTCAGCCTCTTTGGGAGCGTGTTCGGCATGAGCGAGGAGACTATCGCTTTTGCCTTGATTATCATTCCTTTGGCCGTCTCGATGGGCTACGACAGCATCGTGGGTTTGTGTATGGTGTATGTGGCCGCGCATATCGGCTTTTCGGGCGCTATGCTCAACCCGTTCACCATCGGCATCGCGCAAGGCATCGCAGAGATTCCTTTGTTCACGGGTATCGGCTACCGCGCCGTCTGCTGGGCCATCTTGACGGTGGTCGGCATCGTGTTCGTGCTGTGGTATGCCAACAAAGTGAAGAAAAACCCGCAGTCGTCCATCATGTATGAGGATGACGCCTATTGGCGCAAGTCGGCGGAGGTGAAAGAAGAGGAGTTGGAACGTTACACGCCCCGCAAGGCATGGTTTGTTTTCGCTTTCCTGATGGCGGTATTGATCGTTTTTTCAGTGCTTTATCCGATGACCACCTTGAAAATCGGGAACAGCACGGCTACTTTGCCGCTGCTGCCCATTGGAACGGTGCTGTTCGCCCTCTTGAGCGTCATCACGCTTCGCAAAACGGTGCATTATTTCGTGTTGACCTTGCTCTTTGCCACGGTGTATTTCCTTGTGGTCGGTGTGCTGGGCTACGATTGGTACATCATGGAGATTGCCTCGTTGTTCTTGGTACTCGGCATCGCCAGCGGCTTGTCCGTCGACAAGAGTGCCAGCGACATCGCCAAACTCTTCCTCGAAGGCATGGGCGACATCCTCTCGGCTGCGGTCATCGTGGGCTTGGCGGGTGGTATCGTCATCGTGTTGCAGGACGGCGGCATCATCGACACTATCCTTTATGGCCTCTCCAAGTCAATGAGCAACATGGGCAAGATTGCCTCGGCTGAAATCATGTACGGCATCCAGACTTTGATTAATATCGTCATTCCCAGCGGTTCAGCCAAGGCCGCCATCACCATGCCCATCATGGCACCCTTCAGCGACCTGATTGGCATCTCGCGCCAAGCCACGGTGGTGGCCTTCCAGTTCGGTGATGGCTTCACCAACATGATCACCCCCACCAGTGGTGTCTTGATGGCCGCACTCGGCGTGGCCCGCATCCCGTGGGAGAAATGGGTGAGGTTTATATGGAAGTTCATCCTCGTGCTGATTGTTATCGGTGCTTTGCTTCTGATACCTACGGTGACAATGCAGTTGGCGGGATTTTGAAAATAATCCAGTTCCCTTTGCGGGTTGGGAAAAAAGCCTCCACATACTAGGCATAAACAATGTATAAAAACGCTGGCCTGAGCACTATAAAAACAACCTTTTTTGTAATTTTGCGGTGTCGTTATCTTCTGGTTCTGTTCAATGGACTTCAGCGGAATCGGATGAAACGTCGCGAAAATGTCAAAAAGGAGTCCCGTTTATTTATATGAAAAATTATCGTAAATTATTAGCGCTTATGCTCTTACTAATAGTAAGTGGCGGCGTATTTGCACAAGATCTTTTCGACAAGGCAAAGTTGGACAATTACTTTGATATACTTGAAGAAAACAACAAGTTTATGGGAAGTGTTGCCGTCGCAAAGAACGGGGAGATTATCTACACAAAAACAGTCGGCTTCGCTGAGGTCGAAAACAATGTAAAAGCAACTGAAAAATCCAAATATAGAATTGGTTCCGTCTCGAAATCGTTTACAGCGGTTCTGGTTTTAAAGGCGGTTGAAGAA
>CACZER010000050.1:0-11551 GCA_902780195.1 uncultured Bacteroidia bacterium
GCCCATGTCGCCCGTGCGGACTTCCTGGCCGTTGATGATGGCGGGGATTTCAACGATTTCGTTGGATTGTCTTTCGAGTTCCTTCTGGAGTTCGATTCTCTCCGGACTACCTGGCTTGTAGCTTTTTACAGGCTCGTTGTCCGGCTTCGCAAATGTAATCAGTGCGTTGTTCATTACGTTGTATTTAAATTAAAGATTTAGAATTCAATATTAGAATTTGCGGTGCAAATATAGTAAATTTCGTTGCGAAAAACTTCGTTGCGTATTTATTCGCAATCATTTCATTCGCTTGATGACCTGCAAGCGATGCGTATGCTCGTTCTTCTCCTTGTTGAAGATGCCTGTTTGGTCCAAATAATCAATGCGGACTTGCCCCGAGCAGTGGATGATCTGCTCGTTGCCCATTATGATACCCACATGGGTGATGATGCCGTCCTCATCGCCAAAAAAGGCAAAGTCGCCTGGCAGTGTTTCCTGTAGGAAATACACCAAATCTCCCTCTTGAACCTGTTGTGAGGCGTCGCGGGGGAGAAGAAGTCCTGCCATGCGGGCGCAAATCTGTGTCAGTCCTGAGCAGTCGATGCCCATCGCTGTGCGGCCACCCCAAAGATAAGGGGCACCGAGCAGCATTTTGGCGTAACCCACCATTGTTTCGGGACGGAATTCCAAGGGCATTTCGATGGTGTCGGGATGTGGCTCATAAAGAGGAGAGCCTAAACTCAATAACTTGCCTTTGTATTCTGCGATAGGCTTGTTTATAAGATAGACCCTCTTGCTTTTTAGCGCAAGGAAGTCCGCTTCGCTGATTTCACAAAATTGTTTTGCTTGGATCCAACCTTCGTAAAAGCCGGTTTCAGAATCTTGAATATGTTGAATGGTGGAAGGGCCGTTCTCTTTCCGAACGAGCACCCAATCATGGCTTTTGTCCAAAACATGGTATGTTTCATTGTAAAGCAGCTGGCTTACCATTTCTGAAGCATGTCGGTCTTCTTTGCGTAAGGCGATGGCAGATAAATTGCAGATGCCGTAGGTCATAAAATTTAGTGTTTTTCTGAGCGCTAAATTAGGGAAGAAATCGGTTCAAAATGCCTTTTTTGATTGTTTTTTTTCAATAGTTGGGAGTTTTTCATAATTTAGCACACGGTTTAATCAAAGACGATAATCATTAAACAATTGGTTATGAGTAAGATAAAAGATTTTTTAAATAGAATAAGGCATAGTTATTACGGAATAGCCAAGGTTTTTGCTTTTATTGTGGCCATTGTGCTTGTATGTTGGCAGATGCCTCGCACAAGCAAGTTCAAATACGAGTACCAGCTTTCGAAGCCATGGCAGCATGAGAGCTTGTACGCGCCTTTTGATTTTCCTATTTATAAGGATGCCGCTACGCTCCGTGCTGAGACTGAAGCGGCCTCGAAATCGGTTAGACCCATTTTTTCTTTCAATGATGCAGAGGTGCAAGAGGCACGTAACGCCATGATCAACGCTTTGGACGCCCAATGGCATCAGGGCGAGGGCGCCTATCTGAACTCAAACTTAAACTTCATGCTGGCTGTCTTCGATTCCATTCAAGGCAGAGGTATTGTGGCCTATGATAGTGATATTGCCAACATGACACCTGATGCTGAGGTGAGTATCATTAAAGACAAGGTGATGAGCAAAGCCAGGTATGGAGACTTGCTGACCTTGACATCGGCGACAGAGGCTGTCGATGCCATTATTTCTGATGCTACGTTTGTGAATAAGAAGATGATGGCCACACTGCTTAAGGATGCCTTGCGTCCTAATGTTTTTTATGATACAGAGCTTACCAAACGGGCTGTAGAGGCGGCAGAGAATGGTGTCTCGCTAACTTATGGATTGGTACAAAAGGACGAGAGAATTGTTATGGAGGGCGAAGTCATCGATGCACATACGTATAATGTACTCAACTCGTTACAACGTGAGTACACCTCGCGGTCGATGTCGGGGGCAGAGTCGAGTCGCGTTTTGTTGAGCCAGATTTTTTTGGTGACATTGGTCTTTTCCTTAATGGGATTGTACGGTAGCAAACTACACAAGAATGTGTTCTCAGATTTGAAAAACATCGTGTTGTTGCTTACGATGATGCTGTTGGTTATTATTCCTGCGTATGTTCTTGTCAAGTTCGCCCCAGGACTGATATACGTGATGCCGGTATGTTTGCTCGCTATCATGGTCGGCTCTTTCTTCAACTTGCGTTTGGCTTTCTCTACACAGGTTTTCGCGGTAATGTTGATTTCGTTGGTGGTGCCAAATCCTTTCCAGTTTATATTCATGCAGTTGGTGGCTACTGTACTGACGGTGTTTAGCATGTCAAATGTGAGGCATCACCGTTTCATCCAAGCTGCGCTGTTTGTTTTTGTGGGCTATCTATTGGTTTACCTCGCTTTCACCTTCCTGTCTACTTCCGAAGTCAACTGGTCAGAGGTGTTCTTGTTGCTACTTAATGCCTTGTTCACCTTATTGGCTCAACCGCTCATCTTGATGCTTGAACGTATTTTCGGCATTCCCACTTCTCTTTCGCTTATGGAGTTGAGCAACACCAACAGTCCTCTGTTGCGTGAACTTGCCACTACTGCGCCGGGCACTTTCCAACATTCCATCCAGGTAGCCAACCTTTGTGAAGAAGTTCTTTTCGAGATTGGCGGCGACACGGTATTGGCACGTACGGGCGCTTTGTATCACGATGTGGGAAAGATCAAGAACCCGATGTATTTCACCGAAAACCAACACGGTGCCTATAGTCCGCATAACGACCTCTCCAATCTTGAAAGCGCAGAGATCATTATCTCACATGTGACCGACGGCATCGAGTTGGCGCACAAGAACCATATCCCTGAGCGCATTATTGATTTCATCCGCACTCACCATGGCACGCGCCGCACCGACTATTTCTACATCAACGAGCAAAAAGCCCATCCCGACGAGGAAATTGACCCGACGCCGTTCACCTATCATGGCCCGGCCCCGTTCTCACGCGAGACCGCCGTCCTTATGATGGCCGACAGCATCGAGGCCGCCTCGCACAGCATGAAAGACCCCGACGAGAAGAAAATCAGCGACTTGGTGGATGGCATCATCGACAAGCAGATGGAGGCGGGGCAGTTCCTCAACACCGACCTCACGCTTCACGACATCGAGACCTGTCGTAAAGTGCTGAAAAAGAAGTTGATGAGCATCTATCATGTGAGGATTGCCTATCCCGAGAAGTAAGCATAATAATTATGAACAAATTACTGAAATATTTGGTCATGCTTTCGATGGCGATGGCCTTGACTTCCTGCGGAACGGTCGGGCTGCTGATTCACACCGCCAAAATCGTTAACAACGATGACCAGGATTATATCAACTCGGCAAATGACACCATCCATTTCGTGGTTAGCAAGAGGAACCAAATGTTGCTCAAGGCTGAAATCAATGGAAAATCTGACACGGTGATGTATGATTCGGGCGTCAATTCGTTTGCTCTGCTTATGTACACGCCAAGCACCAAGCCGGAAGGAATGAAGTTTTATAGTCATAGAGTTTCTGGGGCTGACAAAAGGTCAAAAATCAAAGTGACGACTTTGCCGGTCGCGATCAAAACGGATATGGCGGAAGCGGAGGGAATAGGTATGGCCAATTTAGGCTCGGAGCCACCCATTTGCCAAAAAGAGTCGTCTTTGTCGGCTCATCATATCATTGGCTTTCCTGGTCTTAACCTAATTCGTTACATGATTGACTTTACCAATAATCAGATGTATGAAATTCCTGATTCTTTGAGCATCGACACAACGGAATTCATCCCCATCAAATGCAAGTATTACAGAAATGTTTTGTGGGTCTATCCGCGAATCAATGGCATGGAGTATGAATGCATTTTCGACACGGGCAATGGTGCTGCTGCATTTATGCTGCAGAACGAGCAGCGGGTCGATAACCCAAGGGAGAAGGATTATGTTTTTGAAGGCTCCTTCGGGCAAGCCATAGGAGGACATACCGACAAGCAGACATTTGTGTATGCAAGTCATGAGAATCTCAGCCTTGTTGGTGTTGATAAGGATACCGAAGTGTTGTATGTGAAATCAGTGTCAAACAACAACATGGGCCTCAAAGCGATTTCGAAATACGATTGGATTATCTCGACACGGGGTGGAAATCTAAAGATGTATGCCAGGCCACATTTATCCGATGTTGCAAAGCCTTTCGATGCGCCTGCCTACCGTGTTTCTACTGCCGATGGAACACTGAAGATTTTGAACCGTCTCCTCGACGGCAACGAGAAGTTTGAGGTCGGCGACCAAATCATTTCGGTAAATGGTGAGAAAATCACAGAGGAGAACATTTGCCATTACTATGACCTGCTCACCGAGAGCAAGGACTGGTCGGGGTTTGAGATTGAGGTGAAGTAATTCATTGCCTCAGGCCCCTCATTAAACACCAAATCCAAGATGCTTAAATCGGGCACGAAAGGAAACTTCTCGCTAAACACCTGGTAATAAGTGGGGAAGAGGCTCGCGTCCACGACTTTCTTCGGGCTGAACGCCTCGCGCAAGTCGTTCTCCGCCTCGCGCACATAATCCGTCGTGTGCACGATTTCCTTCTTGACTTTTAGCATCTTAAGTACCGCTTGCAAGGCCGCGTCGTTCAAGTCGATGAGGCGCTCGAAATGGCCTTCGAAGATAGGCCTCAAATAGTCATAATAATGGTCGAAGTATGGCGCAGCTTTGTAGGCCGACTCTAGGCAGCGGCTATGGATGTGTTGCCAAGGCTCGATGGGACTGATGGCCATGTCCTTGGTCATGGTATGGTTGCCGTTGACCTTCACCACGGGCACGCTGAGACTCTCCACACCGTTGGCCGTCATCACGCGGCATCGGTTGCGGTAGGTCTGCTTGTGGTAGGTCTCCCATACCTCAATGACAGGCGCGTCTTCTTTCAGAAAACGCGCCATGTAGCTGATACTTGGGAAATAGGCTGTGGTGAAAAGTGTCATTTGAGCAGTTTTTCCACCACCACTTTTTTGTATTCTTGTTCCGGCATGGCCCCGACTTGCATCATCGGCTGTCCTTCCATCGGGATGAAGAGCACCATGGGGATGCTCCTCACGTTGAAAGCCTTGGAAAGACCTTTCTCATGGTCTGTGTTAATCTTGTAAACCAACAATTTGCCATCATATTCTTCCGCCAGTTTTTCCATAATGGGGGCTACACGGCGGCAGGGACCACACCAATCGGCGTAGAAGTCAATGATGGCGGGTAGCTTCCCTTTGTAATTGAAAACAGTCGGGTCTTTCTCGAAATCCCAAACTTGTTTTAGGAATTCGTTATAAGTCAAATGTTTAACTTTCGATTCTGTTTTTTTTTCTTGCGCATTGACCGTGAAGGCTGTGGCAAGGATGACCATGGCAATAAAGATGGTTTTTCTCATTGTGACTTGATTTTTCGGGTACAAAAATAGCAAAAATCGTGCAAATGGCCTTTTTTTCCTTACTTTTGCAAAAATTTCTAAGTATTATGCTCATCGTCAACATCAAAGAGCTTGTCGGCATCGAGGAAAAAGGCCGACAGCTGAAACGCGGCAAAGAAATGGCCGAAACGGGTAGGATTAAGAATGCTTTCCTCTATATTAAAGGCAAAAAAATCATGGATTACGGCTCGATGGATTCGGAAGCCTGCCGTAAATATCTCGCCGAAAACCATCGCATTCACGATGTGAAAGGCAGCGTGGTGATGCCCGCTTTCTGCGATTCACACACGCATCTGGTCTATGCCAATTCGCGTGAGCTGGAGTTTGTGGACAAGATTCGTGGCCTCAGTTATGAAGAAATCGCAAAAAGGGGAGGAGGCATCCTCAACTCGGCCAAGGCGACAGCAGCGGCATCGGAGGACGAGCTGTATGACATGGCCCAGCAACGTCTTGACGAGGTGATGCGCATGGGCACGGGCGCTATCGAAATCAAAAGCGGCTATGGCCTGACCACCGAGAGTGAGCTGAAACTGCTCCGCGTTATCCGCCGCCTAAAGGAGAACTCTCCCTTGACTATCAAATCGAACTTCCTGGGGGCACACGGCATCCCGATGGAGTATCGTGGACATCAGGAAGATTATGTCGACCTGGTCATCAACGAAATGATTCCGCTAGTGGCGGCTGAGGATTTGGCCGATTTCATCGACGTGTTCTGCGACCAAGGCTTTTTCACCGTCGAGGACACCGAACGCATCCTCATGGCAGGCATCAAATATGGCATGAAGCCGAAGATCCATGCCAATGAGATGGCCATCTCGGGCGGCGTGCAGGTGGGCGTGAAATATGGCGCCATCTCCGTCGACCACCTTGAGCAGATGGGTGATGCCGAGATCGAGGCTCTGAAAGACACCGAGACCATGCCGACCGTCCTTCCAGGCTGTGCCTTCTTCCTCAACCTGCCGCTCTCGCCGGCGCGCAAGATGATCGATGCGGGTTTGCCTGTGGCCATGGCCTCCGACTTCAACCCTGGCACCTCGCCCTCAGGCAACATGCAGCTCATCCTCTCGATGGCCTGCATCCGCTACCGCCTGACCCCCGAAGAGGCACTGAACGCCACCACGCTCAACACGGCCTACGCCATGGGCGTGAGCGATGAGGTGGGCAGCATCACTAAGGGCAAACTTGCCAACCTCATCATCACCCAACCGATGACCCAGTTGGAGTTTATGCCGTATTACTATGGCGCCAACAAGGTGGCAAAGATGATCCTAAATGGAAAGTTCATATAGTTAATTGAGAAAGATGAGACGCATAAGATTATTATTCGTTGTGGTTTGCTTGACACTGCTTGCCATGTCTTGCAACAAGAAACATTATAATTTGGGTAACGTTAGCGGCGCCAATATGGAAGGCGAAGTGCTTCTGCCCCTGGCATCGGGGTCATATACAGTCGAAGACTTGATGAAACGCTTTCAAATCGATTCGTTGATCGCTTTCCAACCCTCTGGGGAGATGTCGTACAATTATCAATATGAGCATCTAAAAGCCTTGGACGCTGATAAGATGCTCCATTTCGACGACTACGAGACTTCATACACATGGAATCTTGACCTTTCGTGGATCCCACAATGGCTGCTGCCTATCGATACCGTGTTCCATTATAACGAGACGATACACCTGGAGACGGAACACCTCAACGTGTTGTATGCTTCCTTGAAGCGTGGCAATATTACAGGTGTTGTATCCAATTTCGACCAGTTGGCACAAATCAACCACCTTACCATCCGCTTTTTGGAACTGAAGGATGCCAATGGGCAACCGTTGGAGTTTGGCTTGTCGCAAGGGAGCGGTACCATGGAAATGGGAGTGGAGAATTGTTTTTACGAAAGCAATGAGGCCAATGTCATACATGTGGAGCTGGATGTGGATTTCACCATGACGGAACCTCCTGCGCATGCCGTGGACTTGTATTTTGAGGTGTCACTGAAAGACATGGCGATTCAGGAGATGCGCGGCACGGTCGACAACTATGCTTCAGAAAGCCGTATCGATACGACCTTTAGTCTCTTTCCTGACAATATTTTAGGATTGTTGGAAATCAATGGAGCCAATATGAGAGTTAAAGAGCGTAACGGTTTTGCTCTTCCTGCGCGTTTGGTGGTTGATACGGCTTTGGTGTCGGGAGGAGGGATGACACCGTTCTCCATCTTCAACACGATGCCGCTCTCCATAGATTTACCTTTTTCCAATGGATATGTCGAAGTCTTCGACCAGAATCTGACCGGCTGGCTGACGCCTTCTGACAACATGGTTACAGCCACTTCGAGTTTTATCGTGAATCCAGATGGCGTGAACGACATTGTCACCGTGTACGACACTTGCTCTCTTGACGTTAAAGTCGATGTCGAGATCCCTTTGGCTTTTCAGGCTGACGAGATAAGATATGTTGATACCGTTGAAATGAAGCTGTCGGAAATCGAATATCCCGAATGGGTCAAGAGCCTGACATTGGAGCTGACATTCGTTTCCACGATGCCTTTCAACTTTAATGGCCAATTCTATATGTATGACTCACAGACGCAAACCGTCAACGACGAACTTTTGGACGAGCCCGTGGCCATTGCCGCGTCGTTTGACGGGAAACCTGTCACGACGACGGTGCGTATTGTCATCACCGAAGAAAGACTTAATGAAGTCATGCAGTCCGATTCCATCATCATGGAATACATTGTGGATACTGAATCGCACGACATCATTTTGAACGCCAAGCAGTCGTTGCAGTTCAACGTAAAAGCGCGTGTGGAATACGATGGTGTTGTTGAATTTGAAAATGAATGATTATGAATAGAATAAGTTTGTTTTTTGCCTTGCTGATGCTGACATTGAGTAGTGCTGTGATGCGCGCTCAGGAGGTCTCACCTGTTGATTTCATGCGACTGAATCCTTATCAGCTGAAAAGTAATCCTGCGGCCGACTTGCCTTATGAGAGTGTGATGTCGATGGTGATTGGTAACATTGGTTTGAATGTCCAAACAACGACATTGCGTTATGACAATATCTTTGATTTTGATGCGTCAGGGCGTCCAGCGACAGTCAATTTGAAGAAGCTGGCCAATAGCTTGCATGACAACAATTTTGTCGGCATTGACGTGAACGAAAACTTTTTCAGTCTCTATCGCCGTGTTGGTGAAGGCATGTTTACCTATGACCACAATGTCAAGGCGCATGGCGCGCTAAAGTATAACGACGGCTTGTTCCAGCTGCTGGCCAATGGCAACGCCGCTTTTGTGGGAGACAACAATCCCGCTCATGTGGATATGAACCTTGATGCTACAGTGTACCATGAGTTTTCGGTGGGATATCAACGTAAGGTTAACGACAATCTGTCGGTAGGCGGCAGGGCAAAGCTGCTTTTTGGTTTCGCCAATGTCACTACGGATGTTTGTGATGCCAAACTCTTTACGGATGCTGATACTTATGCTCTTTCTATAGA
This sequence comes from uncultured Bacteroidia bacterium, assembly GCA_902780195.1. Lineage (GTDB taxonomy): Bacteria > Bacteroidota > Bacteroidia > Bacteroidales > F082 > Limimorpha. The sequence goes on from CACZER010000050.1 coordinate 8,963, forward strand.
GGAAAACGTGGGAGCCCGTATGTCGTTGCCTAATATGGTCTTTATTAATAATAAAGGTATGTTGGACGCAAAAGGACCTTTGAGCGTTGGCGACTTTTTCCATAATCCAGGTTTTGGCGTTGACTTTGGCGCGGAATACCATTTCAACAATCAGTTGGGAGTGGTGGCCGCGGTCAACGACTTGGGTTTCATCCATTGGGGAGGAAACGATTTCAAGTTGGATGGCGACATCCACGATGCGGGACAATTCTATGACAACGGCTCGTTTTTGTATGAGGGTATCCATGTGGATCAGTTGCAGCATATCTTTTCAGACAAAGACTATCGTGAAAAGTTTTTTGACACCATACAGCAGTATTTCCAAGTGCAGTTGAACTCCATGGAGAATTATACGACCATGCTGAACACCAACCTTTTGTTGCGAGGCTATTATGACTTCACTCCGCAAAACAGAGTGGTTGCGCAGGCGCAAGGCCGTTTCATTGGCAATGGTTTTCGTCCGGCCTTCACAGTGGCCTATTGTGGCACATTCTTCGACAATCTCAACGTTTGTGCCACCTATACGGCAATGCCCCACAGCTACGACAACATTGGCCTCGGTCTATCAGCAATGATCGAGACTTGTAATATATACCTGACCACCAATAATCTGGTTGGGCTTTTCAAGCCATTGAATACAAGCGCGTTTAATGCTCAAGTAGGAGTGGTCTTTAACCTGTTCAAAGAGGGACGACATACCATTGACGAATCTGGAAGGCCAGGTTATCTGTAATTTCTATTGCCTTATTTGTCAAAAAAAGCCGTAACTTTACCGACCTGGAAAACAAACTGTTGAAGGAATGAAAAGACTATTACTATTATTTGCTTTGACTTTGTTATTAGGTCAGCTGCAAGCGCAATCACCGAAGAAGATAAAGGCTAAAGGAGATTATGTTCATCCTGCTACAAAAGCCGTTTTCCCTTTGCAATTAGGTGACTATCATCGTGATGGACTGTATTCTTATGATAAAAAGAAAGAGAATGTCGGAGGCGTATATGAAAGTGCCAACAAACAAACCTTGTTATCGGTTTATGTTTACCCAGCGAGGATTGGCTACGATAGTAGAATTCATGATGAGTATTCAGGCTTGATGCAAGAATTGGCCGACATTCATGGCGGAATACATGCCACTTCAGATGCGGTTTCATACCAGAATGAAGGACTCAAGATTAATGGGCTTAGGTCGACTTTTTCTACCATAGGTAAAAACGAGTCGTTGACGCTTTATGAGTGTGGAAGGTGGTGGTTCAAGATGAGAATCACTTCGAGCGACCTTGACACTTGTCAAATGTCCCAATTGGAACAGACAGTGATGGATTATTTCGTGCCGACGAATTTTGTCAAGAATGAGCCGTTGAGTGTTAAATTCGATGTTCATGTTGCTCCAGCTGTTATAGATGACTCTTTGATGCTGTGTTGTGTGCTTGGCGCAATTTTTGGGGAATTGCAATGGGTTAATGATAACGTTGATTCATTGGAATGTGTAAGTGGTTTCCCCAGTCTTTATATAGAGGCTCACATGGCAGCGATTGAAGGTTTTGTAAAAGCTGAAAAAGACCATCCTGAACTGAATGGGGGAAAAGAAATCCATCATCAGTTGGAGCAGTTTAATAAAATCATAGAGAATGGCTTTTTGGAAGAGTATTTGTTTGACCAATATTTTGGTTGGCTAATTATCCCGAAGGACATGACTATCGATTCTGATGCGTTTTTTGAATGGCAGATGCAGAATCCTATAGATGTATTGATGGGAGTGCGAGCCAGAGAGTTCATGTGGATAATTGAATGTGCAGATTCTGATTAGATTTCTTTTCGTATCGTATAGAAAAAAGCCGTACCTTTGCCGCGGCAAACAGCGGCTGAGATTCCCTTCGGGAATGGAGAAAGATATGAGGTTTGATGTCGGCGGCTTGTACTTGCCAATAGGGGGTAAGTGGCTTTAGCCGCCGAGGTTAAATTAGCTAAATACTCCATTCCCGAAGGGAATCTTAATCTTAAATCTTGAATTTTAAATATTAAATCAAACAATAATGAAACAACTCATCGAATGCGTGCCGAATATCAGCGAAGGCCGCGACAAGAATATCATTCCCGGCATGACCACCAACCGCACCGTCATCACCTTCGTGGGTGAGCCTGAGCCTGTGTGTGAAGCCGCCTACCGCGTGGTGAAGAAAGCCGCTGAACTCATCGACATGAGCCAGCATCATGGCGCCCACCCGCGCCAAGGTGCCACCGACGTGTGCCCCCTCATCCCTGTGAGCAACATCACCATGGAAGAGGTAGTCGAGTATGCCCACAAGTTGGGCAAGCGCCTCGGCGACGAGCTGAACATCCCGATTTACTGCTATGAAGAGGCCGCCTACATCAAGGAGCGTCGCAACCTCGCTTATTGCCGCACGGGTGAATACGAATCCCTGTCCTCGCGCCTCGGCACGGAGCAGTGGAAGCCCGACTTCGGCCCCAACGAATGGAACGAACATGTGGCCCACACGGGTGCCACCCAAGTGGGTGCCCGCGACTTCCTCGTGGCCATCAACTATAACCTC
>CACZER010000051.1:0-10354 GCA_902780195.1 uncultured Bacteroidia bacterium
ACTTTGCTCAGCAACCTCGAGCTCAGGGACCTGGGAAGGTCGGGTGCAGGCGGCCAAGAAGCCTAATAGAAGCACTATGAAATTACACCTTGCTTTCATCTTACCAAACATCACTGTTTCACCACCTTCCTAAATACCGTCTTGCCGTTTTCCAACTGCACCTTCACTACAAACAAACCCGAAGGCAGTGGGCTCAGGTCGAGATCGTAATGCTGTGCAACGGCACTGGTTTCTTGAACAACGTTGCCCGTCACAGCGATGAGCTGGCAACGAACAGCCGTTTCCGCCAAGTCGACATGCAGGACGTCTCTTGTCGGGTTGGGATACAAACCCATGGCGGCATCATGACAGTCGTCAAGACCCGTCAGGTCGTAGCCGACGGTCCAGCTTTCGGGCAGGCTGTTATCGAGGTTTAAGTCGATGAGCTCCAAATAAGGTCCTTCCCCGTCGGCCTCCCAAGGCCATGGGGCGCTGTCGTAATAATGCACTTCATCGATGACGTTGCCCCAGGCATCAGCCAGCACAAGGTTCTCCGACTTGTTGGATAGGTTTCTCGTAAACTGCCCGAAAGGAAGGGTGTTATAATAATCTCTGAAAGCCAGCGAGTCGGAACAAAGCACCAAGGCCTCGTGGCCACCAACTTGGGCATGGTCGGGGAAACTATATGTGACTCCCAATTCGCGGAAATAAACCCCCGTCAAGTCCACTTCCTCGTCGCCGTTATTGGTGATTTCTATGAACTCGAGACGGTCGCCGTCGATGTCCCAATAGTCTTGGGGATGGTAATGGATCTTGGAGATGACCAATGGCGGCAGGTCGACGTCGGCACAGCCTTCATACGGGCCTATGTTTTGGTTCAACCAGTTGATGCGCAGCTGTATCCAGTTTTTCATGTCTTGCATCCACTGGTCGTGTTGCGTCATGTTATGCCAGCGTTGGTTGTCGCGTCCGATGGCTTCGGTGATGAGCGCTTCGATTTCATCCATACGGTTGCACACAAACTCGTAGCTCAACGGCATTCCCGGGGCCGTCTGCTCAAACCAACGCCGTGCCAGATAGCAGCGATAAAGGTCGGTGTTGAACAGGTCCCTCCAAAACTTCGGCCCGTTGTTGTCCTGGTTGTTGAACTGCCACACGTCATAACGGCTGCGACTACCGAATGCATCGTAACCATAGGTGAGGTTGTAATCCCACACGGGCCCGGCCCTGAGTTTGCCATTTCGATCCTTGTGGAAGAATGTGCTCAACGAATAGACATCCACATTGGAGGAATACTCGGCCACCAGCATGAAGTCGACAAAGGAAGGTATGTCGATGACTGAAGGGATGCCCGCGCTGATGGAGGTGTCGTGGCGGTTGGCCACAGTGGCCAAATTGGTAAAGACACCATGAATGTAGTCGTTTTGCGCCAGAGTAACGTTTTCAGGCTTGGGATAATGATGGATGAAATCCGTGTAGTAAGGCCACCAACCGTAACCATATTCTTCCATCGACCAGGCGACGGGATCGCCATTAGGCTTATCGGCCTTGGTGATGTAACCACCGCTGACTTCGGGGTAATTGTTGCACGAGTCGTCCATCTTCGCGATGTTAACCCTGTCGTCGTCCACCTTAATCTTCTCCATGAAAACATAAAGCCCTTTGTAGTCACCGTTCACCATCACCTCGCAATATACGCGTCGCACGGCATACTGTCCCAAGCGTTCGAAAAGCTCATATGACAGCACGTCGCGCAAGCCGGTCTGATCGAAGGCCAGTGAGTTGAGAATCCAATCGTTTTCCTTGGGCATGCCCAACAGGCTGACGTTGTTGTTGGTGACATTGTCGGCTTGCAACGTTGTCAGGCCGTATGGCTTCTTGTCGAAAAATTGCTGCGAAGTGCTGCCACGCACCTCAATGCTGATACGACCGTCATAGTTTAGATAAGCAGGATTGTTGATATCGCTCAGATAATTCCGTGAGCCATCCTGATGCCAGATGATCTTCATCGTACCCATCACACGGGGCTCATCGGGAATCGGGACGCCCCCATCTGTCTCGATGACGACAATGGGCAGGTTGCTATCCGTGAGGATCTGCGCTTGGATGATCGCACACAACAACGACAAGAAAACGGTAAAAACTATCTTTTTTACATTCATCATATCACCTCCTTCTTCTACCCCGTCTTCCTTCAACGATCTTGGCAAACTTGTTCTTGGATTTTCGCAAAGTGGAAAACTTAGTCACCGTACCTGCTTGGGGACCTTTCAGGTTCAGGATATGGGAACGCGAAGCTATGAAACCGCCATCGTCGCTGTCGTCGATTTTGCCATATTTGTTCTTTTTGGATGCAAAAACAATCACGTTGTCGAGATACCAACTATTGACATAAGAGCCTTCTCCCGAAAAATATAGGCAAAACTGTGGCGACTTGGTGGACCATTCTTCCATGTCGAAGGTAAGCAGATACTGGCTTTGTGCCACACTGCCCGTGAGGGTGTCTTCCCAGATGCTCTCCCAGTGTTCACCGTCTTGCGAGATACCGATGCCAATTTGGGCGTTCAGGGGGCCTTGTGTAGCCTCAAAGCAATGGTTGAATTGGAAATTGATGAAATCGTACTTCTCCAGATCGACGGCAGGCGTCACCAGCCGGGTGGTACCCACGAAGTTGAAATCGGGATACATCTGTAACTCATGCGACTTGCCTCCCGCGTAGGAAGTGTTGGACAAATACCACACCGCCCAATTGTCGCCTTTCACGTCCCAGCCCTCCTCAAGCCAAGGGTTGAAAAAACCCTCACACAACACCACGTCGCCCTGCTGCGCGAAAAGCGACAAAGTGAAGGCTATGGCGAATAATGTGAGTAGACGTTTTTTCATCCAACTTCCTGTTTTGCCGACAAAGGTATTAAAAAATGCGCATGAGGGGGTTATTTTCTTATTTTTGCAGAAAAATACACATCATGCCAGCAAAAGAGAAAACCGCCTTTTTCTGCAAGGAATGCGGCAACGAGTCGCCGAAATGGTTCGGGAAATGCCCCGCCTGCGGTGCGTGGAACACCTGCGTGGAAGAGACCGTGGTCACGGGAAAGGACAGCAAGTCTGTGAAGAAAAGCGTCGGGTTGGAGATGGACAAAAGCTTACCCACGCCCATCAAGGAAATCGGCAACGCCAAAGAACGACGCATCATACTGCCCTATGAAGAGCTCAACCGCGTGCTCGGCGGTGGCTTGGTGCTTGGCTCCCTGACCCTTGTGGGCGGCGAACCTGGCATCGGCAAGTCGACCTTGCTCTTACAGACGGCCTTGCAACTGGCTGGACGCAAAGTGCTTTACATCTCAGGCGAGGAGAGCCAGACCCAAATCAAGATGCGCGCCGAGCGCATCGGCATCCACAACACGGACTGCCTCATCCTCACGGAGACCAACACGCAAGAGATCCTGAAGCACTTCAAGAACGTGCAACCCGACATTGTGATTGTCGACTCCATACAGACGCTCGAATCGCCTTATGTAGATGCCACGGCGGGCAGCCTCTCGCAGATTCGTGAAACGGCCGCTGAGATGAACAAAATCGCCAAGGCCTATCAGGTGCCGGTGTTCCTCATCGGACACATCACCAAGGACGGCAGCATCGCTGGACCGAAGATTTTGGAGCATATCGTCGACACCGTCCTGCAGTTTGAGGGCGACCGCCACTATGGCTTCCGCATCCTGCGCACCATCAAGAACCGCTTTGGGTCGGCCTCCGAGTTGGGCATTTTCGAGATGAACGCCTCGGGCCTCCGCGAGGTGACCAACCCCAGCGAGATACTCCTCTCGCAACGCGACGAGGAGGTGAGTGGCATCGCCATCGCGGCCACCATGGAAGGTCAACGCCCCATGCTCATCGAGACGCAGGCCTTGGTGAGCAGCGCGGCCTACGGCACACCGCAACGCTCTGCCACGGGTTTCGACATCCGAAGGATGAATATGCTCTTGGCTGTATTGGAAAAGCGTGCTGGATTTAGGCTTTCTATTAAAGACGTGTTCCTGAACATTGCAGGAGGTCTCCATGTGGACGATCCCGCCATTGATTTGGCCGTCATCGCCGCCGTGCTTTCCTCGAATGCCGACATCCCCATTCCTTCGCGTTATGCCTTTGCCGCCGAGGTGGGACTTTCGGGCGAAATCCGTGCCGTGACTCGCATCGAAGCCCGCATTGCAGAAGCCGACAAATTAGGCTTTGAGAAAATTTTCGTCTCGAAATACAATGCCAAAGGCTTGGACACCAAGCGCTTTAAGATCCAAATTGTGCCCGTGGCTTCGGTGTATGAGCTTGGAAGTGATTTGTTTGGGTAAACAGGACTAAAATGGACCAAGAAAAAATCATATTAGGTATCGACCCGGGCACCATGGTGATGGGTTACGGCGTCATCCGTGAGCAGGGTAAGAAGTTGGAACTCATCACAATGGGCGTCATTAATCTGAAGAAACTCGAAAACCAAGCACTAAAACTGAAGAAGATCTTTGAGCGCGTGCTTGAAATCGTGAACACCTATCATCCCGACGAGTTGGCTATTGAGGCGCCATTCTTTGGTAAGAATGTGCAGTCGATGCTGAAGTTGGGGCGTGCCCAAGGCGTGGCCATGGCTGCTGCACTCTATCGCGATATCCCCATCTTTGAGTACTCTCCCAAGACCATCAAACAGACCATCACGGGCAACGGCAACGCCTCGAAGGAACAAGTGGCCAAAATGGTGCATTTCATCCTGAAGACCGATGAAGATCCTGAGTTTTTCGATGCCACCGATGCCGTGGCTGCCGCCGTCTGCCATTCCATCTCTAAGGGTAAGGACGTGAACTACACCAAACACACCACGGAGAAAGCCAAGGCACACCGCAAGCCCGACTGGAGCAAGTTCATAGCAGAAAACCCCGACAGGGTGCAGCTCTAAGCAAATGGAATAAAATTTGTTGAAAGATAACGACAATTAACTAGACTATTCATCCATAAAAACAAAACAAAATGATTATTACAATCCTGTGTATCACCATCTTGGCATATGCCATTGCAGGTAAAGACATCAATGGTTTGCTTGACAAACTAAAGAACGTGGATTGGAAATCCAAGACCTCTAATATGCTGGGCAAGATCGGCACATATGCCAAAAAGGCAGGTCGTGTCACCACCAAACCACTGCTTCAGTTGTACTATGTGCTGACCATGGGCGAGACCTCCACGCTTGAGAAAGCGCTGATTGTGGGGGCTATCCTCTATACCATTTTGCCTTTCAGCTTGATTCCATATAAGGCCCACAGAATTCTCGGACTGCTCGATGAAGGCTTGGCCGTGCTTTATGTGGTGAAAAAAGTGCAGCATAAGATTACGCCCGAAATCAATGCCAAGGTGGACGAAACCTTGAATGCTTGGTTTGGCACAGAAGAGACTACGCCAACCGCTGAGCCTGCTGAGTGATTTGTATACTCATAAAAATTGCCCATCTATGTCATTCCTGTTTGGAATCTATAGATGGGCAATTTTGTTTTTAGAACTTTAGAGCTCCGATGACAGGTGGTATCTCCCACTACCATATGTCTTTGTTTCGTAGCCATTTGCTGTGGGCAGGCAAACCTCAGCCGTGGTATTAGCTGGGATGACAATATCCCATTCAAAACAATTTCCATCGCGTTTCCAATTGCTTTCTATGCGGCCTGAAACAGAGTTGAAGGCACAGTTCACAAAGTCCAAACCCTCAATGGGATAAGGCTTGAGTTGGATTTTGCTGTAGCCAGGCTCTAACGCACGGATGCCGCCAAGGTATTCGTATTCCCAAAGGATGAGGTCGCCGAGCAGCATCACATGGTTGCCCGAGTTCATGGCGGGGTCGGCGGTGTTGCCGTTCCAAAGTTCCCAAATGGTGGTGGCACCATTGCGAACCATATAACCCCAACTGGGATAGGTGTCGTTAGACGCAATCTTGAGGGCGAGGTCGCCATGGCCGTATTCCGTCAGGCAGCGCATCAGCTGCTGGATGCCGATGACACCCGTTGAGACATGACCGCCATATTCGTTCATGGTCTTGTCCACGATGCTATTCATCACCTTGTCTTCCAAGCCCTTGGGTACCATTCCGAACCATAAGGGCAAAATATTGGCGGTTACCGTATTGTTGGCATAAACGCCTGTCACACGGTTGAAGTACTTGTCGTTAAAAGCGATGGTGGAGGTGGTGATTTCCTGGTTGAAGAAAGCCACATCTTTGTCGAAGCCTAAAATCTCGGCGAACTTGGCCATCTTACCGCAGAGGTAGCAGTAGAACGGCGTGGAGATGACCGTCGCATCGGTGATACGGGTCGCGTCGTTGGAGTGGATGAGTTCAAGTGATTCGGGCGGCATGCACCAGTCGCCATAGGTGTCGCGAGGCATGAGACCAGCCCGCATGTAGTCGTTCTTCATGTGGAGCATCCACTTCTTCCAAGCTGCATAATGTTGACGGATCGGCTCCACATCGCCGAAACGGGTGTAGAGCATATCCGTCACAGTAACCATGGCGCCAGGCCAGGTCATGTTGTCGGTGTAGCCGCGCCAATAGGGCGGGATGACATTGGCCAGTGAGCCATTGTCCCATTGGCTGTCTTCGCCATCGGTGAGCCATTTGGCGTAGAGTTGGTGGTTGTTGAAGATATACGACTCGCCATAGTTGCCCGTAGTGCGGTCGCCCGTCCAGCCCAATCGTTCGTCGCGTTGCGGACAGTCGGTGGGCATGCTGCGGTAGTTGCCGCGGATGCCCCAGTAGGCGTTGCGGTACACCGCGTTGATGATTTCGTTGGAGGTCTCAAACGAGCCCGTGACGGGCATCTCATCGTAGATGACCCAGCCCTTGAAGTCGTCCAAATTGGGCGTTTCGCGCAAGCCGGAGATTTCAACGTAGCGGAAGCCATGGTAGACGAACATCGGATGCCAGTGGAGTTCAGAGTTTAAAGTTGAAAGTTGAGAGTCAGTTAAAAGTTGAGAGTTGTTAGTGACGATGTATCGATCCGTACATTCCGCGCTGCGGAGGTTGGCGGTATAGAGAAGGCTGTCGGGGGTGAGGAGTTCGGCGAAACGCAAGGTGATGATGTCGCCGGGCTGTTGTCCACGAGCTTTCATGTCGATGAAGCCGACCATATTTTGGCCCATGTCGAGGTACCATTTTTCGCCTTTCTGAAACAGGCTGACGGGCTTCAACTTCTCCATCATGGTGATGTTGGGATTGGGTTGCGCACTGAGCTGACCCTCTGGGGCTTCTACAAGTTCGGCTTGAAGCCATGCTGTGTCGTTGTATCCGGACTGGTTCCAATTGCCAAGGTCAAAGTTCTCGTCGTAGGTCTCGCCATCCCATTCGTTGGCAGTGCGGATGGGGCCGCGGTTGGTGTTTTTCCATGTCTCATCGCTGACGATGGTCTCCTTTTGGCCGTCTTTGTAGGTCACCTCCAACTGCAGCAGTAGGCGGGGCGTGCCAAAGCCATACACATGCTCGGTGCCATCCCAGTTGGGGTTGGCTTCGTTGTAGCGAATGCTCGTGTAGCGTCCGCCTTCAAGGATGATGCCGATGGCATTGTCACCGCTGTTGAGCATATCCGTGACATCGTAGGTGTTGAAATACACGCGCTTCGAGTACCAGGAAAGCGTAGGTTTCAGCAGTTCTTCTGGTGCGACCTCCTTTCCATTGAGGTAGGCACTATAAACGCCCATGCCGCTAACATAGAGCCTCGCCTCGCAGACCTCGCTTTTGAGGGCAAATTCCTTGCGGAGATAACGGGCAGCCAAACGGGTTTTACCCACTAGCACATCGCTCTCAAACTCGTGTCCAATCCATTTGGCTTGCCAATCATCTTGGCTTAATAGGCTGATTTCAAACGATTTGACTTCACTTTCTGCCTTACCTTTCTTGCCCTTGGCGATTATGGTCGTGACGACTTTCCAATAGGCTTTGTCGCGGCTTTTCAATTCCACACCTGCATAAGGGATATAGAGCATTTGGCTTGAAGGAACCACTCCCGAATCCCAAAGGTCGCCAATGTTTCTTTCAGCATTATCGGCGGTGGTGGCCACGATGATTCGGTAGTTTTGTTGCATTACATCGTTTTCAGTGGTTTCATAGTTCCAGCTGAAGCGCGGCTGTGCAATGGCCAAGGCCTGCTCGTGGACTTGTTGCTCCACATTCGGGTTGGTGATGGTGACATCAAGTGAACCATTACAGGAAATGAGACCTATTAAGGCTATAAGTAGTATGATGATGCGTTTCATATAAGTATGTGTTATTCTCTGTTATTTTAAGGCTTCCAAACAAACAATCCCACTGCCACAGCAAGTGTCCGAATCAGTTCCAATAAATCTTCGGAAGGCGCGTAAACGGTCATACACATGTCGTCGCGACTCAAAGTGATGAGAGCATCTGATGCTCCGACGAGGATGCATAAATTGTCATGGTTACTATTGACAAGGTTGGCCAACGTCTTAGGATCGGGGTTGAATAAGCCTTCGGTGTCGTCACCTACGAACAAACGCAGATCATAGTAACAATACAGCTTCAATAGAATCTCGCAAAACCGTTCCCGTAGGACAGCATAGCGCGACGGTTCTAGATAATAGTCTTCGACGGAGAAAAACCTTCCTCCGGCATTTTCTGGAACCTGTTTGGGCAGAAAATCCACTACCCAGTACTCCTTTTCAAAAAACGATTCTATCATGTCGCACAAAATTCAAGAAACACAAAAGTATGCATTTATTGATAGACTGGTGATAGTTTTTCAAAAATAAAAAGAAAAAAAGAAATCCCATCGATGATGACGGGATTTCTTATTTGTTGAGACATTTCCCAAAATGTCTCAAAAACACGTGTTTTTATGCTTGCTTCCGAGCTGCAATCAGCAACTCGAGCATCTTGATGGCCGACTCGCTGACGGGCGTGCCGGGGCCGAAGATAGCCACAGCACCAGCGTCATAGAGGAACTGGTAGTCCTGAGCCGGAATCACGCCACCCACGGTGACCATGATGTCGGGACGTCCCAGCTTCTCGAGCTCGGCGATAACCTGAGGCACGAGGGTCTTATGACCTGCGGCCAGTGAGCTTACGCCCATGATGTGGACATCGTTCTCAACGGCTTGCTTGGCAGCTTCTGCAGGCGTCTGGAACAAAGGTCCCATGTCGACGTCGAAGCCGATGTCGGCATAACCGGTGGCGACCACCTTGGCGCCACGGTCGTGACCGTCTTGTCCCATCTTGGCGACCATGATACGAGGACGGCGGCCTTCCATCTTGGCGAACTCGTCAGCCATACGGCAAGCCTCTTCAAATCTTGCATCGTTTTTCGTTTCCATAGAATACACTCCTGAAATTGAACGGATTACTGCTTTGTAACGACCAGCGACTTTCTCGCAAGCCATGGAGATCTCACCCAAGGAAGCGCGCACTTTGGCGGCTTCGATAGCCAGAGCCAGGAGGTTGCCCTCTCCGGTCTCGGCACATTTGGTGATGGCATCGAGGCAACGCTGCACGTCGGCTTCGTTTCGGTTGGCGCGAAGCTCTTTCAAGCGCTTGATTTGCGACTCACGCACAGCGGTGTTGTCGATTTCCAAAGTTTCGATTGGGTCTTCGTGGTCGAGGCGGTATTTGTTGATACCGACGATGGTCTCGCGACCCGAGTCGATTTGGGCTTGTTTGCGGGCTGAAGCTTCTTCGATACGCATCTTCGGCAGGCCCGTCTCGATGGCCTTGGCCATGCCACCCATGGCTTCCACCTCTTGGATGTGACCCCATGCGCGGTGGGCAATCTCGTTGGTGAGGCTCTCCACATAATAGGAGCCAGCCCACGGGTCGACAACACGGCACACGTTGGTCTCTTCCTGGATGTAGATCTGGGTGTTACGGGCAATACGAGCGCTGAAGTCGGTGGGCAGGGCGATGGCCTCATCCAAGGCATTAGTATGCAGCGACTGGGTGTGACCCAAGGCGGCGCCCATAGCCTCGATACAGGTACGGGCCACGTTGTTGAACGGGTCTTGCTCGGTGAGCGACCAGCCCGAGGTCTGCGTGTGTGTACGTAGAGCCAGCGACTTGGTGTTCTTCGGGTTGAAGGTACTCACGATCTTGGCCCACAGCATACGAGCAGCACGCATCTTGGCAATCTCCATGAAGTGGTTCATGCCCGAGCACCAGAAGAAGGACAGACGCGGTGCGAAGGCGTCGATGTCCAAGCCAGCCTTGACACCGGTGCGGAGGTAGTCCCAACCATCGGCCAAGGTGTAGGCCATCTCGATGTCGGAGGTGGCACCGGCTTCCTGCATGTGGTAACCCGAGATGGAGATGCTGTTGAACTTCGGCATGTTCTGCGAGGTGAACTCGAAG
>CACZER010000052.1:0-16234 GCA_902780195.1 uncultured Bacteroidia bacterium
TGGTTAAACTTATATTTTGTTGATTTGTTGTTTTCCTGTTTGAGATTCCCTTCGGGAATGGAGTTTCGTTTGCTCGTTATAAGCGGCGGCAAGAACAAGTTGCCTGTTTGTAGCGCCACTGGCCGCCGCGGTTAACAACAACTCTAGACCTCCATTCCCCGCAGGGGAATCTCCTATATTTTTGTTATTATTCATCCTTCAAAGATTTCACCGGATTCATCCGCGCGATGCGCCAACTGCTCACGCCAATCACGATGGCGACGATGAACAGCACGATTACCGCGGCGCCGATGAAATACCACGGCGACAGGTTGATGCGAAACGCGAATTGCTCAATCCACTTGCGGGCCACGAAGAACGCACCCACTGCACCGACGACGGCAGCCACCAACGACAGTTTCAGCACCTCGCCGACAAACATCCCGACGATTTCGCCCGACACCGCGCCATGCACCTTACGGATGGCAATCTCCTTGCTGCGGCGGTTGGCCTCGTCGCTGACATAACCAATCAAGCCGATGAGTGAGATGAGCAGGGCGAACAAAGCACCGACCAAGATGGTGTTGCGCATCTTGCGGTTGTCGGCATATTGGGCGCGCACCTCTTCGGCATACGACTTCACTTCCAATTCCTCTTCTTTCGCCACCTCGTTCACGGCATCTTGGATTTGCTGCATCGTATTACGATTGGCATGGTCCACTTTCACGAGAATATTCCAAAACCGTTTTGGTTTGCCGTTGCCGTTATAGCCGTAGAAGTAACAACTCGGTTTCATGTTCGGGTCGATGGCACTGCCGATACGGATGTTACGGTAAACGCCCGACACCGTCAAGGATTCCTCGCGCCATTCATCTTCGCCAACCTGCTTGCTGTTGTGGCCGCTGACATAAACCTGTTTTCCAATCGGACCATCGCTCCAATCCTCAATCTTGCCCATCTCTTCCATAAAGTTCTCGCTAATGGCAATCTCGGCAGTATCGCTCGGCGCATGACCCATAGCGAACGGAATATCAAGCATGTCGAAGTAGCCTTCGGTGGTCGAAAAGCAGTCGGCAAGATAGAGTAGAACCGTTCTCTCAGGCATTTGAAGAGCCACGTTTCCTTCGGCACCTTGGTATGGCATCAACATGCATCCTTCCACGCCTTTAACCACGGGCAGCGACCTCAACTTGTCGAAAATCAGGGTCTGCGTATTGATTTTGGTGTCACGCACCTTGATATAATAAAGGTTTTTGTAGTTGTAGCCAGTTTCCTCACTCGCCATGTGTTCGTATTGTCCCGTCACGACGAGCAGCATCGCCACGATGAACACATTCACCGCCACTTGCAGGCTCAACAGGAAAAGTTTCCAACGGCGTTTGTTCTCATTGAAATTACGGATGGCCTGCCAAACGGGAACGCGGGTGTAGAGCAAGCCTGGCACAATCACCGAAAGCACGAAAATCAGCGCGATGACAGCCACAATGACGCGGATGCTTGGCCCGATAAGCGTAGTTGTAAAGGAAGTGCCCAACAGGTTCTTCGCCAAGTTGTTACCTGCAAGGATAAGCAGAGCCGCCAGCACCAAGGCCAGCCCGATATGCACCGCCGCTTCCTTGATGAGCATCCCGTAAATCTCGCGACCGCCCGCGCCATAGCATTTGCGGATGCCGATTTCCTTCGAGCGTTTCACCATCGAGGAAAGCACCACGAGAATGTAGTTCATCATACTGATGAACAGCAACAGGAAAGCCACGATGGAAAGGATGATGACCATATTGTGCACTTCGGGGTCGGAAGTATGGAGTTTGTCGAAAGGAACCAGAAGATAGCGCAACTGTCTGCCTTTTTCAGTCTTCATTTTCTCCAAGTCCTGATGCGTGGCTTGCATCTTGTAGATGGCATCTTCAAGTGAATGGGGATCAATGCCTTTTTGCAATTTGACAAAACTGGTGTAACGCTCATTGCCGATCCAGTTTTCAAGGCTTCCCTTGCTCATCCAATTGATAGAATACACCACATCGAAAGGAAGCGATATGTTTTTAGGTAGGTCATCAAACACAGCCTCCACGGTGTAAACATCTTTGTCGTTCTCAACATGTACAATCTTTCCGAGACATGCCTCAACACCGCCAAGGTTCTCTGCGAAAGATCTTGAAATGGCGACGTGTTCCTTCGATACCAAGACCTTTTCGATGTCACCTGCAATGATAGGGATGGAAAACACCTTGAAAAAGCACGAGTCGGCCATAATGGCGGCTCCTTCGAAAAGGATTTGGCCTTCCTCGTTCGTGTAATTGGTTTTGTTCCAAGTCTGGTCTACGATGCGAGTGGCTTCCTCCACGCCCGGCACTTCGGCCTTGAAGCCTGGAGCCACGGCCCCGCTGACACGCGGAAACACATTCACGCCTTCGGAACTCGTGGTCTCCATTTGGATACAATAGATGCGGTCCACATCCTTATAGAAACTGTCGTACGACAGCTCGAAGCACACCTTGGCAATCAGCACGATGCCAATTGCGAGACCTATGCCTAACGATAGGATTTTGATGAGTGTGTCTTTGAATCTATTCATATTGTTGAATTGTTGATTGTTGAACTGTTTAATTGTTTGTTGAGATTCCCTTCGGGAATGGAGTGTTTGTTTTAGTTATACAGCGGCGGCAAGAACAAGTTGCCTATTTGTAGCACCACAGGCCGCCGCGGTTAACAACAACTCCTGACCTCCATTCCCCGCAGGGGAATCTCCCTTGTCAAAACACCAGCACCTCCGATTCCCCAAAGTTGTCGTAAGAAGAAGTAATCACCTTCTCGCCAGCCTCCAGGCCTTCGACGACCTCGTAATACTGCGGGTTCTGCCGCCCGATGCGGATGTCGCGGCGCGTGGCCTTGCTGCCGTCAGGCGAGAGCACATAGATCCATTTGCCGCCCGTCTTTTGGTAGAAGGCGCCACGCGGGATGAGCACCGCCTCCACGGGCTGGCCGAGTTGCAGGTTGAGGTAATAGGTCTGGCCGCTGCGGATGTTCTCGGGCTGCTGCTCCATGAACTTGAAGTCGGCCTTGAACTTGCCGTCGCGCACCTCGGGATACACCTTGCGGATCTGCGCCTGATACCGCTCGCTCTGCCGCTCGAAGGTGGCCTCCAAGCCAGGGGTGATGCGGTCGATGTAATGCTCATCGATTTGGGCCTCAATCTTGTAACTGTCGAGGTTGTTGATTTGCCCAATCTTGGAGCCTGCGCCCACCGACTGACCCAACACCACATCCAAGAGGCCCAACTCGCCATCGATGGGTGCCTTGATGGTCAGGTTTTCCTTGCGCTTGCGGATCATCATCATGTTGACGCGCATGTTTTCGAGGCTTTCGCGCATCCGGTCGATTTCCACCGAGCGGTGAAGGCTGTCCTGCTTGGCGCGGTTCTCCACCAGCTTAAGGCGGCTGTTCGAGAGTGTGAAGTCCTCCTCAGCCTTCAAGTAGTCCTCGCGGGCGATGAGACCGTCGTCGTAGAGCGACTTCTGCGCCTCGTAGGTGCGGCGGTTACGTTGCACCTCCATCTGCAGCTGCAGTTTCTCCTGCTCCACGCTCAACTTCTGCTGTTCCATCTGAATCATGGTGTTGCGCAGGATGTTCTCCTTCTCGGCGAGGTCGGCCTCGGAAGAGAGGATTTGCATGTCGAGGTTCTCGTTGCTCAAGATAAGGATGACGTCGCCAGCCTTGACGCGGCTGCCTTCCTCGGTGACAATCTGTTGCACTACGCCGCCTTCCAAGGGGCTGATTTGGATGGTCGTCATCGGTGCGACCTGTCCGCTGATGCGGATGTAGTCGTTGAACTCGCCCGAGGTGACGGTGCTCACGGTGATGTTGTCCGCGTCGATGCGGAGTTTCTTCGAGTCGTCCCTGAAGATGAGCCAGAGGATGAAGATGAGGAGCAACGCCCCGCCCCAAAACGGCAACGCCTTCTTGGTGAGCGCGCGGCGAATGCCTTTTTTCTGTTCGATTTTACGATCCATTGAGTGTTCCATATTGTTGAAGTGTTGATTGTTTAACTGTTTAATTGTTTGTTGAGTTTCCCTTCGGGAATGGAGTGTTCTTCTTTTGTAATAAGCGGCGGCAAGAACTAGTTGCCAATCTGTAGCGCCACAGGCCGCCGCGGTTAACAACAACTCCTGATCTCCATTCCCGCAGGGAATCTATATACATTGTTTCCATATCAATTATTCTTCAAAGACTTAACAGGATTCATTCGGGCAACGCGGTTGCTGCTTATGACGACCACGGCAGTCACGATAAGCAAGACCGTCAACGCGCCGATGATGAAATAGAGCGGCGAGAGGCCGATGCGCATGGCGAACAACTCCAACCATTTGTCGGCGAGGAAATAGGCTATCGCCACACCGATTAAGGCGGCAATCACAGCCAGTTTCAACACATCTGCCACGAACATACGGATGATTTCGCCCGCCACTGCACCGTTCACCTTGCGGATGGCCACTTCCTTGCTGCGGCGGTTGGCCTCGTCACGCACAAAACCAATCAGACCAAACAAGGCAATCGCCAAAGCGAACAAGGCACCTATAATGAATGTGCGCCGCATCTGATACAAGTGGGTGTACTCCTTCTTGACCAATTCGGTGTAAGGCGTCACTTCGATATTGTTCCGCTCGGGCAGACATTCCTCGATGACTGCCTTCACCTTGGCGATGGCTTCGGGATTCACCTCACGCACTTTTACCACCAAGGTGTTCATCACCCTCGACCAGTCTTCGGGACCATAGTTCCAATCCATGTTCCAACAGAAGCGGATGCTCGCACGGTCGTCGTTGCCCAACATCGAGCCGATGACGTAATCTTCATAAACGCCACAAATGGTGTAAACATCGTCGTCACCATCGCTGTGCTCCGAAATCAAGATGTCCTTGCCTACTGCGCCGTCGCTCCAGTCGGCATAAAGGTTCATCTCCTTCACGAAACTTTGGCTCACAGCTACATCTTTCGGCTTTGAAGGCGCTTTGCCCTCTGTCAAACGGAAGCCCATCATATCGAAGAAGCCCTCCGTCGCCATGTATTGGTCGCACACGCCCATTAAATATTTCGTCGGGTTGTCGGGCAGCATGATATTGTTACCAGACGTCTTGTCCAATGGGATGCTATAGGTCAGCTCTGCTGCCTCCACTTCGGGATATTGCCGCAGTTTTTCTGTAATCAGTATCAATTTGTCCTTATCCGCGCCTTCCAACTGGGAATACAATAAATGCTCATATTCGTAGCCCATGTCGGCATTCAACGCCCTATCATATTGTCCGTCGGCCACGAGGACCATAGGAAGCAGGATGGCATTGATGCCGATTTGCAACATCAACAGCGAGAGTTTCCAACGACGCTTGCTTTCCTTGTAGCCGCTGAAGGCCGTGGAGACGGGAATCCTGACGAACATCATCGCGGGGATGAGGGCCGAGACAACGAAAATGAAAGCGATGATACCGACAAGCACCCAACGGGTTTGCAGCACCATAAGGCTGGCAACTGGCACGCCCAACAGCGACTCGATGACCCCGCTGAAAGCCCATATCAGCAAGGCTGCCACGGCCAACGAAGCCAACAAATTCGAGGCCGTCTCCTTGATGAGCATTCCGTAGATGCTGCCTGCGCTGGCACCGTAGCATTTCCTAACGCCCATCTCCTTGGAACGGCGCACCACATCCGAAACCGCCATCAACAGGTAGTTGAGCACCGAGACCAAAAGCAGCAAGGCCGCCACCACCGACAGAATCAGCACATAGTTTTTGATAGTAGGCTCATGGCGATGCATGGTCGCGAGAGGGGTCAGCGTGTACCAAATCGTGGAGCCGTCACGCTCCAATTCCTCCAAAGGCTGGTGCGCTTCCTGCATCTTGCGGATGGCATCTTTCAGGCTGTTGGGATCCACATTAGGTGCCAACTTGACAAAACCGCGATAGCGGTCGTTGCCCAGCCAATTGTTAATGCTCCACTCACCGAATGCAGCAATAGTTGTCACGATGTCACATTGGATGCTACCGTTTTTCGGAAAATCCTCAAAAACACCCACCACGGTCAGTCTTGTTTTCGGCCCCCAAACTTCACTGTAGATTTGTTTGCCGATGGCCTCGTTCACGCCGCCCAACTTCTCCGCAAAACTGCGGCTGACGGCGATGTCGCCATTGTACTCCTTCAAGGCCTGCATCGGGTCGCCCGCAAGGAATTCTCGGTCGAAAAAGTCGAAGAAGCAGGTATCGGCACCGATGCATAGACCCGTGATGAGGTTGTCGTTTTCGTCATAAAGGTTACCGTTGAGCAAGTTGGAATAGCGTGTAGCGGCTTCCACGCCAGGTACTTCTGCCTTGAAACCCGGCGCAATGCCGCCCGAAGTGCCCCAGAAATCATCGGGGTCGCCACCTTCTTGAAAGATGATACTTTCCGTAATCATATAGATACGGTCCACATCCTTGTAGAAACTGTCGTATGACAGCTCGAAGCACACCTTGGCAATCAGCACTATGCCGATGGCGAGACCTATGCCTAACGATAAGATTTTGATTAATTTGTCGGAGATGCTATTCATGGTTTAATTAACTTCGTTGAATCTTCGATTTGTTGATTGTTTAATTGTTGAATTGTTGATGAGTTTCCCTGCGGGAATGGAGTGCTTGTCTTAGTTATATAGCGGCGGCAAGAACAAGTTGCCAATCTGTAGCGCCACAGGTCGCCGCGGTAAACAATACTGTCTGACCTCCATTCCCGCAGGGAATCTCACTATTCCTTCTTCAACGCCGTCACCGGATTCACCCGCGCCACCGAGACAATCTGCCAAAGCACCGAACCGATGGCAATCACAAACGACAGCACCACCGTGACCACGAAAATCCACGGGTGCAAGTCGATGCGGTAGGCGAAGTCCTCCAGATAGCGTTTGCAGAGCCACACCGCTACGGGAATGGCAATCGCGTTGGCAATCAATATCATAATGATGTATTCCTTCAAGTTGCGGCGGATTTCGCTCTGCATTGTGCCGCCAAACACTTTGCGGATGGCGATGGTCTTCTCGCGCTCGGAAGCAAAATGCGTGCTCATGGCCACGAGGCCGAGCAGTGAAAGGATGACTGAAATCGCCATGATCAGTTCGATGAGGCGCATCTGACGGCGTTGCTTGTCGTATTGCTTGGCAATCACGTTCTCCACAAAATCGTTGTAATCAGGCTCTAAATAGGCGCCAAACACCTTCTCGCAGTGTTTCTTATAGACCGCATCAATGGCGTGTTTCGCCTCGCGATGGTCGCCAACGACATCAATCAACAGATGGGAACCAGGGTTCCAACCGCCGTTGCCAAAGACAATCACATAGTCTTCATCGGTCACATGCAGGGCATCCTGCATCGAGAAATCGGCGAGCACACCGCATACTGGCATACCTATACATTGTTTCTGCCACATCACAATACTGTCGAAGTTGTTCTCACCATAGGGCAAGCCCGTCACGCCCGCCGCGGTCGTCTCCGTAATCCAGAAACTACGGGCATCTGCGTCCAAAAAACGCTCCTTCACCTCAAAACCCAACATTCGGAAAGCCGCCGTATCGCAGGAGAGAATAGGCACCATAACCGTTTTCTCTGGGTCGTGGAGCTTCTTCAAACCGAGTGTCATGCTCCTCACTCCGGGAACGGCATTTGCCGATGCCAAATCCTTCACACAAGGCAAAGCCCTCAACTCTTCCACAAGGGCTTCCTTTTCAGCCGTGTAGTCTAGGTCGGAGCCTAAGAAAAATAGGTTCTCCACATTCAATCCTGTCGAGCGTTCATCCATGTGGTGCATTTGAAGTTCCATCGTCAACACAAGAGCGATGAGCAAGATGGCGATAACGTTTTGCACCACGATAAACACCTTCGAGAGCACGGTGCGGTTGCGGAAACGGAAAGTGCCACGAACCACGTCAATAGGCTGGGCTTTGGAGATGATGGCGGCTGGTAAGATGCCAGCCAGCAACGACACCACTATCACCATCAGGAGATAGGCAACGAGGTAAGGAAAAGCAAAGGATATGGTAATCGCCACATCTGACTGCAACAGTCGATTGACCGTCGGGACAATGGCATGGGCTATTGCCAACCCGACGACGAAACTAAACAAGGTAAAGACAAAGGCCTCGCCAAGGAATTTCCAAACGATGTCGGACTTCTGCGCCCCGAGCAGCCGTCGCGAAGCCATCTCCTTAGCACGTTTTCCGACCAAAGCGACATTCAGGTTGATGTAGTTCAGCAGGGCCGAAATGAGCAGTAAAAGTCCTATGATGATCATCGTGCGAAGCATGGAACGGTCGCCTTTATTCAGACTCGTGTAAACCGATGCGTAAAACAACTCATCGAAACGAACCATCATAAGTCCATCCCAACTCGGACTATTCTCAAACTGCACGTCACAGAGTGCCTGCAATTTCGAGGACAGCTCTTCTTGGTCCACATCGGATCGCACCTTAATGAAAGTGCCAAGGTTAGCCCAATGGTTGAAAGGGTTTTCGCGATAACTCTGGATCAAATACGACTGCCCGTGTTCATAATTAAACATCACATCGAAATCGGGAAGCAACGAGCTGCCCTTGTCGGCAATGACACCTACAATGTGCAAAGTGTCGTCTTGAATGATCAATGGTCGTTCAGCAGACGCTTCATTTAATTTTTTGGCCAACTTTTCTGAGATGAATGCTGCATTGCGTTCCGAAAGCATTTCAGGACTGCCTTCCTTGAACACAACGGGAAAGATGCTGAAGAAATCCACATCGCAGACAAGCATATTGCCCACAAAGTTTTGTTCGCCAAAGTGAATCAATTGGTCTTGCACGAACTGGAAATGCGAAACGGTTTCCACCTCGGGCAGCTTGCCGTCGATGACTTCTTTCATGCCGTAACAATTGAGGAAATCTTTTTTATCGCCCACGGCATAAATCCGCTCACGGTCGGGGTTCTCGCGGGTGACGGCGTATTGCTGCACGACATAGCAAAAACTGATGATGACGAAGGCCAAGGCCACACTCAAGCCAATGAACTCAATAGCAGTGTAGAGCTTGTTTCTGGATAGGAATTTCAGGTAGGTTTTCATATTGTTGAATGTTGATTGTTTAATCGTTTAATTGTTTGTTGAGTTTCCCTTCGGGAATGGAGTGCTTGTCTTAGTTATATAGCGGCGGCAAGAACAAGTTGCCAATCTGTAGCGCCACAGGCCGTTTACTGTTCTATATAATGTATCCCTCCATAGTAATTAACCACACTATTCTTGATAAAGTATTGAAGCTTGGCATTCAATTGTTCCGCGAGGGCATTGAGGTAGTTGTTTGAAGCCGTCTGGTACTCGATGGACGAAATCAAGCCCTGCTCGAAGCGTTTGGTATTCAGCGCGTAGGCCTCCTGCTGCAATTCTGCTCGGGTGTCGGCTTGGCGCAGGGCATCAGCTGAGCCGTCGCGGTCGGCGATGGCGCGGCGCACCTCGGCTTCCACCGTCTGGAGCGTCTGCTCATAATCGGCTTGGGCGCGGTCGTAGGCGTTTTTCCGCTTTGCGATGTTGGAATGCTTAGAGAGGCGGTCGAAGATGGGGATGCTCAACGAAAGTTGCACATATTCACCGCCGTTGTTCTTCAACTGCTCGAAATAGGGCGTGGGCACATAACCCTCCATGCCTGGATAGGTGAAGTAACTCGATGACCAACCACCATAGAGTGCGAGTCGGGGCAGCAGTTGCCAGCGGGCTGTCTTAAGGGCGAGGCGGGCATTTTTCATCGTGCCTTCGGCCAAAAGAACGGAAGGCATGTTAGTTTTGGCAAATTCCACCATTTGGGAAATGTTTTCCGTACCCGTTGTAGGGCTGTCGCATTGTGGCAGCCGCACTAATGAATCGTTGACGATGCGGCTGCCACGGTGTGACAGCCCTACAGCCAAACCATCGATTTTCAACGGTTTTTCAATGGGCCAAAACATCACATCCTTCAAGGTGATGATGGCATTATTGAGGTTGTTCCGACAGGTGGTCAGTTGGTACTGCCGCTCGGCGAGGTCGCTCTGCATCTGCACCACATCGGCATGGGATTTCTGTCCCAGTTGTTCCTGCCTTGTAGCCAGTTGCACCGCCTTTCCCGCTGTGGCCACCTGCGCCTGCAAAGCTTTCTGCATATCGGTGTAATACAGCACATTGCAGTAAGCCTCCAATGTGGCGAGACAAATCTGGTCTTCGGTTTGTTGCTCTTTGGTCAAGCCCATCAGTTGGGCCGTCTTAGTGATTTTCAGGTTGTTGACCGCCTGGAATCCGTTGAAGAGGTTGATGCCCGCCGAGAGACTGTAGCCATTGTGGAACGAGGTCGTCCTGATATAGGTGTTAGTCTCGGGGTCGATGCTACGGCCGAAGTTGGAATAGGCGTATGTGTTGCCCTCAATCGTAGGTGTGAAGGCAGCAAGGATGGCATCACGGCGGTCGATTTGCGCATCGCGGTTGTCGGCATGGGCAATGCGCATCTTGGTGGAATGCTCCACGGCATAGCGCATACATGCTTTGAGGTCCATGGCGACGGTGTCCTGGGCCTTGACGTTAGTCAAGGCTCCAAGAACCATCATCAAAATGAAAAAATTATGATTTACTCTCATCGTACACAAATTTTCTTTGTGCCAAAAGAAAGCATATCGCATGCCAAAAATATAAAATATTAAAAACCAATAAATTAAAAAAATCACAAATGTAAAGAGTGTAACATTATTTTACAGTGGTGTAACAAAACTTTACAGTGTAAAGTGGACTTCTATTCAAAAACCAGTTCCCCTTTTCGGATTTTTTCTATTTTTGTAGTGATTAAACATCAACCAACTAAATATCAATACTATGAAAAAAACTCTAATGATTGCCCTCGCGGGCATGATGTTGCTCGCCTTCACGCAGTGCGGCGGCAAGGAAACCAAGACTGTCAAAGGCTCCAAGGAGTACCAGGAAACCATGGAGATTTACCAACAACTTGAAAAGGCTGTCAAGGATGTCACCACCTGCGACGAACTTCAGGAAGCCGCTCTCGGTCTGTTGTTTAGCGGTCTCGCCAGCAAAAAATACACTGACGAAGAAAAGATGACCGAACAGGAAGAGAAGAAACTCGAAGAGTATATCGAGAAGCTCGGAAACGAAATCGAGAAGAAATCTGAAAAGCTAGGCTGCGACGACGAATAAAACGTGTCGTTAAACCAAAACAACGGTCGATCACGCCTCGTGATCGACCGTTTCTGTTTTATTGCCCTCATCAACGACACACGACACCGTCATGTCGCCCGTCACATTCACCACGGTACGCAACATGTCCAAAGGCCTGTCAATACCCAAGATGAGCGCCAAACCCTCGATCGGTATGCCAACCGAGTCAAGCACAATCATCAGCATGACGATAGAGCCTCCAGGGATGCCAGGCGTACCTATCGAAGAGATGGTGGCTGTGGCCAAAATGAGCAACATCTGACCGAAAGACAAATCCAAGCCCAATACCTGCGCCAAAAACACTGCCGCCACCGCCTGATAACAACTGGTGCCGTCCATGTTGATGGTCACACCCACGGGCAAAACAAACGACGAAACCTCCTCGGAAACGCCTAGGTGTTTCTGTGTGCGTTCCATGGTCAAGGGCAAGGTGGCCGCACTCGAACTGGTGGTAAAGGCCAGCATCTGCACGGGCACCGCCGCCTTGAAGAACTGCTTCATTGTCCGTTTGCCGAAGACCCGCATAATGAACGGATACACCAACAAGATGATGACGGCCAAAGCCAGCACCACCGTCAGGGCATACAAGCCCAAGGCAGAGAAGATACCCACATCGCCCGCATAGTCCACAATTAAGGCGGACATCAAGGCAAATACACCGTAGGGTGCAAAGGCCATGATGAAATCTATAATCTTCAACAAGACGAGATTCAACTGTTGGAAGAAACGCACCAGCGAAGGCACTTTTGAAGGTCCCACGACAATCAAAGCCACGCCAAAGAGTAAGGCGAAGAAGATGATTTGCAGCATTTTGGAGTTGTCGCCCAAAGCCTTGAAAAGGTTCTCGGGCACCATGTCGACCACAAACTGCAAGGGCGACTCATCCCTCATCTGTTGCATCTGCGCCTCGCGCTCCTCGACGGTCTGCTGGTAGCGTTCCATGAATTCCGTCTGTCGGTCTTTCGGGAAGACCTTTCCCGGTTTGATAACGCTGACCATGCCCAAGCCTATGCTCACCGCAAGGATGGTAGTGCAGACATAGATCAGAATGGTTTTCAAGCCGATGCGCGACAGGTTGCGGATGTCCTTCAGGTTGACGACACCCAAGATAAGCGACACTAAGACCAAGGGTACGGCAATCAGCTTGAGCAGGCTCATAAAGATAGTGCCCCAGGGCGCCACCCAGTCGTGCACAAAGCCTTCCCAATGCAAGGCCAGGGCCAGAAAGCCGAAGCCCAGACCTAAGCCCATGCCCATCAAGATCTTGGCATAGAGCGGCACGCGTTTTCTATGTGCTTCTCCCCTATTCAATCAAGCTGATTTTTTGCGTTGCCACGCCGTCCTCGGTGACGATGCGGACGACATAGATGCCTTTGGAATAGCCTTCTAGGTTCAGTTCTACCTTGTTCGCATTGGTCTTTCTGTCCTCAAGCATCTCACCCTTGATGCCCAGCAGCGTCACTTGTTGGATGTTGCTTTGCGCCTCAATGACAACCTTGCCCTTTGCCGGGTTGGGATAGACATCAAACTTCATGGCAGCCAACTCATTCACATTCACATCGGTAGTGTCGGTCGGGACGACCTTCACATCGTCGACAAACCAGTCGTAGGCCAGCCACTCGCCAAAAGTATTGTAGCCTCTGAAGCCAATCTTGATGTTACGTCCGATATACTCATCCAAATTGATGGAAATCGGCTCGTCGTAAGCGTTGATTTGTCCGTAAGGCATGTCGGCGGCATCCCATTTGTCGTCCCAAGTGCCGTCGTAGGTGTCGTACACCCTGACCACAAAGCGGTCATAACCATCGGTACCATACTGCGCCCAGGTCCAGAACTGCAAAACGGTGGGTCTCGTGATGGTCAAAACGGGCGTAATCAAAGTCTGGTCTTGCGCCGATGGACTCTCACTGCTATCCCACTCCAACACGGCGTGTTTGTTGCCGCGATGGGGATTCACGATGAAGTCTTCTTCATAGTAGTCCGTATAATACACCGTACCTTGGATGGTCCAATCCCACCAAGTCGGGTTACCATCGGTGGTCCAGCCTTCGGGCATGGTGAACATGCTGCTGCATTCCTCAAAGGTCTCATAGAGTAGCGGGCGTTGGTAGTCCCAACGAATCGGGATCTCCTCCGATGTTGCGCTGTTACCCAATACGTCAACGAGTTGCACGGTCAAAGTGCCATGGGTGTGATTGCCGTTAGCAGGAATGGTGGCCATGTAGTGGTAGTTGCCTTTACCCGTCATGGTGAAGGTCAGGTCGTGGGTGACGCCCCCAATCTCATAAGTGGCAGCCAAGGTGGCAGGCATGGTTGATGCATCATGGACGCGGAGCGTCAGGTTCATCTCAGTATCGGCGTATGTCTGATTGCCAGCAACAGACACCACAGTAGGAGCCTCATGGTCTTCCGAAGAACTATTGATGAAGATGTCATCAAGATACAAGTTCCAGCCGTAGTCGCTGACGCCTTCGAAGATGATGAAGCCATAGTCGTCGGGGCAATCGAAGGTGAAGGCATATTCGTACCAATCGTCCACATCGGCGACGACGGGTTCCTTATAGGTGCAGCGGTGTATGGTGCCGAGCAGTTGTCCGCCTTCCGAACGCGGCAAAGCATTATAATACACATTGATACGGTCGTCCTTGTTGATATTCGGGTTGCTATTGCGGAACAACCAGAAGCTAACAATGTTGTCATGTTCGTTCAGGTTCATCTTGGGCGAGACCAGTTCAGCCGAGCCACCTGAAGGATTGGTGTAAGTGTAGAATCGCGCCATATACTGGCTACCCTCATGTGGCGTCGCACTCGGTGTGGAGCCTTCCGTGATGCGGTCGAAGGCATAATTGCCATTGATGATGTTGTTCTGCCAACCGAAGGGCACGAAGTCGTTTTCGAAGCCTTCTTCAAGTGGGAAATCGGCGTAAGGAGCCAAAGCCGTGATGGTAAAGTCGGCACTTTGTGTAGGAGCGGAATGGTCTGAAACCACATCGAAGGTGACATGGACAATTTCATTGTTGTTCAAATTCATCGGCAAGGTCGTCTTGGCTAACAATTCCACTGAACTATTGTAAGGAATGTTGACTTGGTTTATCTGTGTGCCATTCTGGTAGAACTCAATCGGCAAGTTGCCCGTGCTGTTGAGCTGATAGGTATCCGACTGTTCACCAGTGTTATTCAAGCGAAAACGCAAATAGACAGGCTCGCCGAAATAGACGGAAGTGTCGGCAGTGAGTTGCTCCACGTTGAAGTTGTATTGCGCGGTCTGCTCGATGATGATATCATCAATGGACAAATACCACGGTCCGTTGTCTGCCACGCTGTGGAAACCTACATAGTAAGCGCCCGAACTCGTTGCTTGAAACACGCCAGAGGTCTGTTCGAAGTCCTCGTTGGCCACCACCATCATCGGCACCGCCGTTTCCGTCATTGCCGAAGGATTGGCATTTGCGCCGGCTTTCACTTCCAGATCGAAGTGGTCGACATGCCAGGTGGCATACCAGAATGAAACGCGGTAATAATTACCAGCTGTAACATCGATTTCCTTGTAAATCCACACATCGGTATTATAGGTAGCGTACATATACCAGTCGCCAGTATGCGGCTTTCTGCCACGGGCAGTATTGTCGTCAGGGATGGTGATGCCGGCCTTCCAGCCGCCATCGCCAATCCAACCTACCGGGGTTTGGTCTACCGTGTTACCATTTTCAAAAGTCTCGTTGACAAGCACTTGGGCGAAAGCGCTTCCTGTAAGAAGCCACATCGCAATAAAAGCATACAGTTTTTTCATATTCGGTTTCGTTTTGTTGCCACAAAAATAGGAATTGTTTTGGTTTATTTTTGCCATTTTGTCACTTTTTGTCGGTGGCACATTATTTGACTGACTCCGCAAGTCCATTGAAATTCAAAAATAACACAACAATATGACAACCGGTAACATTGGAGTAAAGACAGAAAACATTTTCCCTGTCATCAAGAAGTTCCTCTATTCAGATCAGGAAATCTTCCTGCGTGAAATCATCAGCAACGCTGTGGACGCCACGCAAAAACTGAAGGCCTTGGCCGCCTCGGGCGAGTTCAAGGGCGAATTGGGCGACCTCACCATCAAGGTGGAAGTCGACAAGAAGAAAAAGACCCTCACCGTGCGCGACCGTGGCATCGGCATGAACGCCGAAGAGGTCGACAAGTACATCAACCAAATCGCTTTCTCAGGCGCTGAGGAGTTCATCGCCAAGTTCAAGACCCAAAGCGAGGCCGAAGCCGCCAATATCATTGGCCATTTTGGCTTGGGCTTCTACTCCGCCTTTATGGTCTCCTCGAAGGTGTCGCTGATCTCGAAGTCCTGCAAGGAAGAAGGCCCGAACGGCGTCATCTGGGAGTGCGATGGCAGCCCCGAGTACACGATGAACGAGATCCCAAAGGGCGACCGCGGCACCGACGTCATCCTTTATATCAGCGACGATGCCGCCGAGTTCCTCGAAGAAGGCCGCATCCGCGAACTGCTCAACAAATACTGCAAGTTCCTGCCCATCCCGATTCAGTTTGGCACGCGCAAGGTGCAGGAGGAAATCGATGGCGAGACCGACAAGGACGGCAAGCCCAAGACCAAGGAAGTGGAGAAGCCCTGGATCATCAACGACGTAGCCCCGCTATGGAAGAAAGCCCCGACCGACATCAAAGACGAGGAATACAACGACTTCTACCACACGCTCTACCCGATGAACTTCGGCGAGCCGCTGTTCCACATCCACCTCAATGTGGACTACCCCTTCAACCTCACGGGCATCCTCTATTTCCCGAAGGTGAAGAACCGCTACGAGTTCCAGCGCAACAAGATACAACTCTACTGCAACGAAGTCTTCGTCACCGACAGCGTCGAAGGCATCCTGCCCGAGTTCCTCTCGCTGCTGCACGGCGTCATCGACTCGCCCGACATCCCGCTGAACGTCAGCCGCTCGTTCCTGCAAAGCGACCAGAACGTGAAGAAAATCTCGACCTACATCACCAAGAAGGTGGCCGAGAAACT
>CACZER010000053.1:0-9097 GCA_902780195.1 uncultured Bacteroidia bacterium
GCCGCGACGATGATACTGCGGTGAAACGTGGGAAAGTAGTTCGTCGCCCTCCCTTAACGGAAGCCTTCGCGCTCAGCGCGAAGGCTTTTTGTTTTTATATCTACCATGTTTTTATACTATCATTTCTGGATTTTTTTCTATCTTTGCCCATCCTTTTAGATAGCAAAATTTTATCCTATGATAGACGTCAAGTTTTTAGTCAAGAACCCCGATGTGGTTCGCGAAAACATCAAGAAGAAATTCCAAGACAATAAACTGCCCCTCGTCGACGAGGCAATTAGTTTATATACGCAGTATTGCGACTGCCAACAGCGTGCCGACGACCTGCGCTCACAACGCAACTCCATCTCTAAGGAGATAGGCATCCTCTTCAAGAACAAGGAAGTCGAGAAAGCCAACGAGATGAAGAAACTCGTCGAGGCCAACGCCCAAGAGCTGGAACAACTCGGCAAGCAGCAGTCTTCCCTCATGGAACAGCTGACCAAGGTGATGTATTCCATCCCCAACATCATTGCTCCTGAGGTGCCAATAGGGAAGGACGATACCTTCAATGTGGAGAAGGAACGCTTTGGCGAGCCCGTGGTGCCCGATTTCGAAGTGCCTTATCATGCCGATATCATGGCCAAATTCAACGGCTTGGACCTTGACTCGGCCCACCGCGTGGCAGGCAACGGCTTCTATTACCTCATGGGCGACATCGCACGCCTGCATTCCGCTGTCATCACCTATGCCCGCGACTTCATGATCGAGCGCGGCTTCACCTATTGCATCCCGCCTTTTATGGTGCGCAGCGAGATCGTCTCGGGCGTGATGAGTTTCGCCGAGATGGATGCCATGATGTATAAGATCGAAGGCGAAGACCTTTATCTTATCGGCACCAGCGAACACTCGATGATCGGCAAGTTCATCGACCAAATCGTTCCTGAAGAGTCGCTGCCTCTGACGCTGACGAGTTACTCGCCTTGTTTCCGTAAAGAAAAAGGTGCTCACGGCATTGAAGAACGTGGCGTTTATCGTATCCACCAGTTTGAGAAACAAGAGATGGTGGTTCTCTGCAAGCAAGAAGATGCCGACTACTGGTACGAACAGATGTGGAAGAACACAGTCGACCTGTTCCGCTCGATGGACATCCCAGTCCGCACGCTGGAATGCTGCTCCGGTGACTTGGCTGACCTCAAAGTGAAATCACTCGATGTGGAAGCATGGTCGCCGCGCCAGAAGAAGTATTTCGAGGTGGGCAGCTGCTCCTATCTCGGCGATGCCCAGGCGCGCAGACTGAAGATCAGAATCAAAGGCAAGAACGGCAACTATTTTGCCCATACCTTGAACAATACGGTGGTCGCTCCGCCGCGTATGTTGATCGCCTTCTTGGAGAACAACCTCCGCGCCGACGGCTCTGTGGCCATCCCGAAGGCATTACAACCCTATATGGGCGGAAAAACTGAAATCAGATAATTATGGATATCTCTATTGTCGTACCGCTGCTGAATGAAGCTGAATCGTTGCCCGAGTTGGAGGCATGGATTCGTCGTGTGATGGACGAACACGGTTTCTCCTACGAAATCGTTTTTGTCGACGATGGCTCCACCGACAATTCTTGGGCCGTCATCCAACAGCTTTCTCAAGGTAACCCCAATGTGAAGGCCTTGCGTTTCAGAAGGAACTATGGCAAGTCGCCAGCATTGAATGAAGGTTTCAAAATAGTGCAAGGCGATGTGGTCATCACCATGGATGCCGACTTGCAAGACAGCCCCGACGAAATCCCCGAGCTCTACAAGATGATCAAGGAAGACGGTTACGATCTCGTCTCTGGTTGGAAAAAAGTCCGTTATGACTCCAAAATAGCCAAAAACATTCCCTCCAAGTTCTTCAACTGGACCACGCGCAGGATGTCGGGCATCAAGTTGCATGACTTCAACTGTGGCCTGAAGGCCTACCGTAATGAAGTGGTGAAAAGCATACAGGTCTATGGCGAGATGCACCGTTACATCCCCGTCATTGCCAAGATGAACGGATTCAGCCACATAGGGGAGAAGGTGGTACACCACCAGAAGAGAAAATACGGCAGCAGCAAATTTGGCATGAGCCGTTTTGTGCGCGGCTATCTCGATCTGCTGACCATCAACTTCATCTCGAAATTCAGCAACCGGCCGATGCATTTCTTCGGCATGCTGGGCTCGGTCACTTTCCTGATAGGTTTTATCATCGCCTTGTATTTGGCCTGCTCACGCTTGTTCTTCCATGTTTATGGGATGACACGTAGACCTTTGTTCTATTTTGCGCTGTTGGCCATCATCATCGGCGTGCAGCTCTTTTCAACGGGCTTCCTGGCCGAGATGATCACCTCGACACAACGCGAAAAACGAGTCTATTCCATTTCGGAACGTATCAACGCCTAAGCAAACAAAAAAAGCGACCCTTTATGGATTCCCTAAGGAACGACATAGAGGGTCGCTTTTTTTATGCTCTCTAGTTAATACAAATCATCGATTCCGCCATCAAAGCTTTCATCGAAGCTGTCACCGAACTCATCGGAAAACTCGTCTTCGTCGAATTCGTCTTCAAACTCGTCAAAGGGTGAATCGTCGGCAAAGTCGTTGTTCTCCCAGTCGAAGTCGTGTTCCAACTTCGACTCATCGAATTCATCCTCTTCATCATGCTGGTTGATGAAGCTGTCGATTTCGTCGTCACTCATCTTGTCGAAGTTGACATCCAGCAATGCGGAATCGTTAATGGAGCGGCTCATGGACTTCAACTCGCGCATAACTGAGGGTGAGACATAGAATTCATCGATGTTTTCTTCGCAGTACTTCAAATATTTGGGGTCTTTTTCATACACTTCGGCGATGGTCATGCCTTCGTATTTTCCGAAGGTGAAAACTGAATCAATGTCATAGAATTTCATATAGAGTCCTTTCTTTTATTCTGTTTAATGTGTTGTTTCGTATCGCAAATATCATGCATTTTTCCTTTTCTTGCAACAAAAAACTACTTTTTGAAGGCAAAAAACACGGCTAGGATGATGAAGATGAAAGATATGATATGGTTCCAACGGAAGGTTTCCGTCTTGAATACGGTAATCACGATGATGGTGAATACCGTCAAGGATACGGCTTCTTGTATGACTTTCAATTGAATAAGGTTGAAAGGGCCTCCGTTTTGCATGGCACCGATGCGGTTGGCAGGAATCATGAAAGAATATTCAAACAAGGCAATGCCCCACGACATCAGGATGACAAGAAAAAGCGGCCAATCCTTGGAACTGGGGACGATCTCAAGTAATTTGAGTTGTCCATACCAGGCAAAGGTCATGAAAACGTTGGATACAATAAGCAACAGAATGGTGTATATACCCTTCATTGATTGGTGTTTTTAACGGAGTGCAAAAGTAAGGGAATTTCTTTCATGTGCGACAATTATTCCTATTTTTGCATAACCAAATTGTGAACATCATGAATGCGACCATTATACTTACCGTTTTTGTTATTTATACCATTCTATTGTTTGTGATTTCGCATTTCACGGCGCGAAAGACGGACAATAATGCTTTTTTTCGAGGCAATAAGAACTCGCCCTGGTTTGTGGTGGCTTATGGTATGATTGGTGCCTCTTTGTCAGGTGTGACATTCATGTCAGTGCCAGGAGGGGTTTATTCGGGTCAATTCACCTATATGCCTTTGGTGTTTGGCTATGTCCTTGGCTATGCAGTGATTGCCCTTGTTTTGTTGCCCTTGTATTATCGCCTTAACTTGACTTCCATCTACACCTATTTAAATATGCGTTTCGGGCCTAGGTCGGAGAAGACGGGGGCAGCCTTTTTCATCCTGTCTCGTCTGCTAGGCTCTGCCTTGCGCATGTATCTCGTTGTGTTTGTCTTGTATGAGTTTGTCTTCAAGGAATGGGGCATCCCTTTCTGGGTGCCAGCGGTCATTTTTATCGCCATCATCCTGCTCTACACCTTCAAGGGGGGTATCAAGACGGTTGTGTGGACGGATACGTTGCAGACGACCTTCTTGCTGCTGGCGGCCTTTTTGACGGCTTTCTTCATCTTGCGAAACCTTCATATCTCGTTAGGCGACCTTTTGAAGTCGGCTTCTGAAAAAGGCTATACCAAGGTGTTTGAAACGGATTGGACCCACAACAAGTTTTGGGTCAAGCAGTTGCTAAGTGGCATGTTTATCACCATAACGATGACTGGTTTGGACCAGGATATGATGCAGAAGAACTTGACGTGTAAGAACTTGCGCGATGCCCAGAAGAATGTGATGACCTCAAGCCTGCTGTTTGTGGTGGTCAACGGCCTCTTCCTTTGCTTGGGAGCGGCTTTGATTCAATATGCACAAGTCACAGGTTTTCAGTTGCCTGTAAACGAAGCGGGGGTGGTAGTTAACGATAAGATCTTCCCATCGGTCGCTTTTTCGTTGAGTAAGTTTACGGCGGTGGTCTTCGTCATAGGCCTGGTCGCAGCGGGCTATTCCAGCGCCGACGGCACCTTGACAGCCTTGACGACCACTTTCTGTTACGATTTCATGCATTTCGACAAGAAACAGATGACAGAAGAGCAAATCACGAAACGCCGCAAATGGATTCATGTGGCATTTGCTTTGCTCTACTTGTTGGTTATCATCGCATTCCAGCCTTTCCACAACGAATCGCTGATCGACAAGGTCTTTGATATTGCTGGCTATACATATGGTCCTTTGTTGGGCCTATACACTTTCGGCTTGTTTGTTAAAAACAGGAAGGTGATTGATAAGGCCGTACCTTTCATCGCCGTTGCTTCACCCGTAATCAGTTATTTGCTGAAGACGTATTCGCCACAGCTGTTCGGAGGCTATCGGATTGGGTTCGAGATATTGATAATCAACGGATTACTTACATTCTTGGCCTTGTTGCTCTTTAGCAAAAAGGAAAAAACAAGCGTTGAATGACGGAATTGATGAAAAATATGTATTTTTGAAGTTTGAAAACTAAATCATAAGAAGATGAACAGGATTATCACTAAAATCACATTAGCCTTGTTGGCCTTGACGATGATGGGGGGTCAACTTCACGCCCAATTCTCGACCACCTACGCCAAGAATGTTACGCCTGGACAGCATAATGGCCTGTATTATTCCTTGCCTCAGACCATGTTGAAGCTGGATTTCGTCATGGAAGAAATCCAAATGGAGAGAAGCCCTTACAGTGACTATGCCTCCAACTACATGGGCACTGCCGAATCTGTGGAATACGAAACCAGGCAGTACCGCCTGTTGGACGTCAAGATGAGCACGGTGGCCAGCCCCGATCCAAATGCTTTGTTTTTTGTGACCTTGGGAAGTGCTAGGGGAGGCAGCAAGATGCGTTTCGATATCATGCCCAACGGCATCATCCGCAGCGTTGGCTTCGACGATCCGGCAGCCGAGGATATTGCTCCCGTAGCCCCGCAACAGTCTTCTTGCGAAGAAAAAGAGACCATATATCCCAAGAGCAATTTAATCGACCTTGTTTCCATGGGTAAGTCGAATGCCCAATTGGCTAAAGAAGTGGCCGATAAGATTGAGGAGATTCGTAAGGCCAAGTTCAATTTGATTTCAGGCTATTACGAAACGGCATTTAATCCTGAGA
Organism: uncultured Bacteroidia bacterium; assembly: GCA_902780195.1. GTDB lineage: Bacteria > Bacteroidota > Bacteroidia > Bacteroidales > F082 > Limimorpha. The sequence goes on from CACZER010000053.1 coordinate 5,611, forward strand.
CCTTCAAGTTGATGTATGAGAAACTGGATGCCATGGAAGAAGAATATACCAACCTGTTGTTGGGTAACCATGTCAAGAAGACCGTGGTAAAAACAGTGTACGTTATTCCCAACAAGGAAGTGCCTACGCAGACTGTGGCCAAGTTTTCGGAGAGTGAAGGCGTGACGGTTGGAACCGGTGGTTCGGGTACACCCATCATGGTTCAAACCTTGTCGATGAACACCACGGCTGCCATCAACGCACCGAGCCAATCGGCAGTGGAGTTGATGTCGTATGAAAACAAGGTGTTCTACCGCCTTCCTGAAATGGCGAATGTGAAAGTGACCCTTGGAAGAGACACCTTGATTGAGGACCGTGTTGTTGTCAACCAACTGGGTGCCGTGCTGATGGCTCCTTTGACCAATACAAGGTTGGTATTCGACACGGAGACGGGTCAGATCATAAACATGAGAATGCAATAAAAAAAGGCACCGCAAGGTGCCTTTTTCATTATAGGGCTTCTTTGATGCGGACCAACTGTTTCAGGAGGCCTTCTACCTTGTCGAGGCGTAGCATGTTGGCGCCGTCTGATTTGGCTTTGGCGGGATCGGGATGGGTCTCCATGAAGAGGCCGTCAACACCTGTGGCGACGCCCGCCTTGGCTATCAAGCCGATGAGTTCGGGCTGACCGCCAGTGACGCCATTGCTTTGATTGGGCTGCTGCAAGGAATGGGTGACGTCCAAGATGACGGGCACCTCAAATTTTTGCATGGCAGCTATGTTTCTATAGTCCACCACCAAATCGTGATAGCCAAACATGGAGCCACGCTCAGTCAGCATGACCTTGTCGTTGCCTGACTGACGCACTTTTTCAACGGCAAAACCCATGGATTCGCCTGAAAGGAATTGTCCTTTTTTGATGTTGACAATCTTGCCGGTCTTGGCAGCGGCTACAAGTAAGTCGGTCTGCCGACAAAGGAAGGCGGGGATTTGTATTATGTCTACATATTCCGCGGCCATCTGGGCTTCTTCGGCAGCGTGAATATCGGTCACCACTGGGATGCTGAATTCTTTGGCCACTTTCTGCAGCACTTTCAAGGCTTTTTCATCGCCAATACCCGTGAATGAGTCCAGCCTGGAACGGTTGGCCTTGCGGTAGGAGCCTTTGAAGACGAAGGGAATGTCGAGTTTTTGACAGATGTTCTTCAAGGTCTCTGCGATGAAGAGTGGCGAGTTCTCGTCTTCGATGACGCATGGCCCGGCCAGCAAGAAGAAACGGTCGGGTCGCGATCCTTTCAGAAAGTTGTATTTAGCGGTGTCCATGGTGGATATTTTTTGCAAAGATAGAACTATTTCTTAAAACGCGGATGATATGTGATTAGTGTGTCGCGTAATAGCTCGTCCGAGATGTGCGTGTAGATTTCCGTTGTGCTGACACTGGAATGCCCTAGCATTTGTTGAACTGCCAGCAGATTGGCGCCACCTTCGAGCATGTGGGTGGCAAAGCTATGCCTGAAAGTGTGCGGACTGATGGTTTTGGTGATACCATTTCTCTCAGCGAGGTCTTTCACGATGAGGAAGACCATCTGTCGGGTGAGCCCTGTGCCACGGCTGTTGAGGAAAACGGTGTCGGTGAACTTAGGTTTAACTTTGATATGTAAGCGAGCTCCTTCAATGTATTGGAAGAGGATCTTTAGGCTGTTGTCGCCGATGGGCACCAGACGTTCTTTGCTGCCTTTGCCGATGATGCGAAGAAAGCCATCCGACCTGAAAATATTGCTGATTTGTAGGTTGGTAAGCTCTGAGACGCGAAGTCCGCAGCCATACAGTACCTCAATTATAGCTTTGTTGCGGTGTCCATTGGGTTGGCTGAGGTCGATGCTGTCGATCATCTTTTGGATTTCTTCATAGGTGAGTACCTCGGGGAGGTGCCGTCCCATGGAAGGAGAGGAGATGAGCAGGGTGGGGTCTTTGTCGATGAGCGCCTCTTGGTCGAGGTAACGATAGAAAGACTTCAAACCGGAGAGGATCCTAGCTTGTGAGGTGGCGCCGATATTTAGGTCATAGAGATAGGCAAAGAAGTTTTCTATGGTGTCCTGCTGTATGTCGTGAAGCTCCGTTGAAAGGTTCTCTGCTTTGAGATATTGCAGGAACAGGCTTACATCGTGCACATAAGCCTCTATGCTGTTGTCGGACAGCGAAAGCTCCAGCCGTAGGTAATCGGCGTAATGCTTGATGAGGTTTAGGGTAATATAACTTGAAGTTTTATCCATGGTTGTTTTGCAAAAATAGAAAAACAATTTGCTTTTTATCGATTGTTTTGTAATTTTGCCAAACTAAAAATGCATTATCATGAATAAAAAACTTTTACTCTTTCTTGCTTTCCTGTTGATGATCGGAAATCTAGCCACAGCTCAGGAAGCTACCGCACCGAAAAAAATTCTACATACAATCGTGGACAAGGATTCGTGATGCGTCCTGAGATGTACGGAGGTTTCTTTTTCAATGCTGGTTACCAATTCAATCCCTACATTCAAGTAACAGGTGGTGCTGGTATCACACTTGATCCGGTTTGTATCGTTCATGTCGGAGCTCGAGCCTATACCTCGCCAAACAAATGGGCAGCCATGTTTGACTATCATATTGGTAATTTGGTTGGTTACAACCTGTGGCGCAATAGTATAGTGGCTGGAGCTGCATATAAAGACCTAGATTTTGGTGTGGGTTTGCAATATATAAGTGGTAACGTGAATGGTCAACTAGCTGCGGGTGCTGGATTGCTGATCACGGTAGGATGGAATATCCGTTGCTATCCACATAGATAAGCTTCATTAACGACAATAAAAAAAGAGGGTGACTAAAAGTCATCCTCTTTTTTGTTAAAGCAGGCTGATTAATCCAATGTGTGGATTACCAGACCTGATCTGAGTTTAGGCTCAAACCAAGTGGTCTTGGGAGGCATGATGTTGCCGGTGTCGGCGATGTCGATGATCTGCTTCATGCTCACAGGATAGAGCGCGAAAGCGACCTTCATCTCACCGCTGTCGACGCGACGCTTCAGCTCGCCGAGGCCACGAATACCGCCAACGAAGTCGATGCGCTTGTCGGTGCGGAGGTCCTTGATGCCCAGAATCTTGTCAAGGACAAGGTTGCTGAGGATGGTAACATCCAACACGCCGATCGGGTCGCTGTCGTTGTAAGTGCCGGGTTTGGCGGTCAACGAATACCACACGCCCTCGATATACATCGAGAAGTTGTGCAGCTTGTTGGGCTTGTATTCTGTGGAGCACTCGCAGTGGCAGGGGAACTCGCAGTTGCACTTGCCGCCGTCCTTGGTGCAGTCGCACTTGCATTCGATGTCGAAGCTTTCCTGAAGGGCTTTGAAGAAGTCCTTGGTGCTAAGGCCGTTGAGGTCTTTCACGACGCGGTTGTAGTCGATGACGTTCAGCTGGTTGTCGGGGAAGATGACGGTCATGAAGTAGTTGTACTCTTCCTTGCCGGTGTGGGC
>CACZER010000054.1:0-11030 GCA_902780195.1 uncultured Bacteroidia bacterium
CAAGACCTCCCTCGTGTCTTCCATCCTGAACATCTTGGGCTTGACGGCAGCCTTCGCCGCGCTCTACATCATCCTCGTGCAGGTACACCACGACCTCACCTACAACAAGGCGCTCAAAGACAGCGACAGGATTTATGTCCTTACGAAGCAAGAGACCCGATCTACTGGTTATTCGTCTTATCTGTGTCGCCCCATAGGCGAATATGTGATCAATGCTTCCCCTGACATTGAAGCCGGTGGTTGCGGTCGCATTGCGGGTGTTCCCGCTAAGATTCGTGTGAGCGACGAGCAGTCGCCTGTTTCAGGGTCGCAAGTCGCCTTAAACAAAGGTGCCCGCGAGGTGTTCGGATTTGAACTGGTGGCCGGCAACTGGGACGATTTGACAGGCGCGGCCTTAGCTGTATCGGAATCGATGGCTAAGCGTCTCGGTGTCCAAGTGGGTGACGTTGTGAAAAATCTTGCCGAAACAAAATGGATAGAAACGACCATAGTGGCCATCTATAAAGACATGCCGAAGCACAGCGACCTCTCATCTTTTGATATTGTTTGGGACATGCCTGATGTTCTGCTCGATGAATGGAAGGAGTTTTCGTACTTCTATTATTTGAAACTGCGTGAAGGTGCCGACCCCGAGGCAATCACCGAGGTGGCAAAGCCGGTCTGCAAGCAATTTTTCAGCGAGATGAATGGCGGCATTGAGGTTTCGGATGATGATGTCAAATTCGGGATTCGCCCCGTGCTGCTGACAGAGATGTATTTCGCCGACCCCAACGCCAACTATACAGTTGGAAAGATGGGAAACCGCACCACTACCATCACTTTGCTTGTCATCGCCATCTTTGTGGTGCTTATCGCTTTCATCAATTACATCAACTTCTTCTTTGCGATGGTGCCGTTGCGCCTGAAGAGTATCAACACTCGGAAGATATTGGGCAGCAGCCGTTTCCAGTTGGTAATGTCGTCGGTGGGCGAGTCGTTGCTAATGGTGGCCATTGCTTTGGGTCTGGCGGTGGCTGTGGTCACGCTGTTCAAGCAATCCACATTGGCTTCAATGATTGATGCTTCGCTGGATTTTGGTCAAAATTGGGGTGTTGTAGCTCTGACCGTTGGTTTGGCATTGCTTATCTCGGTGGTAGCCAGTCTCTATCCAGCCTTGTTCGCCACATCGTTCAATCCCGCCTTTGCCTTGAAGGGTACCCTTGGCACCACGCAGAAGGGCAAGGCTTTCCGCATCGGCTTGATTGGCTTGCAGTTTACCGTGTCTATTGTTTTGATTATCTGTGCGATATTCGTCCATGAACAACGTCAGTACATGCTGAATCATGACATGGGTTTCAATCAGGAATGCCTATTACAGTCGCGGGTGTCGTGGAACCTTGCCACCAACCGCCAAGCCGTTGAGAACCAGTTGAAAGCCGATGCTGCTATCAAGGACATTGCTTGGGGCTCGGGATCTTTTATAAAAGATACTCGTATGAGTTGGGGACGCAAAGTGCATGGCGAGGATGCCGGATGGCAGGTCTATCCTGTATCGTGGAACTTCCTGCGCTTTATGGGCATCGACATTGTAGAAGGCCGTGATTTCACTGAGGCCGATGAACAATCTACAGGAACGTATATCTTCAATGAATTTGCACGTGACTATTACAAGATTACCCTTGATGACCAGATCGGCGGCCATGATGACCAAATCGCCGAGATTGCCGGTTTCTGCAAGGATTTCAACTTTTGTGCATTGCGCAATGGCATGGGACCGTTTGCCTTCTATGTGTATGGCAAGGATCCGTGGAATATTTGCAACATGCTCTTCATCCGCACCGAGCCAGGCGTGGATGTCCCCGCCTTAAAGGAGCGCATCTGCAAAACCCTTGTAGACCTCGATCCCGATTGGGCAGAGGGCGTTGATATTGAGGTGACACCTTTCAGTCAGGCCCTTGAAAACCAATACAAAAAGGAGCAAAATCTCTCGAAGTTGATTACTTTATTCACGATTTTGGCCATCGTCATTTCGTTGATGGGCGTGTTCGGCTTGGTGATGTTCGAGACGGAGCACCGCCGCAAGGAAATCGGCATCCGTCGTGTGCATGGTGCCACGGTGCAGCAGATTTTGGCGATGTTCAATTCGCGCTTCGTGAAGATTGTGCTGGTGTGCTTCGTCATTGCCGTGCCCGTGAGCATCGTCATCATGCGGCGTTATTTGCAGGGCTTCGCCTATCAGGTGACGTTGCATGTTTGGGTGTTTGTCTTGGCGCTGTTGGCGGTTTTGGCGGTTACAATTGCGGTGGTCACCTTGCGCAGTCTGCGGGCGGCCACGGTGAATCCGGTGAAGTCGTTAAGGACAGAATAATAATAGGAGATTCCCTGCGGGAATGGAGGTCGGATGTGGTTGTTGATCGCGGCGGCTTGTGACGCTAACGAATAGGTGGTCTGTTCTTGCCGCCGCTATATAAAAAAACGACACATTCCATTCCCGTAAGGGAATCTCAAACAACAAAACAAACAACTATGAGCAGTTACATCAAATTCCTCTCCCGAAACAAACTTTACAGCATTATCGAGGCCATTGGCCTGACGGTGAGCCTCGCCTTCGTGGTCATCATCTTTTGCTATGTGGCGCAGCATATCGCCGTCACGCGTGAAAACCCGCATAGAAAGGAAATCTACGGCGTGGCCATCCAAGACAAGATGCTATATCAATACGGGATGAAAGAGACGATAGGGGAGAGCATTCCCGAGATTAAGGCCATCACCGAGTTCGGATGGCTCTATGCCACGGAGATGAAGGCCGACGGGCAGTTGTTGCGTTTGGGACAGGTGCTGGGCTGCGACCGCGACTTTTTCGACTTCTTTCCCGTCCAGTTCGCGGAAGGCCAGCCCGACCAGATCAATGAGACTTTGACGGCTTTCGTGTCAGAAGAGATGGCTCAGGTTTTGTCGCAATCGGGCGAGGTGATTGGGCGGACTATCCAAATGATGAAGCATGACTTCACCGTCGTTGGAGTGTTCACTGACGTGGGCACCTCGCTTTTCTATTCCAACCCCGATGTGATTGTCAATGTGGATATTACTGATGGCGTGACCTATTACGGCGGCTTTGACAGCCCTGCCGTTCCTGCCAATATATTCGAGAATGTGTGGCTTTTTATCAAGACGTTTCCTGATGTCGACCGAGAGGCACTATGCGGGAAGTTGGCTACAGCCACAGAGGCTTTATACTTGAAGATTCTTGGAAGAGAATATCCGGTTGATGCTTCAACAATCAAACTGGTGCGTTTGGATGAGGTGTTTTATTATGACGGGCAAACTGTACTGAAAAGAGGCGACAAGGTGATGATGCACAGCCTGTTGGCGGTCAATTACATCAATTTGAATGTTGCCTTGACCAGCAAACGGGCCAAGGAGATGGCCACGCGAAGGTTGCATGGTGCCACCAAGGGACGAATCATCGGGAAATACCTGCTTGAATCGCTGGCGTTTACCTTGGTTTGCATGGTATTAGGCATCTTGTTGGCAAATGCGCTTGAGCCGCTGGTCAACCGTTTGTTAGGCGATGACGTGGGTGTGAAGATTATGCTCTCGCCGTTTTATCTGGTTTCCTATCTGCTCATCGTGATTGTGGTGGCGCTGTTGGCGGGCATCATCCCTGCCACGGTGCCATCGATGTGGTGACTGGGGCCTTCCGTTTACGCAACAAGATGGTGCTCTCGAAGGTGTTCATTGTGTTGCAAAATGTCATCGCCATCGTGCTGATTGCCTTGGTCATCACGATGGAGGTGCAAATGCGCCACATGGAACGGAGGCCTGTCGGATGTCGCACGGAGAACCTGTTTTATGTGAATTCCATGCTATCGGGCGATGAGGCCTTTGAGAACGACTTGATGGCCTTGCCTTGCGTGAAACGGATAGGGCATTCCTACGGCTATCCTGGTGGAGCTTCTATGGGTACAAAATGGATGCGCCTTGACAGAAGCGATGATTGGGTTTCAGTGAAATACCTGTTGTGCGACACCACGGCTTTTGATATGTTTGGGTTTGACATCAAAGCGTTGTATGGCCAGCTGGACGAAGACCAATGGCTGCTAACGCAGGGTTTGCTGGAGGCCCAGACGGGAATGCCTTTGGAGCAGTTCGACATTGATTCGTTGGGCGTTTGGTACAAGCGTAATCTGCGTTCTGATATGTGTGGCGTGTTGGGTGATTTCGCCCTTGACGACGCGGCCCATGTGGTGGATGAGACTTATGGAGCGGTTCAGATCGTTGGGAAGGAGCCGAAGTTCAAGTGGGTGACTTACCATCCCGTATTAGAGATTGTGGGCGACCATGCAGAGGCACGCAAAGCCATCATGGCCGTGTACGACAAGCACATGAAGCAAAAAGAGGTCTATTGGGAAGCTTGGTCCATCGACTTTATTGACAATTTGCTGCTGCTGCATTTGAGGGACACCAAAAACAGGATGCGCCTTGTGGATATGTTCATGGCAGTGGCGGTGTTGCTGTCGCTGCTAGGACTCGTGGCCATGAGCACGCATTTCGCCTCCGAGCGCGAGAAGACCATCGCCGTCCGCAAGGTGTTTGGCGGCACGATGCAGAGTGAGATTCGCCGCAATCTGAAGGAATACATCATCATGATTCTTATCGCTAATGTCATAGCCATTCCGATAGCAGTTTGGGTGTGCGGGCGTTATTTGGAGGACTTCGTCTATCGCATCGACCTGTATCCCTGGATCTTCGTGGTGACGGTGGTGCTGTCGTTTGTCATCGCCATCGGCTCGGTGCTGTGGCAAATCGTCTCCGTGGCTCGAGTGAATCCGGTGATGGCGTTGAAGAAGGAATAATCATGTAGATTATGTTTTTTTTCGGTAATTTTGCCGCCATGAGTAAACTCAAATCCAAAATACTAGTCGTCGACGACAACGCCGGCATCCGGTCGGCACTGAAGATATTGCTACCCATGCGCTTCGCCGAGGTGGAACTCATTGCCTCGCCTAAGGTGCTGATGGAGACCATGCGGACTTTCAAGCCCGATGTGGTGCTGCTCGACATGAACTTCGAGACCGACATCAACACGGGCAACGAAGGCCTCTTCTGGCTCTCGGAACTGAAACGCGACTTCCCCGAGGTGGAGGTGGTGCTGTTCACGGCTTACGCCGACATCGCCCTCGCCGTGGAAGGCATGAAACGCGGCGCCTTCGACTTCGTGGTGAAACCTTGGGACAATGCCAAACTGCTCGCCACGCTCGAAGAAGCTTGCAAGAAACATCGTGTAGGGACACATCGCATGAGTCCACCCTACACGAATGCCACGCCGACGATGCGTTGGGGTGAGAGCGAGGCGATGCAGCAACTGCGCGCGATGGTGGAGAAAGTGGCTCCCACTGATGCCACTGTGCTCGTCACGGGCGAGAACGGCACGGGTAAGGATGTGCTGGCCAACGAGATACACCGTCTTTCCAATCGCGCCGCCAAGCCGATGGTGGGCGTGGATATAGGAGCCATCACGGATACCTTATTTGAAAGCGAGATGTTCGGCCATGTGAAAGGGGCTTTCACCGATGCCCATGCCGACCACATTGGCAAGTTTGAGCAAGCCAACGGCACCACGCTGTTTCTTGATGAGATTGGCAATGTGCCACTGGCACAGCAAGCCAAACTGTTGCGAGTCATCCAAAACCGCAGCATCACCAAGGTGGGCGACACGAAATCCATTCCCATCAACATCCGCCTGATTTGCGCCACCAACATGGACCTGGCGTCGATGGTCAAGGAAGGGCGTTTCCGCGAAGACTTGTTCTACCGCATCAACACGGTCACGCTGCACCTGCCGCCTTTGCGCGAGCGTCCCGACGAAATCGTCACTTTGGCAGAGATGTTCGTCAAGCAATACGCCGAGAAATACCACCGCAAGGCACAAGGCCTTTCAGATGAGGCAATGAACCTCCTAAAACGCTGCCGTTGGAGCGGCAACATCCGCGAACTGCAAGGCTGCATCGAGAAAGCAGTCATCTATTCCGAGGCGGAACTTATCCGTGCCGCCGACCTCCAACTCCGTGCCTCTGAACTGATGGACGAAGCAACTCCAAAAACGCAAAACCAAACCCTCGAAAGCGCTGAAGAGCAGGTCATCCGCAACGCGATGAAGACATACAACGGCAACCTTACCCTAGTGGCCAAGGCATTAAAAATCAGTCGTCCTACCTTGTACCGTCGACTAAAGGAATACGGAATATGAGTGTCTGGATTTGGATATTGGTCGTGGTGGCGGTCGTCATTGCAGCGATTGTGGTGACGACACTCATCGTGCGCAGAAACGATGCCCGAAAGGTGGGTTTCATGATGGACGCCCTTGAGGACGGCGAGTTGAACTTCCACTTCAAGGAGAAGTCGGCACTCAACCGAGCCCTCAACCGCATTAAGGGCATCTTCGAGCGGCGCAACGCAGCCAACGAGGAGTCCTCGCAGAACAAACTGTTTCGCGTGATGACGCACGAGATCATGAACACCGTAGCACCCATCGCTTCCTTGAGTGATGCCCTGCTCACCGAGGAAGGCGTGGATGTGAAGGCAGGGCTGGAGACCATTTCGGCCTCATCGAAGGACTTGATACGTTTTGTGGAGTCTTACCGCAGTATGACACAGGCCCAGCCGCCCGTCCGCAAGGCGGTGATGGTGGACGAACTGATGGACCGTGTGTTGCTCCTCAACAAGGCCAAGATTGCCGAACAAGGTGCCACTCTGACCTATCAAGCCAATACGCCCGACTTGCTCATCTATGCCGACGAAGGACAGATTATGCAAGTGTTCAACAACCTGATAAAGAATGCTGTGCAAGCGGGTGCCACTTCTATCCGCATCACCGCCGACCTGAACTCGGAAGACCAGACCGTCATCCGCGTGGCCAACAACGGAAAAGCCATCCCGTTACGCCAGACCGAGGAAATCTTCATTCCGTTCTATACCACCAAACCGAATGGAACAGGCATAGGCTTGAGTTTGTCGAAGCAAATTATGGTTCGGCATAACGGCAACCTCGTCCTTGAACAGAGCGACAGCAGCCTGACTGTTTTCGCTTTGTTGTTTAAGTGATTGCAATTTATGCTTTTTTATATCCGTATGTTGTTTTCTTGTGTATTTTTGCACCTAATACAAATACTATAACGATTTCAAAACCTTTAAATAACTAAAAATGAAAAAGTTCTTTACTACTATGTTTGCGCTGGCCTTGTCGTTGCTCACGATGGCCGGCAATTTTGTGATGCTTTCCTATTCAGGTCGTGCCGAACTGGAAAGACACTTCTCTGATCCGAATCTGACGGTGCATTTCTACACCGATTCGGAGGTCTTCGCCACCGCCGCGCGTTTCGATGCCGGCAGCATGGTGATGATTGACGAAAACGCTTTCTATGACAATGGATGCTATACATTGGTGTATTGCCCGAAAGCTCAACAGCAGCAATTTGACGCGCTGCTTTCGACCCAGGATTACGTCATCGTGAAAGGTTCGGCGATGCCTTACAAGAACGACGGCGCCGTGGCAATCTTCAACAAAAAAGCCAGCCTGCCCAAGCTAACCCGCGATTTCCCGGTGGTGACGGAAGAAGACCCCCGTATCCGCGAGATGTTGAACCAAGTCAATATGGACTCATTGGAGGCCACTGTGCAACACCTACAGGACTATGGCAGTCGCATTTGGAACACCGAAAACGCCTTTGCCGCTTCCGATTGGATTGCCAGTCGTATGGAGGCTCTTGGGCTTGAGGTCGAGCAGCAGCCTTTCAATGCCAATACATGGATGGGTAGCGGTGCGGCGGCACCTAATGTCATTGGTATTCAGCGTGGTACACTTTATCCCGACACTTATGTGGTGTGTGGCAGTCACTTCGATTCGTTCTCCTATGAGGCCATGTATGGCGGCGGCACGGCTCCTGGAGCCGACGACAACGCCACAGGCGTGGCCAGCGTGCTCGAGAGTGCCAGAATTATGACTCAGTATGAGTTCGAATACAGCATCATCTACTGCGCCTACGGCTGCGAAGAGATGGGCCTATACGGCAGTGAAGCTTACGCCTCGCGTTGCCAGCAAGAAGGCATGGACATCATCGGCTATTTCAACAATGACATGAATGGTTATCTTTATGGCGACCAAATCCATATCGACTGCATCTATCCCAACTCGGTGGAGCCGATTGGTACCTACTACATGAATGTTGGCGAGGTGTATTATCCCGAACTGCCTATCCGCCATGTCAACTTCAACCAAGGCGACAGTGACCACACCTCTTTCAATAACCATGGCTACATGGGTATCTATCCTTTCGAGGACTACCAGAACTATAGCCCATACATCCACACGCCTAATGACTTGATTGGAACAAGTGTGACGAGTTTCGAGATGTCGCAGCAATATTGTCAGATGAACATTGCTTGTTTGGCCGAGATCGCTAATCCTATTGGTGATGCTCCTGTGGTAGAATGCAATCCAGTGAGAGATTTTTCTATTGAGTTACCTGTATGGAAAGATACATCTCCTCTTTGGTTACATTGGAAATCTCCTGAAGAGGGTTCAACAGGCAATTTAGAGCGATTTGATGTGTATCGTGATAATGTGGTTATTGGAGCTGTGAATTGGGCGGATTCCACTTATGTAGGTTATTGGGGCTATGAGTATATGGATACGATTACTGTTGGGGCCGAAGCCGAGTATTTCATCATGGCCGTTTATAGCGACGGTTGCGAGGCACCTTCGCAAACGGAAATCGGTTATGGCGTCAGTGCAGTTGAGGAGTCGGAATCCAATGTTATGGTTTATCCCAATCCCTCCAACGGCACATTCAACCTCAATCTCGGTGAAGGTCGATGGGATGTGGAAGTTTACGACATCACGGGCCGCAAGGTCTATGAAAACCGCATGGATGGCCACTCCGTCCTTGACCTCGGTAAATGTAACAAAGGCGTTTATTTTCTGAAAGCCATAGGCGAGAGTAGGGGAGTGACAGCGAAAGTCATGGTGCAGTAAGCTTCGGCTGAACATAATACTTCAAAATTCTCCGTTTCACTGGGTTGAGACGGAGAATTTTGTATTTTTGAAGTCTTAATACGACGCTTATGAAATACCAGATTTCGCTTTTCGTAATGGCATTGGGCTTTGTGCTGGCCTCGTGCGGCAATAACAGCCAACCTGTCGAAACCTCCGATCCCGAACCCGATTCCATCCGTTTGCGCACGGTAATCTATCGCCCGGGCGATTATGACTCAAAGAACTACCGTATTCCCGCTATCATTACGGCCAAAGACGGTTCTTTGGTCATCGCCACCGACAAGCGGAAAAACAACGACATTGACCTGCCCGAAGACATCGACATCCTCATCAACCGCAGCACCGATGGCGGTCGCACTTGGAGTGAGCCTTACACCTTGATGGAAGGTCAAGGCGTGGGGAAGGGCTTTGGCGACTGTGCCTTGGTGCGTACCAACGACGAAGGCGGCCTCTTGGCGGCTTTCGTGGGCGGTTGCGGTTTTTGGCAAGGGAGACCCGAGAATCCGCTTCATACCTATATTGCAAGAAGTTACGACAACGGTCAGACTTGGACAGAACCCAAGGACATCACCGATGAACTCTATGGCGCAAAGTGCCCTAACGAGGTGAGCCGCACTTGGTGGTCGGCCTTCTTCGCCTCAGGCAACGGCTTGCTTACCTCCACGGGGCGTATCATGTTCGTTCTCGCCGTGCGCGACACCGAGGAATGGGCGGCTTGCAACTATGCTGTCTATTCCGACGACAACGGTGAGACATGGCACATCTCAGGCCGCGCCTCACAGCGCGGCGACGAAGCTAAAGTGGTAGAGTTGTCCGATGGCCGCCTCTTGATGAGCATCCGTCACGAAGGGGAGCGTTGGTACAATATCTCCGATGATGGTGGCACCACTTGGCGCCCCGAAACCTCTGCTTGGTCCGACCTCGTTGCCACGGCTTGCAATGGCGATATCATCCGTTATTCATCTGTAAATGAGGGTGCTGAAAAGAACATCCTGCTCCATTCCTTGCCTGGACCCGAGCGGCGTGAGAAGGTGACGGTGTATGTCAGTTACGACGAAGGCAAGACTTGGCCCGTGAGCAAGTGCATCGTGCCTTACGATGCGGCCTATTCCTCGCTCTGCATCCTGCCCGACCACAGCATAGGTCTCTATGTGGAGGAGTCTGACGGCGACACGCTGGGTTATTCTATGGTATTTTACAACTTTGGGTTAGAGTGGTTGGAGAAATAACTTTATCTTTGCACTCCGAAACGATAGTCCTCGGAATTGAACAAATAGGCAAAATAGATCAATAATAACAAACAACAATGAAAAGAAATACCCTATGGATGCTTGTAGCCATCCTAATCAGCGGCGTTAGTATGGTTGGCTGTGGCAATAAGAATGCCAAGGAACAAGCTAAAGAAGTACAAGAGGAAACAATTCAGGCTGAAAAAGTTGTTTCTGATGCCGAACTTTGCAATGCTGCCATTGAAGACTATTTGGTGAACGTAATTGGCAAGAATTATGCAGAAGCCGAGCACTGTATACCTAGTCCTTTCATCGTAAATACGGACGACAGCAATAAGGATGATGTCCTAGTTTGGGGCGATTTCTGGGTGTTCAACTACGACATCGTAGGTGACACATTGAAGACCGTTTCTGGTGGTGACCATCCTGGCTTGATGCACCTGAAGAAGACCGACAAGGGCTTTGAGGTGACTGGCTTCGATGCCGTGGAGGACGGTGCCGGCAACCTTGAGAGCGCCAAGAGGATTTTCGGCGATAATTTTGATGCTTTTTGGGAGCTCAACAGTAATCAAGAGAAGCGCGAGGATGTCAGGCTGCACTTCATCGCCGACTATGTGAAAAAACACAACCTTCCTGTCAAAATGGTGCAGGACTATGGCTGGCCTGCTGTTGAATTGCCGAAATGAAACCCTTCAGCTGTTCCGATACTGGTTCGGCGTCATTCCTGTGTGCTTCTTGAAATACTTGAAGAAAAACGAAGGGTTGGC
>CACZER010000055.1:0-9929 GCA_902780195.1 uncultured Bacteroidia bacterium
CCGATTTGTGGATGCTCCTGAGATTCACCCATTAGTCAGTATTATCCACTATGACGAACTGGCTCCTTTCCGTCATAGCCTGAACAACTACGGAGTCTACGGGCTCTTTATCCAACACCAATTTCCCAAATATCTCTCGTATGGCATGAAGACCCTTCAGGTGAGCGATGCCTCGATTATTGCCGTTGAGCCCGGACAGATTGGCGGCTTGGAGGACAACGGGGAGCGCATCTCGCTGAGCGGATGGGTGCTATTGTGGTCGCCCGAGCTGCTGCACGGTTCAGAGCTTGAACGTCAGATTAGCCTTTACCAGTATTTCTCTTATTTCTTCACCGGCTCGCTGCGGATGGAGCCTGATGAATGGCTCAGCATCACACAACTACTCTCTCAGATGCGGCAAGAGTTGATGGCTCACGATGACTCGCCCTCGCTCAGAAGCATCTTGTTGGGCTATCTGCACCTGATACTGGAATACTGCAACCGAATCTATCAGCGGCAGCTCTCCGAAGAAAACAATGAAGGCAGCGACCTCTTGAAGCGCTTTCACGACCTGCTGCAACAGTATTTCCGTGAGAATCGGCAACTGTCGCAGGGCCTGCCCACCGTTGCCTATTGCGCCTCAGAGCTGGCTTATTCGCCACGTTATTTCGGCGACATTGTCCACAAGGCGACAGGAGGAACGGCCATCGGTTACATCCATAACTACGTCATCAACCAGGCCAAGAGCCTGCTCATGAACGGTCACAACATCAGCGAGACCTCGCGCCTCCTCGGCTTCGATTTTCCCCATCATTTCACCCGCCTCTTCAAGAAGATGACGGGGCTCACGCCTAGCGAGTATTTGGGGAAATAGTTTGTTATTTGTCGATGCTTATAATAGTGTACTTGCGGCTACCGAGGCCAATCTTTTCAGCATGTTCAACGGTGTGGATGCCGTGACGGCTCTCGATGCGTTCTTTCATTGAAGCCACATCGTTGTCAGCGGTTTGTTCTTGACCAAGGACGAGGTCGATGCAGGCCTGGTCGAGGGCAACAGGGTCGGTGCTGGCCATGATGCCCATGTCTTGTAGTGCCACTGGAGTGGGATTGCCGTTGCAGTCGCAATCGATGCTCATGTTGTTCATGACATTGATATAGAGAACCTTGCCCTTGAAGTAGTCGTGCACTGCAGCGGCAGCATTGGCCATACATTCAAGGAACTTGTCTTGATTTTCAGGCTGGATGTAGTCCCAAAGATGGGTATAGTCCTCGCATTGACCGTTGGTGTGGATATAGGTCTTGCCGTTGCGCGAAGCCACGCCGATGCTGGCATTCTTCAGCACACCACCGAAACCGCCCATCTGGTGTCCCTTGAAGTGGGCGAGGTTAATCATGAAGTCATAGTTTTGGATGTTCTGTCCTACGATGTTGTAACGCATGTAGGTGGTGTCGCGCACCGGGATTTTGATTTCGCCTTCGGCATCCATGATGTCTACGCCGCCGATGGTGTTGAAGCCGTGCTCCTCGATGACCTTTAGGTGGTCTTCGGTGAGCATGCGCTTTCCGGCGTAAGCAGTGTTGCATTCCACAATCTTGCCATTCACCAGTTGCACCAAAGGCCCAATCAAGTCGGCCTTCAAGTGGTTGTTGTTGCCGGCCTCACCGGTGGAGATCTTCACGGCCACACGGCCTTCGGCTTCTACGCCAAGTGCCTTGTAGATGTTAATGAGTGCTTCAGGGCTGATTTCGCTGGTGAAATAGACTTTCGATGTGTTTTCCATGTTGGGTGTTGTTGGTTCGGTTTGTTCTTGTTGTTCGGTTGTTGGATTGCCGTTTTTGTTTTGGCAGCTTGTGTTGGCCATCACCAATGCCATAGCGGTGAGAACCAAAAGTCTTCTTACTTTCATGTTGTCAAGTGATTAATTTGTTATTAAAGGCCCTTCAGCCATTTTTCAACCTTCGCTTTGCCCGCGCGTACTTCATGCCCATAGATGCTGAACTCACCGGTGACCTTGGCCTTCGGGAAGGCTTTCTTTACATCACTGGCGCAGGAGGCGAGGCCGCTGCCTTCGTGAGTAGTGAAGGGGATGACGGTCTTGCCGTCGAGGTTGATGTCCTTGAAAAGGGTGAACATCACCTGCGGATATGTGCCCCACCACACAGGACCGCCGATGAAGACGGTGTCGTATGGGCTGAGGTCGGGGGCGGTGCCTTCGTAAGGCGGAAGTTCGCCCTTGTTGGCTTCTTCCTTGGCCAATTCGATGAGGGGCATATAGGCCATGCCGTCGTACTTGTGGGTGACGATCTCAAACTGGTCGGCACCTTTGATTTCGCTGATGTAGTCGGCCACGATCTTGGTGTTGCCGACCTCGATGTTGCCCACGCTGTAGTTGTCGCCCGCATGGGAGAAGAAAATGACGATGGATTTGTTCATGTTGTTGGGCTGCGGTAATGATGTTTTTGTTTTTCATTGTTGCTTTGCTTTTATTTGTGTTTTATACCAAACCTCTCCAGCCCATGAACATCTTGGTCACTTCACCATCGTGGTGGTCGAAGAAGAGGCTTTGTTTGGTGTCGAGGGCTTCGATTCGTGCCATCTCGTCAGGCGACAGCTTGAAGTCGAAGATGTTGAAGTTCTCTGCCATGCGTTCCTTGTGGGTCGATTTCGGAATGATGATTACATTGCGTTGTAACAGGAAACGAAGGGCTGTTTGGGCCACACTCTTTCCATGAGCTTTACCGATTTCCGCCAGCACCTCGTTGGTGAAGAATCCATTGCGACCTTCGGCCAAAGGTCCCCACGACATGATCTGGCAGCTCAACTCTTCCATGTATTTTTGAGGTTGTTTTTGCTGGTTGAATACGTGTGTCTCCACCTGATTTACCATTGGCCTGACCTCCACATTCGATGCCAAGTCAATGAAATGGTCGGGATAGAAGTTGCTCACACCGATAGCGCGCAGTTTGCCCTCACGGTAGGCGTCCTCCAGCGCGCGGTAGGCACCGTAGCGGTCACAGAAGGGCTGGTGAAGCAGCATCAGGTCGATGTACTCTGTTTGCAACTTGCGCAGGCTTTCGTCGATGGAGGCTTTCGCTTTCTCGTAGCCATAGTTCGAAATCCAGATCTTCGAAACAATGAACACCTCATCGCGGGCGATTCCGCTCTTTTTCACTGCGTTACCCACGCCTTCCTCGTTGGCGTAGGCTTGTGCTGTATCGACCATGCGGTAACCGACACTTAATGCGTCGCTCACACAACGTTCAGCCTCTTCAGGCGATACCTGATAAACTCCGTAGCCCAGTTGGGGCATCTTTACTCCATTTGATAATGTGATGTATTCCATGTCTTTTATTCTTTTTAGTTAACTTATTCTATGTTTTTAATGAATTTCGCAGGGTTGCCACCCACGATGGTATTCGGTGCCACATCTTTGGTTACAACAGCACCAGCGGCCACGACAGCGTTCTTTCCGACGGTCACGCCGGGCAAGATGGTGGCGCCTGCACCAATCCAAGCGTTCTCGCAGATGTGGACGGGCTTGCAGAGGAGAATCTGGCGGTCATATAAATCGTGGTTGTTGGAGATGAGTTGTACATTGGCAGCAATCATCGCTCCGTCGTCGATGGTGATGCCGCCGCGGGCCATCATCAGGCAGTTGTTCATGATCATCACGTTCTTCCCGATGTGAACATGGTCGAAACAGACACCCGTGAGGCCTGGCATCACCCAGCCGCCTTCGCCGAGGTTGTCGCAGAAGAGTTCGCGCACGAGAGCATTGTACTCGTCGGTGTAGGGCATCGTGTGGTTCAGTTTGAAAAGGACTTGCGCTTGGCGCACGCCTTCCGCGTGTTCTTCGGCTGTGGTCAGCCTGGGGTCAACTCTTTGTTCTTGCAAATCCATTTTTTTGTGATAGTGAGAGAAATAAAGTGTAATTTTGCGCCATGAAGATTGATTTTCAGTATGCTACGGACTTCCTCGGGATGAATGACCCCAGATTGAGCCACACCTGTATGCATCTTATTTGCACTGCTGGTGAAGGTAGTTTTGTGTTCAACGAAAAATGTTACCACATAGCGAAAAACGACCTTGTGGTGATGCCCAATCCCACCCGTGCCAAGAACCTCGCGTCCGCTCCTGAGATGGAGGTGGAGTGGTTTGCCGCAGATTACAAGCTCTTGCAAAACCTTCTGCCATCGAATAACTACAGTATCGGAGGAAGCATCAGCCTTAACCAGAACCCCGTCATCAAGCTCGACGACCGCCAGGCAGAAATCCTGCTGGAGGACTTCCATCGACTGCGCGACCGCATGGACGACCACCACCTGCTGTTCTACCGCGAGCTGATGGGCAGCCTATGTCTGACTATGATTTACGACATTTTCGAGTCTCACGCACAGCGCGAGGCTACCGACACCCACAGCGACCGCACCGCCTACATCGTTCGTCAACTGGCCGACCTGCTCGCCACCGGCATCAGTCGCACCGAGCGCGAGGTGAGCTACTATGCCGAGCGGTTGAACGTCTCGCCGAAGTACCTCTCCGCCACAGTCAAACGCGTGACGGGCCACAGTGTCAGCAGTTACATCAACCGTGCCACTGTGCCCATCTTGAAAGGCTTCTTGGACGACGAACGCCTGTCGCTCACCCAAATCGCCGACCGCATGAACTTCACCTCATTGAGTTATTTCAGCCGTTACTGCACCAAGCACCTTGGGCAGTCGCCCAGCGAATATCGGCGAAGCCTTCAACCACGAGGCTCCAGAATGTAGAAGAAACACTTCGTTCGGATAAGGATATGCTAATCTATCATTCCCGCCAGCGGGTTGACATCAATCAGTTTTAGGCTTTTCACCATCTTGGCCGTGCCTTCCTTGTATTTCTTGAAATGGGCGGTCTGGATGTGGCTTTGGTAAGCCTCTTGGTCGGCGTAGATTTCCAGGATGTAGATCTTGCAGGGGTCTTCCTTGGTTTGCATCGAGAAGAGGGTCAGCACGCCAGGCTCCACCTTCACAGAAGTCTCGCCAACTTCCTTGGCGAAGGCCATATATTCCTCCAAAAACTCGGGCACCACTTCGATTTCGGCGAGGCGGACGATCTTCTCGCCATATTGTCTCAACGGGATGCTCTCTCCAAACAGACGTCTTGCATTGTCGGTAAAGACATCCTGTGGATTCAACCCATGCGAGGCGAGATGGCTTTCCAAAGCTTGCTTTCCGTTGATGAGCACAGGCTCGGCCACATACGGATAGTCGCTGCCATAGAGGATGTGGTCGGGCGTGGTGATGGTCAAGATGGCATCGAGGACTTCGTCGGTGGGTGCACCTGCAAGGTCGTAATACAGGCGTGACAGGTTAGCATCTACATCCACAGGCTGCATCATGCCTTGTTTCACCATCACGGGCAGCAGCGAACGGAAACGCGGCAAGGCGTTAGGCAAGAACGAGCCACAATGCGGCACCACGACTTTTAGATGCGGATAGCGTACCAATACATCATGTGCTACCATGTTGAGCACCGTGCGCGTAGTCTCGGCCAAGTATTCATAACTGGCCAACGGCACATCGGCAATCAGCTGTGCATTGACTGCCGAGGGCTTGTGTGGGTGTAAGATGATGACGGCGTTCTGCTGGTCGAGATAGGCCATCAGCGTGTCCAAAGCGGGGTCACCGAGGTATTGGCCGTAGCTGTTGGTGGCTAACTTGATGCCATCGGCGCCTAGGACTTCCAAAGCATAGCGAGCTTCTTTCAATGCGTGTGGCATATCGGGCAATGGCAGTGCGGCACAAAACATGAAGCGTCCGGGATAGCGTGCCTTGAGTGCAGCGCTTTCTTCATTGTAGCTACGGCAAACCGCTGCCGAAGCCTCCGCATCGTCAAACCAAGGCTGTGGCGCGGGCATGGTCAGCACAGCGGTCTGTATGCCAGCCTTGTCCATAAAGGCGATATGCTTCTCCGCATCCCAAACGGGGAGGGGGAAACCTTCGTCCATCTCGGCGCCGTTGGTTTTGATGTAATCGAGGTAACCGTTCGTGATGGCGTGGCTGTGAAGGTCGATTTGGGCCGTGGATGGTAATGCTGAAAGGATCATAAAGGCTAAAACAAAAAGGGTTTTGCGCATGGTGTTGTTTGGTCTGGTTACTGACTGATGATTATTTCAGTTTCAAGCCGTCCTTGAAGGCCTCGCCAACGCGTTTTGAGACTTGGTAATAGCCGTGTGTGTAAGGGTCGAAAGTGATGGCTTGCAGGGCTTCCACGTCCACTTTGCCGTCTTTCATCTTGCTGGCCTCGACGGAGGTCTGGAGCACCTTGCCGATGACGCCAAGGCCCGTGTCGTCGCTTTGGTATTCGATGAACTCGCACTCCATGGCGATAGGCAGCTCGTTGATGATGGGTGCGTCCACCAATGAGGATTTGGTTGCGGTGAGACCGCTCTTGGCGAATTTGTCCTTTTCGGTCTTGCCCGAAACGACGCCGAAATAGTCGGCCTCCACCACATGGGCGGCATCGGCGATATGGACGACAAAGCCCTTGCGTTGCTTGATGTTCTCCACGGTCTTGTGTGTCTCGGTCAGGTTGAGGGCCACACGGTCACGGTCGAGCATGGTGCCCCAAGCGGCGTTCATCACGTCGATGGTGCCGTCTTCGTTGTAGGTGGCCACGAGTAAAACGGGCATCGGGAAAATGGCTTCTGTTACTTTAATGGGTTGTTTCATGGGTTTTTATATTTTTAATTACTTGTTTATAATTGTTTCCGCCATACGTTTTCCGGCTTCGAAGGCCTTTTGCAGGTCTTCTTCCCAGTGTTCTTCACGATACTTGCGCTTGGCTTCTTCCGAGAATCCTCCCAGCTCGAAATTGGCGTAGTTCTTCACTTGATAGGTGTTGTTGGCAAACAGCTTTTCCGGTTGTCCGAGGGCTTTGGCGATGCAAGGCTCCATCGTGCCGTAGCCATTGCAGTTGCTGCCGCCTACACCACTGTTTTGGGTCTCTACCAGCACCACGGGCATCTGCTTCGGGGCGGTGATGCTGTAGTCGTTGTAGGAGAGCCACGGGAAGGCCAAGCGCTCCAAAAAAGCTCGCATCTGGCCAGTAATCTCGCCGAAATAGTTGGGCGAACCTAATACCAAACCATCGGCTTGCGCAATTTCTTCCAAGACAGGAGTCAAAGCATCCTTGTATTTGCACACCTGCGAGGCTTTGCCCTTGATTTTGCAAGCCATGCACGACATGCAGCCTTTGTAGTCGAGGGAATAGAGGCGAATGGTCTTCACCTCGATTTCGTTACTGATTGAACTTGCTCCTTCAGCGAATTTCTTAAGCATTGATGCCGTGTTGAAAGTAGCGCGCGGGCCTCCGTCGATGATGATAATCTTTTTCATTGTTGTAGTTTTATTTTCGTTCGCAAAATGTCACATGCACCATGTCGCCAAAGCTCTTGCCCATCTGTTTGCGGATGTCCTTCCGCACACCAATGATGAAGCATGGCGTTCCCATCTTGACGATTTGACCGTCGTAAGGAATCCCGTCGAAGGTGGCATGGACCGCCAGCCGTCCTTTCCCGAAAAGCGCCTTGATGTCGAAAGGCACTTCCACGTATGCGGCATCCATTCCCTCGTTTTGGATGATGACGGCATCGAATTCGTATGGCGTTGCTGTGCCCATGTTATTTCTTGAGGTTTTTCTGATGCGTCTTCAACAATTTCACTGCCTGCCCGTAGGGACTTGAGGTGACGCTCACGAAGTAGGCAGCCATATCGGTGGTGTAGGTGTTTTTGTAATAACCTTTGGTGAAGAGTTCTTCCTCGGTAAAGCTCTCGGCGAGGCGGAGCATCTCCTCATGGGTCTCTTGCAGCAGGCGTTTGGCTTCCTCCAAAGGCGTGTTTTGGTGCTTCTCTACCAGCATCTTGTCCATCTCATGGTAGTTCTTGCGGTACGCGTCGGGCAGGTAGTCTCGCGGGTGGCCTTCGCGGATGTTTTTCACAAACTCGCGCATCAGCACCTGCCATTCGTGAAGGTGAATCAAGAGGTCGCGGAGACAGCGGTCGTATTGCCAACGCACACCGCATTTCTTCGGGTCGGCGGCAAAGTCGAAGGGAGCTGATATGGCTTCCTCGCTCATCTTGGCTATCTGCTCATTCAGTTTGGCATAGCTGTCGGCCATGGCGGCGAGCAGTTCTTGTTTATTGGAAGGATTGGGCATGTTGATGTAATTATATGTGTAGATTATTGATTACCTTACTGTTATCTTCATGGTCTCAATGCTTCATTCATTTCGTAAACTCCACAATAGCACTCGCCTCGTTCCCGATGGCTAACTCGATGATGAAGCCGTTTTCAATCTCAAAAAGGGTAGGGGTGAGGCTGTCACCCAGTTTGGCGGCCACACGGTATTCCACGCGAAGACCCTTTGTGATGAAATCTTCAGGAAGCAACTCCATCGCCATGCGGATGTAGTTGGCATTGTTGACATGGCGGTTGTAGTCGATGTCGGCACGCATCACCTGGATGGGCGCGAAGCCCTTGCCTCCTTCCTTCGGCAGGATGATGCGGCGGTCTTTGTAGTTCATTTCCAACTGCGGCTCGATGAGCAGCGAGTTGGCCACGGCATCGTCCACGCGCTTCAGCTTGCCGTTGGCTTTATCGACAAAGGCACCCATGCTCCAAGTGCGGTAGCAGGGCTTACCTTCGGCATCATAGATGAAGGTGTTGCGGAAGCCGAACATGGGCTTCATGCCGTAGACCGAGGTGGTCACGGTCAGCTCTTCCTTGAAATCGGGCACGCGCATGATTTCCACCTGCCTTGAGGCCAGCAGCTGCGCCATATTCTCGCGGGCGAAGTATTCTTTTACATGTGGCTCGCTGTCGATCCACATCTCCGAGCAGTCCTGCATCATCTGAAGGGCGGAAAACAGTTTGAGTTTGCCCTCGCTGTCGCAGGTGCTGGTGGTTACTTTATAGTTTAGGCTGAACAAAAATTCTAGTTTTCGGCAAAAGTACGTTTTTTTTGCCTACAGGGACAATAATTCCGGAGCTTATCAGTTATTCTTATGTAAATAGCCATGATTGACTTTTTCCGAAAATATGTCTCTGTTGTCGCCCTCATCCTGATGGGCCTGTTCCTCCTTGACCTTACCAACACGGCCCAAGAGGATTTGTACATCATGGAACAAACTGAAATCCAGTCCAGTATGTCGTTCGATGGTGATGAGTTTGACGACGACGAGGATTCGGATTTCGTGCTCAATGGTCCATCGGATGGTTTGCAATGCCGATGTGACCTCTTCCCAGTTACGACAATAGGAGAGGAGCAAAATGAAAATATGTGTTCGGCGGCTTTACGCCTCGGACAGGTAAGGCGTTATGCCCCAAGGAAAAACTTGGCTGACAGCCATAACTATATCATCACGAAAAACATAAAAGATGGTGCGAACTACGGTTCGGACCATCTTTTTTTATCCCATAATTCATTTATTATCAACTAAAATCTAACTAAAATGAAGAAATTAACATTGTTTGCAGCATGCATCGCACTGGCTTTCGCAGTGTCATCATGCACAAAAGAAACGCCCACTGGAGGCAACAACAACAGCAACAACAACCAATGGGAGGCCGAAGGGAACGGTGCTCCCGTCAATGCCACGGACATTGCCACTGACATTGTAACGTTTGTCAACACACATTTCCCAGAAGCAAGCATCCTCAGCTGTAACCAAACTGAACACTATTACCGAGTGATTCTAAGCGACAACACCAAGGTGTATTTTACCCAAGCGTTTGAATGGGTTGAGGTGAACTGCGAACATTCATCCATCTATGGCGCTGTGCCTGCGACGCTTGTCCCCGAACAGATTGCAGCCTATGTTACCGCCAACTATCCCAATCAACACATTGATGAAATCGAAAGGGAAAACAACGGCTGGGAGATTGAACTCAGCAATGATGTTGAACT
>CACZER010000056.1:0-8955 GCA_902780195.1 uncultured Bacteroidia bacterium
GACCTGAAGGAAGGCGACCGCATCGCCACTTTGGTCTCTCTGTCACTGACCCCGCTCCGCATCGACGAGATCCTCGCCATCCGTCCCGATGTCGACCAAGTCGACATCAAGGGTAAGGCCATCCTGTTCGAAAGCGGCATCTATGCCAAGATCCCGACCGACATGCCCGAGAAACTCGCTTTGAGCGCCCTCGACGTGGCTGGTGCTCCCGCCCAGACCGCCAAGTTGTGCCAATACGGCCAGACCGTTGTTATCCTCGGTGCCGGTGGTAAGAGCGGTATGCTCTGCTGCTACGAAGCCAAGAAGCGCGTCGGCGTCACGGGTAAGGTGATCGGTATCGCCAATAGCCCCAAGTCGACCCAGCGTATCAAGGACCTCGGCTTCTGCGACATCGTGGAAAGCGCTGCCGGCATGACTCCCGTGCAGGTTTACGAAATGGTTGAGAGACTGACTAACGGCAAGATGGCCGATGTGACCATCAACTGCGTCAATGTGCCCGACCAAGAGATGACCGCCGTGCTCTGCACGAAGGACGACGGTATCGTCTACTTCTTCTCGATGGCCACCAGCTTCACCAAGGCTTCCTTGGGCGCTGAAGGCATCGGCAGCGACGTGAACATGATCATGGGTAACGGCTACACCAAAGGCCACGCCGAATTCACCCTGCAGGAACTCCGCGAAAGCCCCGAGCTGAGGAAGATCTTTGAAGAATTGTATGCATAATTTGCTATTGGCTACTGGCTATTGGCTATTGGCAGCTTAATGGAAGCGTTGAGACTCAACCTATATGTTAAAGCTGCCAAAGGCCAAAAGCCAAAGGCCAAAAGCCAAAAGCAAAAAAACATGGCAGAATCAAGAAGAAAACAATTGTTCCCGGAAGTCACCGACGAGCAGTGGAACGACTGGAAATGGCAGGTGAAGAACCGCATCGAGACCCTTGAGCTCGACCCTCCGCATGGCCATCACTCCTTATTATCTGAGCCTCATCGACCCGAACGACCCGCATGACCCCGTCCGTCGTCAGTGCATCCCTACCGCTTTGGAGACTCATCAGGCAGCTGCCGACTTGCTTGACCCGCTGCACGAGGATGAAGACTCGCCGACCCCCGGCTTGACGCACCGTTATCCGGACCGTGTGCTGTTCCTCATCACCGACATGTGCTCCATGTACTGCCGTCACTGCACGCGCCGTCGTTTTGCCGGCCAGACCGACAACGAATGTGGTCCCGACCGTATCGAGAAAGCCCTCGAATACATTGAGAAGACCGAGAGCGTGCGCGATGTGCTGCTGTCGGGTGGCGATGCATTGATGGTGAGCGACAAGAAACTGGAATACATTATCTCGCGCCTGCGCCAAATCCCGCATGTGGAGATCGTCCGCTTGGGCACCCGCACCCCTGTGGTCTGCCCGCAGCGTATCACACCAGAACTCTGCGACATGCTGAAGAAGTACCATCCCATTTGGATTAACACGCACTTCAACCACCCGAACGAGGTGACCGCCGAGTCGCGTCGTGCTTGCGAGATGCTGGCCAACGCCGGTATCCCGTTGGGCAACCAGAGCGTGCTGCTCCGTGGCGTCAACGACTGCGTCCATGTGATGAAGAACCTCGTCCATGAACTCGTCAAGATGCGCGTGCGCCCGTACTACATCTACCAGTGCGACCTCTCGATGGGTCTGGAGCATTTCCGCACGCCCGTCTCGAAGGGTATCGAGATCATCGAAGGCCTCCGTGGCCACACCAGCGGCTTCTGCATCCCGACCTTCGTCGTCGATGCTCCCGGTGGCGGCGGCAAGACCCCGGTCATGCCCCAGTATGTCATCTCGCAAGCCCCTGGCAAGGTTGTGCTACGCAACTTCGAAGGCGTCATCACGACCTACACCGAGCCAACCGAGTACCACAGCGAGTGCAACTGCCCCGAGTGCCAGGCTGCACGCGCCAAGGAACAAGTGGCTGCTGACAAGGCCGTGGACGGTGTCATCTCGCTGCTCGAAGGCGAGCGCATGAACATCGAACCGAAGGCGCTGAAGAGACACGAGAGAAACCAAGAAAGAATGTAATATTCCTTCGTTATGAAAAGGCTATTTTTCATAATTGCAATTGTATCCATGTTGATGGGTTGCGCCGCAAGACATATTGAAACAGCGAAAACCCAAAATGATACAAGAGAAAAAGCAACTTTGAGAGGTAGCGTTTGGATTGATGATACAGGAGAACCAGCTGGATTTGTGAATGTAGTTCTTCTTGATGGGAAAGATATTATGAGATATGGTACAACAACTAATGAGAAAGGTGAGTATCAAATAGAAGGTGTCTCTTATGGAAAGTATACTGTAAGATTTGTCGCACTTGAGTATTATGAGAAAGAAATTCTTATTGACATCAAGAAAAACGAAGAACAATTGTCTACTGGTTTGAAAGAAAACCACATTATGCTAGATTGAAATGACCTTCATCGATGACATATTGAACTACGACAGCCTGTCCATCGTCGGGTTGCAGAAGAACACGGGGAAGACCGTCAGTCTGAACTATGTGCTCGACCGCCTGCCCGTCGAGAGGAAGCGCATTGCCGTGACTTCAATAGGCATTGATGGAGAGACCACCGACCAGGTGACGCGCACACAGAAGCCGGAGATCTATCTTCGCCAAGGCATGTATTTCGGCACTTCCGAGATGCACTACCGCCAGAAACGCATCGTCTCCGAACTCATCGATGTGAGCGATGAAAACACCTCATTGGGTCGTGTGGTGACGGCCAAAGCCTTGACAGGGGGAAAGATCCTCCTGTCGGGGCCTTCGTCGTCGAGTGGACTGAAACGCTGGATGAAGGACATGCACCGCGTGGGCATCGAACTCGTCATCATCGACGGGGCCTTGTCGCGCATGAGCCTCGCTTCGCCCGCCGTGAGCCAGAGCATGATACTGGCCACGGGCGCTGCGTATTCAACCAACA
The DNA here is from genome assembly GCA_902780195.1 of uncultured Bacteroidia bacterium. Lineage (GTDB taxonomy): Bacteria > Bacteroidota > Bacteroidia > Bacteroidales > F082 > Limimorpha. Next base: position 2,959 of record CACZER010000056.1, read on the forward strand.
TGAACACGTTGGTGCAACAGACCGCCTTCGTTGTCGATTTGATCAAGATTCCGTTGACGGAGGAGGCCAACCTGAAACTGCTGATGCCTATCGAGAAAGGCGTGTGGTATATCGACGACGAAGGCGCGTTGCACGAGTTAAGCCACATCTCCTCGCTGTCGCAAGACTTCCGCTTCGAGGGCATGGACCGCTGCAAGACCCTTTATGTGGCCGGTGCCCTGGTGGACGGCTTCCTCGAGAAGGTGAGGAAGAACCCGAAACTGAAGACCTGCGAACTGGTGGTGCGCGACTTCACCAAGATCTTCGTCAGCCCGCAGCAGTATAGACTGTTCTTGAAGGCAGGCGGCATGATCCGTGTGCTGCAAAAGAGCAAACTCATCGCCGTGACGGTGAACCCGACCTCGCCCTTGGGCGTGACCTTGGACTCCGACACGCTTTGTGGAAGACTTTCGGAAGCGATACAACTTCCGGTGTATGATTTAATGAAAAAGGAATGCAATTGAGAGACCACATAGAATCGCCCTGCGGGCTGCGTTATGTGTTCGAGCAACTCGAACTGCAAGCGGGCTATACGCGTCGTTGGATGCTCGACATGCCGATGATGCGGACAGGGGAGGAGATTGCACAATCGTATGAGGTGCTTCGGCAGTTCGTGCGTTTCGTGGAGGAGGTCGATACACCTTATATTAATACGCTCCAGTTCCGTTTTCAGGGGCTGAAGGACATCCGTACGACCATCAAGAACCTCGGGCAGCAGGCCGTATTAGACGACATCGAACTCTTCGAGGTGAAGCATCTGGCCATCTTGGCCGTTGATGTGGCGGAGCGGATGAAAGCCCACGGCTTGGACAAGGCCATCGCCGTGCCTGACCTGAACGAAGTCATCACCATCCTCGACCCCGACGGGCTGAAGATGGCGACCTTCTATGTGTACGACTCCTATTGCCAGGAGCTGCGCGACCTGCGTGCGCAGATGCGCCAGAATCCCAGCCGACAGGAGGAACTCTTGGCTGAGTGTGCCGAGATTGAAGAAGGCGTGCGGAGGGATTTGAGCAAGCAGTTGGTTCCTTTTGCGAAGGCTTTGGAGGAAGCCCAAATCGCAATGGCGAAGATTGACATGAACCTTGCCAAAGCCTTGCAGATAAAGCAGTTGGGACTTTGCTTCCCAACGATTTCGAAGGATGACATCAGCCGTTACGAGGCAATGTTCCATCCGCAGGTGAAGGACGCCTTGGCGCAGCGCAAACGCGCCTTCCAGCCAGTGAGCCTCACCTTCGGGCAGAAGCCCACCTTGATCACGGGTGCCAACATGGGTGGCAAGACCGTGGTCTTGAAGACCTTGACGCTGTGCCAGTACCTGTTCCAATACGGGTTCGGCATCCCGGCACAATCGGCCGACATCGCCGTCAAGGATGAGGTTTTCTTCTGCATCGGCGACGAGCAGTCCATCGAGAAGGGTCTATCGTCGTTTGCCGCAGAGATGAAGAACATCGATGCCGTCATCAAGGCATCGCGCGAAAACAGAAAGATAGTGGCGTTGATTGACGAGCCTGCCCGAACCACCAATCCCACCGAGGGCACTGCCTTGGTGTCGGCCTTGGTGAAGGTGTTGAGGGGCGACAATGTGAGCCTCGTCATGACCACGCATTACGATATAGAGCCGACCGATGCCCGTTGCCTCCGCGTGAAGGGCTTCGAGAACGGCACGATGAACTACGAACTCGTCGAGGTGCAAGACGGCGAAGTGCCGCATGAGGCGCTGAATATCGCCGAGAGTTTGGGGATTGATAAGGAGTGGATTGAGACGGCGAGAGCGTTTTTAATTATGTCGAATTCGACACAATTAAACCTATCGAATTCGATAGGTTTAGACCCAAAGGGGTCTAATTCGACCCCTTTGGAAAATGAGAAAGGAGGAAATGTGTGATGAAAGGTATGCCGCAGCGGGATAGACTGATTGAACTGAACAAGATCGCCATTCAGCAGATGAAGGTGCTGGAGGGCGTGGAAGAAAGGAGAATGTTGAAATGAGAACTGTGTTTTGTAAAATATTGAAAGATGTGATGATTTGTTGTTTGTTGGTCATGATATCATCGTGTCAATTCCCGCAATATTGCCCTGGATATGATATGAATGACTATAAAATCATCTCTTTCCGCAACAATGATACGATAAATTATTATTCGGACAATCTTGAAACAAAAGATTCACTCTCATTAATTGTATTGGACTTTTATAATCAAGGGGAATACGAAACTACTTCAAATTATCCTGATTTTGAATGCTATTATGATGTTTTTTATCAAACCAATAACATAGGTGGTATCTCCATCAAAGAACATTTATTTGAGTCAAATAAAATGGAAGTAACGATAGGAAATGATGAGTATTCGTTTTATCTCGGGTATTTTACAACAACTCACACAGAGATTTGCGAATCAAATTATAATATTACTTATTCCTATGTTATAATCGATGACACCAAGTGTTTTTGCTGGACATTGAATGACTTATCCGGAAATCGTCGCTTTGATTCGTTTACGAAGATGGAAAACAAGGGTGTTGTTGAGTTTCATGACAAACAAACAGATAGAGTCTGGAAATTAGATAAATAAATCAATTATTTAAACAACATAAACGAAAAATATGGAAAGTAAATTAGGACTTGATTTTAAGAAAGTGGAGTATGCCAGAGGGCTGGCGAAGAACATCGCTGACGATGTGCAGGCCTTCTGCGAGCAATACACCACGGTGGCCGTGGAGCGCACCCTCGCCACGCCATGATCCAGACGGGCCTCAACCCGCAACAAATTGCCGAGAAGGTGGCCAAAGGCGAACTCGACATCACCAAGGTGGTGACGCGCGACCAGAAACAGATTGCCGCCACGCTGCAACCCGTCATCGACGAGAGCCTCACGCGCATCCGCACTCGCCGCGCTCGCCGCGAGCATTACCTCGAAACCATCGGCGAAGGCCCCAAGCCATACCTTTATATTATTGTGGCCACAGGTAACATCTACGAGGATGTGGTGCAAGCCCAGGCCGGTGCCCGTCAAGGAGCCGACATCATCGCCGTGATCCGCACCACAGGCCAGAGCCTGTTGGACTATGTGCCTTACGGCGCCACCACCGAGGGCTTCGGCGGCACCTTTGCCACGCAGGAGAACTTCCGCATCATGCGTAAGGCCCTGGACGAAGTGGGCGAGGAGGTAGGCCGTTACATCCGCCTCTGCAACTACTGCTCGGGTCTCTGCATGCCCGAAATCGCCATCATGGGCGCTTTCGAAGGCCTCGATGTCATGCTGAATGACGCCCTCTACGGCATCCTGTTCCGCGACATCAACATGCAACGCACCCTCATCGACCAATACATGAGCCGTATCATCAACGGCTTCGCGGGCGTCATCATCAACACGGGTGAGGACAACTACCTGACCACCGCCGACGCCGTGGAAGCCGCACATACGGTTTTGGCCTCCGACCTCATCAACGAGCAGTTGGCCAAGATCGCCGGTCTGCCCGAAGAGCAGATGGGCTTGGGTCACGCCTTCGAGATGGACCCGATGCTCGAGAACGGCTTCCTCATGGAACTCGCGCAGGCACAGATGACCCGCGAGATCTTCCCCAACGCACCGCTGAAATACATGCCGCCCACCAAGTTCATGACGGGCAACATCTTCCGTGGCCACATCCAAGACGCGCTGTTCAACATCATCGGCATCTGGACGCACCAAGGCCTGCAACTGCTGGGTATGCCCACCGAGGCCATCCACACGCCGTTCATGAGCGACCGTTACCTCTCCATCGAGAACGCCCGCTACATCTTCAACAACATGAAGGACATCGGCGAGGAGATGGAGTTCAAGGAGGGTGGCATCTGCCGTCAACGCGCCCACCTGGTGCTCGACAACACCATCAAGCTGCTTGAGGAACTCGTCAAGGAAGGCCTGTTCACCGCCTTGGAGAAAGGTATCTTCGGCGACGTGAAACGCCCGAAGAACGGCGGCAAGGGCTTGGCTGGCGTGACGCTGAAGAGCGAGAATTATTTGAATCCGTTTGTTGAACTAATGAAAGGGAAGAAATAATGAGTGAAGGTTTGTATTCAATGGAGGCCAAGGATTACGACAAAACCCTAGACCTCACCAAGATAAAGCCCTACGGCGACACCATGAACGACGGCAAGATGCAGTTGAGCTTCACCTTGCCCGTGCCTTGCGGCGCAGAAGCCATCGAAGCGGCCAACGGCCAAAATGCTGCTGAAGAAGATGGGATTGGAAAACCCCAGCGTGGTGTATTACAGGGAACTGACGCCCGGTTTCACCTTCGTGAACTGCTACGGCAGTTGCACCCACACGGTGGACTATTCGACCATCTATGTACCGAAGGTGGAATCAAACACGATGGACATGTACGAGACCGACAAGTACATCAAGGAAAACATCGGCCGCAAGATTGTCATCGTCGGCGCTTCGACGGGTACCGACGCCCACACCGTGGGTATCGATGCCATCATGAACATGAAGGGCTATGCCGGCCACTACGGTCTGGAGCGCTACGAGATGATTGAGGCCTACAACCTCGGCTCGCAGGTGCCCAACGAGGAGTTCATCGCCAAAGGCATCGAACTCCATGCTGACGCACTGCTCGTTTCGCAGACCGTGACGCAAAAGGATGTCCACATCCACAACATGACCAACTTCATTGAGTTGATGGAGGCCGAGGGCCTGCGCGACAAGATGATTTGCTGCTGTGGCGGTGCCCGTATCACGCACGAACTGGCCAAGGAACTCGGTTTCGACGCTGGCTTCGGCATGAATACGTATGCTGACGATGTGGCTTCGTTTGTGGTTCAAGAGATGGTGAAACGTGGAATGAAATGAGTGTAAAAAGTGTTGATTTATAAAGTTGCACTTTACAAATCGACGCGAAATGTAAAGTAGATATTTTGAAATCGATAACGTAATTGTTTAAAAATCAAGGATTAAGTGAAAGAATTAGAATTATTCAAATATAATCTGCGCTTTCAGAGTTGGGGTGAATTGTACTTGGGTTGTAAGGCAAAATGGATTACTCCACAAGAAGTCGTTTGCTTTTACGAAAACAATAAAGTAAAAGCAAATGAGGAAGATTTTGTGTCGCTTTATTTGGCTTTGGATGACTCATATCATCAATTCCTTGAACAACTTAAAACCTTGGTGTTGAAAAATGAGAACATTACCATTTCAAAAAACGAAGATGAACTGAACGATTGTGTTTTCAACTATATTCCCCAAAAGTATTTCAAGATTTGGGAACTGGAGTATTTGTTGGAAGCCATTAGTTTGCCTATCAGTGTAAGTGACAAATTACACGAAGTTGCCTCGTTGTTTGATAAGATGAATTATCCTGAAGAATGGAAACCATTTTTGTATTACCAACAACTGTTTGAAAAAGGTAATATGTTGGATGAGAACACCTTATATCAAAACTTGATTGATTATATTGAAGAACAGAAAGAAAATTACAAATCTTAAATCTTAAATCTTTAAATTATTAGTTATGGACAAAAATGAAATGAGAGAAGTGATCGCCAAGCGTGCTGCAAAAGAATTGCACGACGGCGATGTTGTCAATCTTGGTATTGGCATTCCGACTTTGATTCCGAACTACCTTCCTGAAGGCGTGACCGTGACCCTCCAAACCGAGAATGGCGCCATGGGCATGGGCCCGACCCCCGAAGAAGGCAAGGAAGACAAGAACCTCATCAACGCTGGCGGTGGTGCCATCACGCTGCTGCCCGGTGCCTGCACCTTCGACTCGGCCACTTCGTTCGCCATCATCCGTGGCGGCCATGTGAACGTATCGTTCCTCGGCGCCCTGCAAGTGGATGAAAAGGGCAACCTCGCCAACTGGATTATACCTGGCAAGATGGCTCCCGGTATGGGCGGTGCCATGGACCTCGTCGTGGGTGCCAAGCGCGTGATCCTCACCATGGAACACACCCAGAAGGGTGCTCCC
>CACZER010000057.1:0-4894 GCA_902780195.1 uncultured Bacteroidia bacterium
GCACCTCTTCCCATTCCGAACAGAGAAGTTAAGCCCTGCCGCGACGATGATACTGCGGTGAAACGTGGGAAAGTAGTTCGTCGCCCTCCCACAACGGAAGCCTTCGCGCTCTGCGCGAAGGCTTCTTCGTTTTTATGCCCCCCCTACCCTTTTAATCTAATTGCTATTATCTCATAAGTTTTTATTACTTTTACAGCCAAATTTGCAAATCATGCGCAAAAGACGGTTGTTTTTGTTTATTTCTCTGATTGTCAGTCTGATGAGTTATTCTCAAGAGACCGCCAAAGGCAACATTCCATCTATAAATAAGAAAAAACAAAACCCTACTGTCGACTCTACCCACGTCACTTTCTCCAGTTTTTCCTTCGATAGTATCTTCCTAAACAGCCCTCGCGTAATCGACACACTCACTTTCCACGCCTCCAAATTCGAGACTTTGGAAAGAAAAAACACTATCTACTCCACACTCAGCAATACCGGGCTAGCCCACAAACCCATGCGATTCAATCATAATAATCAGATCGGATTCGATATGAGCCTGCCCTCCTACTCTGCCTATCTGCAAAATGAAAACAACATCATATCCTATCAATCAGTCCTACCTTACTCAGAATTAAGGTATGTGATGACAACCGGCGACAAAGAGCAACACCTTAATTTCAAGTTCGGAAGGCAATTCTCCCCTCGCCTATTCATCTCTCTAGCAGTCAATTCCGAACTTTCTCCAGGCGTTTTCATCAACAACAAATCCGCCAACAATTACTTCTGGATCAACGCGCACTATCTCACAAAAAACAACCGCTATGGAGCCTCGGTTTATGCCTATCGCAACAAACTGGAGATGCAAGAAAATGGAGGCATTGTAAACGACGAAGACTACACATCACATAATGAATCCGACAATTCCGTTATTCCCACTCACCTCAACTCGGCAACCAATTTTGTCATAGCAAGCGGCTTGGGTTTTGAACACTACTTCAATCTCCTTGCCCAAAAAGGCAAAATGTCTTCCCCTCCTCCCACCGACAGTATCATCTCCGACACCTTGCTTCTTCGAGACACAGTGTTTGTCGACGACCAACCCTCAACAAAAAACAGGCGTTTCACTTTAGGTCGCCTTTGCCATAGTTTCAGTTACCAAAACAATAAACTGTATTACAACGAATCAAAACCTGCCGTTACTTTCTACCAACCTTTTGACACCTTATTTAACAAATCCAAGTCTACTGACACCACTCTGATAAGAGGCATCAGAAATACACTGAAATGGAATAGCCTTGGATACCAAAAGTACAACGACGACATCCCATTCTTCATTTATGCCGGTGTCACCCATGGCTTCTATAAGGTAAAGCATTACGATTACATCGAAGGGGAAACAGTTTCGATAAGAGATTTCAACCAATTGAGCGTAAGCGGTGGCATCATCGTCAATTTATTTAAATCTACACGCATCACAGCACAAGGCGAGCTTATTACCTTGGGCTATCAAATCGGCGATTTCGACCTTAGAGGCCAATGGAAACAGTTTATAGGTACAAGCCTGAATAATTATGGCTACGCAACATTTAGCGCAGAAATCAAACGACAATCGGCCAATTGGTTTGAGGAACACTATACCTCCAATCATTTTCGGTGGGACAACGATTTTAAGTCGGCCACCTATCTCAATTTCGACTTGAAATACAGCTTCAAGGACTATAGTATTGGCGTGAAGCAGACCAGCATTGCCAACCTGATTTATTTTGGTTTTGACGCCCGTCCCGCCCAGTTTGACGGCATGTTTAGCATCCGGGAAGCATACCTAAGCTTTTATCAAAAACTATGGAGATTTGAACTCGAGGGATTTGCAAGCCTTCAGAAATCAAGCAACGAAGAAGTAGTTCACCTCCCCTTGCTGCACGGCCAACTTAGGGTTGGCTATTCCCAACCCATCTTCCACAAGGCAGCCATGCTGCATCCTAGCCTAACCATAAGATATTTCACCAAATATTACGCTGACGCCTACATGCCAGCAACTCGCACCTTCTATCTACAGAATGATGTGCAAATTGGCAACTTCCCCTTCATCGACCTTGCGCTTTCAATCAACGTGAAAAAAGCTGATATCTTTGTTTCATATAGCAACATGTTCCTCTTGACTGGCAATTACAACGCGTTTATCGCGCCCCATTATCCTATGCGCGACAGCAGGATCTTTATTGGGGTCAACTGGAGATTATTCAACTAATTCCCATACGACATGATACAATCCAACCTCTTCCCAACGACAAATACCCTATCGCGACTAGCCGACACTTTGTCAAGTGTTTCTGACGCCTCAACAACGCATGACGTCGTCAACACAGTTGTGGAACAGGTTTCAGGCGGCAGTTCTTCGCGCCAAATCGGTCTGACCATCGCCATCATAGGCCTACTTATCTTCACCGCCCACCTTTTTAGCGAAATATTCAGCCGCAAGCGCATCCCAGACGTGCTATTTCTCATCATCATCGGTCTTCTTATCGGACCCGTGTTCCATTGGATTTCACCCGAAAGTCTAGGCAATGCAGGCAGCCTATTCTCAGGCATTACATTGGTGACCATCCTGTTTGAGAGCGGCACGCAACTGCGTTTCAGCGCGTTGAAAGACTCTTTCAGCGGGGCATTGAAGCTCACTGCATTCAACTTCATCTTCTCTGCCGTAGCTGTTTGGCTTGTCTGTTGGCTTGGCCTCAAGCTCGATCCCACCATCAGCATGATGCTCGGTTGCATTTTAGGCGGAACAGCCTCAGCGGTAGTCATCCCCATAGTCAGGCAGATGCGTATGTCAGAGAAGCCTGCCATCATGCTCATTCTAGAGGCAGCCATCGGCAATGTGTTCAGCATCGTCCTAGCACTTGCCTTGCTGCAAGCCATTAAATCCCACCATGTAGAGTTTGGTGCCATCCTGGGCGACATCTTCTCTTCCTTCATCCTGGCCAGCGTGATGGGTCTGCTCGGAGCCATCTTCTGGGCCTTGATCCTCGACCAAGTACGCAACATCAAATACTCCATCCTGACCACGCCAGCCTTTGTATTCATCATATATGGCCTCAACGAATGGATGGGCTTCAGCGGCGCTATCGCTGCCCTTGCCTTCGGCATTGGCATGGCCAACATCGACGCCATCTACAACACCTGGCTCAAGAAATTCATCAAGAAAGTGCCCGTCAACCTAAACGAAACCGAGCGCTCGCTCTTTTCAGAACTGGTGCTTTTGCTAAAGACCTTCTTCTTCATTTACGTGGGTATCTCCATTCAATTAAAGCAATGGCAGCCTTTCGTCATCGGACTGGGCATCAGTCTGATCCTGTTCATCATCCGCATCCCCGCCGTGCGTTTCGCCATTTCCAAGAAAGACGACATCCCTGAAAAAGAAGTGGTCTTCATGTCGGCCCTCAACCCCAAAGGACTGACGGCAGCCGTGTTGGCTACTCAGGCCATCATCTACATCCCCGACACCGAAATCGCCATGTTCGTCAGAAACATCGTGTTCTCCGTCATCCTTTCCAGCATCGTTATTAACTCCATCCTCATCCCGGTCATCGACAAGGAAAGAGGCCTCTATCGCCTTTACCTAAGGCTGTTAAGTTTCAATCAAAAGATGAAGGACGCCGTGAAAAAGACTAAGGTTGAAGGCAAAAGATGGCGCAGGAGACACTCGATGACACACGAATTTGTTGACGAGATGTTCAACTCTGAAGTCATTAACGAGGCCATCGAGCACTCCGACAAGCCTGGCGCAGTCAACAACCATCCTGAATCCAATAACTTTGATGTGGCTGATTGAGATTTCACCTACAAACAATCCAAATGGAAGAAAAGAATTACACATACAAATACCCTCGCCCTGCTGTTACTACTGACTGCGTGACATTTGGGGTTGATGGGCACAAACTAAAGGTGTTGCTCATTGAACGAGGCAATGAACCTTACAAAGGCTTTTGGGCATTTCCTGGTGGTTTCCTCAACATGAACGAAAACGCCGAGGAAGGCGCTCTTCGTGAATTAGAAGAAGAAACAGGCCTTACGTTAAGTAAAATCAAGGAGTTAGGCACTTTCTCAGAGGTCGACCGTGACCCAAGAGAAAGGGTCATTTCAATTGCTTTTTATGCCCTGATAAAAAAGACCGAAGTGAAAGGTAACGACGATGCTGCCAAAGCACAGTGGTTTTCTATCGATAAAGTCCCAAACCTCGCCTTCGACCACAACCTGATGCTGCAAAAAGCACTTCAAAAACTCAACGAGGACCTTAAAAAAAGAATCACGCCCGAGTTCATTAGTGACCTGAAAAACAACGAAATCTTTGTATTTGGTAGTAATCTAGCAGGAGCTCATGGTGGTGGCGCAGCTCGCATTGCCGCCGAGAGATTTGGTGCCGTCATGGGACAAGGTGTGGGCCTGCAAGGCCAAAGCTATGCCATTCCCACCATGCAAGGTGGCGTAAACACCATACTTCCTTATGTAGATGAGTTCATAAGCTTCGCGAAACAGCATCCCGAGCTGACCTTCCTCGTCACTAAGATAGGTTGTGGCATTGCAGGATTTACTCCCACACAAATTGCACCTTTGTTTGCAAGTGCCGTGGAGTTGGAAAACGTATATTTGCCGATGGATTTTTGGAAAGAATTGGTATAAGCATCTCCGTATTAAAATATAGGAGTAAGACTGGAATTGGTGAGAACTAACAAATACCTCGTAAATAATTTAAAAAATCTTTCCAAAACCACTTCTAATTTTCAAAAAAGTCGTATCTTTGCAGCCCGTTTAGAACAACAAATTTAGTGTAAAAAGAAGAAAATTATGTACTTAACTGCAGAAAAGAAATCAGAGATTTTCAGCCAATACGGCAAGAACGCTGCCGATACTGGTT
>CACZER010000058.1:0-3924 GCA_902780195.1 uncultured Bacteroidia bacterium
GCAGCCGGGCACGCCCAACACGAAGTTGAACTGCATGGGAGCGCCAGGGGCCTGACCCTTCTTGGCCATGTTGAGGATGGTGTCGAGGTGACCCATCTCAAAGCATTCGTATTCGGGCTTGATGCCGCGTTCCATCATGCGTTTGCCGAAGGCGCGCATGGTCGGCATGGTGTTGTCGAAGATCTCGTCGCCGAAGTTGCAGGTACCGCAGTCGAGGGTAGCCATCTCGGGCAACGGGTTGGTGTCGGTCGATTGGAGTCTTTCATCAGGGGTCATACCAACAGCGCCACCTGTCGAAGGGATGAGGATGACGTTGGGGCACACCTTCAGGATGGCCTCTTCGCACTCTTGGAAACGGCCACGGTCTTGGGTGGGCGTGCCGTCGTCCCAACGGACGTGCAGGTGCACGATGGCGGCACCAGCGTCGACGGCCGACTTGGCCTCGCGCACGATTTCCTCAACAGTATAAGGCACATTAGGATTCTGTTCCTTGGTGACTTCTGCGCCGCAAATGGCGGCAGTGATGATCAGTTTATCCATAGTATTCTTATTTATTCTTTCTTTGGCAATCCTTGGGAGTCACGCAGGTACCCGAAGCGCGGCAAACGAGGATGGGCTCATCCAGTTCGTCGGCGGCTGAGGCAGAAATGTCAGGGCGGGCCACGGCCACCTTGCGGGCCTCAAACATCATGTGGCGTGAGGTGTTGCCTTCGCGGTCGATCCAGCCTTCGGCTTCGATGAAGTCGCCTGCATACACAGGGGCCTTGAATTCAATCATGTCGTATGCGCAGAAAAGGCCTTCGTCGCCGTCGCGCATAATCAAAAGTTCGGTAGCCACGTCACCGAAGAGGTGAACCATGTGGGCGCCGTCAACCAAATTGCCACCGTAGTGGGCATCCTTTGCGCTCATGCGCAGTCTTAACTTTGTTCTGTATTCCATAATTCTCAATTTTCAATTATTAATTCTCAATTATTTCTCGACATAAATTGCATCGACATAAATGCCAGAGGCATGCACGCACTCGGGCTTGATCTCGCCGACCTTCACCAGCTTTTCAGCCTCGACGACGACATAATCGGCGGCGGTGGCCATCAGCGGGTTGAAGTTGTTGGTCGTGCCCAGGAACACCATGTTGCCGAACTCGTCAACGATGTTGGCGCGCAGGAAGGCGATGTCGGCCTTCAGGGGCTTCTCAAGGAGGTAGTCCTTGCCGTCCACATTCACAATCTGCTTGCCATCGGCCATGATGGTGCCAAGACCCGTGGGGGTCAGCACGCCGCCGAGACCTGCACCGTAGGCGCGGATGCGCTCTGCGAGGGTACCTTGGGGAACGTATTCCACGATGAGGGTGCCTTCGTTCTTCTGGATGGCAGTCTGCTTGTTGGTGCCGGTATGCGACACGATTGCCTTCTTCACCTGATGGTTGCTGACCAGTTTGCCGTGGGCCACTTCGTCGTAGGCCGTGTCGTTGGCAATGATTGTGAGGTCTTTAACGCCTTTTGCAACAATAGCGTCAATGATTTGCGTGGCGCTTCCAACACCGAGGAAACCGCCGAACATGATCGTCATGCCGTCATGAACCTTCTCGACGGCCTGCTCTAATGTAATCTGCTTGTTCATAATGTGTTATGTTTTAGATTTTAGATTTGTAATTCGTATAAAAGTCTGCAAATTTAGCGAGATTCCCAGCATTTTCCAAACAAATTAATATATATTTTATAAAGAGGTGTGTAACCCTAATAGGCTCAAGGTTTTGCACAACAAAAAAAGCCGCTGAGCATTCAGCGGCTTTTGTCTTCATCATCCGTAAGACTTAGTTGTTCATGTAGGCGACCTGCCCCATCAGTCCGGTGTTCACCGTGTCGTAAGCAGCGGCATAACCCAGAAGGAACTGCATGACATTGCGGCTAGGTCTTTGATTCTCGCTCTCTCTCTCGAAAACGCTTTTAATTTGTGATACTAATATGTCGTCGTCAACGGATGAAAGGTAAGAGGTGTAACTATTTGTCATAGGCGTTTGTTAGGTTAGACTTTACCTTACAAACGCAGTCCCACTCCGATTATTATATCGAAACAAAAATATTTTTCTGCAAATTAATATGTCAATGTCATATTATTGGCAACCATCATCTTACGCAAGTTGATCAAGGCATAGCGCATGCGACCCAGCGCCGTGTTGATGCTCACGTTGGTGATGTCCGCGATGTCCTTGAAGCTCATGTCGTCGAAGATACGCATGCGGAGCACCTCGCGCTGCTCGTCGGGCAGGAAGGCGATCATGCGGTGCAGGTCGCTGTGGACTTGATCTATAATCATGCCTTGTTCAACGGAATGGTCGGTAATCGGCACATTGTCGATGTAGTTGTAGTCCTCACTCGACGACTCCACCGTCGGGATGCGGTTTTCCTTACGGAAATGATCGATTACCAGGTTATGGGCGATGCGCATGGCAAACTGCACGAAGCGGCCGTCATCCTTGTACCCCTTCGACTTGATGGTCTGGATGACCTTAACAAAGGTGTCCTGAAAGACATCATCAGCCAATTGCTTGTCTTTCACGAGCGTAATGATATACGAATAAATCTGTTTTTGGTATCTACCAATCAATAATTCAAAACTGTGAACATCACCGTCCTGGTAGCGTTCAATCAATTCTTTGTCGCTTTTCACTATGTTGGACATCAGGTCCCCCTTTTTTTGTGCACTCATCTTAAGTGCTTGTTAATAAAGGGTATAAATCTTTCGATAGCGTAAGTTTTAGTTTTGAATCCGTTGGTTATTTCGCTGCAAATATACGGCTTTTTTGGAATAAGCAAGAAAAAAAACGCGATTTTTTTGTCATCGGCACAATAATTTAGGCAAGAATTAGTAGTATGTTTCTTTTCCTACACTATACGAAACCAAAAATTTCTTTACCTTTGCCGATTCAATTTTTGCGTCTTGAAAGAAAACAAACCATCTTATATCACCATCCGCAACGCGAAGGTCAACAACCTGAAAAGCATCAGTTTGCAGATTCCGAAGAACAAGCTGGTGGTCATCACCGGCCTGTCGGGATCAGGCAAGTCGTCCTTGGCGTTCGACACCTTGTATGCTGAAGGCCAACGCCGCTATGTGGAGAGCCTGAGCTCCTATGCGCGGCAGTTCATGGGCCGACTCAATAAGCCCGACGTGGAGAGTATCACAGGCCTCTCGCCCGCCATCGCCATCGAGCAGAAGGTGAACTCGCACAACCCACGTTCAACCGTGGGCACCAGCACCGAGATCTACGAATACCTGAAGCTCCTCTACGCCCGCATCGGCAAGACCTACTCCCCCGCCTCGGGTAAACTGGTCAAAAAGCACCAGGTGATGGATGTGGTGAACCATATCCTCGGCCTACAGACGGGCAGCACGGCCTACATCGTCGCGCCGATTCACCTACCCGAAGGCCGTAGCCTCGAAGAGCACCTCAACATCCTCATGCAGCAGGGCTTCTACCGTATATTATATAACGGAGAGATCATCAAAATCGAGGATTTCCTCGACCAGAAGAAAAAAGTCAGCGAGAAAAAGGTGAAGCTGCTCATCGACCGCATCAAGGTCAACGAGAGCATGGACGACGCCATCGGGCGCATCTCTGACTCGGTGCAGACGGCCTTCTACGAGGGCAAGGAGACCTGCCAGGTAATCAGCGAACTCGATGGCGAACGCAAGGAAGCCGACTTCTCGTCGCGTTTCGAGGCCGACGGCATCACCTTCGAGCCGCCTACTGCCAATATGTTCGCCTTCAACAACCCCTACGGCGCCTGCCCCACCTGTCAAGGCTTCGGCAGCGTCATCGGCATCGACCCCGACCTGGTGGTGCCCAACAAGAGCCTGTCGATCTACGAGAACGCCATCGCCTGCTGGCGCGGCGAGAAGATGAGCGAGTGGAAAGACGC
>CACZER010000059.1:0-6739 GCA_902780195.1 uncultured Bacteroidia bacterium
TCCTATCCCGACCTCGCCATCCGCAATGTGCATTATAATAAGGTGGTGTCGCTCGGCGCGACCTTCCCCGTCCGTGTGACTGTCGCCGCCCGCGATTTGGCTGGCCGCAAGGCCCAACTGACCCTTAAGGAAAGCGGTCGCCTCATCGAGAAGCGCGACATCGAGATTCCGTCCAACCGCTTCTCCAAAGAAATTGACTTCATGCTCGATGCCACCAAGAAAGGAGTGATGGCCATCGACATCGAGGTGAGCGGCATCGCTGAGGAGGAACAACTGCTCAACAATGTGCGGCATATCTATGTCGAAGTACTCGACCAGAAATATAAGCTGCTCTGCATTTCCGCTTCGCCGCATCCCGACTTGGGCGCGTTGCG
This sequence comes from uncultured Bacteroidia bacterium, assembly GCA_902780195.1. GTDB lineage: Bacteria > Bacteroidota > Bacteroidia > Bacteroidales > F082 > Limimorpha. The sequence continues at coordinate 375 of CACZER010000059.1, forward strand.
TAGTGTGCTCAACGACAATTATGAGGTGGACTTCTGCTTTGGCAAGGAGACTCTACCCGAGTTTAGCAACTATGACCTTGTCATCCTGCATCAAGTGCCTTCGGCACGCACGGATTTCAATGCCTTGAAGGCACAGTTGGATAAGAATGTGAAACTGCCCGTTTTCTTCATCGTTGGCAACGACACCGACCGCGATATGTTAAGCAAGTTGCAGAATGTCTTTGCCTTGCATTCGGGCGCGACCAATACACTAATGGATGTCAAGGCGCATCAAAACTCGGCCTTCTCGACCTTTACCTTCGACTCGAAGTCGGAACAACTCATAGCGAAATACCCGCCTTTGGCCTTGCCGCACTTGGAAATCAATGCCTTGAAATCGCATGATGACTTGCTTATGCAAGAAGTGATGGGCATCAAGTCGGGCCTACCGCTGCTAAGTTTCGCCAATGATGGGCGCAAAATAGCTTTCTTGTTCGGCACCAATATTTGGCGTTGGCGTTTTTTCGAGTATTACCAGAACAAGAACCACGACGTGTTTGACGAGATGTTCTCCAAGTCGCTGAAATATTTGCTGCTGTCGGCCAACGATGGCTCGGCCATTTATGCCAAGGAAACCTATTACAGCAACGAGCCCGTCATCATCACCGCCGAGTTGCGTAACCCGAACAACGAACTCGTGACCGACCCCGAACTGACGATTCAAATCGAGAACAAACTAACGGGCGAGACCTACGACTACACCTTCTCGAAACGTGACCACGACTATGAGTTGAACGCAGGCCTACTACCTGAAGGTCTGTATACCTATAAGGTGCAAGCGCAGATGGGCGAGCGCAAGATCAATGTGAACGGCACCTTTAGTGTAGTGGTCATCGGCATTGAGGCGCAGCAGCTTACCGCCGACATCGACCGTATGCGCACCATCGCCCGCCTGACCAACGGAAATTGCTATACTGCTCGCGAGTTGCAGCAACTTTTTGCTGACTTGCACAATGATTCGCGCATCACCTCCGTTGAACACCATGAGAGCCGTTTCGAGGACTTGATTCATTCCAAGTGGATTTTCTTCGTCCTCATCGGCTTGGCTGCTGTGGAATGGCTCTTGCGCAAAATGTTTGGAAGTTATTAATCATCAAATATTAATCCTATGAAAATTCAAGATCAAGCTGTCGTCACCATGACCTATGTTCTGCGTGAGAACGACGAAAACGGTCCCATCCTTCAGGAGACCACGAAAGAGAACCCCTTTGTGTGCATCTTCGGTATGCACCAGTTGCTGCCAAAGTTCGAAGAGAACCTTATGGGCAAGGAGCCTGGCGACCATTATGCCTTCCACCTGACCCCTGAAGAGGGTTACGGTGAGCGCGACGAGGCCTACGTGATGGACCTCGACAAGAGCATGTTCATGAAGAACGATGTGCTGATGGACATGGTGAAAGTCGGTGCCCAGTTGATGATGCAGACCTCTGACGGTCGCCCGATCATGGGCCTTGTCCGTGAGATTGGCGACAACCATGTGAAGATGGACTTCAACCACGACATGGCCGGTAAGCACCTTCATTTCTCTGGCGAGATCCTAGATGTGCGCGAGTCGACAGATGAGGACTTCAATCCTGGTGGTTGTAGCGGCTGTTCTAGTTGTGGTGATGGCGGCTGCGATGGCGGCTGCGAAGGATGCAACTAAACAAAAAATGCCGCGCAACTGCGCGGCATTTTTTTATTTCCTTAACCCAGCCAACTGCTGCTCAATGACAGCGATCTTGGCTTCAGAGTCGGCTTTCTTCTTGCGTTCCTTGTCGACGACGGCGGCAGGAGCACCACTCACGAAGCGTTCGTTGGAAAGCTTCGCTTCAACGCTCTTCAGGAAGCCCTGGGCGTATTTCAGTTCCTCTTCCAGCTTCTTGATTTCGGCCTCTACATCGACGCTTCCGGTAAGCGGCACGAAGAACTCGGTGCTGCCCACGATGAAGCCGAAGGCACCAGCGGGAGCCTCAGCCACATAACTAACCTCGCTCACATTACAGAGCTTGGCAATGACGCAGTCGAAGTCCTTGCTGGCCGTGCCCTTCACCACGAGTTGGATGGCGTCGCGGAAGGCAATGTTCTTATCAGAACGCACCTTGCGGACATTATTGATGACCTCTTGGGTGAACTCGAACTGTTTCAGAATCTGCTCGTCAATGGCTTGCAGTTTAGGCTGCTGAGCGATGATGATGTCGTCACCCTCTTTGCGCTCGGCGATGGCATGCCAGATCTCCTCAGTGATGAACGGCATGAAGGGGTGCAGCAGGAGCATCAGGTTCTCGAAGAACTTGATGGTGGCGGCATAGGTCACGGGGTCGATGCCTTGGCCTTGCGGCGCCTTCACCATCTCGAGGTACCACGAGCAGAAGTCGTCCCATGTCAGTTTGTAGATGCCCATCAAAGCATCGCTGAGGCGGTATTTGTCGATGTTGTCGTTGGTCTCGGCCAGCACTTGGTTGAAGCGTGCCTCAAACCACTTGACGGCCATCTTGGCGGCCTCGGGTTGGGCAGCGTTTTCGTCCACATTCCAGCCTTTCACCAGACGCAAGGCGTTCCAAATCTTGTTGCAGAAGTTGCGGCCTTGCTCACAGAGGGCCTCGTCGAAGAGGATGTCGTTGCCAGCAGGGGCGCTGAGCATCATGCCCATACGCACGCCGTCGGCACCGAACTTGTCGATAAGCTCGATTGGGTCGGGGGAGTTGCCCAACGACTTGGACATCTTGCGACCTAACTTGTCTCTCACGATACCCGTGAAGTACACATTCTTGAACGGCACTTCATTTTGGTATTCCTCACCGGCCATAATCATACGGGCCACCCAGAAGAAGATGATGTCGGGGGCGGTGATGAGGTCGTTGGTGGGGTAGTAGTACTTGAACTCAGCATTTTCGGGATCGAGGATGCCGTTGAAGAGCGACAAAGGCCACAGCCATGAGCTGAACCAGGTGTCCAAAGCGTCGTCGTCTTGACGCAAGTCTTTGAGGGTCAAATTCTTGTTACCTGTCTTCTCGATGGCGAGTTTCAAGGCTTCATCGGGTGTCTCAGCGACCACGAAACCGCCTTCGGGCAGGTAGTAGGCCGGAATCTGATGGCCCCACCACAGCTGACGGCTGATGCACCAGTCCTTGATGTTCTCCAACCAGGTGTTCCATCTTGAGGAACCACTGCATCGAGAGTTTCGGCTCAATCGGCACATTGGTGCGCTCGGAGTAACCCACCTTATTATTATAGTCCTCGATCTTCTCTAGCAGTCCGGCTTCCTTCATGTCGATGATGATCTGCTTGCGGCAGTCCTCGCGGCTCATGCCGATGTACATGCCAGCGGCTTCGCTCAAAGTGGCGTCATCATTGAAGATGTTGATACTCTGCAGGTTGTGCTTCTCACCCAGCATATAGTCATTCACATCGTGGGCAGGAGTGACCTTCAGGCAGCCCGTACCGAACTCGATGTCGACATAGCCGTCCTCGATGACGGGGATGACGCGGTTGACCAGCGGAACCACGACTTTCTTGCCACGCAGCCATTGGTTCTTTGGGTCCGCAGGGTTGATGCACATGGCCGTGTCGCCCATGATGGTCTCGGGACGTGTGGTGGCCACCACGGCATAGCGGCGACCTTGCTCATCGGTGTGGATGATTTCGCCTTCAGCACCCGTGGCCCCTGTGCCGTCGTCCTCGTGGAGGTAATAACGGAGGTAAAACAGCTTGCTGTGCTCATCCTTGAAGATGACTTCCTCATCACTCAAAGCCGTTAAGGCTTTCGGGTCCCAGTTGACCATGCGTACGCCGCGGTAAATCAGGCCTTTGTTATACAGGTCGACGAAGGCGCGGATGACACTCTTCGAGCGGATGTCGTCCATGGTGAACGAGGTGCGTTCCCAGTCGCAGGAACAGCCGAGGCGGCGCAATTGCTTGAGGATGATGCCACCATGTTCGTGGGTCCAGTCCCAAGCGTGCTTGAGGAACTCTTCGCGGCCAATGTCAGTCTTCTTGATGCCCTGTTGCGCCAGCTTGTTCACCACCTTGGCTTCGGTGGCGATGGAGGCGTGGTCGGTGCCGGGCACCCAGCAGGCGTTCTTGCCTTGCATGCGGGCGCGGCGGATCAGGATGTCCTGAATCGTGTTGTTCATCATGTGGCCCATGTGAAGCACACCAGTCACATTCGGCGGCGGGATCACGATGGTATAGGGTTCGCGTTCGTCTGGGGTGGAGTGGAAATAGTTCTTGTCCATCCAGTGTTCATACCATTTGCCTTCAACTTCCTGAGGGCTGTATTTGCTGCTGATTTCCATAGTCGTAAAAATGAAGCGCAAAAGTAGGAAAAATTCGGCTATGCTCGGACTTTTTTCTCCATTTTTGCTATCGCAAAACATTTTTCCCTATCTTTGTCCGCTGTTGGAAAACGAGAAATTAGAAAAACAACAAATAAATAATCATTAAAAACAAATCATTATGGAATTTTTGAAAGCAAATTTGACAATCGTACTGTTGTGCGTGATTCTTGCCATCGTGATTCCCTTCTTGATCTTCTACTTGAGGACTGCGAAGCGTGATCACCCGAAAGGCTTGATTGCTGCTGCCTTGAGTAACATGGGAGAGCGTTTCGGTTACTACATCATGAACGCCATCCTGCTGCTGTTCCTCGTTTCGAAGTTCGGTCTGCCCGATGCTACTGCAGGTCTCATCTACTCTGTTTTCTACTTCGGCATCTATGTGCTTGCCTTAGTGGGTGGTATCATTGCCGACCGTACCCAAAACTATCATGGCACCATCCAATGGGGTCTGGTTATCATGGCCATCGGTTATGTGGCGCTTGCCATCCCGCTTTTCAGCCGTAACGCTGATGGTATCATTGCTGATGGCAATGGCGCTTGGTGGGGCATCTTGATCTTCACCTGTGTGGCTCTGCTTATGATCGCCTTCGGTAACGGTCTCTTCAAAGGCAACCTGCAGGCTTTAGTGGGTCAGCTGTATGACAACTTCGAGGCCGAAGCTGCCAAGAAAGGCCCCGAGGCTTTGGCAGAAGCTAAGGACCGTCGTGACAGCGGTTTCCAGATTTTCTACGTGTTCATCAACATCGGTGGTGTGATTGCCCCCTTCGTGGCTCCTCTGCTGCGTACATGGTGGCTTAAGGCTCATAACTTCATTTACAATGCCGACATGCCTGCCCTCTGCCATCAGTTCCTGAAAGATGGCCAGGTGACCACCAAGTTCACTGAGACCATGGGCAATTCCGTTATCGATGCCGGTGCTGCCACCGACCTGACGCAATTCTGCTCCGACTATATCGGTGTCTATAACCAAGGTATCCACTTCGCTTTCATCGCTTCGATGATTGCCATGATGATTTCCTTGATTGTTTTCTTCACCCAAAAGAAAAAGTTCCCGCAACCCGCCAAGAAACTGGCCACTGAAGTTGCCGATTACACTCCTGAAGAGAAAGCCGCTATGGCAAAGGAAATCAAGCAGCGTATTGCAGCTTTGTTCGCTGTGTTGGGTATCGCCGTGTTCTTCTGGCTCTCGTTCCACCAGAATGGCCAGTCGCTGATGGTGTTTGCTCGCGACTTCGTCAACTCCGAGTGGCTCGCTCCTGAGATCACGCAGGCCTTGAACCCGCTGTTCGTAATCATCCTGACGCCTATCGTCATGGGTATCTTCGCCTCGTTGGCCAGAAAGGGCAGGGGCGTTTCTACACCACGTAAGATTGCTTTGGGTATGTTCATCGCCGGCATCGCTTACCTCTTCCTGATGGTCCTCTCGCTGGCTAACGGTTATCCGTCGGGCGATGAGTTCCGTGCCATGGATAGCAGCGCGATGGCTGCCGCAGGCTTGCATAAGCAAGGTTACTGGGTGATGTTTGTCGTTTACTTCTTCCTGACTGTGGCTGAGCTGTTCATCTCACCGTTGGGTCTGTCATTTGTGTCGAAAGTGGCACCTCGTCACATGCTGGGTCTCTGCCAAGGTCTGTGGCTCGCTGCCACCGCCATTGGCAACCTGATGATTTGGATTGGTCCCGTCATGTACAACGCTTGGCCGATTTGGGTATGCTGGGCCGTGTTCTTGGCCGTCTGCCTCATCTCCATGTCAGTCATGTTGGGTATGGTGAAGTGGCTTGAACGCGTCACCGCCTAACACAAACCATAAACTTTAAACGCTCTACAGATGTTTAAAGGACATCCTAAAGGCCTATATGCGCTCGCCCTCGCCAACACGGGCGAGCGCTTTGGCTATTATACCATGTTGGCCATCTTTGTGCTTTTCCTTCAGGCCAAGTTCGGCTACAACGAAGCACAAGCGGGTAACATCTATGGCATCTTCCTCGGATGCGTCTATTTCATGCC
>CACZER010000060.1:0-3334 GCA_902780195.1 uncultured Bacteroidia bacterium
GATGATGGACTACACCGAAGAGATGATCCACCGCTGCGTGATGGATGTCTTGGGCAAGGAGACCGTGAAAGTGGGCGACAACGAAATCAGCTTCAAGCGTCCCTTCAAGCGCATCACGATGATCGACTCCATCAAGGAGAAGACCGGCATCGACATCACGGGTATGGACGAAACCCAGCTGTGCGAGGTGTGCAAGCAACTGGGCATCGAGGTGGACGAAACGATGGGCAAGGGCAAACTGATTGATGAAATCTTCGGAGAGAAGTGCGAAGGCACCTACATCCAGCCGACCTTCATCACCGACTATCCTGTGGAGATGTCGCCCCTCTGCAAGCGCCACCGCAATAATCCCGAACTGACCGAGCGCTTCGAGCTGATGGTCAACGGTAAGGAATTGGCCAATGCCTACACCGAACTGAACGACCCCATCGACCAGCGTGCACGCTTTGAGGAGCAGATGAAACTCAGCGAGCGCGGCGACGACGAGGCCATGTTCATCGACCAGGACTTCCTGCGCGCTTTGGAATATGGTATGCCCCCGACTTCAGGCATGGGCATCGGCATCGACCGTTTCGTCATGTTGCTCACGGGTCAGACCACCATCCAAGAGGTGCTGCTGTTCCCAATGATGCGTCCCGAGAAGGTAGTGAAGAACGCCACCAAGGAAGACTTCATGGCCTTGGGTATGGCCGAGACTTGGGCGACCCTGTTGCTCACCAACGGCTACAACACCATCGATCAGCTAAAGGCCGAGAAGCCGTCCGCCCTGCGCGAGAAGCTGAACGGCTTGCGTAAGAAGAACAAACTTGACATTCCAGCCTTGCAGCTGGAAGACGTCGAAGCCTGGATGCAGGCCTAAACAAAAAAACGCGAGGCGTTAAACCTCGCGTTTTTTTATTTCACTCTCAATCTTTGACCGATTTGCAGCGTCTTTGTCTGACGGATACCATTAAGCTTGCATATCTTGCTGATAGTGGTACCGTTTCTAGCAGCAATCTTACTCAACGTATCACCCTTACGCACCTTATAATATACCGCCTTGGTCTTAGGCTTCGATGTGTCGATAGGTGCTTTTCTCGAAGCGTTGTACGACTGCTGGTCGGTTTGTCCATAGTGCGAATTGATATTGAAATAGTGCTTTTTTAGCACAAAGACCTCATCACGAAGCTTCCCGCTGTAGAAGTCGAAGATGCGTTCAGGATCGAACGACTGGCCCATGTAACGGGTCTCGAAGTGAAGATGGGGCCCAGTGGAACGGCCTGTTGAACCGCCATAACCGATTAAGTCGCCTGCTTTAACTACGTCACCGCTCTTGACAATGTATCTGGAAAGATGACCGTAATAGGTCTCCAGACCATTGACATGACGGATGACCAGCACATTGCCATAACCGCCAGTCATGCGCGAAGGCAATGCCGCACGAACCACGCCATCGAAAGCGGCATATACCTCGTCTCCAGTATCCAAACCGATATCGATGCCCTTGTGGGGACGGCGCCATCTGAACTTGAACTGTGAGGTGATGGGGCCAGGATGCGGAATACAATAACTATGGGTTGAATCGACAAGGCGAAGTTCCACCTCTTCGGGCAAGTCCTTCAAGGCAATGTCACGATAGGTATGGATGATATCCGTCTCCCAATGGTCATCGCTCAATTCATCTGGAATCTCGGGCTTATCGATATTATAAAACACCCAAGTGCTGTTATCGAAAAGGACCACCTTGCGGTAACGGTCACCGGTGTCCATCGTATCAATTGGCATGGGAATGTCTTCTGAAAACTCTTCTTCCTCTTCCTCCTCGTCCTCTTCAGCATCCACATCAATATTGAGTACGGTGTCAACACCAGGATGGTTTACATATACGTAAATTGTGTCATGAACCGTAAACTTTTGTTTCAAACGCTTAAAGAAGCCGTTATTGTCTTGGCCAAAACCAAGGGTAACAATCAACAAACAAATAACAAATAATATATATTTCTTCATTTTAATTTCTAAAAATAAAAGTGCAAAGGTAAGGAAAAAATCCTTACCATGTTGAAATAACGTTACGTTCTGGTTTTTATTATCCGAACAAAAAAAACATGATGTAGTTTCTGCTATCAAATTGCCATTTTGTCAGTTTTTTCTTTTGGCACAAAGATTGACAAGGTGAGGCCGTTGCAATTCGTATGCAACGATGAAAAGACAACAAAAATAAATAACAAATAAAAAATAGGAGAACAAGAAAATGTCAAAGATCATCGGTATCGATTTAGGTACAACCAACTCATGTGTGGCCGTCATGGAAGGCAACGAGCCTCAGGTCATTGCTAACAGCGAAGGCCACCGCACCACCCCTTCGGTGGTTGCATTCACCGACAACGGCGAGCGTAAGGTCGGCGAGCCTGCCAAACGTCAGGCCATCACCAACCCGCTGCGTACCGTTTATTCCATCAAGCGTTTCATGGGCGAAACCTATGACAAGGTGGAAGCCGAGATGCGCCGTGTGCCTTACAAAGTCGTGCAAGGCCCCAACAACACGCCTCGTATCGACATTGACGGCAAGCAATACACCCCGCAGGAAATCTCTGCCATGGTGCTGCAAAAGATGAAGAAGACCGCTGAGGACTTCCTCGGACAGACGGTCACCGAAGCCGTTATCACGGTTCCCGCATACTTCAACGACGCCCAGCGTCAGGCCACCAAGGAAGCTGGCGAAATCGCCGGCTTGAAAGTGCGCCGTATCATCAACGAGCCTACCGCAGCCGCTTTGGCTTATGGCTTGGATAAGAAAAAGAACGATGTTAAAGTCGCTGTGTACGACCTTGGCGGCGGCACCTTCGATATCTCCATCCTTGAATTGGGCGATGGCGTGTTTGAGGTGAAGTCAACCAACGGTAACACCCACCTCGGTGGCGACGACTTCGACGAAGTCATCATCAACTGGCTGGCCGAAGAGTTCCAGAAGGACAACGGCATCGACCTGCGTAAGGACCCGATGGCCTTGCAACGTCTGAAAGAGGCTGCCGAAAAGGCTAAGATCGAGTTGAGCTCGTCGAGCGAGACGGAAATCAACTTGCCTTACATCATGCCCGTCAATGGTATCCCGCAGCACTTGGTCCGCACCTTGAGCCGTTCGAAGTTCGAGCAGCTGGCCGACAAGCTGATCCACGACACCATCGAGCCTTGCCGTCGCGCCCTGCAAGACGCTGGCTTGACCGTCAACGACATCGACGATGTCATCCTGGTCGGCGGTTCCACCCGTATCCCTGCCATCCAGAACATCGTCCGCGACTTCTTCAAGAAGGAGCCTTCGAAGGGCGTCAACCCCGACGAAGTGGTGGCCATCGGC
>CACZER010000061.1:0-3968 GCA_902780195.1 uncultured Bacteroidia bacterium
CAAAACGACCTTGCCCATCTCGTTCCAGTTTCATCATGCCCAGATGGACGGCTTCGAAGCCGCCCGTTTCCTCAACGGCCTTCAGGAGGTAATCAATAATCTTTATTGAATGAAAGCATAAATCTGCAATTCATGCGAAGGCTTGGGGTGCGGATTATTTGTATCTTTGTAACCTCATTTGAATGCTAAATGATAATGAATTTTGAAATATCCAGTCCAGAGACGATGGAGCGAGCCATTTGCGAGTTGGGCATCGTCCCGTTTTTCGCCAGCGCCATCCCGAGCTATTCCATCAAGGAACTCACCCAGCCTGGGTTTTGGTTTGACGGCGAGGAGGACTCGCTCGGGCCGTGGGACTGGAAGATCGACTGCCTCCAAAACGGCGGTATCGCCTATGGGAAATTCCTCTGCGGAGGAAAAGCCGCCTTCGCGACGGTCCCATTCTACCGCGAACTTATGAACGTCCGCCGCGCCACGACAACGCCCGACAAGAACGGCGAGCGCATCATGGAATACCTCGAAAAGCAAGGCAGTATCACCATCAAAGAGGTGCGCGCCTTGCTTGGCGTGAAGAAAGGCCAAGCCGATGCAGCCGTAGGCAAGCTGATGCAACAGTGCCGTGTCGTCACGGGAGCCATCGAGCGGGTATATCGAGGACCCGAGCAGGTTTACAACGGCTGGCAAGTGTCGTATTTCTGCACACCCGAGTCGCTGTTCGAAGACTTCACCACGCTCCACACCGACCATACCCCCGAGGAGTCGCTGGAGTTTTTAGTCGATCACATCACGAAGCTGACGGATGGGACAGCCTCACGGAAGCAGATATTAAAAGTGCTGAAATAACTATAATAACTTAATCCTAATTCAATATGAAAAAACTATTCTTTCTCGCGGCAGTGGCACTGATGATAGCCACGAGCTGCAACAACCAGAACAACAAGACCGCCCAAGTGACGCCCGAACCAAGGCTTGGAGATCTTGGGCTTCCCCTGCAACCAATTCTTGGGACAAGAGCCTGGCACCAATGAGGAGATTCAGAGTTTCTGCTCACTGAACTACAATGTCACCTTCCCGCTGTTCGACAAGATTGATGTCAACGGCGAAGCTGAGAGTCCGCTCTACACCTACCTCAAGAAACAAGCGCCTTTCCAGGGCTATCCCGAGGGTACTGAGGAGTTCGCGACAATGCTTGACGAGATTCATCAAAAGACCGGCACGGGCTTCGACCAAGGTGATGCCATCCGTTGGAACTTCGGCAAGTTCTTAGTCTCCAAAGACGGCAAGACCATCCTCCGCTTCGAGCCTATGGTGACGCCCGACATGATGGAGGAAGCAATACAGGAGTTTCTGAAAGTCAATGAATAAAATTTGATTCAAAATGAAAAGATTACTTGTTCTCGCCATCGTAGCGATGGCCGCCGTTTCTTGCGGTCCGAAAAAGGAAAGCCAAAAGGAAGAAGCACCCAAGGCAGAAACCCCTAAAGTGCTGGTCCTCTATTACTCCCAAACGTCGAACACGAAAGTCGTAGCGACCGAAATCGCCACACGACTCGGAGCCGACATTGAGGAGATTGTCCCCACGAAACCCTACGATGAGGATTTCCAAGCCACCATCGAACGTTGCAAGCAAGATCGCGAACAAGGCATTTCTCCCGAGATTCAGCCGTTGGCAGCAGACATCGCCAAATACGATGTGGTGTTCTTAGGCTATCCCGTGTGGTTCGGCACTTACGCACCGCCCGTGATTACCTTCTTGAGTCAAGTGGACTTGAGCGGCAAGAAAGTTGTCCCGTTCTGCACCTTCGGCAGCGGCGGATTGGAGTCCAGCATGAAATATTTGGCCGAGGCTCAGCCTAAAGCGGAAATCCTTCCCGGCTATGGTGTACGTGCCGCCCGACTCGATGCCGCACCCAAAGAAATCGACCAATTCCTGAAGGCAAGCGGTTTCCTTGAAGGAGAGTTCGTTAAGTTGGAGGATTTCCCAGAACAACATCCAGTAAACGAAGAGGAAACAGCTATCTTCAACGCCGCTGTTGATGGTTATCAGATGCTTCATGCTCAAGCCAAGGCCGTGGCTTCACGTTCCATCCCCGAAGGCACGGAATACCTGTTCACAGCCGAGGATCTTCCACGTGAGGACAATCCAGGGATGCCTACGGGAGAGTTGAAGGTGTATGTGACCGTCGCAGACGGCGAAAATCCTGTATTTACACGAGTGGTCAGGTAAATGAAGATTCCAGTATTTCATACCTTTGCAGCAAAATAATCACAAATGAAAGCACTCCTCATCAACGGCAGCCCGCACGCTAACGGCTGCACCTTCACCGCCTTGAGCATTGTGGCGGAAGAACTACAAAAAAACGGCATAGAAACTGAAATCGTTCACATCGGGAACAAAGACATCCGGGGCTGCATCGCCTGCGGCAAATGCGCTGAACTGGGGCATTGCGTGTTCAACGACATGGTGAACGAAGTGGCACAAAAACTTGAGAAGGCCGACGGTCTCGTGGTCGGTTCGCCGGTGTATTACGCCGGCCCCAACGGAACGCTCACCAACCTGCTCGACCGTCTGTTTTATAGCGCCCATTATGACCTGCGCATGAAAGTGGGTGCGGCCGTCGTCTCGGCACGACGTGGCGGCACCACAGCCGCTTTCGACAGGCTCAACAAGTATTTCACCATCAGCGAGATGCCCGTGGTGAGCAGCCGCTATTGGAATATGGTGCACGGCCACACGCCTGAAGACGTGATGAAAGACGAAGAAGGTTGCCAAATCATGCGCGTATTGGGCCGCAACATGGCCTTCCTTATCCGCGCCATCGCCGCCGAGCGCGAGCGCAATGGCTTGCCTGAAAAGGTAGTGGCGAGTTACACGAATTTTATTCGATAAAGACACTGTGTTTATTTGCGAGACCAATAATTCATGATAAAACTGAACAAAGTACACCATATTGCCATCATCTGCTCCAACTATCAGCGAAGCGTCGAATTCTATACCCGTGTTCTTGGCTTTCATGTCATTGCGGAACATTATCGTACGGAAAGACAGTCATACAAAACCGATTTGGCATTGGGTGATGACTACATCATTGAATTGTTCTCGTTTCCCTCGCCTCCACCACGAATGACCCGACCAGAGGCCGCAGGATTGCGCCATCTGGCCTTCGAAGTCGATGATGTGGCAAAGGCTGCAACGGAGTTTGACGAAATGGATGTCCCACACGAAGCGGTCAGAATAGACGAATATACCAACCGACGCTTTTTCTTCTTCCAAGACCCCGACGGACTTCCTATCGAGTTGTATGAAGGATGTGCCCAGGAAGAAACAAACCGATAATATGTAAGAGTTTATGATAACAAACCGACCCAACCCCAACGAGGCTTTTCCGAATCCCAACATCCCAAGCCTCTGCTTCATTAAGAATGTGGTGAAGAACCCGCGTATCATCATCGGCGACTATACTTATTACGATGATGTGGATGGTGCCGACCAGTTCGAGAAACACGTCACGCATTTCTACGACTTCATCGGCGACCGGCTGATTATCGGCAAGTTCTGCTCCATCGCCAAAGGTGTGGAGTTTGTGATGAATGGCGCCAATCACAGGATGGACGGCGTGACGACCTATCCGTTTTACGTAATTGGCGGTGACTGGGGCAGCGCCATTGCCCCGGTGAAAGATGAATTGCCTCTGAAAGGCGATACCATTGTGGGCAACGACGTTTGGATTGGTCAGCATGTCACCATCATGCCAGGTGTCCATATTGGCGACGGAGCCATTATCGGGGCCAACTCGGTAGTGGCGTCGGACATTCCTCCATACGCTGTCGCTGTGGGTAACCCTTGCCGTGTGGTCAGAAAGCGCTTCGACGACGAATTCATCGCTTATCTGCTGGAACTGAAATGGTGGGATTGGAACATTGAGAGGATTGAGGCCAATTTCGAGGCCTTGTCAAGTGGCGATTTA
>CACZER010000062.1:0-3093 GCA_902780195.1 uncultured Bacteroidia bacterium
ATAAGTCTTTAAGTTGGTCTTGGGTGATCATATTATAATAAGGTGTTATTTTCGGGCTGCAAAGGTAGTAATTTTATGGAGAATTTGTATTTTTGCCCTTATTAAAAGCATATCCTATGAAAAGACATTTCTTTTTTTTATTGCTGGTCTTTGGTGTTTTAGGAATGAAAGCCCAGACCTTTACCTATGGCGACTTGAACTATGAAGTCAACTATGGCGGGACCTCCGTCACCGTGTTGGATCATGTCGATGGCACCGAAGCCACAGGCACCTTGACTATTCCCGATTATGTGGTTTATAATGGGAACAGTTATGCTGTAACTATTATTGACAGCTATGCTTTTAGCTATTGCAGGGGACTGGAAGGCACTTTGGTCCTTCCCAACACCCTTGAAGAAATCGGTGACGATGCCTTTGACTACTGCGGTTTTACTGGCGTTGTGACTATTCCTGCCTCGGTGGAATGGATTGGCTACACGCCTTTCTATGGTTGCGATGGCATTGACGGCTTTGTGGTGGACCCCGCCAACGAGGACTACGACTCGCGCGACAACTGCAACGCTGTTATCTCGTCTTATAGTAATGAACTGAAATTCGGATGTAAGAATTCGACCATTCCCAATGGGGTTGAATCTATTGCAGAGGATGCATTTAGCCATATCGGCAGCTTGATGTCCATCACCATCCCAAGCACGGTGACTGAAATTGGCGGTTGGTCGTTTTGGTTCACTGGCTTGACGAGTATTACCATTCCCAATACGGTGACTTACATCGGCACAAACCCGTTTGGCGGTTGCGCTGGGCTGGAAGAGATTGTCGTTGAAGCTGGCAATCCCGTCTTCGACTCGCGAAATGGTTGCAACGCCATCATCAGGACAAGCACCAACGAATTGCTTGCTGGCTGCCAAAACACGGTGATTCCTGATGACGTGATCCGCATCGGCGACAACGCCTTCTATTATTGCAGCACGCTCACAGGTGAGTTGGTGATTCCTGAACAAATCACTTCCATTGGAAAATATGCCTTTGAAAAGTGCACAGGTCTTACGGGATCCTTGGTCATCCCCAACACCGTTGTTGAGCTTGGCGAGTCGGCTTTCGGCAACTGTACTGGTTTTGACGGCACTTTGACCCTCAGCGAGAACTTGACCTACATAGGCAGCTGGACTTTCGAGGAATGCGCTGGTTTTACTGGTTCTTTGGTGATTCCCAATACGGTGACTTCCATCGGTTCCAGTGCCTTTGAAGGTTGCCACGGCTTCGACGGGACGCTGACCCTTTCCAAAGGTTTGACTTCCGTTGAGAGCTTTGCCTTTGCGAGCTGCGATGGTTTCATGGATGCTGTCATCTACGCTGAAGTGCCCCCAACACTTGGCAATTATTCTTTCGGTGGCTTTGGTAGCACCAAGCTCACGGTGCCTTGTGGCTGTGTTTCGGTGTATGAGAACTCCGATTGGAGCGAGCAGTTCACCAACATCATTGAAGATTGCGTGGGAGTTTCGGAAAACGGAGAGAATGCTATTTCGGTCTATCCCAATCCAACACATGGCATGGTGAGAATCGAAGCAGAGGGCATCACTAACCTTTGCATTTTCAACCTTTTGGGAGAAAAAGTGTTTGAAAGTGTTGTTAATGGCGATGCTTTTGAATTTGACTTTGGCAGTTTGGAAAAAGGCCTTTATGTGATCAGGATTGAAACAGCAGAAGGCTTTTCGACAAAAACTGTCACCGTGATGTAATAATTCCTTTCCCTTGTTGTCTAACATGATGAACGTTGCAACGAAAGACGCATTATGAACAACGACAAGGAACATCAGTTTGAACTTTTGGTGCGGCAGCACAAGCGGACCATCTACACGGTGTGCTACATGTTCTCGCGCAACAAGGCCGAAATCGACGACCTGTTTCAGGAAATCCTCATCAGGCTTTGGAACGGCTTTGACAACTACGAGGGCAGAAGTACCGCGCAGACATGGATCTACCGCGTCGCGCTTAACACGGCCATTAACCAGGACAAGAAGGAACGCCGGCGCATTGAGACCGTGCCGCTGACGGTGGACATCGACCCTTACGAGGCCGACGACCCCAAGACGCAACAAATCCGTGAACTCTACGACCGCATCTCGCGCCTCGACCTCATCGACCGAAGCCTTATTTTGCTTTGGCTCGAAGGCATCAGCTACGATGAAATCGGGGCCATCATTGGCATCACGCCGAACAATGTGGGTGTGAGGCTGGTACGCATTAAGGACAAACTGGTGAAAATGTCGAAAAACGAATGAAAGGGAATCATCATGGAAAACAACGAAAACAATAATCTCTCCGAACTGGACCAACTGAAGGCCCAATACGAAACGCTGAAACAGCAGTTCGACCAACAGGAAATCGTTAACGATAGGTTGATGAAGTCGTCCATCAAGCATAGCACGGATTTCTACAAGCGATACCGATGGCTGCAAGTGGTTTTATACCCGTTGTTGGCGCTTATTGGATTGCTGGCCATCGATTGTGATCTAGGCGGTAATCTTTCAGCAAAGGTGTTTTGGGTGACCTATTGCATGATATGTCTGGTCATTGAATTGCTGTTGACCAGAAAACTGCAACTCAAGACGTTAGAAAACGGCGATCTATTGACACTGTCAAATCATGCTCGTAGTTTTAAAAAACTTTTCTCTATCTTCTTGATCCTCTGTTATTCAACGATAATGATCGTGACCTGTGGATGGCTTTTATGGAGGATTGGAAACGGGGTGGCCAATTTGGGCGTGGCTCTGCTATTCTTTTGTGTTGTAATGGCGACTGTCGTAATCGTTGGAATCTATGAAGTCCGCTATAAGACAAAAGCTTGCGACGATATTATCCGTCAAATTGAAGCCGCTGAGACACCCATGGACAAAAAATCGGGTTTCGATAAAAAACAGAAAGGATTCATCATCGCTATGATTGCCGTGTTCCTCAGCTTAGATGTCTGGGTTGGTTATCTGATTGCTTCGAATCTGAAACTGGTGGGAGATACCTTTCGCTACGAAAGGGCAGAGGGGGATCTCTCCACCAAAGGTAGCCTTGAAATATGGGAGATTTATAACCTGACTT
>CACZER010000063.1:0-2890 GCA_902780195.1 uncultured Bacteroidia bacterium
AAGGACTTCAAGGACGGCCGCCGTCGTTTCGACTTCTTCTGCCCCGAGAAGGGCATCCTCATTGAGATTAACCGCATGGGTAACCTCGAGAAGGTGGCTGAGCCTTGGAAGGATTATGCTAAAGAAAAGGGATATAAACTGCTTTTGGTTCCTATCATTGATGTCGTGAGAGATTATATGTATGGCACCGACAAGGTCGAACAGAAGATCAAAGACCTTGTTGCAGGCAAGGAAGTTCCCGTGTTTGAGGATGGCGCCCCGCTTCCGTCGGTGCCGCTGTTTATCTCCAAAAATATGAAGGACCGCGAACTGTTTAGCGATCCGATCCATGTGGACATCAACATGGTGCATAACGACATCCTTGATGTGGCCGAGTTCTGCCAATGGCGCGACGACTTGAAGGATGCCAGGTTTATTTTCGAGAAGGACAAGGACGGCAACAATATCTATGTCTGTGGCAACGAGGTGGAGAAGATGTCGAAGTCGAAGTATAACGTGCAAAACCCCGACGACCTTGTGGAGAAATACGGTGCCGACACGCTGCGTCTCTATGAGATGTTCCTTGGCCCCTTGGAGCAATCCAAGCCTTGGGACACGCAGGGCATCGAGGGAACCTTCCGCTTCGTGCGTAAGTTCTGGAGGCTGTTCCACAACGAGAACAACGAGTTCTGTGTCAATGATGAACCTGCCACTGCACCCGAGCTGAAGAGCCTGCATAAGCTCATCAAGAAGGAAGAAGACGGCATCGAGAGTATCTCGTTCAACACGGTCGTCTCGGCCTTCATGATCTGCGTCAATGAACTGGCCGACATCAAGTGCAACAAGCGAGAGATACTTGAGCCGTTGTGTGTGATGATTTCGCCTTACGCGCCGCATATCGCTGAAGAATTGTGGCACTTGCTGGGTCATGAGACCTCGGTGGTGAACGCCGCGTTCCCCGCTTACGACGAGAGCAAGACGGTGGAAAACAGCTTCAACTATCCTATCAGCTTCAACGGTAAGATGCGCTTCAATATGGAACTGCCTGTCACGATGAATGCCGAAGAGGTACAAGCCGCCGTGCTCGCCGCCCCCGAAGCCGCCAAATGGATTGAGGGCAAGCAGGTGCGCAAGGTTATCTACGTGCCGAAGAAAATCGTCAATATCGTGGTGGGATAATTATTTCTGCCGCATTTCAAATACCACCGCGTGCGGCATCTCGAAATTGTTCGGGAAGTTGATGCGGTAGCGACCATCAGCCTCTCTGCAAAGGGAGGCTTTCTTTTTGCTGCCTAGGACCTTGATTTTACCCGTTTTCAGCTTCATGCCTTTGCCATCGAACCAATAGGTGTCGGGCACGGGACTTTCCTGCTCATCCAAGAGGAAAATGCCATAGACTTTGTCGCCTTTCTGAGTGAAGCGGAATTTGCCGTAGGTGAAGGGATAGATGGGGCGTGTGCCGTAGATGGCCTCGCCGTTCACTTGCATCCATTCGCCGATTTCCTTCATGCGGAGCAGGGCTGTGTCTGGCAGGTTTCCGTCGGCATCGGGGCCAACGTTGAGGAGGAAGTTGCCGCCTTTGGCCACGATGTCGCACAAGAGATGGATGAGTTTGTTGGTGCTTTTATAGGTGTCTGTCGAGACATACGACCATGAGTTACCCATCGACATACAGGTTTCCCAGGGATAGGGAAGGAGTGAGTCGGGCACCTGCTGTTCGGGGGTCTGGTAGTTTTCGTATTTGCCACCTACCGAGCGGTCGACGATGATGAGGTCAGGGTTGTTTTCGCGGGCGATGGAGGCCACCGTGGGCATATCGATGTCTTGGATGTAGCCTTGACAGCCGAGCCATGGGCGCGTTTCGTCGTTCACGCTCCATTCGGGACGCACCCAGCCGCCATCGAGCCAAAGGATGTCGATGTCGCCGTAGTTGTGGGTAAGTTCGCGTATCTGTCTGTGGGTGAATTGCTTGTATTTCTCGAAACGCTCAGGCATGGCCGTTGGGTCATAGTTGACATTACGGTCGGGAGTGGCCCACTCGTGCGCCCAGTAGTCAT
Organism: uncultured Bacteroidia bacterium; assembly: GCA_902780195.1. GTDB lineage: Bacteria > Bacteroidota > Bacteroidia > Bacteroidales > F082 > Limimorpha. The sequence continues at coordinate 2,037 of CACZER010000063.1, forward strand.
CGCAGTGCCAGTCAGGTTTGGAGAAGTATAGACCTGTCCAAAAACCCTTTTCGCGGAAGGCTTTCACCACCTCGCTAGTGATGTCGGACTTGGGATTTTTGGAGAACGGACAGCTTGGGTCGACAGTTGAGTAGGGAGTCTCCTTGGTGTCGAACATGCAAAAGCCGTCGTGATGTTTCGTGGTGAAGACGACGTATTTCATGCCCGCGTTTTTAGCAGCCTCGGCCCATTTTGAAGGATCAAAATTCTTCGGGTTAAAGGTTTTGTTAAGATTTTGATAATCAGTCTTGTATTTGTAATAATCGGCACCATCACGGTTGATCCAAGGCTCGTTGCAGATGGACCACGACTCCACCACTTCCCATTGGGCGTAGATGCCCCAGTGCATCATGAAGCCAAACTTGAGGTCTTGCCATTGGCTGATGCGGTGGGTGATGACGGGGTCGGTTTCGGAGAGTTGCTCGGATTGGGCGAAAGCTGATGTGCAGAGGACACTTATTAATAATAGAAGGACGTTTATTTTCTTCATGGAAATGTAATTTTATGGCGTCAAAGATACAAAAAAACACGACTCACAGCATCGGCTGCAAGTCGTGGTTAGGGTTCTATGTGATGCAGGAGATTATTCCTGTTCCATCATGGCTCTGACTTCCTTGGCTTTCACGGTGTAGATGTTGCCATCAGCATCGCAGAAGCAGAAGGTGCCGTTGTGGCGGCAACGCATGGTAAGCAAGCGTTGCATCGAGAGGTCGAGGCCGCTCATCAATTTCTTGGTGAAGGACGAAACTTCATTCTTCTTGGCATTCACTGTTACTGTTGTCATATTGTCTGATCTTTTTGAATTTTTCTTCGTT
>CACZER010000064.1:0-2712 GCA_902780195.1 uncultured Bacteroidia bacterium
AAGAAACGCCTTGGCGGTGCGATTTTGAATTATGTGGAAAAGGTTCAGAATGGGTGAACTAATAGCCATTATTTTTGTTGAAAAATTGAAACAAGACATATATGAATAAGCAACAACTAGCAAACAGGATTTGGGCTTCGGCCAATAAGATGAGGTCGAAGATTGATGCCAGCGAGTATAAGGACTATATTCTTGGCCTTATCTTCTATAAGTTCCTTTCGGATAACGAGGTTGCCCATCTGAAGAAGAGCGGCTGGACGGAAGAGGACTTGCCAGACCTGGTTGAAAACTACGACGACGAAGATATGGCCGTGACCATTGAGGACTGCAAAAACAGCATCGGCTATTTCATCGAATATAAAAACCTTTTCTCGACATGGCTGCTGCCTCATAGCACGTTCAACGTGGCCGACCTGAGTGTTGCGCTCAACACGTTTGATCGCATGATTAGCCCCAACTATAAGCACGTGTATGAGAAAATCTTCATCACCCTGCAAGCCGGATTGAGCAAGCTGGGCGAAAATCCAGCTTCGCAGACCAAGGCTTTGAAAGACTTGATCAAGCTCATCAAGGATATTCCTACGGACGGCTCACAGGACTATGACGTGCTGGGCTATGTGTACGAGTATCTTATCAGCAACTTTGCCGCAAGTGCGGGAAAGAAGGCTGGAGAGTTCTACACTCCGCATGAGGTGGCCATGCTGATGTCGGAAATCGTGGCTGAGCACCATAAGGACAAAAAGCAGATTGAAATCTACGACCCAACGAGCGGTTCGGGTTCGCTGCTCATCACCATCGGTAAGAGCGTTGGCCGACACATCGAAGACAGAAACCGCGTGAAATACTATGCGCAAGAGCTTAAGGAAAACACCTACAACCTGACGCGCATGAACTTAGTGATGCGCGGCATCAGACCAGGCAATATCGACACGCGCTGCGCCGACTCTTTAGATGAGGATTGGCCGATAGAGAAGACCGGGCCTAATGCCGGGCGACCGCTTTATGTGGATGCCGTGGTATCGAATCCACCATACTCGCAGCACTGGGACCCCTCGGACGCTGAACTGGATGCCCGCTTCAAGGACTATGGCGTTGCGCCGAAGAGCAAGGCAGACTATGCCTTCCTGCTGCATGAGCTGCACCACCTGAAGCCCGACGGCATCCTGACTATCGTGTTGCCTCACGGTGTGCTGTTCAGAGGTGACCCAGAGGATGAGGGAGAAGGCAAAATCCGTAAGAGGCTGATTGAGAAAAACCAGATAGATTGCATCATTGGACTGCCTGCCAACATCTTTTTTGGCACTGGCATTCCTACGCTCATCATGGTGCTGAAGCAGCACCGACTGAATGACGATGTGCTGATCATCGATGCTTCGAAGGGCTTCGTGAAGGATGGCAAGAATAACAAGCTGCGCGACTGTGACATCAAGCGCATAGCCGACGCGGTGCGCTTGCGCAGCGACGAGCCAGGCTTTTCGCGTAAAGTGAGCCGTGAGACCATCAGGCAGAACAATTACAATCTGAACATCCCTCGTTATGTGGACTCATCGGAAGCACCAGAGCTTTATGACATCTACGCTACCATGTTTGGCGGCATCCCTAACAGCGAGATTGACCGCCTGAAGGAGTACTGGGAGGCGTTGCCCTCGTTGCGGGTGGAACTGTTCCAGCCAGCAGAGGACAAACCCTATTCGGCCATTACGACTGACGATGTGGCCAGCGTTATCGCCCACGACCGCGACACGGAAAAATTGCGCAAGCAATTTGAGCGGGCGTTTGAAGGCTTTGGCGATGAACTGCACCGTAGGTTGATTAGCAATGTGGCCACGGTGAGGGAAATGAAAGAACGCTATGAAATAGCGGATGACATTTTCGAGAGGAACAAGGGTATTCCGTTGGTAGACCGCTATGCTGCCTACCAAGCCTTAAGCAACGAATGGCAGACGATAGCCAACGACATTGAGACCTTGCAGACCGAAGGGATGGAAGCGGCGAGAAAGGTTGAGACGGCTTATAAGCTGGTGAAGAAGGGTGACGAGGAAATAGAAGTGGCCGATGGACTGAAAGGCCGCATTATTCCGTTCGCGATGGTGCAGGAAACCTTGTTCAAAGCGGAACTGCAAGCCATTAGTGAGAAGGAAGCCCGAAACGAGGAGATAGACGCTGAGGTTGACGAGCTGCGGGACAGCTTCACGGAAGAGGAGGCACAGGAGTATTTGGACGGTGACGACGACCCGAAGTTGGACAAAGCGAAGATAAAGAAGGATGCCAAGGCCAAGGGCGACGAGATAGAGCCTGAGACGAAGGCGAAGTTGGTGAAGCTGGTGAAGCTTTGGGAAGAGCAGGCCAAGGTGAAAAAGGAAATCAAAGAGGCGAAGGCCGAATTGATTGACAAGACCAAGGAGGCCATAGAGCACTTGACCGACGAGGAAGTGGAACTATTCCTGCACAAGAAATGGATTGACCCCGTTGTGGCGGGCATAAACGACACGCTTACGGATGTTCTGAAAGCGGTTGAAACACGGGTGACGGCACTTGCAAACAAGTATGCCGTGTCGTACAAAGAGCTTGGTGAGCAAATGGCCGAGGCAAAGCAGCAAATGGCTGATTTGGTGGCTGACCTTACTGGCGATGAATATGCCTTGGAAGGATTGCGTAACTTGAACTAAAAAGGGGAAAGATTATGGCAGAAAAAGAGATCATATTACAAGG
>CACZER010000065.1:0-2444 GCA_902780195.1 uncultured Bacteroidia bacterium
GGTGGTGATGTTCTTCAGCAGGGCATCGACGGCCTCTTGGGTCATCTTACCCTTTTCCACCAGCTTACCGTAACCTTTTGCGATGGAAGCCATGGCCTTGTCAAGGCTGGCTTGCGTGCGGCTCTTCATGACGACGGGCATCTTGGCGGCAAATGCCTTCACGATACCTTTAGCCATGGTGCCGGTTCCGATAACACAGATTTTCATGATTTGATTGTTTATTGTTGATTTGATTAATTGTTATTTTGCTTTGAATGTGGCAGGCCTCTTTTCCAGAAACGCTGTCATGCCCTCCTTCTGGTCCTCGGTGGCGAAGCACTTGCCGAAGGCAACGTTCTCCAACTCGATGGCATCGGCGGCAATCAGGTCATAACTCTCGTTGATGCACTGCTTGGCGTAAGCGATGGCCAAAGGCGCGTTGGCGACCATCTTTTGGGCGGTCTCCATCACCTTGTCCATCAGTTCCTCCGGCTCGTAGACGGCATTCACCAAGCCGATGCGCAGGGCTTCGTCGGCGCGGATGGCCTTGCCCGTGTAGATCATCTCCTTGGCATAGCCTTGTCCGATGAGCTTGGCCAGACGGTAGGTGCCGCTGAAACCGGGCGTGATGCCCAATCCCACTTCGGGCTGACCGAACTTGGCCTTCGACGAGGCGTAACGGAAGTCGCAAGCCATGGCCAACTCGCAGCCACCGCCGAGGCAGAAGCCGTTGACGGCAGCGATGACGGGTATCGGCAGCGTCTCGATCTTGCGGAACGCGATGGCACCGAGTTTGCTGAACTCGTAGCCTTCCTTCTCATAGAGGTGCACCATCTCGGAGATGTCGGCACCGGCCACGAAAGCCTTCTCGCCGTCACCCGTGATGATGAGGACGCGCGTCTGCTTCGTGTCGAGGTTGCTCACGAAGTCGTCGATTTCCTTCAGGACTGTCGAGTTGAGCGCGTTCAACGACTTGGGCGCCGACACTTTCATGACGGTGATCTGGTCGTGCTGCTCAATCTTCAAGAAACTATAGTCCATGTCCGCAGGGATTAGATGTCCATGGGTTTCCAGTTGGGGTCAAGGATGAGCTTGGCCTCGGTGGCAGCTTGCATCTGCTCGAAGGTGAACTCGGGGTGGATCTCACGCACCACGATGCCTTCGGGAGTGATATCCATGACACCCATCTCGGTGATGATCATGTTCACCTGTCCGGCAGCGGTCAGAGGCAGCGTGCACTCCTTCAAGATCTTGGGAGCACCCTTTTGGGTGTGTTCCATGGTGAGGATCACGCGCTTGGCACCCACGACGAGGTCCATGGCACCGCCCATACCGGGAGCCATCTTGCCAGGGATAATCCAGTTGGCGAGGTTGCCCTTTTCATCCACTTGCAGGGCGCCGAGGAACGACACGTTCACATGGCCGCCACGGATGATGGCGAACGATGTGGCAGAGTCGAAGGTGCAGGCGCCAGGCAGCAGCGTAATGGCGCCACCGCCAGCGTTGATGAGGTTCTTGTCTTCTTTGCCTTCTTCGGGGGTTGGGCCCATGCCCATGGCACCGTTTTCGGTTTGGAGGGTCACAGTGACACCTTCAGGAAGGTAGTTGGGGATCAAAGTCGGAATGCCAATACCGAGATTGACAACATCGCCGTCGTGCAATTCTTTTGCAGCACGCTTGGCGATCACTTCTCTCATTTCATTTTTGTCCATAGTGTGTTGTTATTTAAAGATTTAAGATTTATAATTTAAGATTATTACTCTTATTTCATACCTCTCTTTACCATTTCTTGAACCACAAACGAAGCCACGTCGTCGGCGTAGGTGTTCATGCCGAAACCGGCGTCGAAGCCGAGTTCCTTGGCCAGTTCATGCGTGATACGGGCACCGCCACAGCAGCAAATCATCTTGTCGCGCAGGCCTTCGGCCTCCATCAACTCGATGAAGTTGGTCATGTTGTGGATGTGGACATCTTTTTGGGTCACAGTCTGCGAGACGAGCAGCGCATCAGCATGGAGTTCGATGCCCTTGGCAATGAACTCCTCGTTGGGCACCTGTGAGCCGAGGTTGTAGGCCTCAATCATCTCGTAGCGCTCCAGACCATAGTGGCCGGCATAGCCCTTCATGTTCATGATGGCGTCGATACCCACGGTGTGGGCGTCGGTACCCGTCGAGGCGCCGACAATGACGATTTTGCGGCCGATGTTCTCCTTGATGTACTTGTCGGTCTCGTACATGTCCATCGTCGTGGATTCCACCTTCGGCACATAGATGGTCGAATAGTCGACGGTGTGCGTGCAACTACCGTAGCAGTTGACGAAGGTGAAACCGGGCGTCAGTTCCCTGTAATACACCACGCTGGGGTTTTCCAGTCCCATCTTCTTCAGCAGCAGCTTGGCCGCTTCGATGGCTTCTGCGCCGCAAGGCACGGGCAAGGTGAAGCTCAACTGCATCTTGCCGTCGTTC
>CACZER010000066.1:0-2345 GCA_902780195.1 uncultured Bacteroidia bacterium
ACATGAAGGCCGCCTGCTCGGTAGTAAAGGTGAGTGTGTTCATTTCTTTTGCGTTTTCTTTAGTGGATTGCGTTCCACAGGCGGCCATTGTCAATGCGACGGCGACCACCATGATTGTCTTTTTCATAGTCATTAGTTTATTGCCTGGATTGCGGATTTCATTGTTTCATTCCATCTCTTATTTGATCATTCTAATTACCTTGGCAGGAACGCCTCCCACAATGGTGTTGTCGGGGACATCCTTTCCCACCACGGCACCGGCGGCCACAATGGCGTTCTCGCCGATGGTGACTCCCGCCAATATCGTGGCGTTGGCACCAATCCAGGCGTTCTTCTTGATGACGATGGGCTTGGTGAGCAAGGAGTGTCTTGTTTCCGGGTCTTCGGGATGGTATTCTGTGGCCAAAACCACATGAGGCGCGATGAAGACGCCCTCCTCAATCGTGATGCCACCAAGTGCCAGGAAGGTGCAGCCGAAGTTGACGAAACTGCCCTTGCCGAAGGTGGTCTTCTTGCCATAGGTTCGTCGCTGCCGACGTAGGTCTTCCCTGTGGGTTGTTCGTTCATTTTGTATTATTTCAGGTTTTTGGTGAAAAACTCCGCTAATGTATCCCACGGAATGTAATTGCCCTCACCACCGTCGTAGAGGTCGCAGTGGGTGGCACCGGGAATGATGAGCAGTTGCTTGTTTTCGGGGTTGGGATTCGGCTTGCCAATGAAGTTGTAGCCATCTGCCTGGCCTTCGACCATGTATTTGTAAGCGGCTTCACCGAAATATCGGGAGTGGGCTTCCGAGCCATGCATCACGAGGACGGCAGAGCGGATTTCGTTGATGTAATAGAGGAAACGGCTGTTGGCGTAGGCCTGAGTGCCGATGACGCGCCAGCCATCGTTGCTGTTGCCGCTGCGTTTGTGATAACCGCGAGGAGTTTTGTAGTACGCGTGGTAGTCATGGACAAACCGGGGGGCTTGGGGAGGAACGGTGTCAAGCACGCCGCCAGCCATAGCCATCGGGTCGGTCAGTCGCTGCTGGGCGAGAGCCTCGCGGTTCTTATGGCGAGCCTCTTCCACGTCGAAAGCATCATTGTAATCGTTGCCGCTGATACGGGTCATGTCGTACATCGTGCTGGCCACGGTAGCCTTAATGCGGGTGTCGGCGGCGGCAGCATTGAGGGCGATGCCACCCCAGCCACAGATACCGATGATACCGATCCTTTCAGCATCGACATTGTCTTGTTTTGCGAGGAAATCAACAGCCGCCATGAAGTCTTCCGTGTTAATGTCGGGCGAGGCTGTACGGCGAGGCTCGCCGCTGCTTTCGCCAGTATAGGAAGGGTCGAAGGCTAGTGCCACGAAGCCTCGCTCTGCCATATTCATAGCGTAGAGGCCGCTCGACTGCTCCTTGACGGCACCGAAGGGACCGCTCACGGCAATAGCCGCCAATTTGCCTTTGGCATCCTTTGGTGTATAGAGGTCTGCAGCCAAAGTCAGTCCATATTGTGTTTCGAATGTCACCTTACGGTGATTCACTTTCTCGCTCAGCGGGAACACCTTGTCCCACTCCTGCGTGAGGTTCAGTTCTTGTTTCATTTCTTCTTTTTTAGTTTCTGTTGCTTCTGTTGTTTGCGGTTGATTGCTGCAGGCGGTAATAAGTGCCACCACTGCTGCAAGGATGATTGTTCTTTTCATGGTATCAATAGTTTATTCTTTTTTTTTCATTTTGAATCACAATGCCTTTATAGCCCTTGGGGGCAATCTGTCCAGTAATGGTGTAGGTTGTTCCTTCGCTGTTTTTGTCTGGTGATAGTTCTTGGATCCCTGTATAGATGGGCTGCAATGAAAGCGTAATAGCCACTTCACCTTCACCTGCCTTGACGAAACGACGCACATCGTCAGCCGACAAGTTGTCGAGTTTGCCGATGCGTGTATAGGACCAAGAATTGCTACCGTAGAAGATGCAGATGTTGTCGCCGTTGTATAAGACAAGGTCGCCCGCAGAAGTGGTGGTTTGGTGGTCTGCCGTGGGGAATGACTGCCCGACATAGCCCACCTTCTCAAAGTTGCCGTAATCGTGTGCCACGTAGGTGATGTTGTCCGTTTGCAATGCAGCGACCAAGGCCCTTGTGCCGACATTGTCCTCCATCGTGACGGTATGCGTCTCCTCTCCGATAGTGATATACATTGTCTCTTCCATTGTCTGTGCAAAAGTCTCGCTGTTCTTCGAGCAACCTGAAATCAGTATTGCTGCCAATAGCCAAAGAATCTTTTTCATTTTGATCTAATTCTAATTTCGTTTGCAAAAGTACATCTGTCATTTAATAGAAATATTACACAAATTGGCTGTA